>JAFYQQ010000049.1 GCA_017559845.1 Bacteroidaceae bacterium | reverse complement strand
CTGAAAGACGGGAAGTTAAATAGCCGCGGGTTTTTAAACCCGTGGGAGACAAGAAGCCCCTCAACTAACCACGTCTGAAAGACGGGAAATTGAATACCGCGGGACTTTCAAGTCCCCGGACACGTTGCCGTTCCGCGTCTTTCAGACGCCATTTTACTCATCCTTTCTGTTTCCACGGACTTAAAAGTCCGCGGCTATTTCGCCTTCGGCATCGCGTCTTTCAGACGCCATTGATTCTTTCTTTTTGTTTCCGTGTTTTTTCAAACCTCGGGAAAACTATAAGTCCCTCAACGAACGGCGTCTGAAAGACGGGAAGTTAAATAGCCGCGGGTTTTTAAACCCGTGGGAGACAAGAAGCCCCTCAACTAACCACGTCTGAAAGACGGGAAATTGAATACCGATGGGCTTTTAAGCCCTCGGACACGTTGCCGTTCCGCGTCTTTACAGACGCCATTTCATTCATCCCTTTTATTTCCACGGGTTCAAGAACCCGCGGCTATTCGCCTTCGGCATCACGTCTTTACAGACGTTTTAGCTCATCGCTCATAACTCACAACTCACGGCTCACGGCTCATCGCTCATTGCTATATACTCCCCTCCATAGAGGGAGGGGCGAACAAGGCCTTTAGAGGATTGACTAAATGTCAATCTGTGCCGCAGTGAGGGGAGCGCAGTCCCCTGCGCGACGGTGGGTGGGCGTGGGGTCTAAAAGTTTGGCGGCACGCCCTGGAAGGGGCGCACCGCCGATGTATATAATATAGTAGGTAAGTTTTCTTATTCGATTACGATGCGGGTCCAGCCGTGAACGTCGGGTTCCACACCGTACTGGATGTTGCGCAGCTTGTTGTAGAGCTTGGTGCAGACGGGACCGGGCTGTCCGTCCTTGCTGATGACGTAGCTGGTCTTGGTGTCCAGGTCGTCAATCTTGGCAATGGGGCTGATGACGGCTGCCGTTCCGCAGGCGCCGGCTTCCTCGAACGTGGAGAGTTCCTCTTCCAGAATGGGGCGGCGCTCCACCTTCATGCCCATGTCCATGGCAAGCTGCATGAGGCTCTTGTTGGTGATGCTGGGCAGGATGCTGGTGCTCTTGGGGGTGACGTAGGTGTTGTCCTTGATGCCGAAGAAGTTGGCGGCTCCGCACTCGTCGATGTACTTCTTCTCCTTGGCGTCCAGATAGAACTCACAGCTGTATCCCAGGTCGTGTGCCATCTTGTTTGCACGCAGGCTGGCGGCATAGTTTCCGCCCACCTTGTACACACCGGTGCCGAGGGGTGCGCTGCGGTCATACTCGCGGATGATGACGTAGGGGTTGGCGGCGAAGCCTCCCTTGAAGTAGGGACCTACGGGGGTTACGAAGATGAGGAAGATGTACTCCTCGGAGGGGTGTACGCCCACCTGTGCCGATGTGCCGAGCAGCAGGGGACGGATGTAGAGGGATGCTCCGCTCTCGTATGGGGGGATGAAGCGTTCGTTGAGGCGGATCACCTTCTCCACCATGCTGATGAAGAGTTCGGTGGGCACCTCGGGCATGAGGATGCCGCGGCAGGTGCTCTGCAGGCGGGCGGCGTTCTCGTCCACACGGAACACACGCACCTTGCCGTCGGGGCAACGGTATGCCTTTAGGCCTTCGAAGGCTTCCTGTCCGTAGTGGAGACAGGTGGCTGCCATGTGCATGGGAATGGTTTCTTCGCTGCAGGTTTCAATCTCGCCCCATGCTCCGTTACGGAAGTAACAGCGCACGTTGTAATCGGTCTTGTGGTATCCAAAACCGATGTTGGACCAATCTAATTCGCTCATATATTCAATCTTTTTTATTTCCTAATTATACTGCCGGGGGTTTGTGCCCGGTTCATAGCGGGTGCAAAATTACATCATTTCGTTCAGTAGAACAACGATTATCCCGTTTTTTTGGCGGAAAAGTGTTTATTTGTCCTCGTCGGGCAAAATTTCCTTTATATCCTTCTCCACCTGCACCAGTTTGTTGCGGCAGAACTGGAGCAGTGTCTGCGCTTCCTTCACCCTGTCAATGAGGTGGTCCACGCCCAGCGTGCCCTGCTCAATCTCCTGGACAAGTTGTTCCAGGCGCTGCATGGCCTGTTCGTATGTCATTTTCTTCTGCATATATATATTCTACTCTGAGGTTGTTGTGTTCTTTTCCTGGCACTCGCTCACTATCTCACCCTGTGCCAGACGGGTGTGTATCTTGTCTCCGGGCTGGATTTGTGCGGCATCGGTAACCACCTTGCCGCGGACGGTGGTGATGGAATAGCCCTTACGGAGGATGCGGAGGGGGTCGTTCTGCGCCACCTTCTGCGCCAGCAGGTCCAGGCTGTGCCGGCGGCGTTCGAGCATGAGCGGAACGGCTGTGTGGAGGCGTTGCGAAAGGCGGTCGGCGTCGTGCGCGGCATTCACCAGGGCACTGCTTGCGCCGGCGGAAAGTGCGCGGCTCATCAGTTGCAGGCGGTGGTTGCAGCGAAAGGTGTACTTGAGCACGCCAAGGGGCATGCGCGCCGATACGTTGCGGAGTTTGTCCTGACGGCTGCGCAGGGCAAGCGTGGCGGCATCGTGGATGCGGGCAGAGAAGCGGTCGAGCGCGGTGAGTTGCGCGGTCTGGTTGCCGATGATGAAGTCGGCGGCCGCCGTCGGGGTCTTCACAAACTTGTGCGCCACATAGTCGAGCACGGTCTCATCCCGTTCATGGCCGATGCCCACAATGACGGGAAGGGGGAACTGCGCCACGGCGGCGGCAAGGTGATAGGTGTCGAAGCAGGCGAGGTCGGCCACAGCTCCTCCGCCGCGGATGATGACCACCACGTCCCACTCGTCGGCCTCATCGGCAATCTGCTGAAGGGCCGAAAGGATGCTTTCCTCTACATGCTGTCCCTGCATGACGGCGGGGAAAAGCTGCACGGAAAAGCGGAAATGATAAGGATTGTGCTGCAGATGATGGCAGAAGTCGCCATATCCGGCAGCGGTGGACGCGCTGACAACGGCAATACGCTGCGTGAGCGGCGGAAGGGGAAGGCTCTGGTTGTCATGCAGGATGCCGTCCTCGTCGAGCCGTCTCAGGATTTCCCTTCGTTGCTGTGCCAGGCTTCCCAGGGTGTACGATGCGTCAATGTCCGTGATGTTGAGCGAATAGCCGTAGGCCTCGTGGAACGTGAGCTGTACCTGGAGCAGCACCCGCAGTCCGGCACGCAGTTCCTGTCCGCTCTCCTGCATGAAGCGCAGACGCAGGATGTTATACTGCCGCGCCCAGCAATGGATTCTCGCCCGTGCCAGCACGTTGCGGCCGTCTGTGTCCTTCTCTATGATTTCGCCATAGAAATGGCCGTTGCCAGCCTGGCGTGCCTCGCTCAGTTCCCCCACGACCCACAGCGTGTCGGGGAAGGTCTGTTCCACGGCGTCGCGCACCAGGGCATTGAGTTGGTAAAGGGAAAGGGGTTGCATAAACAGATAAAAAAAAAGTGAAACTGCAGACAAGGCCAATGCTCACGCACAAACACAAGACTGCAGTTTCGATTTTCAACTTAAAAAGCTATTACATGAAAAATAGTTTTCTTCTTCAAAAATTATCCGAGGAAGCTGAGCAGGATACCTGCTGCCACCGCAGAGCCAATCACGCCGGCCACATTGGGACCCATGGCGTGCATGAGCAGGAAGTTGCGGGGATCGGCCTTCTGACCTTCTACCTGGCTTACGCGAGCGGCCATAGGCACGGCGCTCACACCGGCAGAACCAATCAGAGGATTGATCTTCTCCTTCAGGAACAGGTTCATGAACTTGGCCAGCAATACACCACCGGCAGAACCAACGCCAAAGGCTACGATACCCACGCAAAGGATGCTGATGGTCTGGAAATTCATGAATGACTCTGCAGTTGCGGTAGCACCCACAGTTGTTCCCAGGAAGATTACCACGATGTTGTTCAGCTCGTTCTGAACAGCCTTGCTCAGACGCTCAACCACACCACTCTCCTTCATGAGGTTACCCAACATCAGACAGCCAATAAGAGAAGCCGCAGAGGGAAGAATGAGCGACACCACGATGGCCACCACGATGGGGAACACAATCTTTTCCTTCTTGGAAACGGTGCGCAGCTGCTTCATGCGGATCATGCGTTCCTTCTTTGTAGTAAGCGCGCGCATGATGGGGGGCTGGATTACGGGCACCAGCGCCATGTAAGAGTAAGCGGCCACAGCGATGGGACCCAGCAAGTGGGGAGCCAGCTTGGTGGTGAGGAAGATGGCGGTGGGACCGTCAGCTCCTCCGATGATACCGATTGAAGCGGCCTCCTGGGGATTGAATCCGAAGATGTCAATCTGTGTCACCAGGAAGGTGGCGAAGATACCCAGCTGTGCGGCAGCACCCAGAAGCAGGCTCTTGGGGTTGGCAATCAGGGGACCGAAGTCGGTCATCGCACCCACGCCAATGAAGATGAGACAGGGATAGACACCGGCCTTCACACCGATGTACAGGATATCCAACAATCCACCCTCGGCCATGATGTGGCGATAGCTGTGATAATAGGGGCTGTCCGGATTCAGGAACTCATTGTTCCACATCTCGGTGTGGAACATTCCGGCTCCGGGCAGGTTCGTAAGCACCATACCAAAGGCAATGGGCAAAAGCAACAGGGGTTCATACTCCTTCTTGATGGCAAGATAAAGCAGGAAACATCCGATGCCCAACATTACGGCATTCTTCCAACCCTCTCCAACGAAGAAGGATGTGATGCCCATATCGTTCCAGAACTTGGTGAGCGCATCGCTCATATTGAAGTCTGCCGCCATTGCCGGAGCAGCCATCAAAAGCATAAGTGCCAGAACGCCGAAAAACTTAATACTATTCTTCATAATTCATTACGCCATTTCAACAAGGGCTTCTCCGCTCTGAACCTGAGCGCCCTGCTGTACCAATATTGCTTTTACTGTACCATCGTATTCGGCGGTGATGCTGTTCTCCATCTTCATGGCTTCCATCATCACAACGGTATCGCCAGCCTTGATCTGCTGTCCCACCTTCACCAGAATCTGGGTAATGGTTCCGGGCAGCGGAGCGGTTACGGCGTTGGCACCTGCGGGAGCGGCCTTGGGAGCGGGAGCAGCGGCGGGAGCGGGAGCAGCCTTGGGAGCGGGAGCGGCAACGGGAGCTGCCACAGCGTCTGCCTGGAACTCAATCAGCACATCGCCCTGGTTTACACTCTGACCTTCTGATACGCTCACAGCCTTAACGGTTCCGTTGGCTTCGGCCACAATGTCGTTGGCCATCTTCATGGCTTCCATTACAACGAGTACGTCGCCCTTCTTCACCTTCTGGCCAGCCTTGGCAACCACCTTGGTAATGGTGCCGGGCAGGGGAGCCACAACGGTGGTGTCGCTGGCGGGAGCTGCAGCGGCAGGAGCGGCAACGGGAGCGGCGGCAACGCCACCGGCAGGACGAATAACGGGTTTGGGCGCAGGTGTGCGACCGGGCAACTCAACCTGATAGGTCTTGCCATTAACTGTTACCAGCAAAGAGCCACCTTCTTCCTCAACAACCTTAGTGGTATAGTTCTTGCCGGCTATCTTAAACTTAAAATCTTCCATTTTTATATCTTTGGATTTTACTATTTAACGATTTATGTTATTTACACACTTGCATTCAACTCGGCATGCCAGAGAGAGCGCTCGTCATTCTGGATGGTGAGCACACCGCTTTCCTCGTCATGTGCGCTGTTGAGATACAGGTAAACGGCAGTGGCCACTGCGGCCATGTCTTCCTCGTATCCCTCAACCTTCTGTTTGGTATCGTCCTTTGCAGGAGCCTTCTTTGTAGCAGCCTTGGGCTTCACTTCGCTCTTAGCGGCCACATAACTGAAAATCTGCAGCAGAAGTACCAAAAGGACCAGGATGGAAAACACAGCGCCGAAACCCAGTCCGGTCATCAGCCAAGCCGTTGTCCATTTTGTTGCTAAAATCATCATATCGCAATAATATTATTAGAGGGGAATATTGCCGTGCTTCTTGGCGGGGTTGGTGAGCTTCTTGTTCTCCAGCTGTGCCAATGCGCGGATGATGCGGAAACGGGTGTTGCGAGGTTCAATCACGTCATCGATATAGCCATATCTTGCCGCATTGTAGGGGTTGGCGAACAGTTTGGTGTATTCGTCTTCCTTCTCCTTGACAAATGCCTTTGCCTCTTCAACCTTGCCTTCGTCCTTGAGGGCCTTGGCCTCCTTGGCATAAAGTACAGATGCGGCACCGGCAGCACCCATTACGGCGATTTCGGCTGTGGGCCATGCATAGTTCATGTCGCCACGCAGCTGCTTACAGCTCATCACAATGTGAGAACCGCCGTAGCTCTTGCGCAGGGTAACGGTAACCTTGGGCACGGTACATTCTCCGTAAGCATAGAGCAGCTTGGCTCCGTGCAGGATGACAGCGTTGTACTCCTGTCCTGTTCCGGGAAGGAATCCGGGAACGTCAACCAAAGTTACGATGGGAATGTTGAAAGCGTCGCAGAAGCGAACGAAACGAGCGCCCTTGCGGCTGGCGTTGCAGTCGAGCACACCTGCCAACTGCTTGGGCTGGTTGGCCACGATACCC
Source organism: Bacteroidaceae bacterium (assembly GCA_017559845.1). Taxonomy (GTDB): domain Bacteria; phylum Bacteroidota; class Bacteroidia; order Bacteroidales; family Bacteroidaceae; genus Physcousia. Next base: position 90,687 of record JAFYQQ010000049.1, on the reverse strand, counting down.
ACAGACTCGCCGTTGAAGCGTGCGAAGCCCACGATAAGGTTCTTGGCAAAATTGGGCTGAACCTCCATGAACTCGCCGTTGTCCACGATACCGGCAATTACCTCATACATATCGTAGGGCATGTTGGGGTTCTCGGGAATGATCTCGTTCAAGAAATCTTCCTTGCGGTCAATGGGGTCTGTGCACTCTACACGGGGAGCCTTCTCCAGGTTGTTCTGGGGAATGAAGCTGATGAGCTGCTTGATCATGGCCATGGCCTCTTCCTCGGTAGAAGCGGTGAAATGAGTCACACCAGACTTGGTGGCATGCACGCTGGCACCACCCAACTGCTCCTGGGTTACCACCTCGCCCAAAACGGTCTTCACAACGGCGGGGCCGGTGAGGAACATGTATGAGGTGTTCTCCATCATCAAAGTGAAGTCGGTAAGCGCGGGGCTGTAAACGGCACCTCCGGCGCAGGGACCCATAATGGCGGAAATCTGAGGAATCACACCGCTGGCCATGATGTTGCGCTGGAAAATCTCGCTATAGCCGGCCAATGCGTTGATACCTTCCTGCAGACGGGCACCACCAGAGTCGTTCAAACCGATTACGGGAGCGCCCACCTTCATGGCGATGTCCATAATCTTGCAAATCTTGCTGGCCAGCATTTCACTCAGCGAACCTGCTGTTACGGTGAAATCCTGTGCGAAAACATAAACCAGACGGCCGCCAATGGTTCCGCTACCAGTTACCACACCATCGCCCAGATAGTGCTTCTTGTCCATACCGAAGTTTGTACAACGGTGCTGAACAAACATGTCCATTTCTTCGAAACTTCCGTCATCGAGCAACATGGCGATGCGTTCGCGGGCGGTGTACTTACCTTTCTCGTGCTGCTTGGCAATAGCCTTCTCACCACCACCAAGACGAGCCTTGACACGGAGTTCTACCAACTCCTTGATCTTTTCTGTTTGAGTACTCATTTTTTTATGAATAATATAAATAATTATTGCATTTTTTAGGAATTCACGGGCAAAGTTAGCAATAAAAAACATTTGCCACACCTTTTTTATAAAAAAAAGTTAAAGCCTATACGAAAAATCCGCACAAAGGGGGATGACGCCCGCTTATATCGGACAAAGGCAGACAGAAAAAGTGGTTCAAGACGAATCTCAAACCACTTTCAGATTAAAACATCTTCCTGTTCTCCCTTGCAGGGGACCATGGAATGATGTCCGGCCTTAATCTATACATAAACAATCTTCAGGCCTTAACAAACTAACACCATGAAAAACCGAAACAAAATTACTCGATTTCGTTTCAAATTAAAAGCAAAACGGAAGAAAAACTTACTTTTTGCAAAATTTATTGACATAAATCAATTATTTAGGCATTTTAATTGCGGAAATGGCAGCAAAAAGGGCAAAACAATAAAAACACCAACCATCACAAGTTCCAAAATGGGCATATAACTTGTGAAAAAAAAGAAAATGCCGTAACTTTGCAACCGCAAAACTGCAATTAAAGAAGACACATTAATAACATTCTGAATATTAAGCTTCATGGATAACGTAAAACCCCACGTCCCAACGGAGTTAGGCACAGAAAAGGTGCTTACCCTGCTTGTCCGCTATGCCGTACCCGCCGTCATTGCCATGGCAGCCGCCTCTACATACAACATCATTGACAGCATTTTTGTGGGGCAAGGCGTGGGCGACATGGCCATCAGCGGAATGGCGGTGGCCAGCCCGTTCATGAACCTGTCCACCGCACTTGGCGCAATGGTCGGTGTGGGAGCGAGCACCGTCATCAGTGTCCGTTTGGGCCAGGGGAAATATGAAACGGCACAACAGGTGTTAGGCAATACCATCAGCCTGAACGTCATCATCGGCATCCTCTTCACAGCCATCTGCCTTCCGCTCCTGGACCCCATCCTGATGCTCTTCGGTGCCAGCGAATCCACTCTGCCTTATGCCCGCGACTATATGCGCGTCATTCTCATCGGCAACATGATCACGCACAGTTATTTTGGTCTGAATGCCGTATTGCGCAGTGCCGGACACCCCAGAACCGCCATGTACTGCACCTTTCTCACCATTATCCTCAATACGATTCTTGACCCCTTGTTCATCTTCACGTTCAAGTGGGGCATAGAGGGTGCGGCATGGGCCACAATCCTTTCACAGGCCGTTTCTTTGGGTGTCCAGCTGAAACTTTTCAGCCGTAAAAGCGAGCTTCTGCATCTGCGTCGTGGCATCTACAAGCTGAGGGCGGACATTGTGCGTCAGACACTGGCCATCGGTCTGAGCCCCTTCCTTGTAAACTCATGCAGCTGTCTGGTTGTGCTTATCTGCAACAACAGGCTTCTGCAGTTTGGCGGAGACATGGCCATCGGAGCATACGGAATAGTGAACCGTGTATTGTTCTTCTTTATCACCATTGTCATCGGACTCATCCAGGGCATGCAGCCCATTGTAGGCTACAACTGGGGCGCGCACCTCAACAACCGTGTCTGGGCCGTCCTGCGCTATGGCATGATAGGCGGAAGCGTCATCACCACCTGTGCGTTCCTTGTTGCCGAACTCATACCCGGTGTTGTGGTACAGGCTTTTGGCGCAGGCCCCGAGCTTACATCCCTCTCGGAACACGGATTCCGCATCATTGCCGCCTTGTTCCCCATTGTGGGCATACAGATGGTCATCGGCAACTTCTTCCAGAGCATTGGACATGCAGGAAAGAGCATCTTCCTCAGCCTCACCCGACAGCTCCTGTTCCTCATCCCCCTACTCGCCCTTTTGCCCGAATGGTGGGGACTCGACGGCGTGTTCTGGGCCATGCCGGCATCGGACATCATCAGTTTCTTCGTGGCCTGCGGCATGCTGGTGTGGCAGATGAAGCACATCAAAGCACATAACCCCACTGAAAAGGCCAAAGGATGAAACGAATAGGACTGCTCAGCGACACGCACGCCTATTGGGACGCGCGATACACCAAATACTTTTCAGAATGTGATGAGATTTGGCATGCCGGAGACATCGGCTCCATGGACATCATCACCCAACTGGAAGAGATTTGTCCCGTCCGTGCCGTAACAGGCAACATAGACGGTGGCGAACTGTGCCGCTGCTTCCCAAAAGTGTTGCGATGGCAATGCGAAGAGGCCGAGATCATGATGACACATATCGGAGGCTATCCAGGACGGTACGACGTTCGCATTCGGCAACAACTCATGCAGAACCCGCCCGACCTTTTCATCAGCGGCCACAGCCATATCCTGAAAGTGCTCTATGACAAAAACCTCTCCCTTCTGCACATCAACCCCGGAGCAGCCGGCATACAAGGCTGGCAACAAGTACGCACACTGGTGCGCTTTACGGTAGAAGGGAAAAACTTTAAAGACTTGGAAGTGATAGAACTGTAATACGCCGAACGTGAGCAGTTTCGCATTTGCAAAACTGCAAAAATCTTTACACCGCTCCAAGCGCATGGCATGGGAAAAATTACGGCATGGCGTGGCCGTTAATTTTCCCTTCGCCACGCAAATATATAGAGCGATTTTTGACAAATAAGTGTGTTCCAATATATTTTTACAAAATAAGCAAAAAGCTAACGGCCATTGGTCTTTCATACAAATTATGGTTTAACAAAAGCATAATGTCATCCTGAACTCGTTTCAGGATCTCACCGCGAGCCTTTCTTGTTCTTCTCCGCGGACAGATGCTGAACTAAATTCAGCATGACAATACAATGAGAAATGATAAAGAGGAGTCTGGAAGACGCGATGCCGAAGGCTATTTTGTATTTTGCGAAATACGAACCTTCTTACTTCTCGCCACTCTCCACCAAGAACCAGGGATTCAGCAAATCTTCCTTGTTGTATTTGAGCGGACAGCCCGTCTCCGCATTTATGACAGAACAACCGGCTGCACGGGCAATGGCATCACCGGCTGCCGTGTCCCACTCCATTGTGGGGGCATAACGCGGATAGGCATCGGCGGTTCCCTCGGCCACCATACAGATCTTTATACTGCTTCCGCTGCTAAGCAATTCCACCTTGCCATGAAGGCGCTGCATTTCATCCACATAAGTTTGTGTGTCGGCACTCATGTGCGAGCGGGATGCCACCACCACAAAAGAGTCACGGCCAGTTGTTTCCAACGGTAAGCGCATTCCCGCAGACAGGATTTCCTCCACATCGGGGAACGTTTCTCCACAGGTTACGGTTGCCTTGAAAGCACCGTCCTCGCTCCCCCAATACAGCAGGTCTTTAGCCGGCACATAAATGACACCCATGACGGGAATCTGATTCCTGACCAATGCGATGTTGACGGTGAACTCGCCGTTCTTCTTGATGAACTCCTTGGTGCCGTCCAGAGGGTCCACCACCCACAACCGTTCCCAGGCTTGCCTTTCCTCAAAGGGGAGATGGCGCCCTTCCTCGCTCAAGACGGGGATGCCGGTGGGCTCCAGGAAGGTCATTATACAGCAATGCGCAGCCTTGTCGGCCAGGGTGAGGGGGCTGTTGTCGGCCTTCTTCTCTATGCCGAAGTCCTGCGAGGGGTCGGTATAAATCTGCATGATCTCGCGTCCGGCCTGCAGGGCGGCTTGGATGGCCGTATTCAAAAGGTATTGGGTATTATTATTCATCGTCATTTCATTATTATCTTTTTATTTTCCTTGTTGTCTCCTTGGCGTATGACAAGCCCACGGAACCTTGTCCCTTCGGGTATTCTCCGCCCTCCTGTGTCATAATATTTTGCGTTTCCGCCTTCGTATTCCACCTTGCCGACAGAAGTTCCCGGCTCTACCACTTGAATCGTCTTGAGCGGCTCTTCGGACAGCCATACCAGGCTATCCGTGAACAGATTGCCCTCATAGGCAACCCGCAGATGATACGGTCCGGAGGCTACTCCCACCCAAGTCCGATTGAATTGTCTAACAGTCTCTTCACCATCGGACAAGGTAAGGCCCTGGTATTGGATTATGCGCAAATCGTCCGGATTGTCTTCGGGAGAAAGCACCACATAGAACCTGCCGCAAAACTCTGAACGATGGCAACGCAAGGTGATGGAGAAAGGCGGCTTTGTGCCACGGACAATTGTGTCGGGGAAATCATAGGCATCCAATGTAAGATAAGCCGACGCCAATTCGTCAGAGCGCAGATGCACGCTGTCCTTTTCCACATTGAGCAACAAGTAATTGGGCGTTCCCACACTTGTCCTTGCCTCTTCCCAACTTCCCTGCCCTTCCTCAAAGCAGGGGACCACACGATAAGTCCCCTCTTCCGTATTGGCCGGCAGCACAAAAGAAAGGGTGTCGGTGTACGCAATCCCGTCGATATCCGCGAATTGGAATTCATGAGGATATTCTGCCAACGAGGTTATGATTTTGTCATTTTTTTTCAGCAACAGCGCCACTTTTCCCTGATGATAGTTCCACCCCACATTGGCAAGGCAATGCGTGGCTATGCTTAACGTATCCGCAAGCAGTCCTTTGCTACGGACAGCCTCTATATGGGAGAAACCGTACGAATGGCGTTCCGTCTGCATTTCAGGCGAAGAGAGCGGCGGCTGTATGCCGATGGTCATATACTGCAGAAGGTTCATCCCGCCTTCCGGATTGTTCTCATCATACCATTCCGGCTGCTTAGGGGTGAGATAGGGAAGGTAATAATAGCCGTCGGCATCGCCTGCTCCCCCCAGGTTCAGATGGAACAATCCTTGTTCATCGTAACCGTCGCAACAGAAAGCATGAGAAAGAGAGGGTGACCGGGCAGACATCAGCACAGGCCTTCCTGCGGCCAATTCCCCTTTCAGCATAAGCTCCCATTCGGAATACGTGTAGAAATCGCGATAGCACATCTGCATGCCCTTGTCATAACCGAAAAAGCCAGTCAATGCCTGGGGTTGCCGAATGGAATAGGCTCCACTTGCTGCCACCCCGTATTGCATGTTCACCAAAATGCCACAATCGCGCAACAGGGATGCAACCGCCATCAATTCCGCTGGAGAATATCTGCCTTCATCATAGACATCCAGCATCTGTTCAAAGTCATACCCCCCAGCAGGGAATTCCGCCGTCAGCGTTTGCTTGCAGCCCACCGAATCGATATAGGTGTACGTTCCGCTTCCCTGGGCAAAACGATGGTATCTGATCACTTGCGCCATGGCGTGCGCCACGCATCCAACGGCACAACTTTCACCCTCTATCTGGGGAGCAAGCGTATTGTAAGGGGCAAACTGGTGCCACAGGTCTGTCAACAAAGGTTCAACCCGTTGTGGGTATGAAGCCATGTTCATGGTATAGTTCCTCACCGGGACACGCTGCGAACGCTCGTAACACTCAAGTATCCATCTGAATGTAGGATGCTCCATTGCCTTTGATATGTTGCCTTCGGGAACCCGCGCCAAGACACGAGGACCGAATGCAGAGGTATTGAGCAGTTCAAATCCCTTTCGGGGAGAAAGTTCCCTTACCATCAGTTTCCCCTTTCCCGGGACAAGGGCAGGTTGTGCATGGAGCGGCATTACCACCATGCACAGCAGCCAAAGACAGGGAAACAGGCTATGTTTTAATGACAAAAGTTTCATCAGTCTGCTATCAAAGCATTTTCAAAGCCAGCTTGATTACACGTTCAACAGGAGCAGAGGGTTCGTCACGCAGAATCTGCTGCACCACTTTATGGGAAGGCGCAGGGCTGAAGCCCAACATAGTAAGTGCGGAAACCGCCTCTTCCAACACTTCCGCATTCACCCCTGGCGATGCCGCAGAAGATGCGGGAGAAACAGCGGAGGCATCAATTCCCAAGGAACCGATCTTATCCCGCAAATCCACGATTATACGCTGTGCGGCCTTGGGGCCGATTCCCTTTATCTGCTTCAGCATCTTGTCATTACCCTCGCTGATGACGTTGCACAATTCCGCTGTGGTCATTGCACTCAGAATCATTCGGGCAGTACCCGCCCCAATGCCGCTCACCGTAATCAGGAGCAGGAAAAGGGAACGCTCTGCCGTATTGCTGAACCCCCACAACTGGAAGGCATCCTCGCGAATGGCTTCATAAATCCACAGCTTCACATCATCCTTTCCTTGCAATGCGGCATAAGTATTGAGGGATATGTTCACACCATACCCCACCCCACCGCAATCTACCACTGCCATTGCAGGAGTGAGTTCGGCAAGGCGGCCACGTAAATATTCAATCATAATTCTTTCTTTTCAAGCATTTATCGGGACAAAGATAGTCATTTTTGAGGAAAATGTTGACCGCCCCGTAAAAAAAAGAAGGAAAGTGATATAATAAAATTCGTACATACACGTTATATATATCGTGAGCGCGCGAAAAATTTTTGCCCTATTCCTCATCGCATTCAGCATTCATGTGCTGGCCGCCATGCATCTGGCATCTCCCCTGAACGAGATGCCTACAACTGTTTTGTCCCCTGGAACGGCACAGCAAGACACCACAGCAAAAGACACCACAACAAGGCGCAAGCCCCGATACAGCGTAAGACGTACCGGCACTTCAGACACAGACGACCTGCGCAAGAAAACAGCGGACTTGCGCGACCCCGACAACCTGAAAACAGAAGTGACCTACGACGAGAAGGACAACACCTACAGCGTGGGAACCACACTGGACGAGGAGGCCAACGGCAAGAAGGGCGCACGAAAGAACAAGGGTCCGCAGCCCGGCAAGCAGAACACCTCATCCGCCACCGGAGGAAGTATCCTGCCAACCAACGCCAACGGCTTCAACATCACCACCGCAACCGGCTATCTGAGCGCCCCATTGCTGATGACGCCTGAGGAATACCAGGAATGGAGCATCAAGGAAAGCATGAAGCGCTATTACAAGCAGAAAAATGCGGAAGCGTTTGAGCAGGAAGGGAAAAACAAGTTCGACTTCACCGACATGAAATTTGACCTGGGTCCCGCGGAAAAAATATTTGGTCCCGGAGGCGTGCAGATCAAGACCCAGGGAAGTGCCGAGCTGAAACTGGGCGGAAACATGAAGCGCGTGAACAACCCTGCACTGGCCGCCAACCGCAGAAAGACCTTCGGATTCGATTTCGATGAAAAAATCAACCTCAGCCTGACAGGTAAGGTGGGAGACAAAATCAATCTGAATCTGAATTACAACACCGAATCTACCTTCGACTATGATGCACAGAATCTGAAGCTGAAATATGACGGCAAGGAAGACGACATCATCAAGTTGATTGAAGCAGGAAATGTTTCCTTCCCCAGCAACATGAGCCTGGTGCCGGGCGTAAGCAGCCTTTTCGGTTTGCGTACCGATGTACAGTTCGGCAAACTGAAACTGCAGACGGTGGTAAGCCAAAAGAAAAGTGCAAGCAAGAGCGTAAGCAGCAAAGGCGGAAGCCAGACCAACACCTTTGAGTTCTCGGCCACCAACTACGAAGAGAACCGCCACTTCTTCCTGAACCACTTCTTCCGCCAGCAATACGACCGCAACATGCAGTCGCTCCCCACCATTGCCAGCGGAATCTCCATCAAGCGCGTGGAAATCTGGGTTACAAACAAGACGGCCAGCACCACCAACAACCGCAACATCATCGCCTTGGCCGACCTGGGAGAAACCTCTCAAGTAAGCAACCCAATCTGGACCGTCAACAACGAATACCGCGTTCCCGCCAACCGTGCGAACTCGCTGTATGACATGCTGGTAAACAATTACGCCGGAGCGCGCGACATCAGCCAAGCCACAGGTATCCTGGACCAGATTCCCGGATTTGAAGGTTCTGTCGATTACGAAAAGCTGCAAAGCGCACGCCTGCTCTCCAGCAGCGAATACTCCGTCAATCAGGCATTGGGATACGTCAGTCTGAACAGCACTTTACAGACGGATGACGTCTTGGCCATCGCCTATGAATATACCTACGGCGGCACAACCTATCAGGTTGGTGAATTTGCGGCCGACCTGAGCAACAATTCTGAAGCCCTTTTCGTCAAATTGCTCAAGGGCACCACCGGTAGTCCCAAGTCGCCCAGTTGGAAACTGATGATGAAGAACATCTACAACCTGGGCGCCAGCAGCATGAGCAGCGAGAAATTCCGCCTGGACATCAAGTATCAGAGTGACAGCTCAGGTGTATATCTCACCTACATCCCCGAAGAAAAACTGAAGAACACTCCCTTGCTGCGTGCCATGCAGTTGGACCGTCTGGACGCCAACAACAACCTGAACAGCAACGGACAGTTTGACTACATCGAAGGATACACCGTCAGCCGCGGACGCATCATCTTCCCCGTAGCAGAGCCCTTCGGAAGCCACTTGAGAAAATGGATTGGCAACGACGCCATTGCGGACAAATACTGCTTCCCCGAACTGTACGACAGCACCAAGACCGTGGCCAAGCAGATTGCCGAACACGACAAGTTCCTGCTGACCGGCCAGTACAAGGGAAGCAACAGCAGTGAAATTGACTTGGGCGTGACCAACATTGCGCAGGGTTCCGTAATCGTAACCGCCGGCGGTGTGACCCTGACAGAGAACAGCGACTATCTGGTAGATTACAGCATGGGACGCGTAACCATCATCAACCAGAGCATTCTGGATGCCGGCACAAAGGTGAACGCCAGTGTGGAAAGCAACGACAACTACGGCATGCAGCGCAAGACCATGATGGGTGTGAACCTCGACTATGAAGTGAGCAAGAACTTCACCCTGGGCGGTACGCTGATGTTCCTCAACGAACAGCCTTTGACCACAAAGGTCAATATGGGCAACGAGCCGTTGAAGAATACCCTTTGGGGCGCCCGCATCAACTGGAAGCGCGAAAGCCAGTGGCTCACGGACATGGTGGACAAGCTGCCTTTGATACAGGCCACACAGCCCAGCCAGATCTCATTCAATGCGGAAGTGGCACAACTTATGGCCGGACAGAACAAAAAGATTCAGGGCGAGGCGTCATATCTGGACGACTTCGAAAACAGCAGCCAGAAAACCAGCCTTTCACAGCCCACCTACTGGATTATGGCCAGTACGCCCAGCATGTTTGCGGAAAGCAAGCTCACAAGCGATGTCCGCTACGGCTACAACCGCGCCCTAATGGCATGGTACTATGTAGACCCCATCTTCACCCGCCGAAGCAGCACACTCACGCCCAGTCATATCAAAAGCGACCTGGAACAACTTTCAAACCACTATGTACGCGAGGTCTATGAACGTGAGCTCTATCCGCAGAAAGCACAGAACAGCTACACCAGCGCCAGCAGTCTGAGCGTGCTCAACCTCGCCTTCTACCCCTCTGAGCGTGGTCCTTATAACCTTACCACAGACGTAACGTCAGACGGCCGCCTCACCCGTCCTGAAACAAGATGGGGCGGACTGATGCGCAGAATGGAGAATACCGACTTTGAAGCGCAGAACATCCAATACATCGAGTTCTGGATGATGGACCCCTTCGTGTACAAGCAAAACACCCCCGGAAACCACGGCGGAGATTTCTACATCAACCTGGGAGAGGTAAGCGAAGACATTCTCAAGGACGGAAAGAAATATTTTGAAAGCGGTATGCCCGTTGACGGCAACAGCCAGTATTTCACCGAAACCATTTGGGGACGTATGCCCAACACCAGCAGCGTAACCTACGCTTTCAATAATGAAGAAGGTTCGCGCGCACGACAAGATGTGGGTCTGAACGGCCTTAACGACGAAGAGGAAAAGTCATTTGCCACCTATCAGCAGTTCCTCGCCCAAATGCAGGGCCGTGTCAATGCACAGGTGTATGACAGCTTGCAGGCCGACCCCGCGAACGACAACTACCACTATTACCGCGGAACGGATTTCGACCATGCAAAGACCAGTATTCTGAACCGTTACAAGCGCATCAACATGCCCCAGGGCAACAGCGCGGACAGCGACACCAACCCCGAAAGCTATGAAACGGCCTGGAAAAGCACGCCCGACATCGAAGACATCAACCAGGACTATACGCTGAACGAATATGAAAAGTACTACCAGTACCGCATAAGCATCCGTCCGGAAGACATGGTGGTCGGACGCAACCACATTGCCGACAAACGCCAAGCCAGCGTAAAGCTGCGCAACGGCAAGACTGAAGAATGTACATGGTACCTGTTCCGTGTACCCATTGACGCATACGAAAGTCGTGTGGGCAGCATTTCCGACTTCACCAGCATCCGCTTCATGCGTATGTTCATGACTGGCTTCAGCGAAGAAGTCATCCTTCGTCTGGCCACCCTTGACCTGGTACATGGCGACTGGCGCACCTACGACCAGCCCCTGTACGTGGGACAGTCTCCCTCATCAGACGGAACCATCACCGTCAGCACGGTTAATATCGAAGAAAACAACGACAAGGAGCCTGTCAATTACGTATTGCCTCCGGGCATCAGCACCATCACAGACCCCAGCCAGACCCAATTGGTGGAAAGCAACGAGCAGGCCATGGCCATCACGGTGGACGGCCTTGCCCCCGGCGATGCCAGAGCCGTATATAAGAACTGCAACTACAACATGCGCCAATACAAACACCTTCAGATGTTTGTCCACGCCAATGCACTGGCACAGAACATTACGGCTACAGCGGACGGCGAAACCAGCATCTTCATCCGTTTGGGTTCCGACTACAAGAGCAACTACTACGAATACGAAGTGCCCTTGAAACTGACTCCCCCGAGCAACAAATACAACCGCTACTCACCGGCAGACCAACGTGCCGTATGGCCCGAGGACAACCTCATTGATATCGACCTGGACATCTTCACCAACCTAAAGAAGGCACGCAACACACGCAACAGTCTGGGCATGGCGTCCTATAACGCACGCTATTCGGAATATGACGAACGTCGTCCCAGCAACAAGGTTACCATCATGGGTAATCCCACATTGGGCGAGGTCAAGACCATCATGGTGGGTGTGCGCAACAACGGACGCACGGTCAAGAGCGTGGAAGTATGGGCCAACGAACTGCGCCTGCAGGAATTCTCCAACGAAGGCGGATGGGCGGCCCAGGGTAACATGAACGTCCAGCTCAGCGACATCGGTAGCGTGAATGTGGCGGCACAAATGGAGACGGCCGGTTTCGGCGGCATTGAACAGAGCGTGGCCGACCGCAGCGATGAGAACACCATAGACTACACCATAACCACACAAGTGGAACTGGGACGCATCCTGCCCGAAAAAGCCAAGGTTAGCGTGCCGTTGTATTACAGTTATGGCAAGACCACCGTTAAGCCGAAATACAATCCTTTCGACACGGACATGATGCTTCAGGATGCCATTGACGCACTCGCCACACAACAGGAGCGCGACTCGCTGAGTTCACTTACCACACACACCGAGCGCAGCCGCAACCTCTCTTTCAGCGGCATCCGTGTGAACATTGCCAGCAAGAAGCACCCCATGCCCTACGACCCCGCCAACTTCACCTTCAACTACAGCCATACCGAGCAAAGCACAGAAGGCGAGACCACAGTATATGAGAACGAACGCACCTGGAAAGGCGGCATGAACTACTCTTGGAGCCCCAACTGGAAAACATGGGAACCCTTCAAGGACCTCAAGGGAAAGAGCAAGTGGCTGCAGATTGTTAAAGACCAGAATCTGTCCTTTGCCCCACAAAGCATCACGTTCAACACCGACCTCACACGCAATTACTACGAGTTGCAGGAACGCGATCTGGACAATCTGCAAAGCCCCAACGCACTGCCCGTAAACTTCAGCCAAAGCTTCCTCTGGAACCGCCAGTTCCAGTTGAGATGGGATATATTCAAGGCTCTCCACTTCAACTTCCAGAGCGGCACACGCGCCGAGGTGGAAGAACCCTACATGCAAGTGAACAAGGACCTTTACGCAGACCGCTACGACGCGTGGAAGGACAGCGTAAAGATGAGCCTGCGCAACTTTGGCCGTCCGCTGGATTACAACCAGACCGTACAGGTAAGCTACAAGCTGCCCATACACCGCATCCCCATATTCGACTGGATTACGGCCGACGGAAGCTACAACGGCACTTACGGCTGGAAGCGCGGAGCCGAGCTACAGGATGGAAGCACACTCGGACATACCGTAAACACACAACGCACCATCAATCTGAACGGTAAGCTGGCCATGGAGACCCTCTACAACCATTCAGAGTTCCTGAAAGAGACCAACAAGCGTTTCTCTGCCTCAAATGCAAAGAACGAAGCCAACAAGAAGGTACAGGAAAAGAAACGGAAAGACGAGGCCAAGGAAAAACAGAAGGAAGAGCAGGAGAAGATGATGGCGGAAGCCAAGGCCGAAAGCGAAAAGACCGGCGAGCCGTTGGATTCCATTCTCGCACGCAAGCAAAGCAACGCCAAGGGTGTCAGCGACAAGAAACTGCCCAACCGCAAGGTACAGGGATTTGCCAAGGAAATCGCCTTGTTGCCCGACTCCCAGCTTGTCGTCAAACACGACCAGAAGAGCAACCGCCTGCGTATAACGGCCCTCGACTCCACCGGACATCCCGTCAAGATACGCTACAAGAGGATAGACGAAACCTCCATCCGTATAAAGAACGAAGTGGAAGACACCACCCAGCTGCGCCTCAACATCATTGCCCTGCCCAAGCGCGAGGAACAAAAGTGGTACACCTGGGCACAGGCCGGCGCGCGCCTGCTCATGTCATTGCGCAACGTAAGCCTGAGCTACCGCAACACCTACAACCTTGCCCTGCCCGGCTTCCTGCCGCAAGTGGGCGACATGCTGGGACAAACCCGCAACGGCGGCAATGGTCCCTTCAGCCCCGGTGTAGACTTCGGTTTCGGTCTTGTAGGCGACTCCTATATCGAACGTGCCAAGGAACGCGGCTGGCTGCTCTGTGCGGACAGCGTGAGCACCCCCGCCACCACAGCCCGTACCGAGGACATGCAGATCAAGGCTACGGTAGAGCCGATCACCGATCTGAAGATAGACCTCAGCATGAGCCACACCCACAGCCGCAACAAGAGCATACAGTATATGTATCAGGGCAACCCCACCGTGCAGAGCGGATCTTTCAGCATGACCACCATCTCCTTGCGCACAGCCTTCCGCGGACCCGGTTCGGCACGCAACGGATACAGGAACAAGACCTTTACCGATTTCCAACACAATCTGGACGTCATGCAACAACGCGTTGAACAGCAATACATCGGAACTGAATACCCCCAAGGAGTCGGATTCCAAGGCCAGTTCAACCCCGCAAACGGAACCGTAAACAAATACAGCGCTGATGTGATGATACCGGCCTTCCTGGCCGCCTACACCGGCCGCGATGCCAAGACCAGCGCACTGGACATCTTCCCTGCCATGTCAAAAATGCTTCCCAACTGGAACGTAACCTACAAGGGACTTAGCAATCTGCCCTGGGTACGTGACAACTTCAAGAGCGTAAACCTGACTCACGGATACAAGAGCATATATAACGTGGGCGCCTACCAGTCATACAGTTCATGGGTGGAAAGCATGGGCAGTGGCGGTGCAATGGGTTATGCGCTGAATACAACCACCGGTACCTTCATGCCAAGTTCCATGTTCGACATCAGCACGGTCAGCCTGAATGAAAGTTTCTCACCCCTTATCGGACTGAACATGACCTTCATGAACAACATGACCCTGAAGATGGAATACAAGACCACCCGCGTTTCCACACTGAGTGTAACCAGTGCACAGATTAACGAAACCGGTTCAAAGGATATGGTCATCGGATGGGGTTATAAGATCAACGACTTCCGTCTGAGCAGCATCTTCGGAAGCGGAAAGGCCAGTGCCAAGGCCAAGAAGCGCGCGCCAAACAGCAAGAAGCGCGATGGCGAGAACAAGGAACCCGAAGTGGTCTCTACCAGCAAGAGCAATTTCGCACACGACCTCAATCTGCGTTTCGACTTCAGTCTGCGCAACCAGAACGCCATCCGTCGCGACCTTCAGACCAGTCTGAGCGAAGCCACATCGGGCAGCAAGGCATTCAAGACCAGTGCCGCCGTGGAATACACCGTAAGCCGAATGGTAAGCCTCAGTCTCTATTACGACCGCCAGCGCTCCGAACCCCTGCTCTCCAGCAGCAGCTACCCCACCGTCACACAGGACTTCGGCATGAGTATGAAGTTCTCTCTCACCAGGTAGGTTTGTAGGGTGGTGCTAAAAAATCCTCGGGTTTAAGTTTCCCTAAAATTGGGCCATCAAATTGCACGTAAAAGCAGGGGGGTGCCAGATTCTCCTGACACCCCGATTATTTCAATATCTCAGTGCCTCTTACAGCACCGTATTATCTTTTAAATATTTATAATAAAGGGCTTTTATGTAAACAATTCTGCTGCTTTATATCCTATAATACTTCCCATTACGAGGCGCCCCCCTAAATTCAATTAAAGATTGGTCTTTAAGGATTTTCAAATATCGTTCAATGGTTTTTGTGGGCCGTTCTAAACTCAAAGCAATATCTTTTAATCTCAGGCCTTCATCATCCTTAAAGAGACTCATAACACTTATCAATTCTTGTTTTACATTATCTGTCACCCCTTCTAAATCAAAAATTACTCCCTCATTTACACCCTCATTTACACCCTCATTTACACCCTCATTTACACCCTCATTTATCTGGGCATTGGACGTTATCGGTAAAGTTATGCGAATAAAGTTATCAGTAAACTTAAAGCAATCTTCGCCATATGCACGCAGAATGCGAGGTATACCAGAGCCTAACGACTCTACCAATTCCACATCACGGTAGATACGCATCAATTCCTTGTTGCGCGGAATAGATATACCATTGAAGAACTCCTCACGACTGAGCGATTCAGGCAAACGACCTGCTGAGGTTATCTCCAGCCTATCGGGGAATATCTCAAACTTAGGTGGTACTTCAAACGAGTAGTCGTTATGCACGATGGCATTAATAACCGCCTCGCGCAAGGCAACCTTATTCCACAATGGAGTTTCAATGCGTTCCATTGGAGTTATCGTTGCAGCGACCTTGTTCTCGATATCCAACTTTGATAATACACTCTTGGTCGCTTTAATAAGAGAGCAGTATCCATACTCGTTATTCTCTACCAAATCGCAACGGTCAAGGCTTGAATACTTCGCCACCTTGATTGAATTGCCGTTCTCATCCGCTAACAGATAGGCTACATAGTTATACCTTCCTTCATCTGTAAGCAACTCCAATGTACGCTTGAAATTGTCATTAAGTCTCTTGCCTCGCTCATCGTAGTAGATACGCAACTGCTCAAAACTCAAATCCTGACGGTTAGATACAATGCGACCAATGGAGTTGCGTGTACGCATAGCAAACAAACGGTCAATCTGTTCCTGAGGCATAGGCTCAGCCGATGTTCCAACACGCAGATACGCACCTCGTGGAGTCATTCCATACTTCGTTTTGAAATATGGTTTCTCGATTCCACTCGCCACCGTAACTTTGATAATGCTGTGCCCATCCCTCTGTTCCTCAGCAATATCGAATAGTCCCATAGCCGAAGGTGAAATGTTGTGCTTGATGCGGTCTTTCAACCTCAGCATACAATCATCCACATCACTCACGCCCACAGTTGAACCATCCTTATCAATACCGATATAGATGTATCCGCCTTCCTTGTAGTTAAGGAACGCCACAACCTCCTTCTCAATATCAAGTTCTGAGGTCGGTTCTTTTTTATAATCTTTGCGGTTGGTTTCTGTCATAAATTTTATGTGTTAGTCATTGTTGGTCTAATAAGTTCCGCAGAAATCATTTCCGCTTGCTTAATCACCGTTTCCGTTGCTAACAATTGCATATCAGGCGGATAACCATATCTACGCAATAAGCGTTTGATGGCTACACGCATTTTTGCACGTACATTTTCTTTAATTTCCCAATCAATAGACGCATTATTCCGTATTGTCTCAGTCAGTACCACAGCCAATTCACGAAGTTTGTCTTTTCCCATCAGTTCCATGGCACTATCATTATCTGCTACCGCTGAATAGAAAGCATATTCATATTCCGAAAGCCCCAATGTCTTGGCTACATCATCTTGTGCAACAATGTGTTTACTCAACCCTATCAATTCATCAATCACTTCAACGGCAGTAATCACCTTGTTGTGATATTTGGCTATTGAATGCTCCAGCATTTCCATTAAGGACCTCCCTTGTACCAAATTACGCTGCATGCGAACACTTATTTCATCATTCAGCAACTTCCTCAAGACTTCCAAAGCAATATTCTTATGCTCCATCCCTCGCAATTCCATTAAGAATTCTTCTGAAAGAATGGATATATCCGGCTTCTTGATACCAGCAGCATCAAATATATCTACCACTTGTTCCGAAACCAATGCTTTATCCACGACCTGTCGGATAGTTGTTTCTATCTCTTCACTGGTTCTACCCGATGATGTGGCATCAAACTTACATAAACGTGCCTTTACCGCTTGGAAGAAAGACACTTCATCTTTTATATCCATAGCCTTGTCGTGCGGAATGGCAATAGCAAATGCTTTGGATAAAGCATTGACTTCATTGACAAACCGTTTCTTTCCATCATCTAAGCCGAGGATATAATCTTCCGTCTGAAGAATCAAAGATAACTTGGTAGAAACGTCCGCACTGAAATAAGATACATAACTCATACCATCCAACATCTGCTGAACTACCTCCAACTTCTCCATCATCAAGGCTACCGCTTGTTCCTGTTGTTCAGTCGGATTACCCTTTCCATCCGCATCCGAATAGAACGACAATGCCTTCTTCAAATCCGAAGCAATGCCTAAATAATCTACTACCAAACCACCTGGCTTGTCCTTGTAAACACGGTTCACTCGGGCTATAGCCTGCATCAAGTTATGCCCCTGCATAGGCTTGTCAATATAAAGTGTATGCAGACACGGAGCATCAAATCCTGTCAACCACATATCACGTACAATGACCAATTTCAACTCATCATCCGGATCTTTCATTCGGTCTGCCAACTTCCGTCTCTGTTCCTTAGTGGTATGATGTTTCGCAATACTTGCTCCATCCGACGATGCCGATGTCATCACCACTTTTATCGCCCCTTTCATTTGGTCATCACTATGCCATTGCGGACGTAATGATACAATAGCATCATATAATTCAACCGCAATACGGCGACTCATGGCTACAATCATCGCTTTACCTTCAAACACCTCTTGCCGATGCTCGAAGTGTGCAACAATATCCTTGGCTATATTCTTAATTCTCGACTTACTACCGATAAGTGCTTCCAGTTGAGTCCATTTAGCCTTTGCTTGCTGTACCTCATCCAGTTCTTCGGTTTCCAGTTCCTTATCAAGACTACTGATTAATTTACGTCCCTCTTCGCTCAGTTCTACTTTAGCCAACCTGCTTTCATAGAAAATGCGTACCGTTGCACCATCCTCCACCGCTTGGGCTATGTCGTACACATCCACATAGTTACCAAATACGGCTGGCGTATTGATGTCCGTCGCTTCAATCGGTGTACCGGTAAATCCCAAATAAGTAGCATTGGGCAAGGCATCACGTAAATATTTGGCAAAACCATATTTAATTTCCGAACCTATCACCTCATCCGCTTCATTACGTACTTCTACCGTCTTGGCCTTGAAACCATATTGGGTACGATGAGCTTCATCGGCTATGACAATTACATTGCTTCGGTCGGTCAACGTCTCATATACATTGCCACTTTCGGGTTGGAACTTCTGAATCGTGGTAAATATCACACCACCTGAAGCTACCCGCAACAAACTCTTCAATGTTTCCCTATCATCTGCTTGTACCGGTGTCTGCCTCAACAACTGACGACAATCGGCAAAAGTACCGAACAATTGGTCATCCAAGTCATTGCGGTCAGTAATGATAACAATGGTAGGATTACTCAACGTACGGACAATCTTTCCGACATAAAACACCATCGAAAGCGACTTGCCCGAACCTTGCGTATGCCATACCACCCCTGCTTTATGGTCACCCTTTGGCTGTTCCTTCACATCTTTCAGGCCATAATTGGCAGGCGGTTCTTTCAGTACACAAATATCATTCAGATTAATACCCGTAGCACGAACCGTTGAATCTACCGCCTTGTTCACCGCATAATATTGATGATAGGCAGCTATCTTCTTTATCGTTTTCACGGTTGTGATACCCGTTTCCTTATCTTCCGTCTTAGTCTTTTCAAACACCGTAAACGAACGGATAAGGTCGAGCAAAGTATCCTTGTTCAACATTCCCTTTATCAACACTTCCAACTGGCTTACCAAACGGGATGCTTCTGCCTTACCGTCAGCACTCTTCCATGCCATCATACGACTGAACCCTGCTGACAATGAACCTGAACGTGCTTCCAAACCATCCGAAATAACAATGATAGAATTATAAGTGAACAATGAAGGAATGGTCTCTTTATAAGTTTCCATCTGTCGGAAAGCACTTTGCACCGTAGCATTCTCATCAACTGCATTCTTCAACTCTATTACGACCAAAGGTAATCCGTTGACAAACAACAGAATATCCGGTCGTTTATTATGGCTATTCTCTACAATGGTATATTGATTGACTACTGTAAAATCATTGTTCTGCGGATTGTCAAAATCCACCAGCCACACCAACTCTCCTCTCTCCGCTCCCTCTTTATGAACCGATACCGAAACACCTTCCGTCAGCATCCGATGAAAGGTTTCATTATTGGATAACAAATCGGGCGAAGCTATACGAAGTACTTGATTGATAGCTTCATTGCACACCTCTTGCGGCAACGTATGATTGATTCGATACACCGCATGACGCAACGATTCCAACATTACGACCTCTTCAAATGATGCACGTTTGGGATTTGTTCCATCCGGTGCAATGTCAGGACCATAAAGGTAACGATACCCGAGTTGTTCAAATAACCCGATAGCAAATTCTTCTATTTTGGATTCGGTAAGAGTTGGCATAATATAACTATTTTTTCAGATTTGCTTGTTCATATATCTGTTCTAACAACTCATCAAGCCGTTCTTTATTTTTAGAAAGCAACGACAAAAATTTTAATATATGTTTTGAAGAAATGTCATTTTCCAACAATAGACTCTCTATTGCTTCTAAATATTTTTGTTCTGTAGCTTTTTCTAGATTAATAGAAATGCTTTTTTCATGCTTAATCTTTTCCCCTCGCTGAACAAACTGGTAATTTAAATATTGTAATTCATCTAATAAACATTCCATATCAACCAATAAAGCAGAGACAAACAAATGATACACATTTCGTTTTCCAGTCAACAATTGAAGATTAGCTTCATATTTTTCATAATTTGAATTTAAAAGTTTTATCTTCTCTTTTTCTTCCCGCAATAACTTCTCACTATATTCATTATCAATAGAAACTAAATATGAAAAAAATTTATGTACGAAAATAGAAGCATAACTACTAATCGCATTCAATTCTGCATAGATTGGACTATATGAGTTATAAAGTTCCAACCTATGTTGCCTACGCTGTATTTTCAACTGATTATAGCCCAAATATATTGTAAAGCACAAAGTAATAACGGCATTAATAATAGTAAATACCATCATATACACATCCAATGTACCATCAACTGGAACATTTTGTATGCCTTCTACATGTCCTACAATCTGTGAATTAACGGCAGCTAATGAATCTATATTGATATAAATACTATCCACGTTATATTACTATTTCGTTTGACATCAATTTAGGGATTAAACTATCACGAGTTTGAACAAGAGTTTGAATTTGTTTATTATTATTTCTTATTTTGGCCATTCCATTTTCAACAATTGTATTAAACCTTCGCAACACATCATTAGTAGGAATTATTATTGACCAATTCATAATATGTTGTTTATCACCTCTTGGCATTTTACAACCTTTTGCTCCCAACATGACATAATCAAAAAAATCATCCTGCCTAATTGTATAATATGTGAAATACTTTAAATCTTCACTTTTACTTCTTATACACAATACATCATTTGAACAAGCTCCATTTCTATCTGCTAACCATATCTTTTTAAAATATGGCCTAATATTTGATAATAGGATGTCATCTTGAATATATTTTGTCACTTTTACATTTTCAGGAATAGAAGATGCTTCAACAACTCCTTGTTTATTGGGACACATATTTTCAGTTGAAATGTATGTATCTACATCAACATTTGAAATATCTATTTTTTCAGTTACATATAAACATACATCTCCCAACTGACCTTCTTCCCAATCCTCTTTTGCTTCTTCAATAAACCATTGACGAAAGAGGGTTTCTGCCATTGCTTCGAGAGTTGTATTTTCACGATGAAGCAATTCTATTTTATCATCTAAAGAACTTAAAATAGCTGCTATGCATTTTTGTACTGCTAATGGTGGTAAAAATATAGGGAAATTAGAAATGACTCCAACACTTAAATTTTGTTGAGCAGCCCCACATGCAAGATTTAACAGTTCTTCATACGAAGATTGAATATAATAATATACAAATTGACTATCTGCTACATCATTATTTATAATTAAATTACCACACGCTTGATTAGTCGTTAAATCAATCAATGAATAAGCAACCTTTGCTGCTGTCGCCCCATACATCGCAATAATAACAGAACCTTTAGGTATCCATTTTGCAGATGAATTATTCAATCCTTCTTCCGTAATACACTTTTCCGTTTTTACTATACGATTAAAATTTACCTCCTTTGTATTTAACCAAGGAATATTACCATCGTAGTAACTAGCTTCAGAAGATTTTGGAGTTCCTCCTGAAGTAATTTTAGATGTGATATCTCCCAACTTATATTCCTTCCATTCACCCATATCACAACTGCTTTTTTTATTGCTCTATTTCCTTTTCAAGCATTGCCCTTTTTGCCATTCTTTCTTTTATATCTTGCGAACCCATACCTAATTTATCCCATAGTTCCAGTTCTCTCTTATACGCTTCCTTACATTCAAGAAGATTCCGAGCATTTCGCTTGTCACTCTTGCGCATGTATCTATAAGAAAGATATGTAACAAGCAATGTTACAATACCAACAACCAGCGTCAGATTCTCAACAGTTATATATTCTTTCCACTCACTCATATTTATTCCTTTTAGATGTTATATTTCTTGCCACCTACGGCAGTTGTTAAGTAATTCCTTACAACTGAATTTTATATTAACATCTTGTTTAACAATACATTATCATTGTATTTAGTCATATTTTATTTAGAGGTGGCAAAAAATTATATCTTCATTTCGGCAACTTTTTCGTATTCTTCTCTAATTGCTTTTCTTCACGAGCAACCCTACGCTCAACTTTCTTAATATCTTCTGCGGGGGGTAATTCTTCCGGGCGAATACCACGTTGCAACAACATACCTCGAACACTTTGATTATTTTGTATATGTTCGTGAGTAATAGGCATTTCTCCATACAAGTCTTTCTGCTCTACATTGTAATTGGTCATTTCCGTTGCAAGATTTTTAGCAGCAATGGTCAATGTCGGCAAATGATCAGCCAAAGCACCACTTTTCACCCCCAAACGCTTTTTCATCTGTTCGGTATTGACTCCACCAAACAAGGCTGTATCACCTTTTGAACGAATTCGTCCAAAACCTCTATCATCTACCCCACGTTGATAAATGTTTTGACTTAGTTGCTTTTCCGAACTTCTCAATCTTTCACGAGTTTCCAATCTGGAAAGTAATTGCAAACGCTCTTCAATCAATTCCGCATTACGGGTTTGAATCGCAAAATAACTTTGAGCAAAAGCCACTTCTTCCTTTTTTGGATCCCCATTTTGAGCAATAATATAACAAGCATATCGGGTAAGCATAAAATCTTGTACTGCTCGCTGAGCACCACTACCTAATACGACCATTTTCGTGACCTCACGAAAATGGTCATCCACATTGATATTCTGCGTTTTACAGGATTCAATGGCACGATTAATGGCAACCACAAAATTTTCCCATCTTGCATATCCCAACACATTTTGCAACTCACGAGCATACCATACTTCGATATGTTCTCCACTCTCGTCCGCTATACTTTGAGCAATAGCATCAAAAGCATTCTTATATTGATTTACCTTTTGAATATCCATCTTTTTCTTGTATTAAATTAAAGTTTAATCTTCTCCAAATTCTCCAAAATCAACTTATTCAAGCGTGCCTCTTCTTTCAGTTGCTCTTCAAATTCAGCTTTCAAAGCTGAAAAGCGTTCGGCAAAGTTGAAATCGTCTTCTTCCTCGGGGAGACCGACATAACGTCCTGGAGTAAGCACATAATCCAATTCAGCCACCTTGGCAATAGACACAGATGCACAATAACCCGGCACATCCTCATAATTACCTTCTTTGTTTCTCCATTGGTGATATGTATCGGCAATCTTCTGAATATCCTGAGGACTGAACTCACGAGTACGACGATTTATCAGGTGTCCCATATTGCGGGCATCAATGAAAAGAATCTCTCCACCACGTTCACGGAAACGGTCGGTTGCATTACGGTTGCGGCTAAGGAACCACAACGAAGCCGGTATCTGGGTATTAAGGAACAACTTAGCAGGTAGATTAACGATACAATCTACCAAACCAGCCTTTACCAATTCTTTACGGATTTCTCCTTCGCCACCACTCTTGGAAGTCAAAGCACCTTTCGCCAACACAAAACCAGCTTGGCCTCCCGGCGCCAAATGATAGATGAAATGCTGAATCCAAGCAAAGTTTGCATTGCCAGTAGGGGGAACTCCATATTTCCAACGTCCGTCTGTACGCAACAAGTCACCACTCCAATCACTATCATTAAAAGGAGGATTGGCTATCACATAATCTACTTTCACATCGCGGTGAGCATTGTTCAAGAAAGAACCTTCGGTATTCCATTTCACTTGTGAAGCATCAATGCCACGAATGGCAAGATTCATTTTACAAAGCCGCCAAGTGGTCTGATTGCTTTCTTGACCATAAATGGATATGTCGTTAATGAGTCCTTGATGTTCCTTGACAAACTTTTCGCTCTGTACAAACATCCCCCCCGAACCACAACAAGGGTCGAGCACACGGCCTTTGTAAGGTTCCAGCATATTCACAAGCAGTTCAACTACACTTCGAGGGGTGTAGAACTGACCACCCTTCTTGCCTTCTGCCAACGCAAATTCTCCCAAGAAATATTCGAATACATGCCCCAAAAGGTCGGCACTATTCGTATTTGTATTCAACGTGCTATTCCCTATCAAGTCAATCAGTTCTCCAAGGCTTGTCGGATCAAGATTAGGACGTGCAAAGACTTTCGGCAACACACCCTTCAAAATAGGATTGTCCTTTTCAATGGCATCCATCGCCTCGTCAATGAACTTGCCTATCTTAGGACTCTTGGCATTAGCCACCAAACTACTCCAGCGAGCTTCCAACGGCACATAAAATACATTTTCCGCCTTGTATTCTTCACGGTCTTCAGGGTCAGCACCCATTTCAATCTCCGCTTGTAATTTGGTATACAACTCTTCGAAAGAAACAGATATATATTTCAAAAAGATAAGTCCAAGTACCACGTGTTTATACTCCGCAGCATCTATGTTTTTACGTAGTTTATCGGCAGCTTTCCACAACTGCTTTTCCAAAGGTTCTTCTATATTTTCTTTTTTTTTAGCCATAACCATATATTTATTAAACCTCTTCTTTCTTCTTATCAATTAATTTATCAAATCTTTGGGTGTTACATTGAGGGTTCGTGCAATTTTTACCAGCATCTCCAAAGAAGGTTGCATTTTATTGGAGCACCATTTGGAAACCGTTGAAGGGTCTTTGCCAAGTTGCTCGGCAAGCCATTTACCGGTTTTCTTTTGTTCAACCAATACTACTTTTAACCTATTTAAATCTTCCATTTATCTACTCATTTTATTGGCGTTTTCCGCAAATTTAGTGATAATATGCGAAACCACATCTTTTTATTTCAATTTTTTGTCCTGTAAATGTTGATTTTAATTATTTATTGGCCCCTAGCCTAAAAAGCGCCAACTAAACTTTCATAATTTTCAGGCAACGATGGCATATAACATACTTAGCAGATAACAATAATATTATTGCAAAGAATGCTTGCCACCAGAAGTAGTTGTTAAGTATTCCTTAATAACTGAATCTTATTGTAACTCATCTTCCTTCAACATGTTAGTTATATGTATACTAATATTGGGTATAGAGGAGTTAAAATTTGCGTACCAGCTTACTTACACTACAAAACCAATAAACTGACACCTCAGTACCAATTAGCTGGTACTGCAGTACCACTTACCATGCACTCAAAGTGGTACTGAGATATTTTACCTCTCCCAAGACAAATCATTAGTTTGGCTGTGATAAAGCATTGTCCAACCTTTGACAATACTTTGTACTGGGAAAGGCTATATTCTGTCAAATCTTTTTACCGCGTCTTTTTCTGTATTACTGAAGCCTTTTAACGTAAAATATGGTGCAAATGCAGGAAAATGCCAATAACCCCCCAATACAGGGTTTCCAGTTAGGGAAAAAAATTTTTCTAACTGGAAACATATTTTTTTCCAACTGGGCACTTTTTTCCGCCCAACTGGATAATTCTCATATATGCCATTAAGACCAGCATCCTAATAGCACATAATTTTGTAAAGATTCTTTACTGTAATGGAATCGTATTATCACTCATTCCGTTGATTTATCAGATTCACCACCACCTTCACCATCACATCCTTTTCCTCGGTGCGGCTCTCGGCAATCATCAGCGTAAGGGCAACGAGGGTGTTATCGGCCAAACGCTTGGTGCCGTCGGGGCGGTATAGGACACCGTTGTTGTTCAGGAACCAAAGGAAAAGAGTGGCGGCTATGCGCTTGTTGCCATCACTGAACGAATGGTTCTTGGTGACAAGGTAAAGGAGCATGGCGGCTTTCTCTTCCACCGACGGATAGAGTTCCTCGCCTCCGAAGGTTTGATAAATCTGTCCGATACTGCTCTTGAAGGAATCGTCCTTCTCGTTGCCGAACCATTGGCTGCCGCCGAACTTGTTGTGCAGTCGGCAGATTTCGGCCATGGCATTCTCGTAAGTGGCACGGAAGGGAGTTTCGGGCGAGGTGGTGCGTTCTATGCAGAGACGCTCATAGTCGTAATTATCCAGCGTATCAAGGGCATAGGTGTAGTCCACCACCACATCAAAAAGGGCTTGCCCGTCTGCCGAGGCTGTAATGTCCCGACTTTGTAGAGTACGGCCCACCACTTGCACCAACTGGCGAAGCTCGCCCAACTGGTCGCGACGAAGACGGTCGTTCACAGCATAGCCTTTCACCAGGTATTGTTTGAGGATTCGGTTGGCCCATTGACGGAACTTGACACCACGTTTTGAGTTGACACGATAACCTACAGAGATAATCATGTCAAGATTATACATAGGCATCTCACGGGTAACCATTCGTTTCCCTTCTTGCCGAACCTGTCGGAATTTCCGACAAGTTGAAATTTCGTCCAATTCTTCTTCGTCATAAATATGTTGGATATGCTCAACTATATTTGTTCTTGACGATTTAAACAGCTCAGCCATCTGAGCTTGTGTCAGCCACACCGTTTCATTCTCCATGCGGACATCCACCTGCGTCTGTCCGTCCTCGGTCTGATAGATTATTATTTGATTGTTCTCGTTCATAACATCGCCAAAATTTCGTTCAACAACAGCTATTGGAACAAGTCATCCATTGTCAGCATACTCTGAATCTGATTAGTATTTGAGTTTGGAGTAACACCATAAGAAGTAATCAAGGTCTGATGAATAGATTTAGTTGTTCCAGTTTCTTCTCGGAATAAATCCAGACGATACTGCATCTTCAATGTATCTTCCTCTGTAAGGTGATAAAGACTCTTGCTGTATTTCATCTCACAAATGTTTATCGTGTCATCGTTTCGGTCAATGAGTAAGTCAATTTGCGCTTCTTTACGAGGCCATGCATGTGCAGTACTGATAACTGCACCGAATCCGAGCGCTTTCTTTATCTGTTCAATGTGCTGTAGGCAAACTCGTTCAAATGCCAGTCCTGCCCATGTGTTATGGAGAGGTGAATTATACATTGTTGTCCAGAAATGTTTGTCACCATTATTGTTCTTCATTACAAATTGGAAGTAGAATAATGTGTAATTGTCCATCAGTTGATAAACAGAATCTTTTACTTCCTTTCCAATGCATGTGTACTTTCTGATAAATCCACATTGTTCGAGTTCCTTTAATGCCTTGCTAAAGACTCCCGAATCTTTTAATTTGGCTTTTTTGAGAATGTCATCACGCTTCAATCCGATTTTCTTTGTTGCTAATGCTTGAATGATTGATATGTGAATAGTCGGATTTTTAAAAAGGGAAGCATAAAGTGCATCGTATTCTCTAGTCATTTCACCATCTTCATCAAAGAACATGTGGTCAAAATTCTGTGCCACACTTTGACCTTTCTTCATAAAGCTCCAATAATAAGGGATACCACCTATTGCCATGTATGTTTCCATAACATTCCTCTTTGTAAATCCCAGATTTAGGCTTGAACTATATTTTTCGCATTCACTTAGTGTGAATGGTCGTAAGTGGATCTTCTTGGTAAGACGATTGTGAAGTCCTCCATAGTTCATGATGATGTTGTCTATAATCCATGATGTAGCACTGCCACATACTATCAGCAGAATATCGCGCCGTGTTGTTGCCCAACCATTCCAAAAATGGTCAAGAGCTCGTATAAAGTTTGAACGGGGAGTATCCATCCATGGTAACTCATCAATAAATACAACCTTTTTGCCTTCAGGAAGGCTGCTTAACCAATCTTCAAGCATATGGAAGGCATCACTCCATGACTGTGGTAATGCCCTTTTCTTCATTCCCATATTATAAAGCGACTGCCTAAACTCCTTAAGTTGTTCTTTGAGAGGAGCGTCAAGTATGCCTGTATGTTGGAATGCAAATTGATAGTCGAATGTTTCACGTATCAGGTATGTCTTGCCAACTCTACGCCTACCATATATGGCAACAAACTCAGATGCATTGGAATGAAATACATCCAACAATTCATTCTTTTCTTTTTCACGACCTATGAGCATGGTTTGTCAAATTTGTGGATCAATTACGAGTGCAAATTTACTTTATTTTTTTGGATGACACTCATGAATTGATATAAAAATAAGCTGAATTCTTCGGAAATCCATCAATTTTGAGGCGATTTCCGAAGGCTTCAGCATATTTCTACTCTAAATAGATGAATCTTTTCTTCTTGATTCGGATATAACTTTGAGAATTCGGAACCGCTCTATAAGCAACCAATTTAAAGTTCGGAACGATTTTCCAAATGCTGAAGGACAAGGCCCGAAAGGGTGAAACCATATATGGCGGTGATGTGTGCCAACGAGCCGTTGCCGTGCGTCACCACCATTGAGGCTTCGCCGGCAAGGGGTTCGGGCTTTTCCTCGCCGCGGTTGGCCAGAAGTTCCTCGCTAAAGACGCATTGGAACTTGTGGCGCGGAAAGGTGTGCTGCTTCTTGAAACGCTGGCGCAACGCCCTTGCCAACGGACAGCCCTTTACGTTCCAGAACTCGGCTACGCGAATGGCGGTGGGGTCGAACTTCAATGCGGCTCCCATGCTGGAAAAGAGCGGAATGCCGCAAGAGGTGGCGTGAAGGATGAGCGCGGCCTTGCTGGCCAGGCTGTCTATGGCATCTATCACATAATCATATTGTTCCAGACGGAACTGCGATGCGTTCTCCTCGCTGTAGAACTGTTGTACGATGGCGATGTCGGCCTCGGGATTGATGTCAAGGAGCTGTTCGCGCAGGGCCTCAACCTTGGGACGCCCCACCGTGTGCACAGTGGCCATTCGCTGACGGTTGATATTGGTAACGCTTACGCAGTCGGAATCCACCAAGGTGAGGTGCCCTATGCCGGAGCGTACAAGTCCCTCGGCACACCAGCTTCCCACGCCCCCCACGCCGAACACTATCACACGACAGCGTGCCGCCCTTTGCATGAAGTCGGCACCCAAAAGCCGTTCGGCACGGTTGAATATGGCATCGTACTGTTTCATGGGGATGATGGATTATAAGTGTTCGGGAAGTTGTTGCAGACGTATGCCGTTGCTGCCCTTTATCAGAATGGTGCGGCCAAAGAGCGGACGCTGCGCCAGCTCCTGCTTTACCTCTTCCACATTGGCAAACGAGCGGAAGGGGTGGCGGGTGGCGGCAAACTCGCTGCCCACAAGCCACACTTCCTGCAACTGCATCTGTTCAAGGCGGGCCACAATGCGCTGATGCTCTTTGTGGCTGTCCGCGCCCAGTTCGCGCATATCGCCCAGGATCACCATCTTGTTCTCACCCTCAATCAAGTCAAAATTGTCAAGCGCCGCCGCCATGCTTGCCGGATTGGCGTTGTAGGCATCTACCAGAAGACGGTTCCTATCGGTATTGCGCCATTCGCTACGGCTATTCGTGGGCACATAAGCGGCCAAAGCATCTTCTATGTCCGACGCAGGCACGCCAAAGTGGAGTCCCACCGTTACGGCCGCACGCAAGTTGGCAAGATTGTATGCCCCCACCAGATGAGTGGACACGGTGTGCCAAGGCTGTGCTTCGCCCTCGCGCCACTGGAACTCCACAAAGGGAGCGCAAGCCGAAACGCGGCCTTCGGCATAGGGTTTGCAATGGGGCGCATCGGAGGTGCAGAATCCCCGTTCTGCGGCCATCTGCCTCAAATCGTCATCCTGCGCATTGAGGAAGATGAACTTGCCGCGGGCCTTCAGATCGTCATAAAGCTCGCCCTTGGTGCGCTTGACACCCTCAAACGAGCCAAAGCCCTCCAAATGGGCGCGGCCCACATTGGTGATCAGACCGCAGTCGGCCTGAGCATAACCGCAAAGCTGCGCAATCTCGCCAGGATGGTTGGCTCCGGTCTCCACCACGGCCAAATTGTGTTCGGCACGCATGCCAAGGAGGGTCAGGGGCACGCCAATATGGTTGTTGAGATTGCCCTGCGTATAATGCACGTTATATTTGCGGCCAAGGACGGCGGCCAGGAGTTCCTTGGTGGTGGTCTTTCCGTTGGTTCCGGTTACCTGGACCACGGGTCCGCCCCACTGTCTGCGGTGCCATGCCGCCAACTGCTGGAGAGTGGACAAGACATCATCCACCAGCACAAAACGGGCATCTCCGGGAGGGACAACCGAGCCATCGTCCACCACTGCCACTGCACACCCCTGCTCCAACGCCTGCCTGGCATACTGGTTGCCATTGAACGTCTCGCCACGAAGCGCGAAAAACATACTGCCCGACGGACATTTTCGGCTGTCCGTGGTTACCACCGGATGTTCCTGATAAATCCGGTATAGCGATGCGATATCCATCATCATTTTCCTATTTCATATTTAGTCATCCGCCGCCCCAACTCCAGGCTTGTAGCACCTATGGCAAAAACTTTCATCCGCCTACGGGGCTGCGCAAACGCAAAGATACATCCTTTTTTTGATAAAGGGACGCAAAATTTGTCTGTTTTACAAATATTGACTAACTTTGTAGCTGTTTTAAAACACTTTTCCCAGGCATGAAAGGACATATTCCATACTACATCAACGTGGGGGGGCAACTGATGGACTTGAGCGAGCCGCAGGTAATGGGCATTCTGAATGTAACCCCCGACTCTTTCTACGAAAACAGCCGTCATCAGTCCGAGGCGCAGATAGCCGGACGGACGGAACAGATTATGGAAGAAGGGGCAAGTATCATTGACATCGGAGCCTACAGCACCCGCCCCGGAGCCGCCGACATTTCGGCCGAGGAAGAGATGGAACGCCTGGCCTTTGCCCTGCAGACAGTACGGCGCACGGCTCCACAGGCCATCATCAGCATTGACACCTTCCGTGCTGACGTGGCACGCCGATGCGTGGAAGAATATGGGGCGCACATCATCAACGACATTTCGGGCGGAGAGCTGGACAAGGACATGTTCCGCACAATGGCAGAACTGAACGTCCCCTACATCCTCACCCACATGCGCGGCAACCCGCAGACCATGCAGCAGGAGGCCACATACCAAGACGTAACGAAGGAAGTGATTGTGCATCTGGGACACCGACTGGAGCAACTGCGCGAGATGGGCGTATGCGATGTGATTCTGGATCCCGGCTTCGGCTTTGCCAAGACGCTGGACCACAATTATGAGTTGATGGCGCACCTGCAAGCGTTCAAAGTGTTGCAAGCCCCGCTGCTGGTGGGCGTAAGCCGCAAAAGCATGGTGTACCGTCTGCTGAAATGCACACCGCAGGAAGCGCTGAACGGCACCACCGCGCTCCACACCATCGCCCTGCTGAAGGGAGCGAATATCCTGCGTGTCCACGACGTGAGAGCCGCCACGGAAGCCATCAGCATCGTCAAGGAAACGCTAAAGCACGATGGGGGCAGCATCGGCACAACCAAGTGAGAGAACAATTTGACAGAACATAATAAACCACAGAAGAGAACGTGTTTGACTTTGGAATAAAGGACCTGATTGACATTCTGCTTGTAGCCATACTCCTGTATTATTGCTACATGATAATGAAGCGTTCGCGCTCGGTAAACATCTTTTACGGCGTACTGCTTTTCGTTAGTTGCTGGATTGTCGTCAGCAAGGTGCTTGAAATGAAACTTCTGGGCAGCATCCTGGACCAGATGGTAAACGTGGGCGCCATTGCCCTCATCATCCTTTTCCAAGAGGAAATCAGACACTTCTTCTACACCCTTGGCGCGCATGAGAAGGTAAGAGGACTCCTCAACTTCTTCCGCCGGGACAACAACAAGCAACAGGATGACGTGCGCAACGACAAGTCCATTGTGATGCCACTGGTGATGGCGTGCATCAACATGAGCAAGAACAAGGTGGGCGCACTGATTGTCCTGCAGAACGACCTGCCGCTGGATGACATCAAGCACACCGGCGACATCATCAACGCAAGCATTGGGCAACGCCTCATAGAGAACATCTTCTTCAAGAACAGCCCTCTGCACGACGGTGCCATGATCATCACCGGACACAAGATTGCCGCTGCGGCGTGCATCCTTCCGGTAAGCAACGACCTGGACATACCCAAGCACTTCGGACTGAGACACCGCGCCGCACGAGGCATCAGCAAGGAGACCGACGCGCTGGCCATTGTGGTGAGCGAGGAGACGGGCAGCATCACGGCAGCCTATAACAACAAGTTCCGCGCCCGACTGACGGCAGAGGAACTGGAACTCATCCTGTCCAAAGGAAAGTTCTGACAAAAACGAGGAAACAAAAATAGTACATAAACATAAAAACATTACAACAAATGAGTCTGATTGACAAAATCGTAGCACGCGCACAGGCCAACAAGCAACGCATTGTGTTGCCCGAGAGTTTGGAAGAGCGCACCCTTACCGCTGCCGACAAAGCTTTGGCAGACGGACTGGCAGAGATTATCCTCATCGGTAACGTGGACGAAATCATGGCTTTGGCCGACAAGCTCGGCCTGAAGCACGTTGGAGAGGCCACCATCATCGACCCTGCCACCAGTGAAAAAACCGAAACCTATGCACAGTTGCTTTTCGAACTGCGCAAGAAGAAGGGCATGACCATTGAGGAGGCACGCAAGAAGGTGCTTGACCCCCTGTATTTCGGATGCCTCATCATCAAGAACGGCGATGCTGACGGACAGATTTCCGGTGCATTGAGCACCACCGGCGACACCCTTCGCCCTGCCCTGCAGATTATCAAGTGTGCCCCCGGCATCTCTTGCGTTAGCGGTGCCATGCTGCTGATTACCCAGACTCCCCAGTATGGCGAGGACGGTGTGTTGGTAGTGGGCGACGTAGCCGTTACCCCCATGCCCGACGCTTCACAGTTGGCTCAGATTGCCGTATGTACCGCACAGACCGCCAAGAGCGTGGCCGGATTTGAAGAGCCCCGCGTAGCCATGCTGAGCTTCAGCACCAAGGGCAGCGCCAAGCACGAGGTGGTGGACAAGGTGGTAGAGGCCACTCGCATGGCACAGGAAATGGCTCCCGAACTGCACATCGACGGCGAACTGCAGGCAGACGCGGCACTGGTTCCCGGCGTTGGCGAGAAGAAAGCGCCCGGAAGCAAAATTGCCGGACATGCCAACGTATTGGTATTCCCCTGCCTTGAAGTGGGCAACATCGGTTACAAGATGGTACAACGCCTGGGCAACGCCGACGCCATCGGCCCCATTCTCCAGGGTATCGCCCGTCCCGTAAACGACCTAAGCCGCGGCTGCAGCGTGGACGACATCTACAAGATGGTGGCCATCACCGCTTGTCAGGCCATGGACGCCAAATAAATGTATAACCCATATCAAACCATTCATACAGAACAATGAAA
This sequence comes from Bacteroidaceae bacterium, assembly GCA_017559845.1. GTDB lineage: Bacteria > Bacteroidota > Bacteroidia > Bacteroidales > Bacteroidaceae > Physcousia. The sequence goes on along the minus strand of JAFYQQ010000049.1, from coordinate 57,366 downwards.
ATCCTTGTATTGAACTGCGGAAGTTCATCCATCAAATATGCGCTCTATGACATGACCAACCAGAGCGTAATCACCAGTGGCGGTATTGAGAAAATCGGACTGCCCGACTCTTTCATCAAGATGAAGGTCAACGGCGAGAAGGTGCAGATTGACCGTCCCATCGAGGAACATACTGCCGGCGTGCAGTTCATCTTTGAAGTGCTCACCACCGGCGACTATGCCGTGCTGAAGAGCCTTGACGAACTGGATGCAGTGGGCCATCGCATGGTACACGGCGGCGAGAAGTTCAACAAGAGCGCCATCCTCACCCCCGAAATCATGGAAGTGTTTGAGGCTTGCAACGACCTGGCTCCCCTGCACAACCCCGCCAACATCAAGGGCGTGAACGCTGTGAAGGCGCTGCTGCCCGAAATCAAGCAGGTTGGTGTGTTCGACACCGCCTTCCACCAGACCATGCCCGACTATGCCTACATGTACGCCCTGCCCTATGAACTGTACGAGAAATATGGCGTGCGCCGCTACGGTTTCCACGGCACAAACCACCGCTATGTAAGCCAGCGCGTGTGCGAGTTCCTGGGTATCGACCCCGAGAAGAGCCGCATCATCACCTGCCACATCGGCAACGGCGCTTCCATCGCAGCCGTGAAGTATGGCAAGTGTGTGGACACCAGCATGGGCCTCACTCCCCTGGAAGGCCTCGTCATGGGAACCCGCAGCGGTGACATTGATGCCGGAGCGGTAACCTTCATCATGGACAAGCTCAATCTGGACACCAAGGGCATGAGTAACCTGCTGAACAAGCAGAGCGGTCTGGCCGGTATCAGCGAACTGAGCAGCGACTTCCGTGACATCTTGGCTGGCATTGCCAACGGAAACAAGAAGGCCCGTCTGGCAAAGGACATGTACTTCTATCGCATCAAGAAATACATCGGCCAGTATGCCGCAGCAATGGGCGGTGTGGACGTTATCCTGTTCACCGGCGGCGCCGGCGAAAACCAGTGGGAGGTTCGCAGCGAGACCACTTCAGGGCTGGAGTTCATGGGCATCAAGATTGACAATGAAAAGAACCAGGCCTGCCGTGCCACCGAAGCTGTCATCAGCGCAGACGACAGCCAGGTTAAGGTTTGCGTCATCCCCACCGATGAGGAACTGATGATTGCCCTTGACACACAGGCCCTGGCCGGATAATCCTATAAGACGAAAAAACGCACCGCGGTGCGTGAGCAAACGGAATGCCTTCCGATGGCCGATGCAATGCATTGCGTTGGTCAATGGAAGGCATTCCATTTATTTCCACATTCATAAACCTTTCTGTATCAGCAACAATTTATCGTGGCTTCCGACACCACGAATCGCACATCTATAAAACGGTTTCACAAGCCTTCAGAAAAAAAACTAAACAAAAACGGTCAAAATATTTGGTCGTATTGTCATAAAAACATAACTTTGCACCGCATTTGGTTCGCCTTACCATGGCTTTCAGGCTTTGGCATGGCGATTAAAAGGGAATCAGGTGTAAGTCCTGAACTGTCCCGCAGCTGTAATTCAAATTATCAGGCAAACACACAGTCACTGAGATTATCGGGAAGACGTTTGCTCTGTTGAAAAGTCAGAAGACCTGCCTCTTGCATATTGATCAAGATCCCTGGGGATGGATTAAGATTGAACATGTTACAAAGGATTCATATACACATGAAGCAGCTTTTGGGTTGTTTTGTTGTTGTATTCGTACAACACGCCTATGCCCAAAGTGTCGAGAAGGCTGGTGATTCAGTTCCTCTCGACACTGTCCGACATTTGTATGAGGTTACCGTTACCGCCCATAGAGACAAAGGAGGCTCCAGCATTATTCCTGTACAGCAATTAAAGGGGAAGGAACTTGAACGGCTCAGCGTGCACAGCGTGGCTGATGCCATGCGATATTTCGCTGGAGTGCAGATAAAGGATTATGGCGGAATCGGTGGATTGAAAACCGTGAACGTCCGTTCGCTCGGTACAAACCACACAGGCGTTTTCTATGACGGAATCCAATTGGGCAATGCCCAGAACGGGCAGATTGACCTGGGACGTTTCTCTCTTGACAACATGGAGGCACTGCAGCTCTATAACGGTGAGAAGTCGGACCTTTTGCAAACCGCCAAAGACTACGCTTCCGCCTCCACGGTCTATTTGCAGACCAGGAAACCTTTGTTTACCACACATAAGCGTTACAATCTGAATGTGGCCATGAAGGCGGGTTCTTTTGACACATATAATCCGTCTCTCCTATGGGAGCAGAAACTGACTGAGAAATTATCGGCTCAGTTCAGCGGTGAATATATGAGCACCTCCGGACGCTACAAGTTCAGTTACGCCAAGAAGAACGGTTATGACACCACCGAAGTGCGCCGCAATGGCGATGTAAGCGCATTGCGCACCGAAGCGGCCTTGTTCGGCAAGTCAAAGGACGGTGAATGGCGTGCAAAGGTCTATTTCTACAATAGCGAACGCGGATTCCCTGGTGCTTCCGTGCGCGAAGAACCTGGAAAATACCGCCATCAGGACCGCCAGTGGGACACATCGGTCTTCGGACAAGGAACATTCCGCAGGAATTTCACTAACCGCTATTCATTGCTACTCAATACAAAGGTGGCATACGATTACCTGCATTATCTTAGCGACCCACGCCTTGACGTAACCACAATGTATACGGACAACCACTATCATCAGTCAGAGGCTTACCTTTCCGCCGCACACCTGTACCAGATAAGGACATGGTGGCAGGTCTCGTTGTCCAATGATGTGCAATACAATTATCTCGATGCAGATCTTGTGAACTTTGTCTATCCCACCAGATGGACCTTATTATCTGCCTTGTCCACAAGTCTGCATTGGGATAAGCTGTCCTTCCGTATGTCTGGGCTTCAGACTTATGTCAATGACAAGACACGCATGGTTGGCGGTTCAGCTGGCAGCAAGAATCGTTTCACCCCTGCTTTGATACTCGGTTACCAACCACTTGACAAAGGAAATCACGATCTGTCATTGCGTGCCTTTTATAAACGCATCTTCCGCATGCCCACCTTCAATGATTTGTATTACACCTTCATCGGAAACAAGGATCTGAAGCCGGAATATACAACCCAATACAATGTGGGCGGCACTTACAAAAGAGTATGGGAAGAAGGTTTGCTGCGGAGTGCGGAACTGCGGGCAGACGGTTATTATAATGAAGTTGAGGACAAGATTGTTGCCATGCCCACAACAAACCAGTTCCGATGGACAATGATGAACTTTGGCCTGTGCCATATTTGGGGGCTTGACGCATCATTGCGCACCAGTTGGCGTTTGGGCAAGTTGGACGTGAGTACAAATTGTTCCTACACTTTTAACCGCGCAATGGACCATACCGATAAGGATAGTCCGTTCTATGGCGGTCAGTTGCCTTATATCCCATGGCATGCCTTCTCTGCCATAGTAGGGTTGTCATGGCGCGATTGGGCCTTCAATTACAGTTTCATCTATACAGGAGAACGTTACGAGGCAAGTGCCAACATCCCCGAAAACTACTCCAAGCCATGGTACACCAGCGACCTTTCTTTGACAAAACTGGTAAGGATAAAGAAGTGTACGTTAAGGATTACAGGCGAGGTGAATAATGTCTTTAACCAGCAGTACGAGGTGGTACAATGCTATCCCATGCCGGGAACGAATTTCAAGGTCAAGATAAATGTAATGATATAGACATTATGAGAACAAGCTCTATTATTGTGGAAGAAAAGAGAAAGATTCCGAATGGGAATAAAAACCGCGCGTTTGGTTGTGCGCTTATGTCAATTCTCCTGCTGTCGACTGCTTCGTGCCGCACGGAAGACGAATACATAGTCCCTTCCCAGGAAGAACAGGTAGACACGGCACAAGTATCCATGAAAGATACGGCATCAGTCAAGGGTTTCTATCTTCTCAACGAAGGCAACATGGGAAGCAACAAGTGTACACTCGACTATTATGATGCGCTTACGGGAAAATATATTCGCAACATCTATGCCGAGGTAAACCCTGGTGTGGTGAAGGAACTGGGCGATGTAGGCAACGATTTGCAAATCTATGACGGCAAGTTGTGGGCGGTAATCAACTGTTCACACTTCGTTGAGGTGATGGATGCGGCCACAGCCAAACACATTACGCAGATTTCCATTCCCAACTGCCGATACATAGCCTTTCACGACCGCTATGCCTATGTAAGCAGTTACGCCGGTCCTGTACAGATAGACCCCAATGCCCGTCTTGGCTATGTGGCACGTATTGACATTGACCGAATGGAAGTAATTGACACTTGTACCGTGGGTTACCAACCCGATGAGATTGTGGTGCATGGCAGCAAATTGTATGTGGCAAACAGTGGCGGTTACCGTTTCCCAAACTATGACCGAACGATATCGGTTATCGACCTCAACACGTTTACCGTGACAAACACCATTGATGTGGCCATCAATCTGCATCGTCTCGAAGCAGACCGCCAGGGATACATTTGGGTGTCATCCCGAGGCGACTATTACGGTTATGGTTCCAAAACCTATGTCATAGACCCGCACACCGAAACCGTCTGCGACTCATTGGATGTACCGAACTCAGAGATGACTCTGGCAGGAGACTCACTCTACGTCTATGGAACCGACTGGAGTTATGTGACCAATGAATGGACCATCAGTTACCATATTATAAATACGCGCACACGCAAGGTTGTCACCGACCGCTTCATCACAGACGGTACCGACCGCAAGATACGCATGCCCTATGGCGTGGCGGTCAATCGCACCACGCGCGAATTCTATGTGACTGATGCCGGCAATTATGTGTCGCCGGGCTATCTCTATTGTTTTACGCCCGAGGGTACCATGAAGTGGCGGGTGCGCACTGGCGACATCCCAGCACATTTTGCTTTTACAACCATTCCGTTAAAATATGAATAGTATGAAAAGAATTATTTTTACCATTTCTGTATTGCTCGTTACGGCCATTGGCGCCATCGCACAATCACCCTACATCAATCGGGTATACGAGTATCGCCCTGCACCGGGCCAGTTTGTCAATGAAATGCCATCCTACGAAGAGGGAGATACACCCGAAGACATGGCACGCAAGGCCGAAGAGTGCATTGCCCATGACGAGCGTGTGCTCATCTCGCTTGGCAGTTATGGAGGCTACGTCACTTTTGGGTTTGACCACATGATAGAGAACCGTCCGGGCAAAATGGATTTTCAGATATTGGGCAACGCATTCTACAGCAATGCCAATCCAAACCCCAACGCATCGAAAGAGGGCGGTTCGTGCGAACCAGGCATCGTGATGGTAAGCCACGATGCCAATGGTAACGGAGAACCAGATGATGCGTGGTACGAATTGGCAGGCAGCGAGTACGACAATCCAACAACCGTGCACAATTATCGCATCACCTATTATCGTCCGGATGAGGACAAGGAACGGACGCCCAATCCCGACTATAAGTTTATTAACGACACTTCGTATGTGCGTTGGACAGACAACATGGGCAATACCGGTCATGTTTACCGCAATGTCTATCACCATCAAAGTTATTATCCCCAATGGATTGATGCCGACTCGCTCACTTTTGAAGGTGCATTGCTGGCCGACAACTATGTGGACGAAAGCGGGATGGGCAACTACTATGTACAATATGCCTACGCATGGGGATATGTCGACAATCATCCCAATACGGACAACCGTTCCAAGTTCAATATCGAATGGGCGGTAGACCATGAGGGTAAGCGTGTCAGTCTGCCCGGCATCCATTTTGTAAAGGTGTATTGTGCAGTCAACCAATACTGCGGTTGGCTGGGCGAGACATCTACCGAGATAATGGGAGCCTATGACCTGCATTTGGTGGGCGATGACACAGACGATACCACAGCCATCAGCTGCATACGCCAGAGCACAGAGAACAAGGTGGCATGGTATTCGCTCAGCGGATATCGTGTAGCAGAGCCCAGAGTGCCCGGCATCTATATTGAACACTCATCAAAGGGTGTGCGGAAAGTGATAGTAAAATGAAATAATATATAGGCCTATAAGTATTTATTAATTTTAAACTTAGTTTTTATGAAAAGTTCAGATGAAAAGAGACATAACCCTGCATTTGAAGGGTTTAATTATGAGGCTCCGCAATTACAACTTGTACAAGTGGTTGTTGAGAGAGGTTTTTCTCTTTCACAACAAGAGCCCTCGCCATGGGAAGATATGTAATGAATGTGAATTATTAAATAAAAAATAAATGAAAAGACTATTTGTTTTGATAGCAGTAGCGGCAACAGTTGCCGCCTGCAGCGAATCGGAAGGCCTTGAAACGGCATCAGTATTTACCGTAACCGGTTACAGCGATGTGGAAACGGGAACCCGTACCTCGTTCGGTACGCCTGACACAGAAAAAATCCCCTATAAATGGACTTCTGGGGACTATATTTGGCTAGGGAACAATAAGAGTAAACCCATTTCTTCGGATTGTACATTGGCTAATTTTCAGTTTGAAGGAGGAACGGCTGTAGTGGGCACCGGTCATATATTCTATAATATGACAGGAACAAACAAGACCGCCAAAGTGCTGGCCACACAGACCGCCGACGGCAATCTGGGAAACGATGGTGACTTTGGATACGCAGTGTTGGATGAGTTCAACTCTTTCTATCTAAGCCACAAGACCTCCTATGTCTGGTTCAATACGACTACGCATTCGGAGGGTATGCCCAAGCTTAACAGCATCACCATGACCGTAGCAGAAGGAATATCTATCGCCGGCGAACGTATGTTTGATTTCCAAAGTGGAGAATGGGAAGCATCTGTAGTTGATGGCAGCAATTGTATTACCTTGAATTTTACAGATGGTATCGCGTTGCAATCTTCTTATGAGGGTGTAATGGCGGCAATGGTGTGTCTTCCTGCTGAAGTCAGCGGTACAGATTTGACCGTGACCTACACTTTTTCCGATGGCAGCACCTATACAGAGAAAAAGACACCTTCAAAAGACTTTACAACAGGAAACACCATCCGAATTTCAACAGAAATTGCCAAAGAAGACCTTGTCAAGGAAGCCGCTTACGACCTGCGCATACTGACCTTTGAGGATGCCGATGCCAAGTTTAGCCCTTACACGCTTGATTATGCTGGAGCGGAAATTACAACCTGGAGCGACCTTATTGATGATCCCGAATACGGAGGTCCACTCTGCTATGGCGACTACATGAGTTGCGAATACACCTGGTACGATGAGGGCAACACCGAACTGACCCACACTTTCCCTTATAACTTTGGCTGTTATTGTTACTGGGGCGGCGGTCATGCCATTTCCAACTATGCTTCTACAGATTATGTCAATTTCGGCACTTACGAGAATCAACTCCGCGTATATGGCGAAGAGGGAGCAGGAGGCCATAATGGTTCGCCCAATTTCTGTATGCATTTCGGTTATAAGGACAATACCCCCTGGAACGGAACAGAATTCCTTCCAGCCATCAGTTTCGCTGACGGAGAGGCACGCGTCATAGATCACATGTATGTAAACAACTCGGCCTATGCCATCAATTGCTATATGAACGGAAACGGGCTTACCGCCAACATTGGCGAGGAAGACTGGGTGAAGATCCTCGCCACAGGCTACGACGCCGATGGCAACGAGACTGGCACTTTGGAGTTCTATCTTGTCAATGGTCCCGATAACATCATTACAGAGTGGGCCAAATGGGACCTCAGCGGACTGGGAAAAGTGGTAAGCGTAGAGTTCAACATCACCGGTTCAAGCGACAATGGTTACGGATACAGCCAGCCTGCATACTTCGCTTACGATGATGTGGCGGTACGTTTTGAAAAGTAATGTATAAATCCTTTTTTCAATCCTCTTTCTGAAAAAACGGAACGCTTTAAAACAACAAACGGAATGCTTTCCGATGGCCGATGCAATGCATTGCGTTGGCCAATGGAAAGCATTCCGTTTATTTTGTTATTAGAGAGCCTATCTGCTACTGGCGAGATGACTCTCGTACTTGCGCAAGCCTTCAAGGGTATCACTAAAGTGAATGGCACCGCCTGATGCCTCTCGAGCCTTCTGCATTGAAATGCTGATATTGCGTTCGTGCAACGGGAACCTTTCTGTATCAGCAATAATGGTATCGCGGCTGTCAACGCCAAGCATCGCACAATAGGCACAGGCCGTTTCATAGGTATTAAAAAGGTTCTCCGCCCCGAAATTATAAACGCCAGCAGGGAGGACGAATGTGTGCGGAAGGTTATCAACAACCTCATTTATCCAAGTTATCCCGCGATATTCGCGTGTAGCAAATGCCAGCGGCCTTTTCTCTTTCAACGCACGTTTCACATTCAGTACAAAATTATCGTGTGTGGGCAAATTCGCTTCACGACTGTCATACATCCATGTGGCACGAAGCGCCACACTTTCGGGGCACAACTCTGAGGCTCTTTGTTCTGCCAAGAGCTTATGGCGGCCATAATGATTTTCTGGAGATACGGGAACATCTTCCTGCAACAGGCCCTTTTCCTCATTTCCATTATAAACCTGATCAGAGGAAAAGAAAACAAACTTTGCATCATAGTTTGCCGCCACGGAAGCAAGATTTTCCACACCCTGCACATTCACCTCATAACTCTGCTTGGGATTTTGCTCGCAATATCCTGTATTTGAAAGCGCGGCAAGATGAAGTATAACACCAGGACGATGCAGATCAATATATCTCTGCACCACCCTGGCTGATGTGATATCAAATTCGGCATGAGTGGGCACAAGCAACTCATATTTGCCAAGCATGGCTCTGACAAACCTGCTACCTACAAATCCAGAAGCTCCTGTCACCAAGACTTTTTCCATCGCAACCCACTCAAATCTATTTCGTAAGAATCTGTCACAATGTAGTTATCAGGCTTATTCTGCCGGTACGGCAGGAGCCTCTTCACCTTCGGGAGCCTTGTCAATCAACTCCATGAACTGGTCGAGCTTGGGAGTGATGATAATCTGAGTGCGGCGGTTACGTTGTTTGCCCAGTTCGCTGTCATTGTCGGTCAAGGGATTGAACTCGCCACGGCCACCGGCTGTAAGACGCTTGGGGTCTACACCATACTGGTTTTGCAAAGCCTGCACCACACTTGACGCACGCAGACAAGAGAGATCCCAGTTGTTGCGGATGTTCTTCATGTGCTCACTCTGGTTGTTCACAGGCACGTTGTCAGTGTTACCCTCAATCAGCACATCATAATCCTTGTAGTCGGTGATAATCTTTGCAATCTTGCTGAGGGTCTCGGCTGCACGCTCGTTGATTTCATAGCTTCCGCTCTTATAAAGCATATTGTCGGCCAAAGAGATGTACACCACACCCTTAAGCACCTGCACGTCCACTTCCTTCAGTTCTTCCTTGCTCAGGGAACGGGTAAGGTTGTTGGTGAGCACCACATTGAGCGAGTCACTCTTGCTCTTTACGTTCACCAAGTGGCGTATGTACTGGTTGGACTCGTTGATCTGGTCAACCAGCTTGGAGATGTTCACATTGTTGGAACCGGCATTCAGCAAACTCTTGTCAAGCGACTTCTGCAATGCTTCCTGATTCTTCTTCTGCTGGGCCATGAGTTCCTTCTGCTGGGCAAGCTGTTCTGTAAGCAACTGCACACGGGTCTTTGACGATGCCAACTCGGCCTTGGTGTCTGAAAGTTCTTCCTTCACCTTGGCATACTGGCTGGAAAGATTCTGATTTTCGAGCTGACAGTTCTGCAAGCTCTTCTTGCTGGCACATCCTGACAACATCAGCAAACCTGCTGTCATGGCAAGCATAAACACATTCTTTTTCATAATCGTTGTCTTATTAATGTTCTATACCTTAATATTATACTCTCTCTGTAATTTGTTTTTAAAATCTACAACAAAGGTAATACTAATCCGTGAATACAGCATCGTTTTGCGACGATTTTTATATTCTTTTACCACATTTTAGTCCTTAGCGCCCGTTTATTAACACTTATTCAGACTTATTCTACCTTAAAGGCAGGGGGGACAATGTCTTGCGCAGACATTGCACCCCCTGTTGTTTGGTATCGTTTATCCTGTACTTATCGTACAACCACCTTACGGCCGTTGATAATATACAAGCCCTTCTGTAGTTTCTTTGCAGTAACCTTGCGGCCAGTAATGTCATACACACCGGTTACTGCAGGCTTCACACCATCCTGAACAGACTGAATGCCGGTGGGCATGCCGGGAGTTCCCAACTGTTTCACCATTGAAGGAGTGAGATAAGCATCCCAGAAGCACAGTTCTGCCACGTCAATCACGCCTTCTTCTCCGTCATTGTCGGCAAAGAAGAGTGCGCCATTGGGACAAATCCAGTGATTCTTTTCTGGACCAGAAGAGGCGCCGACACGGCGTCCGTCAATGTAGGTTTCAATATAGCTTCCTTCTACAGCGAACACAAGACGATGCCACTGGTTTTCAATGAGCTGTCCGTTGTATCCAGGACCAACGTTGTTATTCAAGCCAAAGCCAGTGTTCTTGAGGAACAGAGAACCGTCTTTCTGGTTCTTCGGGTCGCTATTGAACAATGCCTGATAGCCAGAAAGAGCCTTGGGTTTGATGTCCATAAGTACAGAGAAGGTTGTCAGCACACCGTATTCCAGTTCTGAGTTGTGGTCCAGACGCAGATAAGTGTTCACGGGAACAGTTACGGCACCGTTGCCGGCAGAAGGTCCTTCCGTGGGCACCAGACCGGCAGCTGCAAAGTCGTAAGTGATCTCAATTCCGTTCTCTGTCTTGACAGCACACTGAAGCTGAGATTCTCCTGTACCGGTCAAGAGGTTGGATGCATCGTCAAAAGTCCAGATGCTCAAGGGTTCAATCAAGGGATCTTCAATGATAATCTGTTCCACCTTGCCCAATTCGGCAACATGTTTGTCTTTCAAGGGAACATCCCAGTAACGTACTTCTGCAAGGTCGTTCCATACCTCTTCCCCGTCATTGTCGGCGAACAGCAGGAAGATGGGATGCAGCTCCCATACGTCGGCACGGGTTCCGGTGCTCTCGCCCACTTTCTCTCCGTCAATGTAAAGGTGGGCATAGTTGTTTCTCATGATAATGACAATACGGTGCCACTGGTTCATGATAAGTTCTCCGTTATAGCCCAATCCGCTTGAATTGAGTCCCACCTGTCCGTTCTTGATAAAGATAGAACCGTCCTGGTTGTTGATCAAGTTGTTTCGATACAGCGAATTGTAGCCATCCAGCTTTTCGGGGCGAACATCAAGCATCAGTGTATAGTCTGCAAGTTTTTCTTCGCCGGCGTTACGTTCAATCCACAGATAAGTATTGACGGGGAGTCCAATTGCGCCATTGCCGGCAAACGGGCCTTCTTCAAGGGGAACGATATCGGCCTCATCAAGAGTTGCAAGCTTTTGCACGCCGTCCACTGTATTTATAGCGGGGAACATGGTAGCCGCACCGGTTCCGGCCAAATAATCGTTGGGATCATCAAAGGTCCATATGGCGGTAGCCTCAGGCATTTCTTCGCCAAGTGTTATCTGCTTTACGGGAATTTCCTGTGCAGAAAGATTGGCAGATTCGACAGTGATTACTCCCTCACGCTGTCCGGCTTCTTCCATGGGCTTTGCACGGAAGGTATATTCCTTCAAACCGATGTAGGGTTCCACATCAACTGCTTCAACCCATTCGGGCAGCGTGAAAGACACAGATACGTTGGCATTGATTTGGATTGAGAAGTCGGTTCTGTCCACAAGACGTACGCTGGGAGTCTTCACCTCGATGTACTCGTCCATATTGATCTTGCCAAGGCGTCGGATCTGGCCTTCGGTAAGAGGAGTGTCCCAGAACGCAAATTCAGACAGGTATGTATCAACTCGCTCTCCGTCGTTGTCTGTGAGCAAGTAGAAACCGTCAGGAACGATATCCCAACGTGAGTTGCTTCCCTGGCTCACGCGCTTGCCATCCACATAGACGGTCATATTGCCCGCACGGTTAACAAAGAGCAGTCTGTGCCATGTCTTGTCCACAATTGTTCCATGATAGCCCAGGCTGTTCACTCCGATTGTGTTATTGTGATAGAAGCATTCGGCATCGTCATTGTTTTCCAGCTTGGTCTGGAAAATGGCATTGTAGGCTACTGCATCCTCAACCATCAAGTCCATCTGTATGGTGTAGTTGTTGGTGGTCTCTGAAAGGTAGGGAGAAATCTTCAGTCCTGAACCCTTGGGCACGAAAATCGCCTTGTTTACCTCGGTGGGTCCGTCGGCAGGCACGATTCTGGCCTCTGCAGGCTCGCCAACCATGGTAACAGAGTTCTTGCCCATTGTCAAAGGCTCCATTCCACAGGCACCGTCATCTGCATCAAAAGGATTACGGGCATCATCGAAGGTCCATAAGCCCACTGCATCTGGTACATCATTTGCAGGGTCGTCATCCGCAACGGTTTCGAATGTAGCTACGAGAGCTTCTGAAGCGTTTTCATAAGAGTCATAAGCCGTTACCTCAATGGTGTATTCCTTTTCGGGGTCCAGTCCGTCAACCTCGTACTCAAGCACCTCTGGCATCTCGCTGTTCAGGTAGAACTGTGAGAATACAGAAGCGGAAGTCACCTTCACACCAAGCTCCACGTCAGTAACATTGATGCCATAGCGGAACACGCAATCATCGTCAGTTGCCTGGGGAATACCCAGTTTCACAGAATAAGAGGATGGTTCCACCTGAAGTTCAACACTCTCGCCAAAAGCGGGAGCTTCGCCACCGTTATAGAGCTCCTTGCCAGAGGGGTTGTCATCGGCATTGCGGCTGTCAGCATAGATGAACTGGCTGCCGTCAAAGGGAGCCTTCAACACCCAGCGCTTGTGGGCTGCGATTTCCTCGTTGCGGTATGTATCGTAACGGCGGATTTCAATATCACCGTTCTCCTGCTCTGTCAGGATCAGGCCCTCGGTTACGTAATCATATCCAGTGGGATGAATGCCGGCATCCACTGCTCCGGGATGAATCTCGGAATAGGTGGTGCTACCGGTATTGATGACGGTATAATAGTTGTTACGTTCAGAATTGGGGTTGGTTCCCTGATGGATACTGCGGGGGTCGCCAAGGGGATAATGGCTATGTCCGGAGAACACCACTGCCTGGGGATACTTGTTCAGCGTGGGGTTCAGCACCTTCATGCACCAACCGGTTCCGTTCTCCAGTTCAGCCCAGGTGCTGTAACATGTCCAGCGGGGAGGTATGTGTGTAAACACAAAGATGGGCTTGCCGGGACACTCCTGTGCCGCCTTTGCCATGTGCTCTTCCAGCCATGTTACGGTTGATGCAGGATATGCGCCCGTTCCGTTGTTTGCATTGCTAATGTCGTGATTGGTTCCATTTAACATGCTCACCGTAATGAAAGGATAGCCCTTGATTATGCGATAAGTGTGAAGAGGATATTCCTCTCCGTTGTTAAAGGCTTTCAGCCCGTTCTTGTAGTTGGTCTGACCATCACCGTTGTAATTGTCATGGTTACCCATTGAGAAGAGGAACTGGCCAACAGGATTGGTGAACGTGGCCTCATCGCCGAACACCTGGTTCAACTGTTCATACTGGTTTGCACTACCGCCGTCGGTAAGGTCACCTACCACAGCCAAGGCATCCAATTTGCCGTACGAAGTGATGTTCTTCAATGCCTGTGGCACCTTCACCATCGGCCCCTCGGCCACATTGTTTCCGAAATGAATGTCGGAAATGACACCAAATGTCAGGCGTGCATCATCCTGTGCCGAAGCATTCAAGCCCGCCGCGCCCAGCAGCATAGCGAGTAAAAAGGAGTTACGTTTTATCATACGCTTTTGTTATTAAATTATTGAATTTTACGTTATTTTGTGAACAAAGATAACAAAAAAACACAAAACCACCATCGTTTTCAGCTTGTTTTTTTTCGCTTTTACGATGGTGGTCTTGTTTTCTATGCTAACCCGGTATTGGTTCTGTTTCTCATTAATAACCTTACTGCAGGCCTTACAACTCCGTCTCCCCCTCCACATAACTCTCCAGGAAGAGGTTTTCCCCGTCAAAGACGGCATAGGTGAACTGGCTTATCCAATCGCCCAGAATAAGGACACGCGAAGTGCGGCTTAGCATGAGGTCCAATTCTATGTGACGGTGGCCGAACATGAAGTAGTTGACATCCGGATGAGCCTTCAGGTAGTCCTTGGCATAGCAAACAAGAGGTTCCTTGTTCTCGCCCATATAAGGAGGTTCGCCTCCCTGCTTCATGTGCTTCTGCCGACTATGCTTTGCCCATGCCAGTCCGAACGCCATTGCCCAGCGCGGATGCAGACAGGCAAACATCCTCTGGCACAGTTTGTTGCGAAAAATGGAGCGGATGAGTTGGAACTTCCAATCCTTGTCGCCCAAACCATCGCCATGTCCCATGTAGAAAATCTTGTCCGAAAGTTCCATCGTCATGGGACCGTGATGTACGATAACGCCACATTCACGTTCCAGATAGTCAGTACACCAGATATCATGGTTGCCCACAAAGAAGTGTACCTCTACCCCATTGTCGGTCAGTTCGCTCACCTTGCCCAAAAAGCGCGTATATCCACGGGGAACCACCATGCGATACTCAAACCAGAAGTCAAACATGTCCCCCAACATATAGACAGCACTCGCCTTGTCCTTGATGGCATCAAGAAAGCGCACCAACCGTCTTTCCTGCTGACGGCTGTGTGCGATGGCCAGACTGCCCAAATGGGCATCGCTTATAAAATAGATGTTCTTCATTTAAAGTCGCTTACATAAATCCCAACTCCAACTTGGCTTCCTCGCTCATCATGTCCTTGTCCCATTCGGGTTCGAACACCAGATTCACATCCACACGCGTCAGTCCGCTTATGGTTTCCAGTTTCTGCCGCACGTCCTCCATAATGAAGTCTGCCGCCGGACAATTGGGCGCGGTAAGCGTCATGTCCACGGCCAGTTCAGTGCAGTCGTCATTCAATTCTATACGGTAAATGAGTCCGAGGTCGTACACGTTTACCGGAATCTCCGGGTCATACACGGTACGCAACATTTCTATCACTCGTTCTTGCATTTGTAGTTGTTCCATAAATCTTAATCCATTAGTCCTTGGTCCTTGAAACTAAAATACCCCTGATCCGAAACGATAACGTGGTCCAGAAGTCTGATATTCATAATCCTGCATGCCTCGGCAAGCTGGCGGGTCAGGTTTTTGTCCATTGTACTCGGCGTCAGGCTTCCGCTGGGATGGTTGTGACACAACACAATGGCCGTCGACTGATTCCTTAGCGCGGCTTCCAAAATGAGGCGTATGTCCACCGCAGATTCTGTAATTCCGCCACGCCCTACAAGAAACGTTCCCTTCAGCGTCAAATTGTTGCGCAACATCATCACATGACATTCCTCGTGAGGCAGTTCCATCAGCATCGGCAGGAAAAAATCGGCAATGTCCCGGCTGCTCTCAATCCGCTTTCTTTCCGTAGGCTCCTTCATGCGCCGGTTGCCCAACTCGCAAGCCGCCATCAGACACACGGCCTTGGCCGGTCCCACACCCTTGTAGGCGGTAAAGTCGTCAAGCCTCATCCGTCCCAGCGTTTGCAAACTGCCACCGCAATCATTTAGGATGCGTCGCATCAGCTCCACCGCATTCTCATCGGCATTGCCGCTGCCTATGAGTATGGCAAGCAATTCCGCATCACTGAGCGCACGCGCCCCTTGGGCAAGCAATTTTTCCCGGGGACGATCCTCAACGGCCCACTGGTTTATGTTGAGTTTATCTGTCATACATTATTTATAGAATGACTTTTTGAACGCCTGCAATTCCTCGTTCCGACCCATTACACAACGTGCCCACCAGGCACGGATGAAGCCTGTGCCATAGCCCAACAGTTGGATAAAAGACGCCAACACTGACAACAAACCAATCTTCAAACTGCGATTTAACATGGCAGAGTCAATACAGATTATGAGCGAAAAGAGCAACAAAGGAGCAAGCGAAAGCAGCATGAGCACTCCTCCAAAAGCCATCACAGTAGCTGGGCCGGTAATGCACTCGGTTCCTGCATCGGCTGCCCTACAGGTGGCGAAAGCACCAGTTCCTGCAAGAAAGAGACCTACCATGAACAGCAGAAGCAGACATGCCGTGCCCAAAGTGAACACCGCCGGCAGCAAATGCACCAGTTTCAAGGATTCGGGATGTCTTTTGTACAGGTTGATGCGGGCAATGCCCGAATTGTGTACTTGTTTGAAAAACTTCTTCAAATCTGTGCGACGTTTGTGCCACACCCATGCTTTGGGGAACAGACGACATGCAGCACCGCTCTTGAAGATACGGATGCTGAAGTCTATGTCCTCGCCAAAGCGCATTTCCGTGAATCCACCCAGTTGGCGGTACAGCGTGGCCTGTATGCCCATGTTGAACGATCGGGGATAAAACTTGTCCATTTTCTTTTTTCCGCCGCGTATGCCACCGGTGGTAAAAAAGCTGGTCATGCTGTAATTGATGGCTTTCTGTACGGGCGTAAAGGACTCATGCGCACGGTCCGGCCCACCGAAAGCGGCACAGGGGTTAGCGGAAAGTTCCTTCTCTATCTCTTCAAGATAAGTGGGCGGCAACACACAGTCGCTGTCAAGCACAATCAGGTATTCGCCCTGACTGCGCTCCGCTCCGTAGTTGCGACTCTGTCCCGGCCCGGAATTAGGCTTCTGAAAATATTTCAGGTCCAGATGCTTGGCATATTTCTGCACCACATCGGCACAAGTGACAGACGAGCCGTCCTCAACCACAATCACCTCCATGTCCTTATAGGTCTGCAGGGCAATGCTTTGCAACAGTTCATCCACCTCGTCCGGGCGGTTATATACAGGTATTATCAGTGAATATTTCATTCCTTAATATGTGCTTTATAGCGGTATTTAAGTTCAAAGTTACAACTTATCTGCGAAAACACCAAACATTGAAGCCGCAAAGGTAAAAGCCGAAAAATTTTTAAGGCCTCATCTTTTTGCGTTAAAGCAACAAACGTTCTTCCATCCATGCCCCATATCTCGTCACGTTATAAATGTCATTAATAAATGTTTTGGGGAGGAGCAAGGATTTTTCGATACCATCCTTGGCCACTAAAGCAATCATGCCATTCTCCGCCTTTTCTTTTCGGGCAATATAAACATTACGTTCCAACTCTGGCAACTTTATTGTGGAGACCAATCGGCGGGCAAACAAGTCTACATATACGCGACTACCTTTGATTGCGAGTCCAGGTTTTAAAACAATTTCTTCGCTATCACCGCACTTGACCTTCTCTTCAATAATAGCCCAACCTACTGATTTACCATGTAGGTTAAATATGTCTTTTAAAAATTCAAATGTTCTCATTATTTTTATCCTAAATGATTTTTTCTATCATTATTCATATCTAAATACTTAATTATTTGATATAAAGATACAACAAATAATCGAAAAGACAAACTTTACAGTTTTTAATTTCTAAAACATTAAACACCAACAAGATAAACAACATTCTTTCTTAAGATTATGGTACATCAAATTGGGCAACCTAGTTCAGAAAAGAGGCGGTAATTTGAATATCTGCCTACATAATTGGTATTGAAGTAATGATTGTTGATTTGGGATAAGCCATCGGCCTTCTTTGGAAAGTACTTTTTCTATCACTTTATCTTCCTCCACCAGAAGCTGAATTTGATTACAATTATATTCTTCAGTATCCATATCTATTTCCCTATAGTCCCCATCTACCGGACATGGATTCCCATAAGAATCACGTCCCTCAAGATATAAGTAACAATCATCTTTCATTTGTATCACGACGGTTCCTAAAAACATGCCATATCCATTATAATGTTCTATTCGTGTAGGCAGCATTGAGTCATCTTCATATACATACTTACTTTCTGAAATATAATTATTCAACATTATCTTTTCTTCTTCCGCATCATAATATATTACTTTATCTATACGTTTTCTATTATCATAATATATAATATGATATGATGCAATTCCCATAAGAACACGTTGTTGTTGATTAGAATACCATCCAGTACTAATCAAATCTCCATTTTTATTCAACATAGCTTCATAGCTCATATTATCATGTTGTAAGAATCTTATAGTTCTTCGCTTAAAGTACCTAAAACCTCTTTGAAAGATATTTTCAGCAGGTAACCCTAAACTATCCCTATATTCTATGCTTTCAATAAAGTTGGAGTTTTCTATATATTTTATTTTTGTCGAATGAATGCCATTTATATTGTTGCATTGATTATATTTTTCATTGTATCCAGTTGATTCAATTATTCTTCCCAAATAATCTTTCTTCTTAACAATAATTGCACATCCATCACCCATGAAGTTTTGAGAAACGGTGTCATTTTGATAAAAAGTAATCATTTCTGTGTATTTGTTTAAACGTTCAATCTCGTATCTGTTTGGAGACCTTTGGATAATACCATTCTTTTCACCTTTGTCATATTCTACACGAATCAATAATGAATCCTCGTCATAATAATTAACCAGATGATTTTCATAGTCTACGTTACAATAAGCAAATTGGAACTCTTTATTAAACGACAAATTCCGTTTGTTATTATAGTAAGCAATTTGTTTGATTTCATAATTTAAAGTATATTCTATTCTCTCAATAGCAATTTCTGATGAATTATTAATGAGGCTATCGTTCTCATCCAGATTCCACTGTTCACTATAATATTCTAAATAATTCTTGTGGTATTTAGTCTTTGAAACAAATGTATTCCCGCAGTAATTGACTTCTTCCTCTAAATCTCCAAATGAGTTATATTTTCTCATTATAGATTCTGAAAAGCTTGGAATAACAGTTTCATCAATACATACTTCCTTTGTACAAAAACCACGTTTATCATATTCATACAGGTATTTGGATCCATTGCCGCTCTTAACAGGTAAACCGTTGGTGTCTCTATATAAGCACGAAAGAATATTTCCATCAATGTCTTTTATGATTTCTTCATAATGGACTCCATATCTATTATTAATTTTATTACCATCTGTTCCATAACAAGACGTAGTTATAGATAATGCATTATCTGCACTAGTGTCTGAATATTTAATTTGAGCTTGCGAGAAACCATCATCTCCAATTATTGGAACCGCATTTGAGTCTTTGTATGTTATACTATTTATGTTGCCTTTCTCATTATAAGTACGCTCTATCACTGCTGGGAAGAGAGTTTCTTCTTTTTCATTATATTTAGTTTGACGTATTAATAGACCCTTATTATTATACACATTGTACATGTATGAAAATCCTTCAGGTCCCATACATCTCTTTCCTTTCACATCATAAAAAGATATCATTGAGCAGAAACCCCTATCATCATATTTTTGTCGTACAATAGCATGATTCTGGCCAATAGCATTTACTAAATTTCCATAGCCATCAGTGTATCTAACTTCTGCTAAATTACCTTGTTTATCATATTTATATTCTATAACTTTTGCATCCAAATAACCACTCCATAACTGACCGTTTGAATTATAATGACGTTCTTCAATTATTTGATTGAGTGAATTATATACTGATTCTTTTTTTGCTATGCCATTCTCTATATTCCCACATGGCTGTCTGTATTGATTATAATATTCTGTTATAAACATGTTGTTCTTCCAATAAGTTACTTTTACAGCATAACCTAATGCTGGATTGTTTATAAGTTTGCCGTTTACGTCATAATAAGATTGTACTATTGAATCATTATATTCTTCATACACCATCATGTGCATGTTTTCTTTATGAAGTACAGGTTTCTTTGCTTTATCATAAAAACGTGTAATCTCCTTACCATTATTATATACCTTAAATTCTTTAATACACACATTCGAATTGTCACATACAGGCTGATTGTCCGTTCCGTAATACGTTGTTATACATTCTTTATATTTGGGATATGAGTTTATTACTGAAACAGACTTTGCTATTCCATTTATCGTATTACATAAATTCCCCAAAGTATCTGTGTATAAGAATTCAATACAATAAGATCCTTGCCCTCTAATTTCTGTAACATAACTCCAATCTTCATTTATTTTTGCTTCTCCATTTAACCCATAAGTCGCAAATCGTTGACAACCATTATTATTATATTCAGCAATACAAGTCACAACATTATTATGTTCTAGCAATGATGACATTGCATCATTTAATACTGTAACTTTTACGATTCGTCCATAATTGTCTCTTTCATATTTTATAGCAGGAGTATCCTTTGTTATTTCTATATCTTTCGAATTATGTAATAAAAATAATTCATTAATTTCTCCTCTCTCATTTAGTCTATAAACAAATGTATTATAATTTGTACTATTTCTTTCTGAATTTACTATATTTAGTGCATAACCACCATTTTGGGAGGGATAACGTATCTCTGCTAAACTATCAGAGTGATACACCAATCTTCGTAGACATTCATTCTTTGAATTATAATAAGAAACACTTTCTAACTCTCCTGTATTGTTATTATAACTAAATCTTCGGATTGTATTATAAGAATCCGTAAATTCCCGTATTCCTTGTGATAAAAATTCAGTGCCGAGCTTTCCTAATGATGAATAATTTGCAGCACTAATAATTTTACGATTTTTCCGCTCGATTTTCACATAAGAAATATATTTATCTGTTTCTTCCTTCTTTAATTCGTGTAATCCTACAGGAATTCCGTATCTATCTACAGTTTTTACATAATATTCCGTATGTACCATAAAATACCTACTGTAAAACAATAAAAAGGATAAACAAATAAATAGAAACACTAATACTTGGCCAATAATTCTTCTATTCTTTCTGCGGCATTCTGCTTTCCATAAATCGTCAAACGGTTTAATGTCAAATGCATTTGCTATAATTTTAACCGCCGATTTGTTTGTTCCATCACTTCGCTTGTCTGGAAATATTCTAACATAGTTGTCTTTTTCCTCTAATGTCATATCTTGACACTTTTCCTCAAACTCTTTAAGAAAATAGTCTGGTAAACATTCTTCTTCCGACGGAAGTCTTCGTTGTTTTGCGTATGGTATCCCGTCGATTGTAAATGGAATACTTTTATTTATATCAGCATGGGTTTCTCTAAAATATTCTACTTCTTTATTTATCCAAGGTTTCTGCCGAGAATATGGAGATGCTATTACTACTTGCTGTATACTATTAGCAATTGTATCTTTCAATTCCTCCGTCAGTTCTCCGAAACCTAGTTCATTTTCATCTCGAAAAACTTTAATGGTTTTAATGTTACTTATGTGAGGGTATTTTTCCAGCAGTTTTTTATCCTTAGGAAATTTATAGCCTTGAATTTTCTTTTCCAAGTCACAAGCTGTATAATAATCAGCAGAATGATTACACCATTTTCTTGCTCTTGAATTTTCTGATATTTTAAAGAAGACCAATACACGATCAAATTTATGATATTTTTCCTTTCGGGGACCACCATTATGTGTATAGCTAATAAATATATGATATGTATGACCTGACATGTTTAGATATTTCAATCTTTATAATACTATTGTTGAGAGATAAGCATTAAGTACATTCACATGAAACCCTCTTATCTTTTTGCTTCATTACTAGTTAGCACTAAAGATGTCGTTTTTAATGCGAAATCCCAACTTCATTATCACTTTCAACGTTTCCTGCGAAGTATTTCTATCATACTCCTTTTCAACCTCTGGCAGTTCATTGTAAGGTACAAGACAAGGGTGTTCTTTCTTGGTGTCATCACGTTGTGGCCCATACGTCCATCCTTCTGCAATGCGGGATTGTGCCCATACCTCATGTACATTCTCGGCAATCTTCTCTGAGAGTTCCAGTATTTCGGGAGACAACGTCACATCATCCGTAGATATCGGATTGGGAATATATTGGTCATTTTCTGCTTGCACAGATTCTTTACTCTGATTCTCTATTGCCACCAAAGAGTTCTTTACCACCAACCAATCATAATGTTTGGTTTTCTCATCCAACTCGTTGTATGGTCTAATGCAACAGTGTAGTTTCTTTAATTCTTCGGTATTTCCCTCTGTTGGCCTATACCCCATCAACATGTGTGAAGCTTCCCAACGGAGGTGTTCGCAAACAGCCAGATGCTCCAATATCTTCATTGTTACCGTATTTTTATCTTCCTCACAATGGAATTTTCCTTCTTTGTCTTTTTCCCCTTCCTTATTCCGATTGACATCATATATTTTTTGGGAAAGTCCGTTATAATATTCTTCCTTATTACAGGGTTCACACAAAGCTTGTTTTGTAACTTTATGCAAACTATTAGAATAGTCTTGAGCCTTCTTTCTCCGAGCAGCACACCTATTTTTGTAGATCCTGCTTCTAATGCTTTCGCCTTCTCTCCCTTCTCTTTCTTCCCAACTCGGATTAGGAGGATATCCTAATTCCTTGTTAAATATATCGCTCAATTCCGAATAAGACTCATAGAACCTACGAGCATCATTGTCCATTTCTTCGTTGCTGATGACATCCATTTTCCATATATTTTTCGTCAGACCAAACGTATGGATACAATTGTCATATGCGTTATTTGCATTGTCCAACGTGTCTTGATTCAGTTTGCTCGTCTTCATCTGTTTGATAGCTATACAGAACTTGTCATTTGTATCTCTACTTTCAATCGCAGCACATTCAATGACATTAAGAGCAGTCTCAACATTCAGGTTGTCATTTCCGAGACAGATGACAATGTAGTTCAATTCGTTAATCAGTCTGCACATCTCTGAGCGGAACTCTATTGTCCCCACGGCGCAGGAATGAAGCTCAAATTCCGGTTCTTTTGCCGCAGGAGATTGCAAGGTGGCAAGGTCTATGCCTAACTCTCCGAGTTCTTTGTCCAGATTGTTGTCGAAGACATGGCATTTGAATGGAGCCTTACCATTATCATTGTTAGCGAATGCTCCAAATTCATATAGGAACTTCAGCGCCTCTTTTCCGGTTTCCCCAAAACCGATAATCGCACAATTGAAGGCTGAGGTTACATAGCCAAGCTTGTTCTTAGTAACAGGGTCTTCTGCGATATCTACAAATCTCACTGGAAGCATTTTGCCAGAATCAATCTTTTTCAGAGACACAACTGAGAGATAGGATGAATCAATGAACGTAACTCTATCCTCCACATCTGTAATGCTGTCATATCTATTTATCAGCCCCTCTTTCTTTGCATGGCAATAGATTTGGCTTTTAAATTCGCACTTGTCTTTATGTTCCCATAAATTTTCAAGAATAGATAAATTTTGCGGCTGACTGTCAGATAAAATATACACCCTATTTTGCTCTTCCTTAAGCCATTTCGTAATCTTTTCAAGACCTTTACCGGCTTTGAGAACAACATAGTTGCTCAGTCTCTCTGTTTCTTTGCTGTCTTTGAAAAAACGTGCAATAATATCCCAAATTGAGATTCCTTGCAGCTGACCCTCTTGATGGTCTGGGAGATCGATGAAAACGATTTGTTCTTCATCCTTTATAGTCCCATCTTTATTCGTCTTCATTATGTCATCTGCCAAGCAGAGAGACGCATCATTGATACCTATGAATATATGCGTCTTGATTGACGATTTATGGAAAGTCAGCCAAAACCAATTGTAAAGTCTCCGAGAAAGAAAATGGAAAATGGAGAAGCCACTCGTCAATACCGCCATCCCATATAAAGTAAGGAAGACATGGAACATTAGGGGGTTGTCTCCCAAAATTGTTTGCACCTCATTTTTGATGATAATCGTATTGGCCAAAAACATTTCCAAAGAATATTGTACAGAAAACAACAATATAGACATTGGATTGATATTCTGTATTGATTTATCATCGATTATTATGCTGAATAGCCATATATGATATGCCACCCCTAACAAGGCAACTATAGCAAAGGCTCTAATAAGTTTATCAGAACTTCTGTTTCTTCCCGTAATACGGTATAAGAATATGACGTATGCCATTAAAATGACAGTGGTGATAATAGTAAATAGATTAATCATGGGTATTTTTGTTAAAAGTTCATATTCATTTTTAATTCCCATCACTCATACAACAAATGCAAAGTACAACTTTCCCTATAACGCTTCATCATGTCCCTGATGTTTAATACAAGCGTGCGGTATCGGTGGAGATTCTCCGCACTCTCAATGTCCTTACCCAACGTATTGGAGATAATCAGTTCGAACAAGCGCGAATGGACAAATCTGTCTCTCCAGTTCTTCTGGATAAACTGAATGTACTTTTTCCCGAAGAACAATTTCAGGATGGTGTCGCGCTTACTCATTTCCACCCCTTGTACCTTCATCTCCAATTCGCAGATGATGGCGCGGATGTGTTCATCAGGATTGGGTTCCTCATACAGTTCGTTCAAGGCTGAAATGGTGTCGCCCATATATACATGGAAAGCCGCCAGCAGCTCTTTATATGAGCCGCACGAAAAGTCACTGAAAATCAATGAGTATTTTTCCTCATACAAATCCATGAGTTCATAGCTATATGTACTCCAAAAGGCCACATTATACTCGGGAACAGCATACAGGATTTCCTCTTTCTTATATGGCATTTGCAGGCCCTGAGGGAAAATGTCTTCTCTAAAAATGGGAGTTATACCAGGCAGATACACGCAAACGGATGGAATGCCAAGGTATCCATTATCACGGATATAGACATCTGGCGCAAAAGTAAGGCATATTTTAATCAACCGGGCTATCCCTTCCTTGCTCGCCCATTTGCCATTAGGGGTTTCAATCTTCTTATATTCCTTATACAATTCTGGACATTGGCAACCCCATTTGCGCCATGCATCCGCTTCGTTGCTGGTGGGGAGCATGGCAAACGCACGTTCAAAATATCTCTTGATTTCCCCAATCAAGGCTGTAGAAAGGGCTTCCTCATAGGTATCGGCTGTAGCCACCCCATTCGGATAACACAAATGTGTAACCACCCGATGGGAAAGATTTATGCTCTTTCGCATTTTGACACTATAGAATGGGACATACGATAAGTAGTTTTCACAATCAGCCCAGTTGTTCAGATACCTTTTTATCTCTTTCAAATCATATTCCTCCCCCTCTTTCTCGCGAATGGCAGTAGTGATGTCTTGCAACAATGGTTCTTGTATGGGGCGTTTTCGGATGTGGCCGTTATGCGCGTCTGGATAACAAAAGTTTAGATCGAATGTGTATCTTCTGTTGAGGATAGAATAGACGTGTGCCGGAAAGTTCAGATGTTGGAGGTCAGTGATAAGTCTGAGGTAGGCATCCGAACGACTAATGTCGCTTGTCTGACCATAGCCGCAGACGGTCCAATCATACCCCTTCAACTCCAACTGGGTGGTGTATGAATTATCTTCATTGGGCGCGGAACTTTCAATAATTTCAATTCCCAATGATGCAATGATGTCTTGTATTTGTTCTGTCATATCAGAGGAGGTATAATTGGTTTGTGTCACATTCATTTGGCGCTATGTTTTTCACGTTTAAATCCTTGATTATACGGAATACAATTGCAAATATAAGAAAAAAGTTGGTTACAACATGTGTGCCCGCCATTGTTTTTCTATTTTTGGCCGAAAAAGCTTAACGGTAAAATTAAACAGTTTCTGAAAATCTGCGGTCATCTGTCGTATCTGCGTCATCTGTGTGCTATTCTCACACTCGGTAAAATAATTTTACAAAAAGGGAACGCTAAAACGAAGCATTGATGGGAGTGGGAAGTATATATTGCTCAGTTAGGCGCAAAAAAGTGCCCAGTTGAAAAAAAATATGTTTCCAACTAGGCAATTATTTTTTCCCAACTAGAAACCCTTATTTAGAGGGTTATTCGGATTTCGTGGAATTCTTGCCATATTTTCGCTCTGAACCAACTTATAATAGAGCAGAAAGCAGAGTAAAAAGATTTTACATTTAGCTTATGCGGATATAGTATTTCCAATAGATTCATGACACTGCTTAAAGGACGATAAGCCAGTACCACATCAGTACCAAGGCGCTGGTACTGGAGTATCAACGCCTTGGTACTCCAGTGTTAAACGTATGGTACTGCAATGTTAGCAGTGTGTAACTAATCCGTATTCATGAGCTACCAAGTATAGCAACAATAAGGGTGGCTCTAAAAACTCGAGATTTTTAGAGCCACCCTTAAGGATTCTTTATCGCAACTTATCGTTCCGGTTCGGGATGATTATTTTTATTGCGAAAATCGTAGTAATAGATTCCCTTAGCATCCATGTATTTATACTCGTTCTCCAGACGCTTGAGGAATCCCTGATAATCGAGATTGCGTGCCCAAGTCCATCCCTTCTCCGCCAAGGCAAGGAGACGGGGGAATACCATGTAATCGATTCTCTTGGGGGTAACCACTCTCTCTGACCACAGATTGGACTGCACGCCGATTACGCGAGGATTGTCCATGATGCCGAACTCATAAATCTGCTGCATGTAATTGGTAAAACGGCCGACAAGATGGCCCACCTTGTCATCCTTGTCCTGCACAAAGTCCAGATAGAAAGGACGGTCCGGACAAACCACCATGTTGAAACCACGGTCTGCGCCCTGCTGCAGGAACTCGGGATGTTCGGTATGCCACCAAAGCATCACCTTACCATCAGGCTTGGTGCCGCAGTCAATAAGGTCGTCCCATGCCACCACATTTTTGCCGGTAGCGGTAACGATGTCAGCCAAGCGGCGGCAGAAAAACTCCTCCACTTCGCCCAAACTCTTGAGATTTTCCTTCTCCATCAAGGCCTTCACCTCGGGCAGGTCGCTCCAACCGTTCTTGTTCACTTCGTCTCCTCCGGTGTGAATATAGCGTCCGGGGAAAAGTTCCGCCAGTTCGCCATAGATGGTCTTCAAAGTGGCATAGGTCTCTTCCTTACCGGGATTAACGGTACGGTTCTTGCCATCCAACTGGGGGAATACTTTTGTGAAAGCTGTTGTATGGCCGGGCATGTCAATTTCGGGAATCACCTCAATATGGCGTTCGGCAGCATAGGCCAGAATCTCACGAACTTCATCCTGAGTATAGAATTTGGCCGGTGCGTTGGCATCGGTATTGCATCCAATTCCACCCACAGTTGTCAGGTTGGGGAATGCCTTGATCTCTATACGCCATCCCTGGTCGTCAGAAAGATGCCAGTGGAAACGATTGAGTTTGTAGCGTGCCATCATGTCAAGCAGCATCTTAACCTTCTCCTTGCCATGGAAATGGCGCGATTCGTCCAGCATGAAGCCTCGCCAGGGGAAACGCGGTTCGTCCTTTATCACACCGCAGTACATCACCTCTTCTTCGGCAAGCTGCTTAAGCGTTTGAAGGGCATAGAAACGACCCTTGTCATCAGAAGCCTTAATGACCACTCCGTTCTTCTTGATGCAGAGTTCATATGCCTCTGAAGGCATTTCCTTGTCTGTCACATACTTTACTTTGTCAATCTTCTTCTTGTTGAAGACCACATCGGTCATTTCAACAGACTGGGGATAAGGGATGACGTTCACTGCCGAACAGGGAAGGACACCGGCAAGGACGAACATCAGCCATGTTGCCAGTATGGAAATGAATCTTAATCGCATATTATAATGGTATTTTAAAGTTAGCGGTTGCAAATATATATAAAAAACGTGTTAAATGCAAGCCTGACTAATATTTTCCAAGAATCGGGATAAGAAAAAGCCACCGGCAATGGGGATAAACCCCAACCGATGGCTTGCTCGATTTAAATCAATGATAATAGGTATGTGCTTACTTTACACGGCCCAGGTAAGAACCGTCGCGGGTATCCACCTCAACCATTTCGCCTTCTTCAATGAACAGGGGCACACGGATTTCTGCTCCGGTCTCCACCTTGGCGGGCTTCAATGTGTTGGTAGCGGTGTCGCCCTTCAGACCGGGTTCGGTCCAGGTAATCTGCAAGTGTACCTTGGCGGGAACCTCAGCAAAGAGAACGGTCTCGGTGCTGGCGTCAGTCACAACAACCACATCCTGGCTCTCCTTCATGAATGCAAGGCCGATAACCTGCTCTCCGGGAATGGTAATCTGCTCGAAAGTCTCGTTGTTCATGAAGATCAGGTCTTCGCCATCCTTATAAAGATACTGGTAGGGGCGACGCTCTACGCGTACGTCCTCGAGCTTTTCGCCAATGTTGAAGCGACGCTCCAGCACGCCACCGTTAACCACGTCCTTGAGGGTAACGTTCATGATGGTGTTTCCCTTACCGGGCTTGCGGTGCAAGAAGTCGATACAGAAATAAAGTTTACCGTCCAGACGGATGCAAGTTCCTTTCTTAATGTCCTGTGAATTGATCATAAAATATTGCTTATTTATAGATGATTATTGATTTTGCGCTGCAAAGATAACTCATTTTTAGAGAAAATCCACAAAAGTTTGGCGCAAAAATGACGTAACTCTTGCAAGTTTGAAAAAAAGTGTCTAATTTTGCACCCCGAATTAGGATTGGAATAACAATAAAAAGAATATAAAGATATGAAAAGAACATTTCAGCCCCACAACCGTCGCCGCAAGAACAAGCACGGTTTCCGTGAAAGAATGGCCACTGCCAATGGCCGTCGCGTATTGGCATCTCGTCGCGCTAAGGGACGCAAGAAGCTGACCGTTTCTGACGAGAAACATGGCAAGTAATTGCAAAAAATGACTAAAACATAAAAGAAGTAAGGGCAGCTTTACTTCTTTTTTGTTTTTTTGTGTATCTTTGAGGCAAATTACAGACAACACATCGTAAAAGAAATGACATTCAAAGAATTCAACAAGAAAATATTCAGCCCCCTCATTTGGGGAAATCTCCTTGCCATGGGACTGGTGGCCGTTGGAATTGTTGTCGGCGTCTGGTACTTCCTGGAAGACTATACCCACCACGGCGAAAGCATTGAAGTGCCCAACGTAAAAGGCATGCCCTTCCATGATGCCGAGTATGCCCTGCAGCGTGCCGGATTTGTGGCCGTTGTGGCCGACTCCGCGTACAACCGCACCCTGCCCGCCGGCACCATTCTGGAGCAGCTGCCCGTAAGCGGCAGACAAGTGAAGAGCGGAAGGGAGATACAGCTCACCATCAACACCACACAGACTCCCACCCTTATCGTGCCCGACATTGCCGACAACTGCTCGTTGCGCGAGGCAGAGGCCAAACTCAAGGCCCAAGGCTTCAAACTGGGTCCCGTTGAATACATTCCCGGGGACAAGGACTGGGTACTAGGTGTCAAGTGCCGCGGCCGCCATGTGGCAGCTGGCGAGCGCATTCCCATTGACGCACCTCTGGTTCTGGTGGTAGGCAACACCGCCGTTGAGGGAGAAGAAGAGCTCATCTCTGACGAAGAGTGGCAAGACAGCATCGTTGCCGGAGAAGAGGAAGTGGAAGAAATTGAAATCGAACTGTAGGATGAACAGCAATCCTTACGATACAGACCTGTTGGACGAAGACTTTCTGGAGGAAGAAGAAAGTGCCTCGGCCGAGGAGCACGAGCATTGGCGCATTGTGGCGGACAAGGGGCAGAACGTAACCCGAGTGGACAAGTTCCTGATGGACCACATGCCCGACACCAGCCGCAACCGCATACAGAAGGCGGCGGAAGCCGGCTGCATCCGCGCCAACGGAAACCCAGTAAAGAGCAACTACAAGGTCAAGCCCGGTGATGTCATCACCCTTGTGCTTGACCGTCCAAAGCGCGACTGGGAAATCATCCCCGAAGACATTCCCCTGGACATTGTTTATGAAGACGACCAGCTGATGGTCATCAACAAGCCGGCAGGCTTGGTGGTGCACCCCGGATGCGGCAACTACAGCGGCACGCTGGTCAACGCCATCGCATGGCACTTGAGGGACTTTCCCGGATATGACCCCAACGACCCCACCGTGGGACTGGTTCACCGCATAGACAAGGACACCAGCGGACTGCTGGTTGTGGCAAAGACCGCAGAGGCAAAGACCCACCTTTGCCACCAGTTCTTTGTAAAAAGCACAAAAAGAGAGTACAACGCGCTGGTGTGGGGACCATTCGACAAAGACCAGGGCACCATTGAAGGCAACATCGGACGCAACCCGAAAGACCGTCTGCAGATGGCGGTGTTCCCGCCCGAAAGTGAAATTGGCAAACCAGCCGTAACCCACTACAGCGTGTTGGAACGACTGGGGCCGGTAACTTGGGTGCAATGCGTACTGGAGACCGGCCGCACCCATCAGATTAGGGTGCACATGAAGCACATCGGGCATACGCTCTTCAATGACGAGCGCTATGGCGGAAACGAGATTCTGCGCGGCAACACCAGCTCAAACTACCGCCAGTTCATCCAGAACTGCTTCAACGCATGCCCACGCCAGGTGCTGCACGCCAAGACCCTGGGATTCGTACACCCCACCACCGGAAAGGAAATGTTCTTCACCAGCGACATTCCGGAAGACATTACAACCCTGTTAGAAAAATGGAGAAAAATCCAATAATCACGTTGCAGTATCCGTACTACCACTATATTATAAATTTAGGTCTATGAACAGGAATACAGTCCGTCTTTTAATTTTTGCATGCTGCACAGCGATTTTCTCGGCTTGCACACAGACTGCAAACGTTTCCTACGAAACATTGAAGGCCAACTTTCAGAATCCGACCAAGGATTTCCGTCCAGCTCCACTATGGGTATGGAATACCGAAATCAAGCCGGAAAACGTTGAGCATTCTTTGCACGAACTGAAGGACAAAGGCTTTGGAGGTGTATTTGTACATCCCCGTCCGGGACTGATTACCGAATTCCTGTCCGAACAGTGGATGGACGGATACCGAAAGACCATTGATGTGGCCAAGCAACTGGACATGAACGTATGGATATACGATGAAAACTCCTATCCAAGCGGTTTTGCCGGTGGACTTGTACCCGAACAGATGCCCGAATCATACAATCAGGGTGGAGGACTGACTGCCGACAGATTGCGCCAGTTGCCGGACGACATCTCAAAATACGACGTGATTGTTCTGGCTGAAGGAGACAGTACAAAGGACATTACCACACAAGTAGCCGACTACAAGGGCGTGGACGGAGACTATTACCTGTATCGCCGCACCTATTGGGGTAAGTCTGACTGGTATGCCAACCAATCCTATGTGGATTTGCTATCGAAAGGCGTCACCGAAAAGTTCATCGAAATTGCCTTGGATGTATATACCAGCCGTTTCAAGAAAGAGATGGGACACACCCTCAAGGGCATATTTTCCGACGAACCGGAAATTCCGGCTCCAGGAAGAGGCATCAGATGGACGCCCGACCTGTTCGAACGTTTCGAAAAGACGTTCGGATATTCGCTGAAGGAAGTGCTACCTCTGACCCACGAACCCATTGGCGAATACCAGAAAGTGCGCCACGACTATTATGAAATGCTGCACGAACTGTTTGTGGAACGATGGGCCAAGCCAATGTATGAGTATTGCGAAAAGCAGGGAGTGGACTGGACCGGACATTATTGGGAACACAACTGGCCGAACGTGAACGGCGTGGTTGACAACATGGCAATGGCCGCCTATCAGCAAATACCCGGCATAGACATGCTGTTCCGTTCGTTCAACGAAGAATCCCCTACTGCACAATTCGGTAATGTCCGTTCGGTAAAGGAGGTTTCATCCATCGCCAACCAGTTGGGGCGGAGCCGAGTTCTCTCCGAAACATACGGCGGCGCAGGCTGGGGCATCACGTTCAAGGAGATGAAACGCCTGGCCGACTGGCAATTTGTATTGGGGGTAAACCTGGTAAACCACCATCTGTCACCGCTCAGCATCTCGGGCGTCAGAAAACAGGACTATCCCCCGATGTTCTCGGAAGTGGCTCCCTGGTGGGAAAGCTATCGCCCGATGAACGACTACAACGCACGCGCCAGTTATCTGCTTTCACAAGGCGAACAAATAAACGACATCGTGGTGCTGGAACCAACCACCTCGATATGGCTGCACAATAGGACGTGTGCCGGTGTGCCGGCCATTTCAATGGAAATTGGAAAGGAATTCCAGGCACTGGTCACAGCAATGACCAAGGCGATGGTGGAATATGATTTGGGCTGCGAAGATGTCATAGACGATTGGGGCAGTGTAAAGAAAGGCAAATTCATAATAGGCAACAGAGCCTATTCTTCTGTAGTGATCGCACCCAAGACCCTCAATTTGGAACAAAAGACTTTCGACCTGCTGCAAGAGTTCGCCCGTCAAGGAGGTAAAATATATGCATCTGGCGCCCCCACCTATTTGGAAGGCGCACGCAACCCCGAGGTGGAAGCATTCTTCCAAAGCGCACATATCACTCCACTGCCAGCCGACCCGAAAGAAGCGGCCAGCCAACTGGAAGCCAGCCGCGTCATCCGGTTCACAACCAACGAAAGCGGCAACCTATACCATTACCGCAGACAATTGTCGACAGACACACATATCCTGATGGTAGCCAACGTTTCCCTGGACTCTCCCAACAGAGGAGCATTCGAGATAAAAGGCAAACAAGTATACTGTTTCGATGCCATGACTGGAAAAGTTTGGGACTACCCGGTACAGGCAATGGGGGACAACGTAAAAGTGGAGTTTGAACTGGAACCTGCCGGCAGCCGTTTCTTCTACATCTCAGACCGGAAGGAAGCCGATGAACCATTATTCCAAACACAGTATGCAACCTACCGTGAGATCCAGGCCGACACGCATATCAAACGAATCAAGGACAATGTCCTCAACGTATGCTACCTTGACCTGACATGTGGCGACAGTACTTATAAGGACATCTATTTCATGGAAGCCAACTATAAGCCATACCAGCATGCAGGATACACAAAGAATCCCTGGCATCATGCCATTCAGTACAAGCGCACCATCGTAGACCACCAACCGGAACGGAACGACGGATTCAAGGCCGTGTACCAATTTGAGATGGACCCAAGTGTGACAGACCACAACAGTTTCCGCATCGTTCTGGAAATGGGTCACCTTTATACGGTTCAAGTGAACGGAACAGTCATGAAACCCAGCGGCGAATACCTGTTCGACCCTAACCAGATGGTCTATGATGTCAGCAACTGCCTGCAAACCGGGAACAATACCGTTGAGGTGCTGCTGGGAACCTATCATCCATTGGCCGAAATATATTCCATGTTCGTTTTAGGCAATTTCGATCTGAAAGCCAACACTAAGGGAGAATGGGTGATAACAAAAGCCGCCGAGTACAAGGAGCTCAAACCATGGAAGGAAATGGGTGCGCCTTTCTACCCCTGGGCTTACAGTTACGGAAAACAGTTCAACAAGGAAAAGGATAAACGTTATCTGGTAAAGGCCGACACTTGGAAGGGCATCACGGCACAAGTCGTGGTCAACGGTCGTAAAGCCGGATTGATTATCGGCGAACCATGGACAATCGAAATTACGGATTATCTGCAGGAAGGCAGCAACCAGGTTGAGCTTCAGGTTATCGGTTCGTTGGACAACCTGATTGGGCCACACCACGTAGGGTCACAAGCCGTAGTAGGACCATTCAACTGGTCGGGCATTAAACATGTCATGAAAGCCCAGGACTACCACTTTGTGGAATACGGACTGACAGGCGACTTTGCCATCCTGGAAGAAGAATAGAGTACATAATTTAAAGAATGAAAAAGACAATAGCCATCATTTGCGGAGGAGACTCCTCCGAACACGATGTCAGCATGCGCAGTGCTGCCGGCATCGAATCATTTTTGGACAAAGAGAAGTATAATATATATAAGGTGGAAATCTGTGCCGGCAAATGGGAAGCCATCCTGGAGGACGACACCCGTTGCAGCATTGACAAGAACGATTTTTCTTTCCTCGCGGGGGAAGAAAAAATACGTCCCGACTTCTGTTATATCACCATTCATGGCGCACCGGGAGAAAACGGCATTCTGCAAGGCTATTTTGACCTGATTGGGATGCCCTACAGCACCTGCAACGTGCTGGTGGAGGCCATGACGTATGACAAGTTTGTGCTAAACAACTACATGCGCTCACTCGGCGTCAGCGTGGCCGACAGCCTGCTCATCCGCCAAGGTCATGACACCGAGGTGAGCGACGAGGACATCATCAGCCGCATTGGCCTGCCCTGCTTTGTGAAGCCCGCCAGCGGCGGAAGCAGTTTCGGCACCACCAAGGTGAAGGAAGCCGCACAGCTTCGCCCCGCCATTGACCTTGCGCTGAAAGAGGGCGAGGACATCATGGTGGAAGCCTTCTTGCAAGGAACGGAAATCACCTGCGGATGCTACAAGACACGCCAGGCATCGCACGTGCTGCCCATCACCGAGGTGGTGACGGAGAACGAGTTCTTCGACTACGACGCCAAGTACAACGGCCAGGTGACGGAAATCACCCCTGCCCGCATCAGCGACAGACTGACCGAGCGCGTGCAGACCCTCACCGGCACACTCTATGACATACTGGGATGCCACGGCATCATACGCATCGACTATATCATCACCGAGGGTGACCGCATCCATCTGCTGGAAATCAACACCACCCCCGGAATGACAGCCACCAGCTTCATCCCCCAACAGGTAAGGGCGGCAGGGCTGGACATAAAGGATGTGATGACCGAAATCATCGAAGACACCCTGGCCTCAGTAAAATAAACGGGGACTTGCGCCCCACCCCATCTGACTGTTTATAAAATTAGACTCACATGAATACGGAATTTGACGAGATACGTCCCTATAACGATGACGAGATAAAGCAAGTGGTGGAAGAGCTGCTCCACGACCGCCAGTTCAGCCGCATACTGAAAGGGCTGGTGCCCTGGCTTCCGCAGGGAGTGCGCAACTTCATCATCCGCACAGCCTTCATCGGTGTGAACAGCACACTCGACTTCCAAATGCGCTTCATGAAGCCCGTGGTAAAGTATGTGACGCACAAATGCGCCGACAAGGTAACCTTTGACCACACCGGCATTGCGCCGGGCGATGAGCGCTTCACCTTTGTCAGCAACCACCGCGACATTGTGCTGGACAGCGCCATCCTGGACCTCCTTCTCGCCAATGCCAAATTCCCCACTACCTGCGAGATTGCCATCGGCGACAATCTGCTCATTTATCCGTGGATAAAGAAGCTGGTGAAGCTGAACAAGGCATTCACCGTGCGCCGCGGACTCAGTCCGAGAGAACTGATGGAAAGCAGCCAGCTGATGAGCCGCTACATGCACCACGCCATCAACGAGAAGAAAGAGAACATCTGGATTGCCCAACGCGAAGGCCGTGCCAAGGACAGCAACGACCGCACACAGGAAAGCGTGCTGAAGATGCTGGCAATGGGCGGCGAGGGCACACCGGCCGAGCGCCTGAAACATCTGCACATCACGCCGCTCACCATCAGCTACGAATATGATCCCTGCGACTATCTGAAGGCAATGGAATTCCAGCAGAAGAGGGACAACCCCTCCTTCAAGAAGAGCAAGCAGGACGACCTGGACAACATGAAGACCGGCATCTGGGGCAAGAAGGGGCACATCCATTACCAGACCGCACCCTGCATCAATGAATGGATTGACAGCCTGGCACATCTGCCCAAAGCGGAGTTCTTCACCGCAGTGGCACAGCGCATGGACCGCGAAATCCACAAGGGCTACATGCTCTTCCCCGGCAACTATGTGGCGTTGGACCTTCTGCAAGGAAACACCGCACACCAGTCCCATTACTCACCGGCGGAGAAGGAACGCTTTGAAAAGTACATCCAGGAACGCATCGACATGATAAAGCTCCCCAACAAGGATGTGCCCTTCCTGCGCGAGAAGCTGCTTGCCATGTATGCCAACCCCGTCATCAACAAGGAAAAAGCCGTAGGATGAAAAAAAACCTGATGTGCCTCGCCCTCCTCTTCCTGTGCCAAGCCTGCAAGGAAGAACAGGAGACCTATCCGTCCATCATCACGGAAATGGCGGACGCCTATGTGAACGAGCATGGGGTGATGTTCCAGATTGAGACCGACAAGGGAGACGTGTATGCGCTGACAAACCCGCAAAAGGGCTACAAACCCAACAGCGTCTACCGCACCCTGAGCGGATTCGTGCCGCAAGGCCCCGGAACAGCCACACTCTACCAGATGAAGGGCGTACACATCCTGCGCGACTCCACCGCCATCGGCCGCAAAGACCCCACCGGCATCCTCAGCGCCTGGAGGGCAGGCAAGTACATCAACCTGCATCTGCAGCCCAAGACACAAGGCGGCACACACTACTGGGGATTCACCGTGGACAGCGTTGCACAGGGGAAAACCTGGATTGGCCTGCACCACAAGCAGAACAGCGACCCGCTCTCTTACACACAAGACCTCTACGCCAGCATACCGGTGGACAGCATAAAGGCCGCCCAGCCTGGCGATTCACTCATCATGACCGTTGCCACATTCAACGGCCTTAAAACCTGGACTTTCAAGAAATGAACATAGCCGTACTCATATCGGGCGGAGTGGACAGTGCCGTAGTGGTACACCGCCTTTGCGAACAAGGATACAAACCCGACCTCCACTACATCAAGATTGGCATGGAGGGCGAAGACAGCAGCTGCACTGCCGAGGAAGACATCGAACTGTCACAGGCCACCGCACGCAAGTACGGCCTGACACTGGAGGTTACCGACCTGCAGAAGGAATACTGGGACCAGGTGGTGGGCTATGCCATTGAACGCGTGGAGAAAGGACTCACGCCCAACCCCGATGTCATGTGCAACCGCCTGATAAAGTTCGGCGCCTTTGAGCAAAGAATCGGGCATCACTATGACAAGGTGGCCACCGGACACTATGCCACAAACATCGAAGAGGACGGCCTGATGTGGCTGGGCACGGCAAAGGACCCCGTAAAGGACCAGACCGATTTCCTGGCACAGCTGTCCTACGACCAGCTCCAACACACCATCTTCCCCCTGGGCGGACTGATGAAGGAGGAGGTGAGACAGATTGCCGTCGACGCCAAACTGCCCAGCGCAAAGCGCAAAGACAGCCAGGGCATCTGCTTCCTGGGCAAGATCAACTACAACGACTTCCTGCGCAAGTTCATGGGACAGCGCGAAGGAAAAATCATCGACATCGAGACCGGGAAGACCATCGGAACACACCAGGGCTACTGGTTCCACACCATCGGCCAGCGCAAGGGACTTGGCCTGAGCGGCGGACCCTGGTTCGTAGTAAAGAAAAACGTAAAGAAGAACATCATCTTCGTGGCACACGGATGGGACACTCAGTTGCAGTACGGACATGACTTCCGTCTGGCCGACCTGCACTTCATCACCCGCAACCCGTGGGAGAACCCCGTGGAGGTACCCATCCAGTTCAAGGTGCGCCACGTTGACCACTTCATGCAGGGAACGCTCACACTGGATGCCGAGGGCTATCACGTCCACTCGCCACAGCCCGTGCAGGGCATTGCGCCCGGCCAGTTCGGCTGTATCTACGACGCCGACGCACGCATCTGTTACGGCAGCGGAGAAATCAGCATCTACAAAGCAAGATAAAACCGGATGAAGCAACATTCTGCCAACAATTGGACTCCCCAGGCCGTCGTGCTGGGAGCTGGAAATTTTCCGCAACACGGCATAGCAAAGGGCATTCTGGACGAATGTCCTTATGTTGTCTGCTGCGACGGCGCCGCCGAGGAATACATCCGCCGAGAGGGCAGGATGCCCTGGCGCATCGTGGGCGACGGTGACTCGCTGCCCGCCCATTTGCGGGAGCAGTGCAAGGACATTTTCCTGCAAGAGGCCGAGCAGGAGACCAACGACCAGACCAAGGCCACTCGCCTGCTCCGCTCCGAAGGCATCACACGCATTGCCTATCTGGGTGCCACCGGCAAACGCGAGGACCACACCATCGGCAACATCGCCCTGCTGCTCACCTACCGACGGATGGGGCTGGACGTCAGAATGTACACCGACCACGGCATTTTCCTCCTGCCCAAGGAAGTGGACGACATGCAGCAGATTACGTTGGAAGCACCCGTCGGCACGGCCGTTTCCGTCTGGAACTTCGGTGCCAAAAACCTGAAGTCGGAAGGGCTTGAATATCCGCTTTACGACTTTGACCAGCTGTGGCAAGGCACACTGAACCGCACCCTGCAGCCGCAATGCACCATAGAGGCCGACGGCCCGTTCCTCGTTTTTCTGGCTTATGAAGAACGATGAGCGATGAACGGAAGCCGTCTGGAAGACGGGAAGCCCGCAAGGGCGAATAGCCGCGGGTTCTTGAACCCGTGGAAAAATTGATTATAGAATAAATAGGCGTCTGCAAAGACGCGGAACGGCAACAATCTTTAACGTTGAACGTTGAATGATGAACGATGAACGATGAACGATGAACGATGAACGGTGAGCGATGAGCGGTGAGCGTTGAATGATGAACGATGAGCCGTCTGGAAGACGGGAAGCCCGAAAGGGCGAATAGCCGCGGGTTCTTGAACCCGTGGAAATAATAAAGAAGAATAAAATGGCGTCTGTGAAGACGCGGAACGGCAACAATCTTTAACGTTGAACGAATATCGCTTAATCTGTTGCCGATTCGCGTCTTTGCAGACGCTTTATTGTGCGGACGTGAGGGACCGAGGGCTTAAAAGCCCCCGGCTATTCATTTTCACGTCTTCCAGACGTCCGTCACTTTGGGCCATCGTCTTTTGTTTTGTAGAACACCCTCCAGGCGTCATGCTGACCATACCTCATTCAAAAAAAATAAAAGATGTTTTCGACGAGCGAAGGCGAATAACTTGTTTCAGCATCTGTCCGCGGAGATGGATAAGTGAAGGCTCGCGGTGAGATCCTGAAACAAGTTCAGGATGACGGTGTAATAACCGTTACAAGATTCGTTACCGTTCCGCATAAGTGCAGCGCTGGCTCTCCCCGCAAAAAACATTTTCCAGCAAAGACCCCGAACAAAAACTTGCTTCTGAAAGTTTGCAGAAGCAGAATCCGGTTCAAGGACATTCCGAAAGCGTCAGATTGTCCGCAAACATCTTTTTGAACATCCCGAAGACCGTAGAATTGTCCGCCGACCGGTCGGACGATATCACAACGATGGTGGATTTGTCCGCTGACCGATCGGACGATAAGTCAATGAAATTGGTTTTATCCGCTAAACATTTAGGCGACATTCGGAAGGTGTCGGAAATATCCGCAAAGAAGTATGCGGACAACACAAACCGCATTTTTGGCGGCTTCGGGTTTGGAAGATCCAAAAATTTGTTGTACTTTAGCGCAGTCATTATAATACCGAAGCCCATGAAAGTTGCATTTACACCCCAATTCAAGCTGGAGGACCTTTACATCACTCCCTTTACCGGCAAGCGTTACTTTGACCCGCAAACAGGAAAGGCCTACTACAAGCCCGTGGAGCGCAACATGACGCCCACAGGAGTACACATGCTGGACAGGTTTCTGCAATGCGTATGCACGAGCAAGCGCTACACCCTGCGTTCTCTGCAAGAACAGCTTGGGGTGTCGACGAAGGCATTCTCGGGGCTGTGTTTCCTGCTCACCGGACTGAATTTTGAGGAACTGCACGAGGCCATCCGTCTGCGTGTGGCCGACGACCTGCTGCGCTATTCCACCCTTGAGAAGAAGGACATTGCCCTGCGCTGTGGCTTCAGTTCAAACCCGGCCATGTACAAGATGTTCCAACGGGTATACAAATGCGGTCCGGGCCAACGGCAAAAGCATCTGCGCCAGCCGGGCGACGAAGGGGCTTGGAGAGTTTGAGCAAATCGCTCAACGTTCATCGCTCACCGCTCAACATTCATCGTTCACCGCTCACCGCTCAACCCCTTCCACTTCCGATAGCCGAACCAAGCCACCACAGCATAGATGCCATAGAGGGCGGCATAGAAGTATATACCTTTATATATATACAGGCCGCAGCTGACCACATCCACCAGCATCCACACCCACCATTGCTCCAGCCACTTGCGGGCCAGCATCCACATGCCCACAATGGAAAGGGCGGTGGTGAAGGCATCCCACCAGGGCACGGTGCTGTCCGTGCGGCACAGCATCCACCCTATCAGCAGAAACGACACAAGGAACGCCAGGAGCAGGAGCGGGCATCGCGCCAGCGGTGTGTGTGTGATGGGCAAAGCCTCGGCAGGGCCGCCCTGCGGATTCCTGCGCCAAAGGTACAGTCCGTACACCGCCACCAGCAGGTAATAGACGTTGATGCCGAAGTCGGCATACAGCCCGCTCTGCCAATAGACCACCAAGGAGATGGCCGGCATCAGCATACCAGCCAGCCACACCTTGTCATCGGCCTTGTATTCCCAGTAGAGATAGGCAATGCCTATCAATGTCCCTGCTATTTCCGCAATCTGTTCCATGCTTAGAATCTTTTATA
Organism: Bacteroidaceae bacterium; assembly: GCA_017559845.1. Taxonomy (GTDB): domain Bacteria; phylum Bacteroidota; class Bacteroidia; order Bacteroidales; family Bacteroidaceae; genus Physcousia. The sequence continues at coordinate 16,990 of JAFYQQ010000049.1, read as the reverse complement.
GTTTAGGAACTCGAAATAAAATCAAAACAGATTCTTAAAATTTCAATGTGATGTGCCCCATCACGATGAAGCCGGCCATGGGGATGTATCCCATCTGATAATAACGGTTCTGCTGGGGATAGTCACTGCCCACAATGGCGGAGTACACCCATCCGCCGGCGGCATAATGGCGGTTGAAGATATTGTTGAAGTTAAGTCCAAGAACCGTTCCCTTCAGTCCCTTTTTCCAACACTTCATGTCATAGCTCAGATAGATGTTGGTCTGGCTGTATTTGGGAAGCGAGCGCTCCTTGCAGGCGGTGTTGTCCAAATACTGGCGGCTCACCAGGTTGGTGTGCCATGTGGCCTTCAGCCCCTTGTAACGGAAGTCGGCAAAGCCGTTCACCACGGCTGAGGGCGAGAAGGCCAGCGTGCTGTTGTCATAGTGAACCTCGGTGGGCGCCATGTCATTCCAGTCGTTGTCATAGGTTTCCACAATCTCGGTAAAGTCCTTTATGCGGTTGCGGCTCAGCGCGGCATTGGCTTCCAGACTCATCCAGTCCGTCACCTTTACGCCGGCGGTCAATTCCACACCCAGGCGGCGGCTGTCCTTGATATTGGTGGTAAGCGCCTCACCGATGTCGCTCAGGGCACCGGTCTGCACAAACTGGTTGCGGTAAAGCATGGCATACAGGCCCACGCCCACGTTCCAGCGCGGAGAGGCATAGCCGTAACCCATTTCCACATCGTGCAAGCTCTCGGCCTTGGGCGCGGGATAGGCTCCGTTGTCGGTAAAGTTGTTGCGTTCGGGCTCGCGATGGCTCAGCGCATAGCTCAGATAGGCGTTGTGGTGCTCATTGTGGTAGCTGACACCCAGTTTGGGATTCAGGAAGTCATACTGTTTCTTGATGTTCAGCGACTGGTTGTAATAGGCATTCCCTTCCTCATAGAACTTGTCGTTGATGCCGTTGGTCATGAAGCCCACGTGCCGGTACTGCACATCCGCAAAGACATCCCATGCAGAGGTCAGATGGTACGTTCCCTTCAGGAAGAGCTGGTTGTCGGCCTTGGTGGCATCGCTGTCATAATACTTATACTTTCCGTCGGCCAACACCTCTTGGCGCAGTTCCTCGTTGGCCACATAGGTAAGGTATCCCCAGTGGTTCCCCTCGAAGTTCTGCAACGACGCTCCGGCCAGGACGTCCCACTTACGGTTCTGGTAATTCACGTTCCACACCATGCCGTAGGTGTCTTGCGTGAGGCCTTTCTGACGGACAAAATCCGTCTTCTTCAGCACGCTGCCGTCTGAAAGGACAAAGTTGGAAAGGCCGAACTTCTTCAGTTTGTTCTGATAGCGGAACTCATCGTAATAGCCGTGGCCGTGGGTGTAATGCAACGTGGCCGATGTGCTCCAGAAGTCGTTGATTCGCCATGCCAGATTCAGCAGATTGTGGTTCTGGCGGAAATTGTCGGTGGTCTTGTCCCACAGCGTGCCGTCGGCCATGCGGTAACGCTCGGTGGTCCAGCCGCCGTTCCAGTCGGGTTCGAAACGCTCGTACAGACTGTTGTATTTGCCCAGTCCCAGGCGGTACATGTCGGCATAGGTGCGCACACCGTCATAGGCGTTCATGCTGTAGTCGTCATTGCCAGCCGTCACACCGTTCCATGCCTGCCCCGTCTTCTCATAGTTGCCGATATTCTTGTAGCTCAGCTTCAGCGTACCGTCGTTGTTCACATACGTCAGTCCGCCGTAATAACTACCGCTCTGTCCGCCGGTTCCATGCACATAACCGTCCGTACCGGTGTGATGATAGGCCCCGTCCAGCAACCAGTGTCCGCCCATCAGCCCGGTGGAAAACTTGCCGCCCGCATTATAGGTTCCGTACGAACCGTAGGAGGCGCTCACCTGACCCGAAGGCTCCATGGCCGGGGATGCCGTACTGAGCACCACGCTGCCGCCAAAGGCTCCGTCGCCATTAGTGGAGGTGCCCACTCCGCGCTGCACCTGTACATTGCCCAAAAAGTTGGCATACGAATTCATGTTGGCCCAGAAAACACACTGGTCCTCAGGCGAATTCAACGAAACGCCGTCCAGCGTAACGTTGATGCGGCTATCCCCTGCCCCACGCACTCGCATATAGGTTGTACCAATTCCCAACCCGTTCTCGCTCCATGCCGTCACACCTGGAGTGCGGGACAGCAGGAAGGGAAGTTCCTGTCCAGAACGTGCAAACTGCTGCACCTCTTCCTTCCCGATACGGCTCACGGCAAAAGGCGCATACTTCTGCGCTTTCACGGCCTTTACAACAACCTCACCCAGTTCGTTCAACGCAATGGAATCGGGTTCTGCCTCTGCACGGGCAAAACCATTCTGAGCTACACTCCACACGAGTGCAGCCAAAAAGACTTTCTTCATTTTTAAATTGAAATTAAAACGTTCATACTCTCTACGCCGGCATTATCCGGTTCAGATCATAGGGTATATTCTCAGCCCTGCCAACAGACAGGACACCCCTGATAACGGCCGCAAAGTTACAGCATTTCCTTCAACTGACAAAATTCCCGTCCCACTTTTTTCCCACCCCCCACACAAGCCTACAAAGTAGGCTAAAATTGCCCGATATCCATTTGAGGAAATCGGGCAATTTTTCATTCCAAACAGCACATTTATAAGTCAGAAAGCCACTCAATTCACAAATTGCGTAAGAATTATGCCACATTTAAAGTAAATTCGTTATCTTTGCAGTGAAATCAATCAGATATGGGCATGAAATATCCTATAGGCATACAGCAGTTTGAGAAGTTACGCGAAGACGGATGGGTATACGTGGACAAGACAAGGCAGGTGTATGATCTTGTTCAAGACGGTACTTGTTATTTCCTGAGCCGTCCCCGACGCTTCGGCAAGAGTCTGCTACTTTCCACGTTACAGGCCTATTTCGAGGGCAAGAAACATCTCTTTGAAGGACTTGCCATAGAGCGCCTTGAAACGGAATGGAATACCCATCCTGTATTGCATCTGGATTTGAATGCAGAACAATACAACAAGATTGACGACCTAAGAAATATTCTTGATACTTATCTGCGCGAATGGGAAAGGGAATATGGCACAACGGAAGAAAGCAACCCAAGCCTTTCGCAGAGGTTCAGGGGTGTTATCCGTGCTGCCAAACAGAAGACAGGAAGAAACGTGGTGGTGCTGGTGGACGAGTATGACAAGCCCATGCTGCAAGCCATTGGGAACGAGGCTTTGCAGACAGATTTCCGCAACGCGCTGAAAGCGTTCTATGGCGTACTGAAGAGCGCCGACGGTGACCTACGGTTCGCCATGCTAACGGGCGTGACAAAGTTCAGCAAGGTAAGTGTGTTCAGCGACCTCAACAACTTGGAGGACATTTCCATGATGCCCCAGTATCATGACATCTGCGGAATCTCGGAAAAGGAACTGCACGCCACCTTTGATGCCGAAGTGGAAAAACTTGCACAGGCCAACGAGCAGACAAAGGAAGAAGCCTTTCTGGAACTACAAAAACGCTATGACGGCTATCATTTCTGCGCTAACACACCAGGCATGTACAATCCCTTTAGTGTGCTGCTTACATTAAAAAATGCGAACTATGGCAGCTATTGGTTCAGCACAGGCACTCCCACCTATCTGGTGGAACTGATGAAGGAAGTGGACCTCAACCCGAAGGAACTTTCCGGCTACGAGGCGGACGCTTCAGAGCTTGACAGCATACAAATCAAGGTGGACAACCCCATTGCCATACTATACCAAAGCGGTTATCTGACCATAAAGGAATATAATCCCGAATTCAACGTATATGTGCTCGATTACCCAAATGAGGAAGTGAAGGAAGGATTCATAAAGTTCCTGATGCCATATTACACTTATTCAAAAGCCAGTGTTCATTCCACCGTCATCAGCAAATTCGTGATGAGCTTGCGCAAAGGGGATGCCGAACGCTTCATGCAACTGATGCAGAGTCTGATGGCAGACATACCCTACGAACTGGTACGCGAACTGGAGAACCACTACCAGAACGTGATATACATCATCACCAAACTGATGGGACTGTACATACAGGCGGAATACCGCACTTCCAGGGGGCGCATTGACCTGTTGATTGGTACGGACAAGTATGTATACATCATTGAACTGAAACTGGACGGTTCTGCCGAAGAGGCGCTGGCACAGATCAATGCCAAAGACTACGCCCTTCCTTTTGCCCTCGGAGAAAGAGAGATTGTGAAGATTGGCGCAAACGTGACAAGCGAAACCCGCAATCTGGAACGTTGGATTATTGAATAGCACAAGCCAAGCAAACACAATGCATTGGAATGAGGAAGTCAATGCGTTGTGTTGGCAAAGTCAATGCATTGCATAGGCCAACGCAACGGCATGGATATAACAAAGAGAGATGTTCCGTTGATAATGTCGGAACACCCCTCGCTTTTTTATTTTTCCTTTCGGTTGGAACGGGTCAGTATTTCAATGGCTTCGTCCTTACTTGAAGAAAATGAGAACTGCTTCAAGATGCCGGCCAATTCCTCTTGTTCAAGCAAACGTGGAGAGAGAATCTCCAGAACTGCCAATTTGCTGTCTTGAAAAGAGAACAGGGAAAGAAGGGTTTCACATTGCTTACTGCTGAAATAACTTCCCATACACGCCACCGTCACGACATCTTTTTGGCGGTCCGGGAATGACGCTTTTTTCACAATCTCGCATAGTGTTTTGAAGTCATTTTTCCGCATCGGCTTCAAAGGCATACGCCCCCGTCCTTTCCCCTCGGCATGTTCTACACGATGCCTTTCGGGTTGCCGTTTTGGACCGTCCTTACGCTGCGCTATGACATCCGTTGTTATCGATGTAAACAACAACAGCAGGACAACAACATACGAATGTTTCATACATTTTGTCTTATAACGATTCCAACATACGCTTGATGACCACCGTGGCGGAAATCTCGCGGTTTGCGGCCTCGGGGATAACCAGGCTTGTGGGAGCCTCGATTACATCATCGGACACAATCATGCCACGACGCACGGGCAGACAGTGCATAAAGTGGGCATTGTCTGTCACGGCCATGTGGGCGGCATCCACAGTCCAGTGCATCATCTGATGATAGTCGTCCAGAATCTTACCGTATTGGTCGGGACAGGTAACACCGGGACAACTCCAGTTCTTGGCATAGATGAAGTCGGCTCCCTCAAAGGCTTTCATCTGGTCATACTCTACCGTTGCGTTTCCTGCAAAGGCTGGATCCAGTTCGTAACCCTTCGGATGGGTGATGACAAAGTCTACATCGGCAGCGTTCATCCACTGGGCAAAGCTGTTAGGTACGGCTTGCGGAAGGGCACGGGGATGGGGCGCCCAGGTCAGCACCACCTTGGGACGAGGCTTGCGCTTGTGTTCCTCAATGGTGATGAGGTCGGCAAATGCCTGGAGAGGATGCACGGTGGCTGTCTCCATGGCGAAGACGGGACGGCCGCTATACTTGAGGAACTGGTGATATACGGTTTCGGCATAGTCATACTCTCGGTCTGTCAGTCCGGCAAAGGAACGGATTCCGATGAGGTCACAATAGGAACCCATCACAGGGATGGCTTCCAAAAGGTGTTCGCTGCGGTCGCCATCCATGATGACCCCACGCTCGGTCTCCAGTTTCCACGCTCCGGCATTCACATCAAGCACAATGACATTCATGCCCAGGTTCATTGCCGCCTTCTGTGTAGAGAGACGGGTGCGCAGACTGTTATTGAAAAACACCATCAGCAGGGTCTTGTTCTTGCCAAGATGCTGCCACTGGAAACGGTCTTGCTTTACCTCTACGGCCTCTTGCAAAGCCTGGTGCAGATTGCCGAGGTCTTGTACGTTCAAAAATGATTTCATATCGTTTGAGTTGTATTTTTAATACTGTAAGTCTGTTGTTATGGCCTTGTCTGCCCATTACCGCGGATAATCCACTTGTATGTGGTGATTTCCTCAAGGGCCATGGGGCCGCGGGCATGGAGTTTCTGCGTACTGATTCCTATCTCCGCACCCAGTCCGAACTGTGCACCATCGGTAAAACTGGTGGGTGCGTTATGATACACACAAGATGCATCCACCGCAGTCAGGAACAAACGCGCCGTTTCTTCATTCTCGGTCACAATGCTCTCGCTGTGTCCAGATCCGTACCGACTGATATGCTCCACCGCCTCATGCGCATCCGCGACCGTCTTCACCGCCATGCGAAGGGAAAGATATTCCGCGCCGAAACTGTTCTCAGTGGCACGGTAAAGTTGTATGCTGTTATGTACTGAAAGCACCTCGTAGGCAGCCTCATCGGCTTCAATCACCACTCCCCTTTCCCACAAAGGCATACAGATGGCGGGAAGGTCTGCCATGCGTTCCTTATGCACCAACAGACAATCCAACGCATTGCATACGCTTACACGGCGTGTCTTAGCATTCACCACTATGGGTATGGCCTTTTGCAAGTCGGCATCGCGGTCCACATAGGTGTGAACCACTCCGGCACCAGTCTCTATAACCGGCACACGGGCATTGTCGCGCACATAATTGATAAGACGCTGGCTGCCGCGGGGAATAATCAGATCCACATAGCCGACAGCCTTCAGCAAGGCGTCAGTGGCCTCATGGCTGGTGAGGAGAGATACCGTTTCGGCAGGCAATCCATGACGGGAAAGCACTTCGTGAATCAGTTCCACAATGGCCTTGCAACTATATTCGGCATCGCTTCCGCCCTTGAGCACACAGGCGCTTCCTGCCTTCAGGCAAAGTGCGAAACAATCGAAACACACATTGGGACGGGCTTCGAAGATGACTCCTATGACGCCAAACGGCACACTGATGCGTGTCAGTTCCAAACCATTAGGCAGGACTTTGTGCTTGAGGGTCTTGCCCAATGGAGAGGGCAAGGAGGCCACCTTGCGCAAGTCGGACGCTATGTCGCGCAAACGGTCTTCCGTAAGCCGCAAGCGGTCATATCGGGGATCCGACTCATCCATCCGCCTAAGGTCCTCGGCATTTGCCTGGAGCAGGCGATCTACAGCCTGCTCTGTGGCATCGGCCAGGTCTGTGAGTACTGCATCTATCTTGTCTGCCGACAAAACCGCCAACGCACGGCCGGTGGAATGGGCCGAAGAAAATATTCCGTCAAATGTCATGGGGCATGAAATGGGTATAGGGTACGTTTGCATTGGAAGACAGGAGATCGGTCAGGATGGACTCACGCTTTCCGTTGGCGATGAAGACATGGATGCCGGCAGCAGCCACATCGGTTGCCGTGGTACATTTGCTCTGCATCCCTCCCCTTCCGGCGCTGGAGCGTTCCGAACGGATATAATGCGCAATGTCCTGGCCATAACCGACTTCAAGGATGACGTGGGAATCCTTATCGGAGGGATCTCCGTCATACAGTCCGTCAATATTGGAAAGGATAATCAGCGCCTGGCACTGCATCAGACGGGCAATGAGGCCGCTAAGCTCGTCATTGTCGGTAAACATCAGTTCCGTCACACAAACGGTGTCGTTCTCATTCACAATGGGCATTACACCGTGTGCCAGCATGGCGGTCATGCACTGGCGCTGGTTTTCGTTCTGGCGCGGAGTGGAGAAGTTTTCCTTTTCCGTAAGCACCTGGCCCACATGGATGCCATGGTCGCGGAACAGCTCCACGTAACGCCCCATCAGTTTGGCCTGGCCTACAGCGGAGAAAAGCTGGCGCTGTTCCACGCTGTCCATCTGCTCTGTCTCATTGGCCGTAAGATGCATCTCGCTGCGACCGCAAGCCACCGCACCGGAAGAGATGAGGATGACCTCCATGCCCATCCGGCGAAGTTCGGCCAATTGGTCCACCAGCGCCGACATACGGGTGAAGTCCAGCGTCCCGTCCTTTCGGGTAAGCACATTGCTGCCCACCTTTACGGCTATTCTATTGAATGCTGTCACAATAGTCTGTCTCTGTCTGCGGTTAAAAACAACGCTTCAGCTTCTCTACAAAGGCATCTGCCTGCTCCTTGCTAACCGACAAGGGGGGCAGCAGACGGATGACATTGGTACCGCTGCAGCCGGTAAAGCAATGTTCCTGGAACAACAGGCGGTTGCGCACCTCCTTATAGGGGAGGTCCAACTCCACTCCTATCATCAGGCCACGGCCACGCACATCCACAATGTGGGGCTGTTCCTGCTGAAGTTCCTTCAGACGTTCCATCAGATATTCGCCCACCTGACGGGCATTCTCCACCAGTTCCTCCTGCTCCATTACGTCAAGCACGGCCAAAGCTGCCGCACAAGCCAGATGATTGCCACCGAATGTGGTGCCCAACTGACCGTAAACGGGAGCGAAATCGGGACTGATTAGCACTGCACCCATGGGGAATCCGTTGGCAATGCCCTTGGCACAGGTTATCATATCGGGACGGATGTCCAGCCACTGGTGGGCAAAGAACTTGCCGCTACGACCATATCCACACTGGATTTCATCGCAGATGAGTACCGCACCATATTGCTTGCACAAGGCAGAAAGTCCCTGGGCAAAGGTCTTGTCCACCATGCGGATGCCACCCACTCCCTGGATACATTCCAGAATGACGGCACACACATCGCCCTTCGCCAGTTCGGTTTCCCATGCCGCCAAATCGTTCAAAGGCAGATAGGTCACATGGCCATTGGCATTGATGGGAGCGATAATCTTGGGATTGTGGGTGGCTTCTACGGCCAAACTGGTGCGGCCATGGAAGGCCTTTTCTGCCGCAAGCACACGGGTACGGCCATTAGTAAAAGATGCCAGTTTCAAGGCATTCTCGTTGGCTTCCGCACCGCTGTTTATGAGGAAAAGCTGGTAATCATCATATCCGCAAAGTTTTCCCATGCGTTCTGCAAGCTGCTGCTGCAGAGTGTTGATTACCGAGTTGCTGTAAAAGCCCAACGTATTGAGCTGCTGAGACAGCGTTTTGACATAATGGGGATGGCTGTGGCCGATGCTGATGACAGCATGTCCGCCATAGAGGTCCAGATATTCCTGTCCCTGCTCATCCCACACCTTGCATCCCTGTCCCTTGACAATGTTCACATTGAAGAGGGGATACACATCGTATAGTTTCATTGCGTTATCGTTTCTTTTAATGGTTCGTATATCCGTTAAAAAGCAGACGCTTTCAGTCCAAGTCCGGCCTTCTCGTCCAGTCCGAACATCAGGTTCATGTTCTGCACCGCCTGGCCTACCGCTCCTTTCAGCAGATTGTCAATGCAGCAGATCATGAGCAACTGGTCCTGGTACTTCTCCACATAGACCACCGCCTTGTTGGTGTTTACCACCTGCTTCATATCGGGGCTTTTGGTGGTGAAATGTGTAAAGGCCGCATCGGCATAGTAGTCGGCATAGACCTTCTGCACATCTTCCAGTGCGGCATCGCACTTGGCGTAAGCCGTTACATAAATGCCACGGGCAAAGCATCCGCGCTGGGGGATGAAGAGCACACGGCCGTCATATCCGGGACAGAGTTCCTGCACCGTCTGATTGATCTCAAGCAGATGCTGGTGGGTAAAGGTCTTGTACACCGAGATGTTGTCGTTTCGCCAGGAGTAATGTGTGGTGGCACCGGGTTTCTGTCCGGCTCCGGTACTGCCGGTAATGCCATTCACATGAATGTCGCCACTGATAAGACCGTGAGCCAAAGCTGGCAGCATGGCCAGCTGGATGCAAGTGGCAAAGCATCCGGGATTGGCCAAATGGTTGCATCCGCAAATTTGCACACGATGGGTCTCAGGCAGTCCGTATACATAATCATGGCAGGGAGCTGCAATGCGGAAGTCCTGTGCCAGATCTACAATCTTCACATGCCCGGGTATGCTATGTTCCTTAAGGAACGCCTCGCTTTTGCCGTGTCCGAAACAGAAGAACACCACATCCACCTGGTCAAAAGGCATCTCGGCAGAAAACTCCATTTCTGTTTCACCAATGAGGCCTTCATGCACGGCATAAACCTTGTTTCCAGCGTTTGATTCGCTATTGGCAAAAACAATCTCTGCCTGGGGATGGTTCAGCAGCACACGGATGAGCTCGCCACCCGTATATCCTGCCGCACCTAATATTCCTACTCTTATTTTTTCCATTCGTCTTCAGATTTCTTTAAGAGAATCAGGCCTTCTTGGGAGCCAAAAGCCACAGAATCAGATAAAATCCGAGACCAATGCCCATGAACCACATTGCACAGAAAAATGCGATGCGGACCAACAGAGAATCCACTCCGAAATACTCGGCCAAACCGCCGCATACGCCTGCTATCTTCTTGTCTGTCTGAGACAAATAAAACTTCTTTTCCATAATCGTCTTCTATTTATTATTACTTTATTGCCTTTTACCTTCCCTTATCAACTTGAGTCGGAAGACTACTAAGGGATGTTCCAAAGCAAAACGATTTCACTTATTTATTTCTGTTTATTTTGAATTGCGTCTTCTTCTCGGGAATCAGCAACATGAGGATGAAATATACCAGCGGACCACAGATTACCGTAAATACGGACAGCAACACGTAAATGATACGCACGAATGTTACGTCCTTATCAATATAGTTGGCAATGGCGGCACAAACTCCGGCCAAGATACGTCCGGTACGAGGGCGCTCCATTTTCTTCGGTTCTGACATGATTGGTCTTGTTTAATTTGGTTTTACATCTTTATCTTTCTTCTTCGGGATGTGCCAGATAGTATGCACGCAGGGCGGTAGAGGTTACCTTGATGAATCCCTTGGCATCCTCGCTGCTCCATGCCTTGGCGGTTTCGCCATATTCGCCAAGCTTGTTCTTTACCAAGTCATCGGGAGAATCGCAACCTACGGTCTGGAATGTATAGGGGCGCAATTCCAGTGTCACCACACCATTCACATTGCGCTGGCTGCTTTCCAGCATGGCTTCCATGTCGGGCATTACGGGTTCCAGATACTGGCTTTCATGCAGGAACATGCCATACCAGTTGGAAATCTGGTCCTTCCAATACTGTTGCCACTTGCTCAGCGTATACTTCTCCAGGAAACGGTGGGCAGCGATAATCAGCATGGGGGCTGCAGCCTCGAAGCCTACACGGCCCTTGATGCCGATGATGGTGTCGCCTACGTGGCAGTCGCGACCGATGGCGTATGCCGCACCAATCTCTTCCACCTTCTGAATGGCGGCAATCTTGTCCTCATATTCCACTCCGTTCACGCTGCAGATCTCGCCCTTCTTGAATCCGATGCTCAGGATTTCGGGCTCTTGCTTGGTAGGATGCTTGAGGTATGCGCTTTCGGGAAGTCCTTGTATGCTGTCCAAAATCTCACCGCCACAGATGCTGGTTCCCCAGATGCCCACATTGTAGCTGTACTTCAGCTTGGTGAAGTCGGCAAAGTAGCCATTGGCGTTCAGATAGTCCACCTCTTCCTGACGACTGAGGTTGCGGTCGCGGGTCAGGGTAATGATTTCCACACCGGGAGCCAATACCAGGAAGGTCATGTCGAAACGGATCTGGTCATTGCCGGCACCGGTACTGCCGTGCGCAATGGCGTCAGCACCGATTTCCTTGGCATAGCGGGCTATGGCCATGGCCTGGAAAATACGCTCGGAACTTACGCTGATGGGATAGCAGTTGTTGCGAAGCACATTGCCATAGACCATATAGCGCAGGCTCTTGTCATAGTATTCCTTGGTCACGTCCAAGGTTACATACTTAACCGCACCCAACTTATAGGCATTCTCTTCGTTCTGCTTCAACTGTTCTTCGCTGAAACCACCGGTGTTGGCACAGGCGGCATATACCTCATAACCCATCTCGCGGGTCAGGTACATCACATTGTAGCTGGTATCCAGTCCGCCACTGAAGGCCACTACCACTTTTTTCTTCTTTTCCATATCTTATTTTTCTTTTTTATTTATTGTTCAATCTTCTGATTCTTCCTCCGCCTGCGCGTCAATACGGCGGATGCGCTCCAGCACTTCTGCCGAAATCTTTGCCGGAAGATACTCTTCGGGATCATACAGCATGCCGGTGCAGATACAATACTTACGACCGGTACGGTGCAATACGTCCACATTGCAACAGCCCTCACACCCCTGCCAGAAAGCCTCATCATCGGTAAGGTCGGCAAAGGTTACAGGCTTGTATCCCAACTGTGTATTCATCGCCATTACGGCCGCACCGCTGGTCAGCGAGAAAATCTTGGCATGAGGCCAACGCTTGCGTGCCAGCGTAAAGGTCATGTCCTTGATACGTTTGGCCAGGCCCAAGCCTCTGAAGTCGGGATGGACAATCAAGCCCGAGGTGGTGACATACTTCTTGTTGCCCCATGTCTCAATATAGCTGAAACCGGCAAAACGGTCGCCGTCCAATGCAATGACAGCCTTGGCTTCCTTTATCTTGGATGCCAGATATTCATGGGTACGCTTGGCGATACCTGTACCACGCACCTTGGCGGCATCTTCAATCGTTTTCAGAATGGTGTCCACATATGCCTCATGGTGCTCTTCTGCCACCATTACCTTAATGTTTCCACCAATGGAATCTTCGTGTTGCATTCCTGTATTCTCCTTATTATATATTATAATGTATCTTTCTTACTTCAATTTTCTTATTATCCGCCCCACCATGTGTGTAACCTCTTCACGGTCGGCACCTTCGGCCAGAACAACAATAATGGTATCATCACCGGCCACACTGCCCAAAAGCAAGGGACTCTTCAGGGCATCCACCTCCGAGGCCACCATACTGGCGTAACTGGGCGGAGTGTGTATCACCATCATATTGCCGGAGAACTGCACTCCCCAGCGTCCCTGATTGATTTCTTCGCGAGTAGGCACCGGTGCAAACTGGCCTTCCTTGGGCAATGCATAGACGGCATGACCGCCACGGGTACGCACCTTGCTGATGCGCAACTGCTTCAGGTCGCGGCTCAGCGTGGCCTGGCCACAAGGGAAGCCAGCCTTATCCAATTCGATGGCCAGTTCCTCCTGACTTTCCACATGCTGCGAGTTCACAATCATGCGGATTACCTGTTGCCTTGTCTTCTTGTCTTGCATATTTTTTCACTTTTCGTCTGCAAAGGTACACTTTTTATTATACATACTGCCTTTTTATGCAATAAATCCTTCCTATTACCTTCCTTTTGTGAATATTTATTCATCATAGGATATATCTTTGCATATTATAAGGCCAAACTTCTTGATTGAGCAAAGAATTTGATTGTTTTTTTATTATAATCCCATTCCGACAGCTATAATTAGTCGTATTTCAGTCATAATTTGTGGATTATGACTTCAAAAACCATGTTCGACCTTCTGCAAGTAAGCCCGGTTCGGGCCCAACCACTTGGAGCTACAATTGAAATGCTCTCTGGCGACCCTGCACAAACTCATGTTGGCACAGGTGGCGGTGGTTCATCATTTGATATGCCTTGGGGAGAGAAGAAGAATGATAATAATCTGACTACCCCTAGACGAAAACGGTAACATATTTTCGTAGACGAATAAGAAAACGAACTTTTTTACAAGAGAATTGCAGATTTTCGTAGTTTTCTTCGTGAATCTGCAAATCCTTTTATAAATTTGTGTTCAAAATTTGACAATTCATAAATTAACCACTTGCAATTATTTGCAGAAAGTCAATTTTAAAAGTTATGCTTGATATTCTTAGAAAAGATGCTAAATGCGGAGATAGAATAAAATTGTATTTAACTTCTGGTGAAATCATTGAAGGTGTTTTAACAGAATTCAATGAAAGTAATATCGTTCTTAATGATGAAGGTGTTCAAAAAAGATTTTTTCAAGTAATGATTGGCGGTTGGGAAATTCTTAAGCAGGATGTCAAAAAAGATCTTTTATATGAGGAAAAAATGACCTCTACTAGTGAACCTGTCTTAAGACGTGAAGATGTTATTAATGATTTTGACTTGTTGTATAAGGAGCAAGATATAGATATAGACTCCAATGTAATCACTAATGCAACCATTTTAGAAATTCGTAATGAAGGCGTATTTGTTGAACTGGACAATGGACAATCAGTGATTTGTCATAAAGGTTATATGGTAGGTTTTTCTAGAGCAAACTGTGTAAGTGGAAAAAGAGCTTATTGCAGTGTTTTCTCAGGAAAAAAAATATGTTATAGATCAATTGTCGAAATGACTTATGGTGATTTACACAGTAGATTAATAAAAGCTGTTTATAATTCTCCTTTACCTAGAATCCCTATCGTAGAATCAATTATAACATATTTTAAGAACAATTTTAATTTACCTAGCACAAAAAGTATTCTCTTCAAAATTCGAAATTCAATAAATGAATTAAATAGTACAGATAGGCTAGATGTGTGGCAACAAATAGATTTCTACAAAAATAAGAAGCAATATGATACAGCCCTAGACATTGTCAATAATGCAATAAATGCTTGTGATGATAATAAGCAGAAAGTTTCGTTATTGTTGAAAAAAGCTCAATTGTATTCAATAATAGGGAAAAATGAAGATTCTTTATTTTCATATGAAAATCTGATTTCATTTTGTGAATCAATAGATTTTTCGGGTTTCGAGCTAAGTCTTTATTGTGTAGAATATGCCAAATTATTAAGATTAACAGGACAATTAGCTGAATCTGAGAAGTATCTTCAAAAGGCAATACAATTAAACCCTTCTAACAAAGAAGCAAAGAAACTTACCAATTTATATTTGTTTAATAGTAATACTGATATTGAGAATGATAATAAATTGACTTTGAAAACATCTCCTTTTAGCTTATTGACTTTCAGTATTCAAAAGAATGTAGATTGCGATATAGTGAAGCATGATTTTACAGATCCTGAGATAAAATCATTAAACGGAAAGGTAACTGATGAAATTGCACATCGAATTTTAGACAATGCAAACATTTCTGGTTCTATGTTAGATTATTTGGAAGCTGCAAAAGCTTTCAAAGAGTTGCCAGTTGGTAGTTATGATTCGCAAGAATTGGAAGAAAGTGTTTTGAATTATCAGGTTTTAAAATCTCGTAGCCTATTTAATTCTTATAAAAAAATCATCATTGAATCATCATCAATTGAAGATTATTCAATAGAAGCCTTAACCTTGCTAAAAGACTCAGCTATATGCTATTATCTTGAAACTATTGATAATATTGGCGGCGACAATGTGGATTTTGTGTATACATTGTTAGAAGAGTGTCTTAAAATGGAACTTTCTCTAGACATTATTAAAACAGAATACAATAAGGAAAAAGCAGAAAAAATATTTACTACATTTGTTTTAAATTCATCGTTTCTCTCAATATATGAGGAACAAATTATAACCTCGATTCTCCTAAAAATTTCATTTTATTCTGTACGTTGCATCAATCTTTGGAATTCTGTTTTATTAAGATCTGAATTGTTAACAAATATAAATACTTTCATTTTAGAACACCCTTCTATTGCGACATCATTGATTAAATCAGAAAACACAACAAAAACAAAAAAAATTGACATTTATTCTCTAAACTTCTTTAATCAATTTGTTATTTGGGAGAATAATTGGGTAACAGTGTATTATAAAAGATTTAACAATATATACAATCTTGCTTTTGATGTTTTTTCATTAAACTCATTAATTCAAAAATTTAATAATCTTACAAAACAAAAGTATGTTAGATGTTTATGTGAGTCAGATAAGAAAATAGTTAATGATATAAATGATTTTTTGTCAACAATATCATTATATCAAAGCAGAGATGCCGTTCAACGACGCGAAATCTTGGATAATTCGATTGATATACTATCACGTATTATCAATTGGAATAGTTCTAGTAATACAATACTGGGAGAGCAATTTTTTATTCCTCTGCTAAAAAAATGGAAAAATTCTCTACAAACACTCTCAAACAATCAAGAAGATAAAAAAGAGTGTTTATTAACAGTATCTTTTGACCCACCATATTTCTCTGTAAATTCTGATGGAAAATATTTTAACATTGTGGTCTCTAATAATAGTAGGCATATCGCTGAAAGTTACAGATTTGCAATCTGGAATGGAGAGGACCGTTCCACTGCAATTGTACAATCTATGGACCAAGATCTTTTTCCCAATTCTCAACATAGTCTTAAAATACAAATTCCAACAGATAAATGGGGTGATATTGAAGTTTATGAATTAAAATATGCTATCGGTTCTAAATTTATGAATAATTGGTCTAAAGATTTATTTGGAGGAATTACCATATCTCAGAATAGAACTGTCGAATTTACTAAACGTGAAATTAAATGGAGAGATCAAGGAAAAGTTTCTAATGAATTATTTAAGGGACGTGACGAAATTGTAGCTAAATTAAAAGAACATTATTCTTCCAATGAAAGATATTATTCATATGTTCTTTACGGTTTGTCTAGAACTGGCAAAAGTTGTATTTTGGAATTTCTTAAAACATCTATTACAGGAACAATTATACACAAGAATGATGTCCCATTTTCTATTTGTCCTTTGTTGCTTGATTTAGGTTCTATCTATGGAGTTTCAAAATCATATGAATCTTTTTGGGATAAATTGCTAAAAAAGTTAAATAAAGACTTAAACAAGTATTTATCAGAGCAAAATATAAATATTAAAATAGCTGCATCTTCCGATTTTGACCATTTTATTAATGAATTAAATTCTTTACATATACACCCATTATTTATGTTTGATGAATTTTCATATATGAAATCAATCATTGATGATGGTTATATGAATTCTGCATTTTTACAATACATGAGAAAACTTGCTGCTGATGAAGATATGGCAAGTTTCATATTTGCTGGCACCTATGATATTAAAGGACTTATTCATGATAGTAAATATAATATATCTGGCGCTTTTAACTATTTAAAAGAACCAGATAAACCTATTTTCGAAATTTCAGAGAGTGCAGCAGAAGAACTAATTAACATAATGGGGGATAAACTTATCTTTACAAACCCTGCAATTAAATACATACATAGTCTTAGTGGTGACGTTCCTTATTGGATACAAAAGTTAT
>JAFYQQ010000048.1 GCA_017559845.1 Bacteroidaceae bacterium | reverse complement strand
TCGCGCGTGTCGGCAAACGTAAGGTGCGAGTCGGAAACGTGAAGGGCCGAGAAGGGCTTTTCAATCCCAACGGGAATGCGCACGCTGCGCAGGCTGAGCTTCTCCAACTTTCCCACCTTTCGCGTTGGACCGGTGGCCGTGCCCTGTGCCGCGGCGGCAAAGGGAAGCTGAGAAACGATGGCCGCACCGATGCCGGCTTTAATAAAATGTCTTCTGTCCATAACCTTATCTATTCTTTTTTTATCATTCAAAAATTCCATCTCCAGGCAACGGAAAAACTTACAATCAGTAACTTTCCCCCCGCTTGCAGCCACAAAGATAAACTTTTTCCGCCAGTTTTGTTGCATTCGGCACACAATAAATACGTTTTTCGAACACCCCGATTTCATTGACATAAATTAACAAAGAACTAAATTTGTATTAATTACAATTGAGTTGTTTGGTTATTCGAAAAAAAAAACGTAAATTTGCAACAAAATAAGTGACAATTTAATTTATAACATAAATTTAAACAGTTAGCATTATGGTTTTACAGAATTTGCAAAACGATTTCAAGGGTTCCAACTGGAAACACGAAATCGATGTACGTGACTTTATTCAGGCCAACTATGAGCCTTATGACGGAGACGAAAGCTTCCTGACTGCTCCCTCGGCCCGTACCACCATGCTTTGGGACAAACTCTCTGAAATGTTCAAGGTTGAGCGCGAAAAGGGAGTTTACGATGCAGAAACCAAGCTGCCCCAGACTTTGGACACCTATGGTGCCGGATATATTGACAAGGACAACGAGGTCATTGTAGGTTTGCAGACCGACGCTCCCCTGAAGCGCGGTATCTTCCCCCGTGGCGGTATCCGCATGGTGGAGAGCGCCCTGAAGGCTTACGGTTACGAACTGGACCCCGCTACAAAGGATATTTACACCAAATATTGCAAGACCCACAACGAAGGTGTGTTCAGTGCATACAACGATGACATCAAGGCTGCCCGCCACGCACACATCATCACCGGTCTGCCCGACGCTTATGGCCGTGGCCGTATCATCGGCGACTATCGCCGTGTTGCCCTCTACGGAACCGCCAACCTGATTGAAGAGAAGAAGCGCTTCCACAAGCGTATCGACATCCAGGAGTTCACCGAGGAGATTGTTCGTTGCCGCGAGGAAATCACCGACCAGATCAAGGCGCTGAAGCAGTTTGAGCGTATGTGCGCTTCTTACGGCTTTGACGTGAGCAAGCCCGCCACCAACGCCCGCGAGGCAGTTCAGTGGACCTACTTCGGCTATCTGGGTGCTGTGAAGGACCAGGACGGCGCCGCCATGTCTCTGGGCCGTGTTTGTGCCTTCCTTGACATCTATATCCAGCGCGATCTGAAGAAGGGTCTTATCACTGAAGAAGAGGCTCAGGAACTGATTGACCAGATGATCATGAAGCTGCGTATCGTTCGCTTCCTGCGTACTCCCGAATACAACGACCTCTTCAGCGGCGACCCCATTTGGGCAACTGCAGTAGTAGGTGGTATGGGCGTAGACGGACGTTCAATGGTAACCAAGACCGCTTACCGCTTCCTGCACACCCTTTACAACATGGGTCCCTCTCCCGAACCCAACATCACCATCCTCTGGAGCCCCCGTCTGCCCCAGAACTGGAAGAACTACTGCGCAAAGGTAAGTATCGACACCAGCGCCCTGCAGTATGAGAACGATGACCTGATGCGTGCAGAACTGGGCGACGACTACGGAATCGCATGCTGCGTTAGCCCCATGAAGATCGGTAAGCAGATGCAGTTCTTCGGCGCTCGCGCCAACTTGGCAAAGTGTATGCTTTACGCCATCAACGGTGGTCGCGACGAAATGACCGGCGAGCAGGTGGCTCCCATGTACTCTCCCATCGAAGGCGATTACCTCACCTACGAAGAGTTCATGCCCCGCTTCGAGCAGATGATGCGCTGGTTGGCCAAGACATACGTAAATGCACTGAAGATTATCCACTACATGCATGACAAGTATGACTACGAAGCATTCGAAATGGCTCTGCACGACGGTGATGTACAGCGCACCCGCGCCACTGGTATTGCCGGCTTGTCAATCGTTACCGACTCTATCGCTGCGATGAAGAACTGCAAGATCCGCATCATCCGCGACGAAACAGGTCTGGCCGTTGACTACAAGATTGAGGAAGGCGAATATACTCCCTTCGGAAACGACTGCGACACAACAGACGCAATTGCAGTGGAATTGACAGAGAAGTTCATGGAATACCTGCGTCAGCACCGTACATACCGCGACGCTATCCCCACACAGAGCTTGCTCACCATCACCTCTAACGTGGTTTACGGACGTGCCACTGGTGCTACTCCCGACGGACGTGCCAAGGGTGTTCCCTTCGCTCCCGGTGCCAACCCCATGAACGCCCGCGACATCAAGGGTGCAATTGCTGCCCTGGCTTCTGTGGCCAAGCTTCCCTTCCAGCACTCTCGCGACGGTATCTCTTATACCTTCGCCGTTACTCCCGCCGCTCTGGGCAAGGACAAGGATGCACAGAAGGTTAACCTGACCAACCTGATGGACGGTTACTTCACTCCCAACGGTGGACAGCACCTCAACGTGAACGTCTTCGACCGCCAGTTGCTGCTCGACGCCATGGAGCATCCCGAGAAGTATCCCCAGCTCACTATCCGTGTCAGCGGTTACGCTGTAAACTTCGTGAAACTGACCCGCGAACAGCAGCTCGACGTACTCTCTCGTACCATTAACAACTGCATGTAATCTGCATTTTACAGAAGAGATAAACCGTTCCCCTGCCGTTCCTACCTGGACAGGCAGGGGAATATTTTTTCCACAGAAAAGACGATGACAAAAGGTAGAATACACTCCATAGAATCATTCGGCACGGTGGACGGCCCCGGCATCCGCTTCGTGGCCTTCATGCAGGGATGTCCTCTGCGCTGCCAATACTGCCACAACCCCGACACTTGGGATCCCAACGGCAATTGCCAGTATGAACTCACTCCCGAAGAACTGGTACAGCAGGCTCTTCGATACAGCAGCTACATTGCCAGCGGAGGCGTCACCCTTTCTGGAGGTGAGCCACTCATGCAGGCCCAGTTTGTGAAGGAATACTTCCAGCTTTGCCAGCAGGAAGGACTGCACACCGCACTGGATACCAGCGGTGCCTATTGCAGCGGACGCGCCCTGGAAGCATTGGATTACACCAATCTGGTACTGCTGGACATCAAGACACTGAACCCTCAGCTCTATCCCACACTCACCGCCGGCAAACTGGAAAACAACCTTCGCATGCTCGACGTCCTTCAGGAACGCGGCATTGACACCTGGCTGCGGCACGTTGTGGTGCCCGGACTGACAGATGATGACGAATGGCTGGACAAAGTGGGAGAACTTGCCGCTCGCTTCAGTGTGGTCAAGAAGATTGAAATCCTTCCCTATCACACGCTGGGCAAGTTCAAGTACGAAAAGATGAACCTTGTCTATCCGTTGGAAGGCGTTGAACCTCTTTCACGCGAGAGGGCACAGGAAATACGCAACCGACTATCGGCTTACAAGCCTTGTAGCTGATGACGATGGAAAAGTGTGAATGGTGCCGTGACGGCGGACTTTTGGAAAAGTATCACGACACAGAGTGGGGCATTCCCTGCCATAACGACAGGATGCTCTTTGAATATCTGATGCTCGAAGCCATGTCCGCCGGACTCAGTTGGATGCTGATGCTGCGCAAGCGCGAGATTTTCCGTGCCTGCTTTGCTGGTTTCGACTACGAAAAGGTTGCCCTCTTCACTGCAGAGGACGTGGACAAGGCAATGGAATATCCAGGTATGATAAAATCGCGAAGAAAAATAGAAGCCATCATTAGCAACGCTCGTTGCTTCATCCAGATAAGGCAGGAATTCGGCAGTTTCGACGCCTACCTGTGGAAATACACCGACGGCCATACCCTCATCTATCAGTCACATCTCAACGGCGAATGGATAACCAGGAACCAACTCTCCGATGCCCTTGCCGCCGACCTTAAGAAGCGCGGATTCAAGTTTCTCGGCTCCACACTGCTCTATTCCTATCTGCAAGCCGTAGGCCTGATAAATGACCACGCCACCACTTGTCCCATGTTTGATAAAATAGGAGGAAAATTGTCTAATATATAAAAGTGAGCGGAAACTCTGTTTTGTTCCATAGTTTCCGCTCACCTTTTTTTATTTTATTGGATGGAGGAATTGCGGAATTTAGGAAAAAGACACCAAGGACGGATTCTCCTGGACGCTGAACAAGTAAGTTTACGCAGTCCGTTCTTACGGAAACCTATTAAAAATAGCCTCCGTTGCCATCTTCAACTCGGACAACGGAGGCTATTTATATATTGTAGTAGTGGTGGCAAATTCAATCTGCCGCAATTTTTATTTATTCAACACTTTCTTTGTTGTTCCGTCACTCATTCTTATTATATTAATTCCCTTTTGGGCAGATTTAAGAACTTGACCTCCCAAAGTATATCGTACACATTCAGAAACATTACTATTATTCTTCACATATTCGATGTCTGTTTCATCTGATGTCAAAGCAACTATTTTTCCGAAAATATTCCATATTTTATTATTCTGATACGCACTTACACTTGTTTCAGGTACATGCAAAGTCGCATATTCTGCATATGAATATTTAAAAGGATTCAAATTATCAGGGTAAATACGTCCCATAGTAGGGGGATTTTCTGCAAAACAATATAAGTCTGTTAGCTCTGTACATTTTGAAAAAGCGTTTATTCCAATATACTCTAAACCACTTCCTATTTTTATTGTCTTTAAATTATTACAACCATAAAAAGCTTTGGCATCTATTACAACAACAGAATTAGGTATTGACAAATCAGTTATTCCTACACATCCACTAAAACAATTAGTTCCTATTTTTGAAACACCATCTGATATTGTAAGTTCTGTTAATGCTGTACATTCATAAAATGCGGCGTTTCCAATCTCTAAATTCGCACCAGAAGTTTTTGCAGTTTTTAATTCTGTACAGCCATAGAATGCATAATCTCCTATATACGAAACAAAATTGCCAATAGTAATTGATTTCAATCCTTTATATCCATGGAAAGCTCTATCTGCAATTGATGTTATTGTTTCGGGTATTACTAAATCAATAACTTCTTCATCAGCAACGATAAAATGGTCTGCATATTGTAGAGGATTTGCATCATCTTCAATTTCCATTTCGCACCATGATTTTAAATCATCAGTCATTACTTTGTCAAGTGCCTTACATGCGTAAAAAGCTCTTGAACCCATTTTTTTAACAGAACAAGGAATGTATACTGTATTCAATTGTGAACAAGTATTAAATACTTCATATCCTATTTCACTAACTGTATTAGGTATAGACACACTTATTAATTTTGTATCACAATTAAATGCACGATTACCTATCTTTTTTACCGTACATACCACACCATCATACTCAACCGTTTCAGGTATGACTACATCGCCTACATAACCAGAGTTTTTACTTACAACTTCGGCATAAGCCGCTTTTGTCAAGATGTAATAATTAATACCATCAATTTCCACATTACCTTCAAAAGCATTAGCCATCACAATCTGAAGAGCCATTGCCACAAATAACAAAATCTTTTTCATATTCTTTATATTTTTAGTTACATTTTCCTTCTGGTGGCAGTCTTTTGTTTCTGCACATCTTCCTTGCCTTCTTTTTGATGGCGCAAAATATACTCAAAAACGGAAGCAATCTCCGTTGCCTTCTTGTCATTATTGCCAACTACTATACGAATGAATGGTGTTGACAGATTGTCTATCTTGACATCAACTACATAGTTGTGGATGGTCTTGTCGGGTGTTCTGGATGACTCTGCTCCTCCCAAGGCTAAACCAAAGAAAGCAATTCCCATGCCAGTGGTAACAGACTTTCCTGGGATCAACTTCGGGTCATCAACAATTTCACAACTCAAAATATCTTCAAAGTTGATAGTCTTACCCATGAACACCACTTTCCCTGCTTTCTCAAATATATACACTTCGTTATTGATATCAAGGGTTTTTGATAACCCATTGATGACCATATCTGGCTCACCATACTTAGTATTAAGGGAATCCTTAGAATACTGGTAGTGAAGCTGTTCCAACATTTTCGTATCTCTGGTGAAGTTTGTATTCAGATAATTTTTTAGTTCAGAAATGATATTCCAGAAAGCCTGATAGGTGCCAACATAAGCTTTTGCAAACGATTTTTTATAAGACCCTTTCTTTTCAAAAGGATAGACTTCGGCAACCTTTGCCACATATGAAAATGACTCCTTTTTACCATTTTCAGCATAGTCTACATACTTATAGTGGTCCGTAACAAATGAAACAAGCAGTTTATTGCCATCAATAACCTTTAAGGTAAGGGAGGGAAAAACAAATACCTTGTTCTGGAGTCCGAAAGTGGCATGCGAGGAGACATTCAGTGAAGCGATAGTTTGGAGAGATTTATCATCATCGCTAACATATCTCATTTCTTTATGCCAACCGTGCTTTCGAAGCCACTCTGCAAGACAGACATTCAGATTATGAACATTGAAAAGCGGATTGTCTGTTGTCAGCACCGCTTGGGTAACCAGAAACAATCGACCTTGCGAAGTAGGATCTTCACCAGGTTTGAAATGTTCCATCACATTACTGGCGTATATTTTACAATCTTCATCTTTAAGAGACAAGAGAAGTTCTTTGTATTTTTTTATTTCTGGGCATTCCCAGTTCATTGCTGGGGCTAATCTTGCTTTTTCGTAACTTATGTCCGTCGTTGTCTGTGCAGACAGACCTAACGAAAAGAAAATCACTATACTATATAATATTTTTCTCATATACCCTTTTTTTCTTAGTAAGGTAAAACATCATTTCACACCGAAAGTCCTCGCTCCATCAAACTCATTTGTGCTGATGCCGTACTGTCCCGGCTCCACGTCCTTCAGTGTGATAAGGAAAGATTTTTCGCCATAACGCTCGACGGTAAACTTCTCGCTTTCATTCACGCCGGTCTCAGTTCCCCCGAACAGGGTCGCAGTTGCCACCACGCAGTATCTTTCCTTCTTTTTCTGCTCGAACCTGATTACCTTCAAGTAGTCTTTGGGATTGATGTCCTGATCTTTGACACGGACTATGAAACGCACCTCGCCGGGATTTACCCAGACGGCTGCTGTGTCTCCCTTGATGTTAACGGTCAGCTGCATCTTACTTGCAGCTGTTGCCACCAAAGATGCTCCGGGAACGGGAACAAAGGATGCGATTTTGCCGAGTTTGCCGCTCTTAGCCTTGACGCTGCATTTTTCCTTTTCAAGGCTGATGCCTTCACTATCCGATGTAAGTACGGTCACTTCTCCTACGAATTCGGGTTCCTTCACTGTCACTTGTGCGTTGAGCTGCCTTGTAAGCAGCAATGCGAATGCAAAAATAGCTTTTTTCATTTTACTTTGTTTTTTAATCATTAATACGCTTTGGGACTATGTCCTGTTTAAATTCAAAAAAAAACTCATTGTCTCAGTGGGCAGAATACAAAAGAAGCGTGGACAGCTACACGTCTTTATTGCCTGGGGCCTGAGAAATCCCAAAAGTACAAGACACAATAATAGCAGTCCACGCAAGCGTGGAAGCATATTACACTGTCGTCTGTACTTTTTATTGTCAAGTTTCTCAGGCTTCGCAATAATCAGACAAGCATAATGCTCCTAATGATTTACCAACAAAAATTTAAATGCCACCTCTGCGGCAGATTTTCCACAAAATTAGTTAAAATTTCCTTAATCTGCATAAAAAAACATGTCTATATTCTTTAAAAACAGAAATAGTAACAATTTGAGTCAATATTAAATGTTCTGTGTCGCTTTTTTCGCAAGTTTTCCATAAAAACTAGATAAATATCAAATCCGTAAATATTCATTCTGCACCAATTCTTTTTTGTGATTCTATTTCAATACTGTGCCTCAAATTATGCTCATATTCTAATTTCGAGGATAATAAAATATCAAATGAAACTTTCTAAAATATTTACACAATTCCCTTAATACGATTTTGTAACGTATCTCCCGGGCCTTATTCCGTGCGTTTAAGTTCTATGCTTTGCCGTCCTGTTAGCCATACCATAGAGTCCGTTTGCGTGACAGTGAAGGTTTTGCCATCGATGCGGACGGAATGCAGAAGGTGCTCCACGGCATAACCGCCTTAGGAAGTTTGCTTGCAAAAAAAATATGTCAAAAAAAAGGAAAATACGAATATTGAGAGGAAAGGTGAGATATTGACTTTAATGCAATTAATTATATCTTATTGTATTTCAAATCAATAAGACTATTATAATTTCTATCGAAAACAAGCCGAAAATAACACTTAAGGGATGTTCTAAAAATTATGTCGAGTTGATTTTCGTTCTTTTTTTTGTGTGCTTTTGTAAGTTGAAGAAAGAGACAAAGATTGTGAAAGGTGAGAGGAGAAAGGTCAAACTGGTTTGACTTTTATTCCGAGCCGCATCCAATCTTCGCGAAGCACAGTGGACTATGTGACTGATGAGACTTGACAAAATGACACCAGAAAAAGATGAAAAGCGACCGAAACGGAGAACACCAGAAAAGGTAAAAACCTAAATTCAGAATTTTTAGAACGTCCCTTAAATGTTTCTTCAGTAACAGTTAAGTCTTTTTTTCGTGTGTTTTCGGGAGTTATGTCATTTGTTTGTATCCACTTGATTATAAGAAGGTTGAAATCTTTCACATTTTTCTTCCTCATCCCAAAATCCCTTTTTCTTGTTTTTTGACAAATGTGGGGAATGAGACGCGGATTCATTTTTCGACAGAAGAACATTTTGAGCAAT
>JAFYQQ010000047.1 GCA_017559845.1 Bacteroidaceae bacterium | reverse complement strand
CTATTCAGTTGAGCTAAGGAGCCGTCCAAGTCAAATTTTCAAACTTTCGGTGGGTGTTGACGGATTCGAACCGCCGACCCTCTGCTTGTAAGGCAGATGCTCTGAACCAGCTGAGCTAAACACCCTTTCGCCCTATCGGCAACCTCTCGCCAGAGGCCTTATTTCCGAAATGCGGTGCAAAGGTATGCCCTTTTTTTCAAACCACCAAGCACCGGGGCGTTTTTTTTTGTTTTTTTGTTGTTTTTCCCTGTGTAAACGGGTTTTTTGCTCCGTTTTTAACCGATAATGTACTTACTTCCGGGTATCAGTGAGATAATTTTGCTTGTGATGGCACAGCAGATGAAGGTGCATACCGTTATGGCGGGAATGGCCGCAACGGTGGGCAATACGGGCTTGAGGATGCTTACCCACAGGCCCAGCCAGAAGATGTGCATCAGATAAATGCCAAAGCTGAGTTTGGACAGTTGGGTGATGAAGGCGGGTGCCTTGCCGTTGATGCAGCTCATCATGAGGAAGCATCCGCTGGTGAGGCAGAGTACGGTGGGGGTGCAGAATGCCCAGCCCAGCTCAATGTGGGGAGTGGAGTGCAGTGTGCCGGGTGTGGCCTGCAGATAGAAGGAGAGGATGGTGCCCACGGCTCCTGCCACCAGGGCAATGGCTCCCACGGTGAGCTTGCGTGTGCAGCTCCAGGTCAGATGTGTGCGGATGTAGTGTGCCATCACCAGATAGCCCAGATAGCCGCTGAAGTACCAAAGCATGTGATATTCGTTCCAGAAGCACTGGCCCCACACCTCGCCGCAGAAGCGGTTGAGGAAGGGTATGCAGGTGCTGATGGCGAAGAGCAGCAGGAAGAAGCGCTCTTCGGCTGCAGTGGCCTTGCGCAACCAGGGCGACACTACGGGGATAATCAGATAGATGCTGATGAGCGGATACATGAACCAGAAGTGTCCGGCCAGGGTGGGGAAGTTGAGCAGTAGGCGGCTCAGGTCCTTGCTGGCGGTGTCCCAGCCGATTTGTCCCCATGCCATGGGCAGGGTGGAATAGAGCACAAAGAAGACGAAGAAGGGGGGCAGGATGCGCAGGAAACGTTTCTTGTAAAACTCCCAGGAGGTCATTTTCTCGCTCATGGGCGCCAGCAGGAAGGCGGACACAATCATGAACAGGGGCACTGACATGCGTGAAAAGCCGTCGTAGACAGAAACCCACAGACGGTCGGTCTCGTTGGCCAGATAGGAGGTGGGCCCCACCATGTCTGTGGCATCGGGCGCACCATAGTAGTTTTCACTTGCGTGAACCAGGATTACGAGAAAGCAGGCAAATACGCGGACGTAATCCAAGAACGTGATTCTTTCTTTTTCCATTGTGGTAAAATTATGAATGTTTATTATTGATTTTGCCGACAAAGATAATATAATAATGTGATTAGTCCCATTTCTTGGCATGGAAAAAGCTTGTAAGTGAAAAAAAATATTTAATTTTGTGCGGTATAAAACAAAATTAAGGAAGAAAAAGAATGAAAAAGAATATCGGAACCTTGTGTGTTCAAGCGGGTTATCAGCCTGGAAAGGGCGAGCCTCGCCAGATGCCCATTGTGCAAAGCACCACCTTCAAGTATGAAACCAGTCTGCAGATGGGCAAGTTGTTTGACCTGGAGGATACGGGCTATTTCTATACACGCCTGCAAAACCCCACCAACGACCATGTTGCGGCACGCATTGCGGCTCTTGAGGGCGGTGTGGGGGCCATGCTTACCTCCAGCGGACAGGCGGCCAATTTCTATGCTTGCTTCAACATCTGCGAGGCGGGCGACCACATGATAACCACCAACAGCATCTATGGCGGAACGTATAACCTCTTCGGCACCACTTTGCGCAAGTTGGGCATAGAGGTTACCTTCATTGACCAGAACGCCAGCGAGGAGGAAATCAATGCGGCATTCCGTCCCAACACCAAGCTGGTCTTTGGCGAGACGCTTTCCAACCCCAGCGTGCAGGTGCTCGACATTGAGAAGTTTGCCCGCATTGCCCATGCCCACGGTGTGCCCCTGATTGTCGACAACACCTTTGCCACCCCCATCAACTGCCGTCCCTTTGAATTCGGTGCGGACATTGTAACCCATTCCACCACCAAGTACATGGACGGCCATGGCGTTTGTGTGGGCGGTGTGATTGTGGACAGCGGCAATTTCGACTGGGCGGCCCATGCAGAGCGTTTCCCCGGTCTGACAACCCCCGACGAGAGCTACCACGGACTGGTCTATACGGAACGTTTCGGCAAGATGGCCTACATCACCAAGGCCACCAGCCAGCTGATGCGCGACTTGGGCAGCATCCAGTCGCCCCAGCACGCATTCTATCTGGGCCTTGGCCTGCAGACGCTCCATCTGCGTGTGCCCCGTCATTGCGAGAATGCCCGCCGCATTGCTCAATACCTGCATGACGATCCCCGAGTGGCATGGATCAACTATCCCGACCTGGAAGACGACTCACAGCACGCCTTGCAACAGAAGTATCTTCCCAATGGCACCTGTGGCGTAATGGCGTTTGCGCTGAAGGGTGGCCGCGATTTCAGCATCCGCTTCATGGACAGCCTCAAACTCATCGGCATTGCCACCCATGTGGCCGACTGCCATAGTTGTGTGCTTCATCCCGCCAGCCATACCCATCGCCAGCTCACGGACGAGCAGTTGATTGAGGCCGGAATCAGCCCCGACCTTATCCGTCTTTCTGTGGGTATCGAGGATGCGGACGACCTGATTGAGGATATCCGCCAGGCCATTGAGATGGCAGAGAAGGGCAATGCCTGATAAATATCTATAGATATAAAGTTATGGTAAAAAAATGTGTCTTGGAAGGCATTATTGCCGGTGTGCTGTTTGCCTTGATTTCTTGGCTGGGCGACAAATTTATTTTCGATGGTGAAAAGCCCTTATTGGTTTATCTGTGTATGGGTGTCTTTTTTGCGATAGGAATGGGAGCGTTCTATTATTTCCGTGCAAAAAATGTGGAAGACAAGAAAAAGGAACAGAAATAAAAAGGATGTGTTTTTTAAAAACCACCCATAACATGCGCTAAATGTCATCCGGGACTAATCTTTTGAATAGAAACGTTTAGCGAAAAAACGTCTGTAAAGACGTGAATATGAATAGCCGGGGGCTTTCAAGCCTCCGGTTTTATGTTATCCTTAAAGTAATGTCCGTCTGAAAGACGGGAATCGGAAACGGATGGATTTATTGTGATGAAGTTTTATCCTAAATTTGGTTAATCGTTTAACGTTAATTGTTTAAGCTCGTTGCTGTTCCGCGTCTTTACAGACACATTTTAATCTTTGTCTTTTACCCTCCACGGGTTCAAGAACCCGCGGCTATTTGCCTCCGGCTTCCCGTCTTCCAGACGGTCATTTGCCTTGTCGCTCATCTCAATGTCGTACTGAACTTTTTCCTTTGCTTCCCCAAACTCTTTTTATGTTTTTGACAAACCAAAAATGAGGGAATCTGTCTATAAGATGTCCATTATTTCCTTTAAGGTGTGGACTTCGTGGGTTACGCTTGCCGAAACCGGGGTTTCTTTTCTTTTGGGATTGAAGAAAATGGCATCCATCCCTGCCGCCAATGCGCCCATGATGTCCGTTTCCGGGTTGTCCCCAATCATAATGGTGGTTTCCGGTTTTGCACAACAGGCCTGGAAGGCATATTGAAAATACATGGGGCTGGGCTTGTTTGCTCCTGCGTCTTCAGAGAGGATGATGTTGTGGAATGCGTGGCGCATGCCGCAGGCCTCCAGCTTGCGGTACTGCACTTCGTGGAAGCCGTTGCTGCAAAGGTGCAGGCGATAGCCCTTCTCTGTTAGGTATTTTACCAGTTCGTGTGCGCCGTCAATGACGCCGGGCTTGTTTGCGCATAAATCCAGGAAATAATCGCTCATCTGCAGGCATAACTCTTCCGTTACGGGCATGGGCGTTCCGTTTGCGTCCCTTCCCGTGGCCAATGGTCTGCGAAAGCGTTCGACAATCAGATAGTCGCGCGAAATCTTTCCGTGGGCATATTTTTCCCACAGGTCCAGATTGGTTTCCCAATAAGGCGTGTAGAAGTCTTCTGGGGTGGGGAAATAGCGTTCCAAACCATAATGCGCAAAAAGTTCCCCAAGAGAAATCTGCGCATTCCCGCGTGTATTATATAAGGTGTCATCAAAATCGATGAAAATGTCGGTGTATTTGTTCATTGTCCAGCCTCTTCTTCGTATAAGATGGGGCAAAGATAGGCATTTCTGGCCGAATATCTTCCTCTAAAAAGTATGTTTTTAGTATTTTTCTTGTGGGTGCCCCGTTTTTTTCGTAATTTCGTGGCGATTATATCCCCTTTGGTGTTCTGAAAATTATTCTCATGAAAGACAGATTGCTTATCTCCCGTTGCCGAGCCAG
This sequence comes from Bacteroidaceae bacterium, assembly GCA_017559845.1. Taxonomy (GTDB): domain Bacteria; phylum Bacteroidota; class Bacteroidia; order Bacteroidales; family Bacteroidaceae; genus Physcousia. The sequence continues at coordinate 80,803 of JAFYQQ010000047.1, read as the reverse complement.
TGTGCTGGCATTCCTTTTGTGTCTGAGCCCTTATCTGTGGGCACAGCAAGAGCCGACTCCCAAGGTGAGGGTGCTTTCCATCGGCAATTCCTTCAGCCGTGACGCCTTCAGCTATGTCCCCTTTATCATTGAAGACCTTGTGCCCGGCGTAGAGCTGGATTGGGGAATCATGTATATTGGCGGTTGCTCGCTGGAGCGCCATTGGAACAACTGGGTGGAACAGAAACCCGATTATCAGTTTGACCGTTTCCGCACAGGCGATGCCCATTGGGGACTGCAGAAGAACGTCACCTTGCAGCAGGCGCTTGAGGCAGGAGCGTGGGACATTATCATCCTGCAACAACAGAGTGCCCGCTCGCGCTATTATGATACGTATCAACCCTATCTGGACCAATTGTTGGAAGTGTTGCAGAAAGCATGCCCCAGTGCCACACCGGCATGGCTGATGACGCAGGCCTATGGAACGGGCTATGAAAGGCTGGGCGAGATGTCGAGTGATGAGATGTGGGCAAGAATCAACGTCACCTCCCAGCGTGTGATGGACGAGACCCGTACACGACTGCTCATCCCAGCAGGCACAGCCATCCAGAATGCCCGCTATACTGCGCTGGACCGTTTCGGCAAGGCCGGGCATCTGGTCTATGACGGCTATCATCTGCATGAAGGTATTGCCCCGTTCATTGAGGGGTTGTGTGTGGCCCAGGTGGTGATGAGGCATTATGGCGTTGAGGTGGATGTGCAGAAAAGCCGTCTTCGCATAACTCCGGAGTGGAGGAAGGAACGTCGCACGCCCGAACCTCATGGCGAGCCGGAAGAAGCTACAGAAGAAGACTATGCCACAGCCATGCGCTGTGCCAAATGGGCTTTGGAGTCGCCCTGGCAACTGACAGTTGTGGAACAATAACAGGAAAGATATGGCGACATTAAAGGCAGACAAGGACCCGATGGGTCAGGCCATCTCGGACTATTTCCACACAGGCAAGGCAAAGAAGCTAAGGGTGTTGTCCTCAATGTTCGATGAGGATGAGATACCGGTATCCACGCTTTTCCGCTCGTTGGAGGAAATGAACGACATAGAGAGAAAAGCGCTTGATGCCGTGCAGGGGCGCATTCTTGATGTGGGTGCCGGAAGCGGATGCCATACCCTGGAACTTCAAAAGCGGGGACATAGTGTCACGGCCATAGACATTTCGCCCTTGTCCGTGGAGACGATGCAGGAAAGGGGAGTGGAGGATGCCCGTCTGGCCGATTTCTATGCCCCGGAATGCGGAGGCCCCTACCACACCTTGCTGATGTTGATGAACGGCTCGGGTATCATCGGCACGTTGCAGGGGATGGAACGGTTTTTCTGTCGTGTGGACGAACTCTTGTCTCCCGGCGGCCAAGTGCTGATGGACTCCAGCGACCTTCGTTATGTGTATGAGGACGAGGACGGACAAATGGACTGGGATCCAGATTGGGGCTATTATGGCGAGGTGGATTACCGGATGCAGTATGGACGCATAAAAGGCGAGCCTTTTGACTGGCTTTATGTGGACATGGAAACGCTTTCCCGGCATGCTGCCCAATACGGGTTCCGCACCGAGGTGTTGCATCTTGGGGCGCATTACGATTATTTGGTACGAATAACAAGAAAAAACGATGATTGAAAGACGTCTTATACATAGTTTGACCGCCTTGGTGCTGGTGTTGCTCCTCGCCAATGGCAAGTCCGCATCCGTTTTCGCTGCCGTGGCGGCGGACAAATACACTTTGGTCTATTCGGATACCTCGGAACCAGGCAGGGGACGTTTGCAGGCGGAGGAGATGGCACGCAAATTGCTTGCCGCCACGGGAAAAGCCCCAAAGGTGTGTGCAGACACCGTTCCTTTCAAAGGTTCGGTGGTCCGCTTCAAATGGACAGAGGAACTTTCTCCTTTCTCTTACCGCATCACTCCGGCAAAGAAAAGTACCACGATTGAGGCAGGCGGTGAATGGGCGATGGATCATGCGGCATCAGCGCTGGCGCAATGGATTGCGGCAGGCAAAACTCTCAGTTCGTACAGAGCAGACCGCTCGCTTGAAGGCCTGGTGTTGTTCCCCCGAAGAGATGACGTGAACCTTAGAATCCTGGTGGACAACATTTGGGATTACAGCGCAGAGACACTTCCGAAGGCATGGGAAGAGGCCGGCATAGACTGCAGGGACAAGCATCGCGCTCCGCAATTTGCCCAGCTGACCCGTGCCTATATGCCCGATGTGTTGGCCTTGCAGGAGTACAACATCCACATGCACCGGGAATTCTATCCGCTCATCCAGGCTTATGGATATCAGATTGCATACGACTCCGGGGACGGCCCTTGGAACAATACGCCCATATTCTATCAGAAGGACAGCATGGAACTGAAAGAGGTGAACTACCATCTCTTTACACCCGAACAATGGTGCAACGCCGGCACAAAGTCTTTTGCTTCGGCCGTGTTCCGCCACAAGAAAAACGGTAGGCTCTTTGCCCTCATCAACGCGCACCTTTGGTGGAAGAGCGACAAGGCACGGCCCGGAAGCACTATGGCGCGAGCCGCCCAGATACGTCTGATTATGGCCGAGGCGGAGATTATACGCCAAAAGCATGACTGCCCCATCTTTGTGGTGGGCGACATGAACAGCGAAGAACCCTCTGTTCCCATACAGCAATTCATCCAGGAAGGCTATGTACCCTGCTACAAGGTGGCTACCGTCAGCACCAATCACGACAACGGCCACCATGTCTGCAGCCCCTCGGAAGTGGGTCGGAGAGAAAGCCGTCGCAAGAGCGGAACCAGGGAGGTGGGAGCCATTGACCATTGCCTGTTATACAATGCCAAGACCGGTGACGAGGTAAAGGTGTTCGACTGTCTCCAACCCTATTTTACGGTGTTGATAACAGACCATTATCCTAATTTGATAGACGCTAATCTGAATGCAAGATAAGTTTACTCCCGGCTTTGTGCCTGTAGCGGTTTCTGACAAGATTGAACAGGTTGATGCAATGGACTTTATTGTCCTCAACCTGGGGCATGCCTGTACCGTTAATCCGTGGGGACATCGCGATATTTCGTCCCCTTTCATCCGTCTGTATTACATCAAGCAGGGCAGGGCTGTCCTGCATCTGCCCGAGGGCGATGTGGAAGCTACGGCGGGTCACATGTATCTTATTCCCAGTTATGTGCCGCATTCATACGAATGTGAGCCGGGATTCGATTTCTACTACCTTTTTGTCTTCCAATGGCTCGAACGGGGAGTGAGTGTGTTCCAGACCTATGATTTCCCCTATCAGGTCCGTTCAAACGAGGCCACACAACTTTTGTTTGAGAATTATTGCAACCTATACCCCCAATTGAATTTGCCCAGCCAGGATGCGGCCAAGTTTGACGCGCACCCTTCTTATCGAGAGTATGTGCAGGCTTATATGCAGATGGCCCACTATGAAAGGCTTCAGTTGCATGGTCTTGTGGAGATTCTTTTCTCTTATTTTGTAAAGCATGCCAAGCAGCGTGCGGTGATGAGCGATTCTCGTATGGCCGGACTCATGAAGTATGTGCAGGAACACATGGAGGAACCCCTTTCCACAGAAGAGCTGGCCCAGCAGGCGTGTGTTACAAAGTGCCATCTGATACGGATGTTCCGCTCGGCATTGGGCATGACACCTTTGCGCTATATCACACAATGCAAGGTGCAGCATGCCCAGACCCTGCTCTTGCGAACGGAGTTAAGTGTAAAACAGGTGGGCGAGGCAGTGGGTTTCAAGGACATATCCTATTTTATCCGTCTTTTCCGTCGCCAGTTGGGATTTACCCCACAGGAATACAGGGAAAAGCTGATTGGATAGGACAATTTGAATGGAGATATAGGACAAAATTGGCAAAAGTGCCTTGATTTAGCCGATTTTGTCAGGATATTATTTTCAATATTCATATCTATTCATATCTTTGCAAAAGATAATAATGACTTAAACAGATAGAAAATTATGATTAAGGATTTTCAGAAATCTGCCATAATTGTAGGCGATAGAAACGTAAGTTACAGTGAAATGTTGCAGCGTATCCATCTTTTTGCCCAATATACCAAGGGTGAAAAGGGAGACCGCGTATTGATATTGAGCGAGAACAGGGAAGGTTGGGTCTATGCGTTTTTCTCTGTTTGGGCGCGCCAGGAGATTGCAACTCCTGTGGATGCCGGCTCAACCGCACATGATGTAGCCTACATCATCAAGGATTGCCGTCCCACTTGTGTCTGGACTTCCCGCACCAAGGTGGATTTGGTACGCGAGGCCATCAGTATGGCGGGCATAGATGTGGAAATCCTTCTGATTGACGATTTTGAGTTGGCTCCCGTTAGTGGCGAGAAGGCAGTCATTGAAACCCAGATGGAAGATACGGCTCTTATCATCTATACGTCCGGAACAACCGGTTCTCCCAAGGGCGTAATGCTTTCTTTCGCCAACATTGAGGCCAATATCCGTTCCGTAAGCGATGATGTACCTATCTTCAATACCGAACGCTGCACGCTCATCCTGCTGCCCCTTCACCACGTTCTTCCGTTGGTGGGCACGCTGGTAGCTCCTATAACCAAAGGTGGCGGAGTGGCCATTTGCCCTTCTATGTCCGGTCCCGATATCATGGACACCCTTTGCCGCGGAAAGGTAGCCATTATGGTGGGTGTGCCTCGCCTGTGGCAGACGTTGTATTTCGGCATAAAGAAGAAGATAGACGCCAACGCCGTTACACGTTTCCTTTTCTGGCTGTGCCAAAAGGTGGGAAGTCCCGCCCTGTCCAAGACCATATTCAAGTCTGTCCGCAAGAAGATGGGCGGCCACATTACTTATTGTGTGTGCGGAGGCGCGTCCTTGGACAAGGAAATTGGTGAGGGACTGCGCACATTAGGCCTGGATGTCTTGGAGGGCTATGGCATGACCGAGGCAGCTCCCATGATTTCGTTCACCCGTCCCGGTGACATCATACCTGGCTGTGCCGGATTGCCTTTGCCCACGGTAGAGTGCAAGATCGTAAACGATGAGTTGTGGGCCAAGGGACCCAATATCATGCAGGGGTATTACAACCGTCCCGAAGAAACGGCAGAGGTGCTGGACAAGGACGGTTTCCTCCATACCGGTGACTTGGCGCGTTTTGATGAGAAGGGCCGCATCTACATTACCGGACGAAGCAAGGAAATCATTGTGCTTTCCAACGGAAAGAATGTACAGCCTGCCGAAATAGAATTCCAGCTGGAGCAGTATCCGGTTCAGGTAAAGGAAGCGGCCGTGGTACAGGACGGTGATTTGCTCAAGGCCATCATCGTGCCCCAGCCAGAATGGGCAGGCGAGAAGAACGACGAGCAGTTGGAGGATGGACTCAAGCGCGAGGTGTTGGAACCTTTCAACCGTACCGTGGCCAATTATAAGAAGGTAATGGGCGTGTTTGTCTATCGTGGCGACCTTCCCCGTACCCGTCTGGACAAGCTTCAGCGCTTCAAACTGAAGGAAATTGTTGAAGCCGGTTCTCACCGCAAGCAGAAGGTGGAGACCGATGTGGAGCCTACGTTCAAGGAATATCAGATGGTGAAACGCTATCTGGAACAGGAAAAGAAGGTGAAGATAAAGCCCAATGACCATCTGGAAATGGACTTGGCCATGGATTCGTTGGACAAGGTAAGCTTGCAGGGCTTCATTGAGTCCACCTTCGGAATGGTGGTCAAGGTGGAGCGCATGGCCGACTTCAAGAATGTACAGGCTTTGTGCGAGCATATTGCCAGCCGTAAGACACGTATGGAAACGGAAGATACTGACTGGCGTCATCTCATTTATGCTTCCACCTCTCATCTTGAACTTCCCCAGCCGGCCGTTACCTATCCATTGGTGGCCAAGTTGTTCAAGGCCAATTTCCGTCTCTACAACCGCCTTTCGGTAAAGGGCGTGGAGAACATACCGGCAAAAGGCCCCTTCATTCTCGCCTCCAATCATGAGAGCTTCCTGGATGGCCCCTTGGCTTATACCGGTCTCTCATGGGGCATGGTAAAGAATTGCTATTCTTATGCCACCGAAGAGCATGTACGTTCCGGCCTCATGAAGTATCTGGCCAGCCGTCATAACATCATTCTGATGGAACGCAGCAATCTCAAGAACTCCATTCTGAAACTTGCCGAGGTGCTGAAGTTGGGACGCAACGTGGTGATATTCCCCGAGGGAACCCGCACGCGCAATGGCAAGATGAACCGTTTCAAGAAGATGTTTGCCATCTTGAGCAAGGAAATGAATGTGCCCGTGCTTCCGGTTTGCATCCGTGGCGCATACGAGGCACTGCCGCGCGGAACCCATTATGTGCGTCCCAGCAAGATAGAGGTGGAGTATCTGCCCCCCATCTATCCCCGTGAAGACATGAGCTATCAGGAATTTGCCGATTTTGTGCGCAAGACCATCGAGGACGCCAAGAAGAAGTGAGCCGCAGTCTGACATGAAGAATCATGAATTTCTTCCCGTGCCACAGGAAAGGGCAAATACCTGGACCCATCTCTCTGGAGCGGTCTTTGCCCTTGCCTCCATTTGGATGATTTGGCCCTCTGCCCGTTTGGGGTGGCAGATGGCTTTGGGTGTGGCGTTCTTTGTGGCGGGGATGTTTCTGATGTTCCTATCCAGCACGCTTTATCATTGGGCGCCCAAGGGCAGGGTAAAGCAGGCTTTGCGAAAGTGCGACCATATCAGCATATATGTGATGATTGCCTGTTCCTATTCTCCCATCTGTATAGGAGTGGTGGGAGGAAAGGTGGGCTGGATAGCCTTTGCTGTGCAGTGGATTCTGGTGCTTTCCGGAACGGTGTACAAACTCATCGCCCTGGGCCGCTGGCCTCGTCTTTCGTTGGCGCTCTATTTGGCCATGGGCTGGAGTGTGGTGCTTATCATGAGACCAGTGGTGAAGGCGCTGACCCCTCTTTCCATGTGCCTTTTGGTGGCAGAAGGACTATTCTATACGGTAGGCACTTATTTCTATGCACATGACGATCGCCCTTCCTTCCACGCCATCTGGCATCTGTTCGTGCTTTTGGGCGCATTGGCGCATTGGGCTGTGGTGCTCAGCATAGTCTTGGCTCATAGTGGTGTGTAATGAATTGATTTGATAAATATCCGATACCATGAAAACAAGGATTCTTTTTGTGTGCCATGGCAACATTTGCCGTTCGCCCATGGCAGAGATGATAATGAAGAAGATGGTGGCCGACCGCGGCTTGGAGCATTTGTACCACATTGAGTCTGCCGCTACATCCACCGAAGAGATTGGCAATGACATCTATCCCCCGGCTAAAGCCGAACTGCGTCGGCAGGGAGTTCCTTTTACCTCGCGTGGCGCGTGGCAGATGCAGGAACAGGACTACCAACGTTTCGACCATATTTTTGTGATGGATGCCAACAACCTGCGTTGGCTCAATATGCGTATGCCTTCTATTGTGCAGTACAGGAACGGCCGATATGCCGACCCCTCCGGGAAAATCCGTCTGCTCATGACTTTGGCCGGTAGGGAGGCAGATGTGGCCGACCCTTGGTACACCGGCAATTTCAACCGCACCTATCGCGACATCTGCGAAGCCCTCACCGCCCTGCTGGAAATGAACTAGTATCCCAGAAAATCTAGTCTTTCTAGAATTTCTAGCCAATCTAGTTATCCCTCCTCTTCCAGAAAATCAGGTAAACCTTTGGCACATTGGTGGAAAAAGCGTATTTTTGCATGGTTTAGAATCGTTTAATCCCATTAATTGACATATCATTATGAAAGAAGCATTGGTAAATCGTTTCTTGAAATACGTTTCGTTTGATACCCAGAGCTGCGAGGATGCCCAGGGATGCCCCAGCACGCAGAAACAGTTCGCCCTGGCCGAATACCTGGTGCACGAACTGCAGGAACTGGGACTGACGGAAGTGGAGATGGACAGCCACGGCTATGTCTATGCCACCCTGCCCGCCAATACGGAACGTCCCGTTCCCACAATAGGTTTTATCAGCCACTTGGACACCAGCCCCGATTGCAGCGGAGCCAACGTGAAACCTCGTATCATTCCCAATTATGACGGTTCTGATGTGGTGTTGGATGCCCAGGCTGGCATTGTAACCCGCGTGTCCCAGTTTCCCGAACTGAAGGACCATATTGGCGAGGACCTGATTGTAACTGACGGTCACACACTTTTGGGAGCTGATGACAAAGCCGGTATTGCGGAAATTGTGACTGCCATGACTTGGCTGATGGCGCATCCCGAGATTGAGCACGGAAAAATCCGTGTGGCATTCAATCCCGATGAAGAGATTGGCGCTGGCGCACATCTCTTTGATGTGGAGAAGTTCGGTTGCGAATGGGCTTACACCATGGATGGTGGTGAAGTGGGCGAGTTGGAGTATGAGAACTTCAATGCCGCCAGCGCAAAGATCCGCATCAAGGGACGCAATGTACATCCCGGATATGCCAAGGACAAGATGATAAATGCCTGTCTAATCGCCAACGAGTTTATGAGCCTGATGCCGGGCAATGAAGTGCCGGGCAAGACGGACGGATACGAAGGTTTCTTCCATCTTTGTGGTTTCCAGGGAACCGTTGAGGAAGCCACGCTTTCCTATATCATCCGCGACCATAACAAGGGAATGTTCCAGTTGCGCAAGCAAGTGGTGTTGGATACGGCAGAACGCCTGAACGCAATTTACGGTGAAGGCATTGTCACGCCCGAGGTAAAGGATCAGTATTACAACATGAAGTGTATGTTGGAAGACAAGATGCACATCATCAGCATAGCGGAGCAAGCTATTACTGAGGCTTGCGGAGTGTGCCATGTAGTGCCCATCCGTGGCGGCACGGACGGTGCCCAACTTTCCTTCAAGGGATTGCCCTGTCCCAACATCTTTGCCGGTGGTCTCAACTTCCACGGCCTGCATGAGTTCATCACGGTGCAGAACATGGAAAAGGCCATGCACACGGTGGTCAACATCTGCCGCCTTGTGGCAGCCCGATGAGAATCTTTACAATATCTTTTATTAATGAGAACGGTTTCTGGATATCCGGAAACCGTTCTCATTAATATTCGGGTAATCAAAAATTTTCATCCTCGTCGTCATCACCCATGTCGAAATCGAAGTCGCCGAAGAAGACGGGGGTGTCTTGTGTGAACTCGTCCAGACTGCGGCGGTCTTTCTTGGTGGGGCGTCCGGTTCCCTTGGCACGGTTTACAAAACCGCTGATCTTGCTCATCTCCAGCAGCTCGTATTGTTGTGGCGGGGTGACGTCCTTCAGAATTTCGGGAATGAGTTTTGCCCCCACTCGGCGTTCTATGGCTTGCAGCACCTTGAAGGAATAGGTGACAGGCGGTTTGCGCACCTCTATCACATCGCCAACCTTGATGAGGCGGGACGGTTTAAGCTGTGCTCCACGCAGGGTTATCTGTCCTTTCTTGCAGGCGGCAGCGGCAATGGTGCGGGTCTTGAAGATACGTGCCGACCACAGCCATTTGTCCACGCGGGCTTCGGTGTTCTTACTTTCCATTGTAGTTGCACATTGCAAATTGAATACCGCTAAGGGCGAATGCCTTGATGGCATCGCAGGCCACGGGAGCCTTCTCTTCTATTACCTTACGGTCGTCCGGACTGAACTTTCCCAATACAAAATCGACCTGTGCTCCGCGTTGGAAATCGTTTCCGATACCGAACTTCAGACGGTTATACGCCTCGGTGCCCAACATCTGGGCAATGTGCTTAAGACCGTTGTGGCCGGCCGCACTGCCGTTGGGCTTCATGCGTATGGTGCCGACGGGAAGGCTGAGGTCGTCCACCACGACCAGGAGGTTTTGCAAGGGTATCTTTTCCTGCTGCATCCAGTAGCGTACGGCATTTCCGCTCAGGTTCATGTAGGTGCTGGGCTTAAGCAGTACCAGCTGGGCGTTCTTGGCGCGGCAATGCGCCACAAAACCATAGCGCTTGTCCTCGAACGTGGCCTTGCAGGCCTGCGCCAGCGCGTCCACGATGTGGAAACCGATGTTATGACGTGTGCCTTCGTATTCCGGTCCGATGTTTCCGAGACCCACAATGAGGTATTTCATATTGTTACAAGACTCTTGTCGGGGTTTGAAAAATGATAGGAGTTGTGAAAACAGACTCATGGTTATAAAAGAACGGACCGCAGCCCTGCCTTCGTGATGTGGTGAAGTGCGGAACGTGCGGTCCGTAATGGTTATTATGTTCTTTTATGCAAAAGATGCCGTAAGATTACTTAGCCTTGGCAGCGGCACTCATGGCGCTACGTGTCATCTTAACCTGGCATACAACAACGCTGGGGCTGGTAACCAGTTCCAGACCTTCGTAGCTGAGCTCTGATACCTTGATGGTCTTGCCCAGTCCGAGGTGGGTAACGTCGATGTCGAGCTTTTCGGGGATGGCAGTGTAAACGGCACGAACCTTCAGCTTGCGCACGCCAGCAGCCAGCTTACCACCGGCCTTCACACCTTCTGCCAGACCGTTCAACTTGATGGGCACTTCCATGATGATGGGCTTGGTCTCGGTGATTTCGTAGAAGTCTACGTGCAACAGCTGGTCTGTAACGGGGTGGAACTGCAATTCCTTCATGATGGCCTTGCACTCCTGTCCGTCGATGGTCAGGTTTACGCTGTAGATGTCGGGAGTGTAAACGAGTTTGCGCAACTCGTCCTGGGTAACGGTAAAGCTCTTTGCTACGGGCAGACCGTTCTCGCCCTTGGCTTCACCATACAAGTTACAGGGAACTGCACCAGTCTTACGGATGTTGCGGGCAGCCTTCTTGCCAGTTTCGGTTCTGGCAGTACCTTTGATGTCGATACTTTTCATTTTTTTTTGTGTTACTCTAAATTAAGTGAATAAATTTTGCTTAATTCGCCATCACACGGCTCAAAAGCGCGGCAAAGGTACGCTTTTTTTCTGGTTCAACACCTATTTTGTCTCTCTTTTTTCCTGTTTTTAAATGCTTTTCTGCCTAAAAGGGGTTAAAATTCAATGTCAATCTGTATTTCTGAAGGGAACTCCTTGCGTGGTGTGGCGTTCCCCTGCTGTTCCTCAATGTACCTGGTGGCCTCCTGCAGGTTGTCGGTGAACTTCTTGAAATCCTCGGGGAAGAGGAAGATCTTGTGCTTCTCGTAGCTGACGGAAGGATAGTCGCCATCCCCTCCCTTTTGCCGTTTGCTCTCGGTGATGCAGAGGTAAAGCTCGCCGGCACGGTTCTTTTTTACATCTATATAATATATGCGGTTGCCCGCCTTTACGGTGCGGGAATAGATGATGTCGCGTTCGTCCTCGTGGATGTTTTTCTGCTCGGTTTTCATGTGGTAAATCGCTAAATTTATCCCAAAAGTGCAGATATTTCCTTAATCTACCAAAAAAACAGTCTAAAATTGTGTAAAATTGAGCGATTTTGAGTAATTTTGCCTGCTCATTCAACTATTCGTTATGATAAACAGAGAATTAATCCGTTCAAAAGTAGTGCAAATCTGTTATTCGTTCGCACAGAATGAAGGCCGTAATCCCAAGGTGGCAGAACAGGAACTTTCGCTTAGCTTTTCGAAGGCATACGAAATGTACATGCTGTTGCTGTTGTTGCTGACAGAAGTGGGCCGTGTGGCAGAGCGTATGTATGATGTCCGTGTAAAACGTGCAGAGCGACTGGGCGAAGACACACCGCATAATCCGAAGTTTGTGCAGAACCGCTTCATGAAGCAGCTGGAGTGCAACAGCACCCTCCTTTCTTACCGTGAGACATTGAGTGATGACTTTTTCAATGCGGAGTATGAGCGCAATCTCTGGAGCCGGATTGAGAACAGCGACTATTTCAATGCCTATATGACAAGTGGAAAATCCTCATATGAGGAAGACCGCGACATCTATCGTGCCATCTACCGCAACGAGATATGCAACAACGAGAACCTGGACGGAATGTTCGAGGACTTGGGTCTGTACTGGAACGATGACAAGACCATTGTGGACACTTTTGTACTGAAGACCATCAACAAGTTCACTCCGGACAGCACCGAAGAGCAGGAACTGATGCCCGAATTCCGCTATCCCGAAGACAGGGAGTTTGCCACCGCCCTGCTGAACCACACACTTGCCAACGTGGCATACTATGACCAGCTGATTGCCGACCATACCCGCAACTGGGAACTGGAGCGCGTGGCGCTGATGGACCGCATCATCATGCGTGTTGCCTTGGCGGAAATCATCTGCTTCCCCGAAATACCTGTGGGTGTGAGCATCAACGAGTATGTGGAACTGGCCAAGGTGTACAGCACGCCCAAGAGCTGGCGCTATGTGAACGGCACGCTTGACAACATTTCCAAGAAGCTGCTGTTGCAGAACAAGATTGTGAAGAACGTAAAGTGAAATGGTCCAGCGCGGCCACCGGAAGTAATCCCGATAAAACCTAACTAACATTATATATAATAATATTATGAGTACATTTATGCAAGCTGCCCAGGGAGGCGGAATGTCAATGTTGCTGATGATGGTTGTCATCTTCGGTATCATGTGGTTCTTTATGATCCGTCCCCAGCAGAAGAAACAGAAAGAAATCCAGCGTTTCCGCGATTCCATAACCACCGGAACCAGTGTCGTTACCGCCGGCGGAATCTATGGCGTGGTACGTAAAGTCGACGAGACGGAAAATATCCTGCACATCGAAGTGGCAAACGGCGTGAACATCCGTGTAGACCGCAACTCGGTCTATGCCAATGCCCAGGCTCCCGTAGCCAAATAAGCAAGATGCGGGAATGGACAGGATCCTGCGGACACAACTGGAAAAAATCAGAAAATTCTTGTACAGTCAAAAGTGCAAGAGTTTTCTGGTTTTTTTGTTTTTCCTGTTTGTCTCTGCAAGTTTCTGGATGCTCCAGACGCTGAACGAAACGCTGGAGGTGAATGTGCGCCTGCCGTTGCAGTTGCTCAATGTCCCCAAAACAGCAGTGCTCACAAGGGAACTGCCCGAAGCGGTGGACGTGAGGCTGAGTGACAAGGGAAGCGTGCTTGTGCAGTATCTGTACAGAAAGAAACTCCAGCCCCTGATGCTGGACTTTGCCAATTATGACAAAGGAAACGTCAGTGGCAGAGTGGTGATTCCGCACAACGATGTGATACGTCTGCTGCAACCCCAACTGATAGAGAGCAGCAAGGTGCAGAGCATCAATCCTGATACGATAGATTACTATTACACCAGAGGCTTACCTTCCCGACTGCCCGTAAAGGTGAAGGGTATTGTAAAGACCACGGCGCAGAACTACCTGAGCGCGTTGCATTGCTATCCGGATTCCGTGGAGGTGTATGCACCCGCCAGTGTGATGGACACGATGAAGTGTGCCTATACGTCAGAAGTGGTATGGGAGGGACTTACCGAGACCGTTACCCGTGAAGTGGGGCTGTACCCCATAAAGGGAGTGAAGTACATGACTCCGAAGGTGAAGGTGAAGGCCCAGGTGGACTATTATGTGGAAAAGACCGTTGAAGTGGCCATCGTGGGGATGAATTTCCCTGCCGACAAGGTGTTGCGCACTTTCCCCTCGAAGGCAAAGGTTACCTTCCGTGTGGGAGCGGCACATTCTGAGCGCAAGTGGGAAGACGAGCTTGTGCTGATGGTTACCTACGATGAGTTGCTGGAAAACAGTGACAGAAAGTATCGTCTGAGACTGAAAAGCCGGCCCGAGGGTGTGTCGCACATACGCATTTCACCGGCCGAAGTGGATTATCTTATAGAACATGCGGCAACCGAGAACGATGGCTGACATACGCATTGGCATAACCGGAGGCATAGGCAGCGGGAAGAGCTACGTTGCCCGGCGGCTGGAGGAGAAGTTCTCTGTGCCGGTCTATGATTGCGACAGCAGGGCAAAGGCGCTGATGGCCACAGACGCAACAATCCGTGAAGGACTGGTGCGGATGTTCGGGGACGAGGTGTACGAAAACGGAGCGCTAAACCGTCCGATGCTTGCCGCCCGCATCTTTGGCCATCCGCAACATTTGGCGGCAGTGAACGCATTGGTACATCCCCGCGTGCGGCAAGACTTTGAGTCGTGGGCCGATGGCAGGGCCGAGCGGATTGTGGCGGTGGAAAGCGCCATACTCTTCTCAAGCGGAATGGACAGACTGGTGGATTTTGTCATTGGTGTGACGGCTCCGGAACCCATACGTCTGGAGCGCGTGCTTTCCAGAGACGGATGCACACCGCAGCAGGCCTTGGCGCGGATGCAGAGCCAGCAGCACGAGGCCGGCGACGTGCGATTCAGCCTGCTCAACGACGGCATCTGCCCGGTGGACGAGCAGTTGGCGGAAATATTGGAGACAGTGAATAAAATATATTAACATACACAGATAATACAGAGAAAATTATGTTGGAAAAGATTTTAGCAATATCAGGCAAGCCTGGTTTGTACAAATTGGTGTCTCATACCGGCCGTGGCCTGATTGTGGAGACACTGGATGAAAAGAAGAAGAGAATGCCCGTATTTGGCATGGACAAGGTGATTTCACTGGCAGACATTGCCATGTACACAGACGAAGAGGAAGTGCCCCTGCGCCAGGTGCTGGCCAATGTGAAGGCAAAGGAAAACGCGCAGACCGCAAGCCTTGACTACGGAAAGGCAAGCAAGGAGGAACTGGCAGAATACATGGCCCAGGTGCTTCCCAACTTTGACCGCGACCGTGTATATTCCTCTGACATCAAGAAACTGATTCAGTGGTATAACCTGCTCATTGAGAACGGCGTGGCCGATTTTGAGGAAGCGGAAGAAACCGCTGCGGAGTAATTCCCTGCAATACGCATAGGACGGATGTCCCTGAAAGGGCACCCGTCCTATGCCTTTCAATTCCAATTAACTTAAAAACATACATTTTGCCATGAAAACGAGAATTCACCGTCATATACTTTTTGCGTTTTTGTGCCTTTGCGTCCAGCTATTGCATGCGCAACGGACACTGGAGTATAAAGTGGGCAAGGACACACGCCCCAACCGTGTCCGTTGTGTGGGAGCCGAACTGGACGCCCATTTTCATGCCAACCACGTTCCGCGAAGCGAAGGGTCTAAGGTGGAGGATTGGGCAAATGTGATTGTGCCCCGCATCAAGGATATGCAAGTGCAGAGCCTGCGTGTGATGGTGCTGCCCCAATGGTATGAGCCGCGGAACGACAATGATGACCCTGCCGTGGCGGATAATGGAGGGTTCTGTTTTGACGCTCCTCAGATGCAAAGCCTTTACCCCATATTGGACTTGGCACAGGAAATGGGTATTCCCGTGACCATTGTGCCTTGGGGCGCCACTCCCGAGAGCTTTATGTCGTCCCGAAAGGGTTGGATTGTTCTTCCGGAGAACCATGAAGAGTATGCCGAGAACATCTCGGCCCTGCTGTGTCATCTGATAAAGGATCGTAAGTATGACTGCATTGATGAAGTGACGCCCGGCAACGAGCCGGACGGGTGGGGCATGCCTTCCAGCGAATACGTTTCCCTGTGCAAGACGCTGTACGCCCGTCTTGAGAAGGAACGGTTGCTGAAGCATGTCCGGCTGAATCTGGTTGACAATACGGACCGCGGAGGCAGTTTCGATTATCTGGAGGAGTGCGTGTCCGGACTGAAGGGCATAGCCGATGTGGTGAACAGCCACACCTATATCTTTGGTTATGACACCCCTTCGGAAAAAATCATGCAGTGGGAGGAACAGAATTGCCGCATAGCAGCCCGTGCGGGGCTTAGGCATTGTGTAGGCGAGTTTGGAAGCAATCAGACGATGGGCGCATCGCGCCAGAAGGACATTGACCAGTATCGGAGAGGGGTGCTAATGGTGCGCACCGCCATCTCCTTGTTGGCTGCCGGAGCATATAACATCAGCTATTGGCAACTGTTTGACCAGTATTACAGTCGTTATGACAACTATGCACAGATGCAGCAGTTGGGCATGTGGAAGAGCGTGAAGGCCGATTATGCCACTGAAACCTATCATAGCGGCATCAGTTGTGACTATGAAGCGCGCCCCCAATTCTATGCCTATTCCTTGCTCACCCGCTTTGTGCGCCCCGATGCCAAGGTCTACCGCATGGATGCCGATGCCGACATGGGCCTGACCAATGCCTTGTGCGTAAGCAACCGCGACAAATCATGGGTCTACGTTGTGGCCAACCAGGAAAACACCGCTCTCTGCGTAACGCTCCGCAACGAACGCCATCCCCTTCGCGGACGCTACGAGCAGTACGTCTACCAGGAAGGGCTGTTGCCCAGTGACGGAAGCCTGCTAAAACCATTGAATGGCATGAGGGAGGCTGACGGAAGTCTAAGTGTGGATATTCCGGCCAATACTGTTATGCTGTTCCGTTTCCGCCGGTAGGTTTCTTGTCCGATAACTGTAAATTTGTTTTTTCACTACGGCAGAGAAGTTTTTTTGCTGTAGTAAAATCTTTGTTCCATTACTTGGAACGTACGTTTCATCAGTTGGAACATAAAATACACCAGTGAAGAAAATACTTTTATATCACTGGTGTATAACAAATTAGGTCCTATGTGTGAAGACTGTTTCAGTAATGTGCTTTTTTCACCCTTATGAAATGTGCTTTTTGGGTACCTTTTTTATGATATTGCGTAAACTTGACTGCATAAAAAAGAGGATGCACCGTACGGATGCATCCTCACTCCTTAAAATATTATGCTGTGTTGGTTTACAACTCCCAGCCCAGAGCGCTGGCGCCGAGAACGGCAGCTGCTGCACCATCGAGTTCGGAAAGAAGAAGCTTGGCCTTTCCCTTGTAGTTGAAGAGCACATTCTCATCGTATGCCTTACGAACGGGATTCATGAGCAGGTCGCCAGCCTTGGTAGGACCACCGAAGAAGATGAATGCTTCGGGGCTGCTGAAGTTGGCGAAGTCGGCGCAAGTGCGTCCCAGCAGTTCGCCGGTATAGTCCATGATTTCCTTAGCCAGCTGGTCGCCCTGAGCTGCAGCAATGGCGATGTCCTTGCTTTCAAGCTGGTCGCTGGGGATGTCGCGCAAGGTAGAGGGGGTGTTGCGGATGGCCATCCATTCGCGGGCAGTGCGTGCCATACCTGTGGCGCTGCAATATGCCTCGATACAACCCTTGCGTCCGCAACCGCATTCGCGTGCGTGCTCGCTACGGTCAATCACAACGTGGCCCAACTCACCGGCAAATCCGTCGCAACCGTAAACCAACTGTCCGTTGACAACGATTCCGCTGCCAAGGCCAGTTCCCAGGGTGATCATGATGAAGTTCTTCATGCCCTTGGCCACACCATATGCCATTTCACCGATGGCGGCAGCATTGGCGTCGTTAGTCAAGGCTACGGGGATACCCAGCTTGTCGCTGAACATCTGTGCCAGAGGAACGATTCCGGGCCACTCGAGATTGGGGGCATTCTCGATACTCCCGTTATAGAAATTTCCGTTGGGGGCACCGATACCCATGGCGTGGATCTTTTCGATTCCACCCACCTGATCAATTATGGGCTTCAGAGCTTCGCAGCAGTCATCCACATACTGCTCTGCAGTCCCATGACCGCGAGTTTTAACAGAAACACTTGCCACCACATTGGCCTTCTTGTCTACGATACCGAAAACGGAGTTGGTTCCACCCAAATCCAGACCTATTACATAAGGTTTTTTTTCCATGATATAATAAATTATGTATTAAATGTGAAATAATATAGATTTCTTGCCAAAAAAGTATTTGACTCCCACAAAGGTAAATAATTCATTTCAGAAATCTCCACTTTTACTGTAAAAAAATATGAAAAGTCGAAAAAAATTACGAATTTTGCAACAATTATGTGGATAGACCCTATAAAAACCATAGACTTGATTATAAAAGGACTGATTGTGGGCATTATTGTGAGTGCTCCGATGGGTCCGGTTGGCGTGCTTACTGTGCGCAGAACGTTGAACAAAGGCCACCGTTACGGGCTGGCGACAGGCATCGGCGCGGCCGTGAGCGACATGATATATGCCATCCTTACGGTATTGGGCATGAGTGCGGTGATGGACATCGTGGAAAAACCCTCGACAATGCTTTATCTGCGTTTGGGCGGCAGCATCATGCTGTTTCTTTTCGGTTGGTACACTTACCGTTCCAAACCCTCCATCGCACCGCCCGGACAGCACCGTGGTAACTTTTTCCAAAATGCGCTGACCGGTTTTCTGGTGACCCTGAGCAATCCGCTTATCATCTTCCTGTTCATGGCGCTTTTCGCCCGCTTTGGTTTTGTACAGCCAGAATCGCCGGTTGAGCAATCCCTGGGCATGGTCGCGATTTTGGCCGGAGCCATGATCTGGTGGCTCTCGCTAACGCATGCCATCGACAAGGTAAGAAGCAGTTTCCACATGAACACCATCGGCCGCATCAACCGCTACATTGGCGTGGGTGTGATGATAGCCTCGGTGATCGGTCTGGCCTATACTTTTTTCTATTAAGGATAAATTTTTCAGACCATGTATATTGCCCGAAAATTACGACAGTCGCATGTAACCGCCTATGTCCTGTATATGTATCAGGTTGAGGATATCATACGGGCATACGGATTGGACCTTGACCACATCTGCAACCAATATCTGCCCCGTTTCAACTATACAAAGGAACAGCAGGCCGAGGTGGGAGAGTGGTATGCTAACCTGATTGGTATGATGCGTGACGAGAACATCCAGGAGAAGGGACATCTGCAGGTGGTGCGCAACACCGTATTGCTGCTTGCCGACCGCCATCAGGAATTGTTGCAGGATCCCAAGCAGTCGTTCTACAATGCCGCTTACTTCAAGGCCTTGCCCTGTATTGTGGACCTAAGGGCGCACGGCGCAAGCAGGGAAGCCCACGAGATTGAGAATTGTCTGGATGCCGTCTATGGCGTCACCCTGTTGAAAATGAAAGGACAGGAGGTTTCGGAAGCTACGGAAAAAGCCATCAAGCCCATTGTCCATCTGCTGGAAATGCTTTCAAAGGAATATAATAACGAAAAAACATCATAAATAAAGATATGAACCAAGAAATTGAGAGAAGAAGGACATTTGCCATCATATCCCATCCCGATGCCGGTAAGACAACCTTGACGGAAAAACTGTTGCTCTTCGGAGGCCAGATTCAGGTTGCCGGTGCGGTAAAGAGTAACAAGATAAAGAAAACGGCCACCAGCGACTGGATGGAGATTGAAAAGCAGCGCGGAATCAGCGTGACCACCAGTGTGATGGAGTTTGACTATCAGGGATATAAGGTGAACATTCTGGACACTCCCGGTCACCAGGACTTTGCCGAGGATACGTTCCGTACCCTTACGGCCGTGGACAGCGCCATCATTGTGGTGGACAGCGCCAAGGGTGTGGAGACGCAGACACGCAAGCTGATGACCGTCTGCCGCATGCGCAAGACCCCTGTTATCATCTATATAAACAAGATGGACCGAGAGGGCCGCGATCCCTTTGACTTGCTGGATGAACTGGAAGAAGAACTCCAGATAAAGGTGCGCCCGCTCAGCTGGCCCATCAACCAGGGTATGCGTTTCAAGGGAGTGTATAACATTTATGAAAACAACCTGAACCTCTTTACACCCGACAAGCAGAAGGTGACGGAAAAAGTGAGTGTGGATCTGAACAGCGAGGAACTGGACCAGCAGGTGGGTGAGGCCGATGCGGCAAAATTGCGTGAGGACCTGGAACTGGTGGACGGCGTGTATCCCGAGTTTGATGTGGAAAGCTACCGCGATGCGGAAGTGGCACCGGTATTCTTCGGCTCTGCATTGAACAACTTCGGCGTGCAGGAAATGTTGGACTGTTTTGTGCAGATCGCTCCCTGTCCCCGTCCTGTCAAGGCAGAGGAACGTACCGTGGATCCCGAAGAAAACAAGTTCTCTGGCTTCATCTTCAAGATTACGGCCAACATTGACCCCAATCACCGTTCATGTATCGCTTTCTGCAAAGTCTGCTCGGGACGTTTTGTGCGCAATGCGCCCTATTATCATGTGCGCAACGGAAAGACCGTGCGTTTCTCCAGCCCCACACAGTTTATGGCGCAACGCAAGGAAACCATTGACGAAGCATGGCCTGGCGACATTGTCGGACTTCCCGACAACGGTATATTCAAAATCGGAGACACACTGACAGAAGGCGAACTGTTGCATTACAGAGGATTGCCTTCCTTCTCGCCCGAAATGTTCAAATATATTGAGAACGCCGATCCCATGAAGACAAAACAGTTGGAAAAGGGTATCAACCAACTGATGGACGAAGGTGTGGCCCAGCTTTTTGTGAACCAATTCAATGGCCGAAAGATCATCGGAACCGTAGGTCAGTTGCAGTTTGAGGTCATCCAGTACCGTCTGGAAAACGAATACAACGCACGTTGCCGCTGGGAGCCGGTCAGCCTGTACAAGGCATGCTGGATTGAGTGTGAGCCGGGATATGAGTCAGAACTGGAGATGTTCAAGAAACGCAAGTACCAGTATATGGCAAAGGACCGTGACGGAAGAGACGTATTCCTTGCCGACTCGGGCTATGTGCTGACCATGGCGCAGCAGGACTTTGAACATATACGTTTCCATTTTACAAGCGAATTTTAAATGACACAAAAAGAAATAGCTGAAGATATCCAGACCGCAGTGGAAACACTGCGCCGGGGAGGGCTGATACTATATCCCACGGATACCATCTGGGGCATTGGTTGCGATGCCACCAACGAAGACGCTGTCAAGCGTGTCTTCGCACTGAAGCAACGGAGCGACTCCAAGGCACTCATTTGTCTGGTGGACAATGCGAACCGGCTTCCCCGATATATAAGAAATATGCCTGATGTGGCATGGGATCTGATGGAGTACACGGAAAAACCGCTAACGCTGATTCTGGACAATGCAGTAAACCTGCCTGCTTGTCTGATGGCAGAGGACGGCAGCATTGGCATGCGTGTAACCCGTGAGAATATCAGCAACAAGTTGTGTTTCAAATTCCAGAAACCCATTGTCAGTACGAGCGCGAATATAAGCGGTGAGGATTCTCCGCAATGTTTCAGCGAGATATCACCTCAGATTATTTCCGGAGTGGACTATGTCATGAAATGTCGCCAGAATGACACTTCAAAAGGAACGCCAAGCCGGATTATAAAACTGAAGGCAGACGGCGAAGTCAAGATTATCCGATAAAGCAATTCATATACACATCAACATCTGATACCGTACATCGCATGATTATGAAAGGACGCAATTTTTGGGCTTACATTATCAAGTGGCGCAGACGTCACTTGTCCGACAACCAGTTCATGTTGCTCATCAGCCTTCTGGTGGGTGTGTTCACTGCGTCTGCAGGTTTGCTGTTGAAGTGGCTTATTGAGTCTATTGAGCATTTGCTCACTCATGGATTCAACATAACGGAAGCCAACTGGCTTTATTTGGTTTATCCGGTTGTGGGAATCTTGTTTACCATGCTCTTTATCCGTTACATCGTGAGGGATGACATTGGGCATGGCGTGACAAAAATTCTTTTTGCCATTGCGCGTAAACAGAGCAAGATTCGTCTTCATAACACTTGGAGCAGTGTTGCGGCCAGTGCTATCACAATCGGTTTTGGCGGTAGTGTGGGAGCCGAGGCCCCTATTGTACTTACGGGAAGCGCCATTGGCAGTAACCTTGGCCGCGCATTCTATCTGTCCGGCAAGCAGATGATGCTGTTGGTGGGCTGTGGAGCGGCCGGAGCTGTGGCAGGTATTTTCAAGGCGCCGATTGCAGGATTGGTGTTTGTGCTTGAGGTACTGATGATTGACCTTACCATGAGCAGCCTTCTGCCGTTGTTGGTGAGTTGTGTTACGGCGGCAGGCATAACCTTTGCCGTTTCCGGCATCAGCCCGGTTTTCGAGTTCCACCTTGTAGACCCTTTCCAGGTAACCCGCATCCCGGCATATATCATGTTGGGAATTATGTGTGGTTTGGTGGCATTGTATTTTACCCGTACAATGAACTGGTTTGAAGGCGTGTTCCGCCGTTTGGGAAATCCGTATGCCCGGTTGCTGCTTGGCGGAGTGACGTTAAGTCTTCTTATTTACCTCTTCCCTCCATTGTACGGAGAAGGGTATGACCTCATAACGCTCCTGCTGAATGGAAACGGTACGGCAGATTGGGAGACCGCCCTTAACAGCTCGCTGTTCTATGGCCATTCGCACTTGTTGCTGCTTTATCTGAGCCTGATCATCCTTTTCAAGGTGTTTGCCTCCACGGCGACAAATGGAGGCGGCGGTTGTGGCGGAATCTTTGCGCCCAGTCTTTTCCTGGGATGTATATCCGGATTTGTGTTCAGCCGTATATGGAACATTTACGGTATATTCTCCTTTACTGTGCCGGAACGAAATTTTGCCATGTTGGGTATGTGTGGCTTGATGAGCGGAGTAATGCATGCTCCGCTGACGGGCATATTCCTTATTGCGGAACTTACTGGCGGCTACCAACTGTTCATGCCCTTGATGATTGTGGCAGTTTGTGCATATCTAACCATTAAGATTTTTGAACCGCACAGCATTTATGCCATGCGTCTGGCGCAGCGCGGTGAATTGCTTACTCACCATTCTGACCGTTCCATACTCACACTCATGAGCATGGATAGTGTGATACAACATTATAATAAGGTGCTTTATCCGGACATGACCCTTATGGACATAGCCAACCATGTCAGCACAAGCAAGTATTTTGTATTCCCGGTTGTGGACAAGCAAATGAAACTGATGGGGGTCGTCTACTTGGATGATATACGTCATTTGATTTTCCGTACCGAATTGTATCGTGATTTCAGGGTGGCACAATTGATGAAACCGCCAGTGGCAAGGCTGAGTGTGCAGGATCCTATGGATGTGGTGCTGAAAGTGTTTGACCGTACAAGGATGTGGAATCTTCCGGTGGTGGATTCCGAGGGAACATTTGTCGGCTTCATTCGCAAGAGTAGCGTTCTGGCAGTCTACAGGCAGATGATGGCAGACTATTCTACGGACTGATGTGTCTTTTTTATGTCTGATGACATCTTGTATAGTCTGGTAAAACCGGCGAGCATGGCGATGTATATCAGCATAACGCTTAACGGTGATGGATGAAGATTGTTCCAAAGCGAATCGGGGAAGAGATTCATCCAAAAGTCCAGAACCCACAATTCTGCTTGTACGCACAAACTCGTAAATGAGGCAAATAACGGCATGGGTAATATCAACGTAAACAATCCTCCGTATATAAGGGCAGTGGTTATGGGTATCAGGATTAAGCTGATTATTGGACCCGACAATGGCAGTGTATGGAAATAGTATGCTGATAATGGAAGAGTTCCGATTTGTGCAGACAACGACAGCAACAGCATCCGGGCTGGCCATCGGGCCATAATGGGCCATGAATGGAAAAGACTGTGAAAGGGGGAGTAGGCAAGGGCAATGAAGAGTACGGCAAGGAAAGAAAGTTGGAATCCGATGTCTGTCAATAAAGACGGATTTGCAAAAAGCATGAGAGTGGCGGAAAGCGTCAGCGTGTGAAGAAGAGGAGGGGTACGGAATAACAGAATGCCCAGACAGACCAAAGAGAGCATGGATGAGGCTCTGATTAATGAAGCCGGCATTCCCGTCAATAGCGTGTAAGTCCACAGCCCACAAATCAGAAGCGGCAGGGCGATCCAACGAAAAGGGGAAAATCTGACCCAACGTATGCAAATAACACATAGAAGCCCGTATATGACCCCTAAGTGCATTCCGCTTAACGCAAGTAAATGGCTTGCTCCAACCTGACGAAATTTCGTTTTTAATTCGGGATTCAAACCATCTCTATTCCCCAGGACCAATGCGGACGTCAGACTCATCTCGTCTCCCCGCAATCCTGCTGCATGAAGACGAGACTCCAGTTGCTCGGAAATGCTGTTGAACTTCTCTTCAATGAAGGATGTACTGTTTGTCTCATTTCCCATATTCTGAAAACTTGCAGACATCCGTTGGGCGCCAATCAATACACATAACAATAGAATCAGCAGGTCTGTAACAAACCCTTTGCTTTTGTATGACGCCCACAATGCAAAAGCCCCCACCGCAATGGTAGGGGCAAGATAAGATTCTGAAGGAAATAAAAGACCAATGATTAACCCTGTGCAAAAACAAGGGAATACAGCAATCAAAGGAGTCTTTAGGGCTGTCATAACGATGCAAATCGGGCACAAGCCTCTTCCGGATTCGGCGCATTAAAGACGCTGCTTCCGGCGACAAGCACGTCCGCTCCCGCTTGCATGAGCAGTGGTGCGTTTTCTAACGTGACACCACCGTCCACTTCGATAAGCGCCTTGCTTCCGCTTTCTTGGATCAGCGCACGTAGCTGCTTGACCTTTTCTACTGTATGAGGAATAAACTTCTGTCCGCCAAATCCGGGATTGACAGACATGAGCAGAACCAGGTCTGCATCGCAAATGATGTCTGAAAGAAGGCTGACAGGGGTTGCCGGATTAAGGACAACTCCGGCTTTCATGCCGGCATCGCGTATCTGGCCCAAAACACGGTGAAGATGGGGGCAAGCTTCGTAATGCACACTCATGACATGAGCGCCAAGTGCCGCAACTTCACGAACAAACTTTTCTGGCTGGACTATCATCAGATGTACATCAAGAGGTTTTGTGCAAAGTTCTGCCACATATTTCAGAACAGGAAAACCGAATGAAATATTAGGTACAAAAACTCCGTCCATTATATCCAAATGTAGCCAGTCCGCTTTGCTGCGGTTAAACCACTCCATTTCTTGAGAAAGATGAGCGAAATCGGCAGATAAAAGAGAAGGTGCGATCATGTCAATTGAATCTTTTTAATTTTAAGAGGTTGGGACTGAGCCTTATAAGAACGTGCGAACTGGCGGATATATGCCAGCACGTCATTACTCGGGCTTAAATTAAAATAAGGTAAGGGTAAAGTTTGTGTCATAGGCGTCAATATTTTGTTAGAATTACTATTAACAAAACGTCCCGATACAACAAATTATTGTATCATTGACACGAAAAAAATGAAAAATTTCGGAGACTCCCGATATGTAGAATTTGGAAGTGTCTCTTTATGCCTTATATTGGGGATTGTTTTGCTGTCCCCAATATAAGGCTGGTATGTTACCCGACCAGGCTGATCTGGTGGCTTTGAATCATTTTGCGAAGATTGATGAGGGCATAGCGCATACGTCCCAATGCGGTATTGATGCTTATTCCTTTTTGTTCTGCAATCTCGCGGAACGAGAGGTCTTCATAAAAACGAAGGAATACAATCTCTTGCTGGTTTTCTGGCAGGTAGGAGAGCATTTGTTTTAATGTGTCCAGATTCTGCTGCTCGATGATTTGAGATTCTTGGCATTTTTCGCTATACTTCAAGTTGTTCAAGACGTTGGATGAGAATGCATCCCGAGAAGAATACAAATCTGCAGTGCATGATCTGGCATGATCTATGGCCAGATTATGGGCTATGCGTATCAGCCAGGCATTGAATTTACCTGTAGTCTGGTAGCGGTGCTCACGTATGGCCGTAATGGCACGGGTGAAAGTCTCCTGAAAAATGTCGTCTGCATCTTCTCTCTTACGTACAAGAAAAAGGATGTACGAATATACATACTCTTGATGTCTTGCCAAGAGAATATCAAATGCATTGTCATTGCCGTTTTCATACAATGTTACCAACTCATGGTCGGTCATCGTATTAATGTTATTCATTACGCTTTGTTTTTATTGTTTCGTGTAATGTTTTCTCAATAGGCAATTTCTTTAATTAGACAATACATTTTTATATTTAACAAGACAAATTTAATGAGTTTCCACGAATCACACAAAAAATAACAATTATTTTTGGTCTAAATCATCTTTTTTTGTGTTTCTGCCTCCATCATTTAAGTTATGTTTTGATGTGTTAACATTTTTTATTACTTTTGCCATTGCTAAAAAGGATAACAATAATTTATCAACAAATATGAAACATTTACACTATTTCCGTCTGTTGGGACTCTGCATTTTATGTGGCGGCATACAGACCTCATGTGTTGACAATGACTATGACTTGGACAACACGGATTACACATTGGGCATAGAGACCAACATCACGTTGCCCTCATGCAGTACAGGAGACATTTATCTCCGTAGTTTTATGGATTTGGAGGAAGATGGAGTCATCCAGTATTTTGGGACGAGCAGTTGAGAGATTCCATCTTTTGTGTCAGGGAGACTGGCTTTGCCAATATTGATCCAATCCGCATCAATGAAATTAAGATAGCCAAGCCACAGTTGTCCCAAATTGAAACAGAGATAAACCTTAGGGACATGGTGAATATCCAAAAACAAAGGAAAAACAAGATAAAAGTAACGATAAAAAATCCTTTGTTGGGCAATGACATGGAAATAGATGTAAAAGATACTACATTTATATATGACCTTAAAGAGGATGATGCAAAATATTCTATCAAGAATGCTGTTGCGGACCATATCTCTACTGATGTGGTAAGCATAGAGAAGGTCGGATTTGACGCCGTAGAGGTAACACTTGCCATTCATTTGAATGGTTGCCCCAGCTATATTCCTTATATGCATTTGGACAATATGACGTTAACATATCCGATAGACCTCAATATTACCAATTGTACCTTTAATGGTAAAAAATGTGATGTAAAAAATGGTAGGATTATTATTAGTGAAGAAAAAGGTGAGGCTATAAAAATAAGTGATGGTGTGGAGTTGAAACTGACCATAAATGGTTTGCAGACTGGTGAAAACTTTACATTTGACGCTCAAACCCATCATGTAGAACTTAATGGCGAATTCGCTTTGAATGGCTCATTCCGCATTGAAACCGCAGAGCTTGACAATGATGAATTGAGTGAAAAAATCAATAGTTTGACAGCTGAGGATATTCTGGATTTCATAAATGGAAACTGGAACAGTTTGATTCCAGTAACTCTGGGAGTGAAGGGAAATGCAGAATTTGACAAGGATATTGTCATCAAGACCTTTACAGGTGAGGTTACTCATAATGTGGGTAGCATTGTTCCTATTAAATTGGATGATCTGCCTGATTTCCTCAATGATGACGAAGTGGTGCTTGATTTGGATAACCCTGTGTTGCTTTTTACAGCAGAGCATGATATTCCTTCTTCTGTATTTACAAGTATAGAACTGAAGAGCAATACTTGCGATACTCCCGTCAAGACAGAAAAGGTTACATTAGATGAGGGAGAGAACAAATATTATATTGCGGACAAGACACCTAACGCTCTTCCCGAAAATTACAAGGATGCAAAGCCCGTTGGCTTTACTGGAAGTGTGCCTGCATTGATTCAGAAAATTCCGGAACGAATAGACATAGATGTAGAACCGGTTAAGTTGCATGCACAAGAGCTGGACATTACCAAAAGTTATAATGTGGACCTCGATTATGAAGTATTCGCACCTTTGACCTTCGGTGAAAATTTCAAGTTGGTTTATAGCGATACCGAACAAGGATGGGCCAAGGACTTGGACGATTTGGAGGATTTGAATGCGGAAATGTTGGAGTTGAAGGGTAAGATAGACAGTGACTTGCCTGCAGAATTTGAATTGACTCTTATTCCATTGGATGTAAACGGCAAGAAGATTGATGCTTTGGAAGTGAATAGCGTGAAAGCAAATGGAAACGCCAAGAATCAGGAGTTCCAGTTTACCATTAAAGCTGCAAAAGGACATTCTCTCAATGATGTCTTGGCTGGCAAGAACGGAGTGAAACAATTGGACGGTATCAAGTATTCAGCACGTCTTTCAGGTATTAAGGGAGAAACCCTGAAAAAAGATGCCAGTATACGTCTGCACAGCATGAATGTTTCCGTAAAAGGAATCTTGTCATACGATGCCAATTAATACATTCACAAATTCATTCAAGTAAATAAATGATGAAAAATATAAAACATATTCTTGCGGTGGCGGCAATGGCTGCAGCCTGCAATGCTTCAGCACAGAATCTGAATAGTGCGTACTTCATGGACGGTTTTGCTTATGGCCACCTCATGAATCCTGCAAAAGATTATGACAGAAACAGTTATTTCAGTGTGCCGTTCCTTCCTGGAAATTTTAATACCGGTATAAAGGGAAACATTGGCCTACAGAATATTTTCTTGAAGAACCCCAATGGTAACGGACTGGTCACCTATCTGCATCCGGAAATCAGTTATGCCAAGGCAATGGAGGGGTTCAGCAATAATAATAAGCTGCTTTCAGATATAAGGTATGACCTCCTTAGCGTGGGGTTCCATGGCATGGGCGGCTATAATACCATAACAATGGGTATTCGTTCCCAAATCGGCCTGAATCTTCCTTATGAACTGTTTTCTTTGACAAAAAGATTGGAGAACAGGGATTATGAGTTGGACGATCTTGGCGTCAATGCCAAGGCTTGGGCCGAGATTGGCCTGGGACATAGCCACCAGATCAATGAGGCTTGGCGTATCGGTGCCAAAGCAAAGGTTCTGCTGGGTGTGGGTTATGCCAAACTGAATGTGGATGAATTGGATCTTGACCTTGAAAATCAGAACCGTTGGGTTGCCGAGGGCAATGCGTCCATGGAAGTGGGCGTGAACGGATTCTCTTGGGGCGAGACAGAAACGAAGGAGTATAAGACAAAGCCCGGCACTTACCAACAAATAGATTTCGACAATGCCGATGTGGACAAGTTTGGCCTGAACGGTGGTGGTTTTGCTGTAGATTTGGGTGCCGAATGGGATTTGGGCAAACAAGGCATCCTGGAGGGCATGAAGGTCAGCGCAGCCTTGCTGGACTTGGGCTTCATCAAGTGGAAGAATGTTTCTACTGCCTATAACAAAGGTGATGAGTTTGTGTTTGACGGATTTGAGGACATCAAGGTGGAAGATGGTCCCGGAACCTCTTTCGATGACCAGATTGATGAATTGGAAGACAAACTGTCTGACCTTATCAGTCTGCAAGACGGTGGTACCGCCTCAAAATCCAATGGTATTGGGGCCACACTGAATGTCGGTGTAGAATATGCCCTTACTGTTTATGACAAACTCAGTTTCGGCCTGTTGAGCACAACCCGTTTCCAGGGTGAATATACCTGGAATGAGGAACGGATCAGCGCAAATGTAAGTCCGGTGAAGTGGTTTGAGGTAGGAGCGAATTTAGGTGTCGGCACGTTTGGCGCAAGTTTTGGTTGGGTGGTCAACCTGCATCCCCGTGGTTTCAACCTCTTCTTGGGAATGGACCGAATGTTGGGCAAGATTTCCAAGCAGGGAATTCCCCTCAGAAGCAATGCCGACTTCAATATCGGTATAAACTTCCCTCTCGGAAAATCCAAAATCTAAGCCAAGAAACTTTCCTCGGGAGGGAAAAAATATTCCCTCGGGAGAAAAAAAATCTTGTTACTTAAAATTTACAGCCTCGGATACATGTTATCCCGAGGCTTTTTTGTAACTTTGCATGCAACAATAAATCACATAATCAAGCAAATTATGGCTATAACTTTCTTTAAGACACCTCAGCAAACCATTATCGCCACTTTGAGCGATCATGTGCTAACGAGTGAAGAAAACGAAAAATTGTGTTGGCTCTATGGAGAAGCCACCGTAGTAAATCAGACAACCATAGAAGGCTACTTCATCGGTCCTCGCAAAGAAATGATAACACCTTGGAGCACCAACGCTGTGGAAATTACGCAGAACATGGCGTTGCAGGGCATTTCCAGAATTGAAGAATATTATCCGGTAAAGGATGCCGATGCAGAGTATGACCCCATGCTCCAGCGTCTCTATAAAGGTCTGGATCAGGAGATATTCACCAACAACATCACTCCCGATGCCATCAAGAGCATCGAGAACCTGGAAGAATACAACGAGCAGGAAGGATTGGCCCTGAGCCCGGAAGAAATTGGATACCTGCACAACGTTGAACAGCAGTTGGGACGAAAGTTGACCGACAGCGAAGTGTTTGGTTTTGCACAGATCAATAGCGAGCACTGCCGTCACAAGATTTTCGGTGGTACATTCATCATCGATGGCGAAGAAAAAGAAAGCAGCCTGTTCCAGATGATCAAGAAGACCACGCAGGAGAATCCCCACAAGATCATTTCTGCCTATAAGGACAACGTTGCCTTTGCCGAAGGACCGGTAATCGAGCAGTTCGCTCCCGCAGACCACAGTACCAGCGACTATTTCGTAATCCGCGACATAGAAAGTGTTATCAGCATCAAGGCCGAAACACACAACTTCCCCACAACCGTAGAACCGTTTAACGGAGCAAGTACAGGAACCGGAGGTGAAATCCGCGACCGTATGGGCGGTGGCGTAGGTTCATGGCCTATTGCCGGAACAGCAGTCTACATGACCAGCTATCCCCGAACCGAAGAGGACCGCGAATGGGAACAGGTTCTTCCCGTACGCAAATGGTTGTACCAGACACCCGAGCAGATCCTTATCAAGGCCAGCAACGGCGCATCAGACTTCGGAAACAAGTTCGGACAGCCTCTGATTTGCGGCTCAGTCCTTACTTTCGAGCACAAGGAAGAAGGCGAAGCCCAGGAATATGCCTATGACAAGGTTATCATGTTGGCCGGTGGTGTAGGATATGGAACCAAGCGCGACTGCTTGAAGGGCACTCCCCAGAAGGGAAACAAGGTTGTGATGGTTGGTGGAGACAACTATCGCATCGGCTTGGGCGGTGGCAGTGTTTCCAGCGTGGAAACCGGACGCTACAGCTGCGGTATCGAGCTGAATGCCGTTCAGCGTGCCAATCCCGAAATGCAGAAGCGTGCCAACAACCTTATCCGTGCTTTGTGCGAAGAGGAAGTCAACCCCGTTGTCAGCATCCACGACCACGGAAGCGCCGGACATGTAAACTGTTTGAGCGAGCTGGTGGAAGAATGTGGTGGACTCATTGAAATGGACAAGCTTCCTATTGGAGATTCAACTCTTTCTGCAAAGGAAATCATTGCCAATGAAAGCCAGGAACGTATGGGACTGCTCATTGATGAAAAGCATATTGACCATGTGCGTGAGATTGCCGAACGTGAAAGAGCTCCGTTATATGTGGTGGGCGAAACCACTGGCGATGCCCACTTCGCTTTCCAGCAGGCTGATGGCGTGCGTCCCTTCGATCTGGAAGTAAGCCAGATGTTCGGCCACAGCCCCAAGACCATTATGCGCGACAACACCGTAGAGCGCCATTACGCTGACGTGGAGTATGATCAGAATAACTTGAGCGAGAAGGTGGCTCGTGTCCTGCAACTGGAGGCTGTCGCTTGTAAGGATTGGCTCACCAACAAGGTAGACCGTTCCGTAACCGGCAAGGTGGCCCGTCAGCAGTGCCAGGGCGAATTGCAGTTGCCTTTGAGCGACTGTGGCGTGGTAGCTCTGGATTATCGTGGAGAGAAGGGTATTGCAACCGCACTCGGACATGCTCCTCAGGCCGCATTGGCCAATCCTGCTGCCGGTTCAGTGCTCAGCGTGGCCGAATCACTGACGAATATTGTTTGGGCTCCTCTGGAAGACGGATTGGACAGCGTAAGCCTTTCTGCCAACTGGATGTGGCCTTGCCGCGCCCAGGAAGGCGAGGATGCCCGCCTCTACCAGGCAGTTGAGGCATTGAGCAATTTCTGCTGCGAGCTGAAGATAAATGTGCCCACTGGAAAGGACTCTTTGAGTATGACACAGAAATACCCCAATGGCGAGAAAGTCATCTCTCCGGGAACTGTGATTGTGACCAGTGGCGGACAGGTAAGCGACATCAAGAAGGTCGTTTCTCCTGTTATCCAGAATACACCTTCTACACTTTATCATATTGATTTCAGTTTTGACGAGCTTCGTTTGGGCGGATCTGCTTTCGCTCAGAGTTTGAACAAGATTGGTGATGATGTGCCCACCGTCAAGGACAGCGATTATTTCCGTACAGCATTCAACGCCGTGCAGGATCTTATCCAGAAAGGACTGGTACTGGCCGGACACGATATCAGCGCCGGTGGTCTGGTTACCACATTGCTGGAAATGACTGTTGCAAATACCGAAGGCGGTTTGGAAATCTGTTTGGACAAGGTGAAGTGCGACGATATTGTCAAGATTCTTTTTGCCGAGAATCCTGGTGTTGTAATCCAGGTGGATGACAAGAAGAAGAACGAAGTGAAGAAACTGCTCGATGAGGCTGGCGTAAGCTACATCAAGTTGGGACAGCCTTGCGAGGAACGCCACATCCTTATTGAAAAGGAGGGCACAGAATACCAGTTGGGTATCGACTACCTGCGCGATGTATGGTACAGCACCAGCTATCTGCTTGACAAGCACCAGAGCTTTAATGGCAAGGCCAAGGAGCGCTTTACTAACTATAAGGAACAGCCCCTGGAATGGAACATGCTGCCCGACTTTACCGGCAAGCTTGCCCAGTATGGCCTGAATCCCGACCGTCGCGAAAAGAGTGGTGTGCGTGCAGCCATCATCCGCGAAAAGGGGACCAATGGCGAACGCGAAATGGCTTATATGCTGTATCTGGCCGGATTCGATGTGAAGGACGTTATGATGACTGACCTTATCACTGGCCGAGAAACACTTGACGACATCAACTTCATTGTCTTCTGTGGCGGATTCTCCAATAGCGACGTATTGGGCAGTGCCAAGGGTTGGGCCGGAGCGTTCCTCTACAATGACAAGGCCAAGGAAGCCCTTGACCGTTTCTATGCCCGTCCCGACACACTTTCATTGGGTGTTTGCAACGGATGCCAGCTGATGGTGGAACTCGGACTTGTAGGCAAGGTTGCCGACAACAACTGCGGAAAGGCCAAGATGCTGCATAACGATTCTCATAAGTTTGAGTCCAACTTTGTGGGCGTAACCGTACAGACCAACCGCAGCGTGCTGATGGGAAGTCTCAGCGGAAGCCGCCTGGGCATCTGGGTGGCTCACGGCGAAGGCAAGTTCCAGTTGCCCGGAAGCGAGGACGACTACAACGTGGTGCTGAAGTATTCTTACGAAGGCTATCCCGCCAATCCCAACGGCAGCGATTTCTGCACCGCCGGAATCTGCACCGCCGATGGCCGCCATTTGGCCATGATGCCTCACCTTGAGCGTGCCTTCTTCCCCTGGCAGTGTGGTTTCTATCCTGCAGAGCGCAAGTGTCAGGATCAGGTAACTCCTTGGATTGAAGCCTTTGTGAATGCATATAACTGGATTCAAGAGAAAACAAAATGACAATCTCCGTTGATTGACCGGATTAACTAAAAGGAGTCGGGATGCTTTGTGTCCCGGCTCCATATTATATTATATAATGTGGGAATTATTTAAAACATTCTTTCATATCGGACTGTTCACATTCGGAGGCGGCTATGCCATGATACCTCTGATTGAAGCTAAGGTGGTGGACGAAAAGAAATGGATTGACCGCGAGATGTTGCTCGATCTGATTGCAATAGCCCAAAGTTGTCCGGGAATCTTTGCCGTAAACATCAGCATCTTCATTGGTTACAGGATCAAAGGAACTGCAGGTGCTGTAGTGGGCGCTTTGGCCACGTCGTTGCCTTCGTTCATCATCATCCTTGCCATTGCGCTGTTCTTCCAACAGTTTCGCGAGAATGAGTATGTAGACCGCTTCTTCCGCGGATTGCGTCCTGCCGTGGTGGCGTTGATTGCCGCTCCGGTTTTCCGCATGGGCGTAAGGGCAAAAATCACTTTGAGAACCATTTGGATTCCTATGGTATCGGCCGTGGCCATCTGGATGTTCGGTGTCAGCCCCGTTTATGTAATCCTGATCGCAGGCCTTGCCGGCTATGCCTATGGCCAGTTCATAAAAGAATAAGCACATGATATTACTTTATCTAAAACTCTTCTGGACATTCTTCCAGATTGGCCTGTTCGGCTTCGGGGGCGGCTATGCCATGATTTCCATGATACAGGGCGAGGTTGTGGGCCGTCACCATTGGATGACAAACGGCGAGTTCACGGACATTGTGGCCATCAGCCAAAGCACGCCCGGCCCCATTGGAATCAACAGTGCCACATACGTGGGATACACCAGTCTGATCAATGCCGGTTACGCCCCTGTATGGGGTGCGTTGGGAAGCCTCATCGCCACCTTTGCCGTGGTGTTGCCCAGTCTGATCCTGATGCTTGCCATCAGCCGGTTTTTCATGAAATACAAGAATCATCCAGCCGTGGAGCATACGTTCATGGGACTTCGTCCGGCAGTGATTGGCCTATTGGCTGCCGCTTCATTGCTGCTGATGAATGCCGAGAACTTCAGCACGCCCGGACAAAACCCCTGGCAGTTCTTTATCAGTGTGGGGCTGTTCCTGTTTGCCTTTATCGGACAGCAGGTCTACAAGATGAATCCCATACTGCTGCTTGTGCTTTGCGGACTTTCCGGCCTATTGTTGCTGTAACAATCCAGGAGCGTCGAAAGTTCCCTCCCAACTTGGGAGCGCATTTTCGGAACGTAGGAAATCCCGTCCCAACTTGGGAACACATTTTCGAAACGTCGGAAATGGGTTTTAGACCCCTGATTTACATTTCCGACACTTGGAAATGTGTTTCAAGATCCGCCAAAGGCAAATACCCCAATAAGAAAAAGAGCGCAGAATTTGTGAAAGATTCTGTCGCTCTTTTTTAGGAGGGGGATAAATGGTGTCGCGTTGCTTTTTGTAAGTTGAAAAATGAACTCCTGGCCTATTGCGCTCCTGTCACTCCGTAAAGAAGTGTCTTGCCATCAGACCAGCGAAACCGGTTTGGTGTGATGGGCGAACGCTTCGGCCGCTTTGCAACGGCATTCAATGCCACGGAAACGCTCCATTGGGCCGTGCCAGTTTTCCATTACGTTTGTCAGTTTTTGGCTTTCGTGGCAATAGCAAGCCTTGTATTTTCGCTCGCGTGTGGTGGTGATGTCAACCCAATCTGTGGGATGGAACATCTGTGACTGCCAGCCGCTCATCACCTCAAAATAATATAGTTCGAAGCAACGGTTAAGTTGTCGCCATGCGGAAAGGACCAGGATGCCGCAGTTGGCATGGTCGCGGTGGCCGTCAATGGGCCAGTGGGTAATCACTATGTCGGGCTTCTCGCGTTCCAGCAGTTCCTTCATCTCGTTGTAGCGGTCGCGGTTGACCTCGCTGTTTCCATCCACCTGACTTAGGAACACCGGTCTGGCGTTCATGATGGCGCAGGCGGCTCTGGCCTCCTGCTCGCGGATGACTGCGGCCTCTTCGTGGCTTTTCCCACGGATTCCGGCCTGTCCTCGGGTGAGGTAGACGCTAACCACTTCGTGTCCTGCATCTGTAAGCAGGCAGATTGTTCCGCCCACAGAGGTTTCTGCGTCATCGGGATGAGCGCCAATGACCATAATCTTTTTCCGGTCTTTTTCCGGGACCTGAGTTGTCTCAGTTTGTCCGTTCGCACTCAGTGGAATTCCGCCAAGAATTGTAAGCGCAGCCGCACTGCCAGATGCGCTCAGCATTTTTCGTCTGTTCATAATGTATGTTTTGCTGATAACTTGTTGCTCTTCATTTATATGTCCCATTCGTGGGGGGAATGGGGAGAGAATACGCCTTATTTTTCGTTTGTCTCAAGCGTTGTCTTTGTTGTATGTAAACACTTACTGAAGGGTGCTGCCCTCAAGGCGTGTGCCACGCAGGAAGTCTGTGACAGACATACGTTTTTTGCCGGCAAGCTGTATTTCTTCCAATGCGAGCCATTCATCTTGAAGCGCTACATGGAGAAAGCTTTTGCCGTCAGTCTGGAGGGTACCCGCCGGCGTGCCGTCGGTGGACTTGCCCGTCAATGCGGTGTGGTAGACCTTCAGCGCAGCTGGCTTTCCCTGGGCATTTACCAAATTGGTCCATGCGGCAGGGTAGGGGCTGAGGCCGCGTACCAGGTTGTGGGCACTGAGCGCGGTGTGTTCGTTCCAGAGAATCTGACAAGTCTCGCGGAAAATCTTGGGCGCATGGCGCAAGGGGGCATCGGTGAGGAACTGTTCTTGCGGAATGGCTTTGGCGGTGCCGGCGATGATTTCCCCAACAGTGCGTACAACAAGGTCGGAGCCCACTTCCATCATGCGGTCGTGGATGGTGCCGGCATTGTCCTCGGGCAGAATGGGGATGCGCTCCTGCAGGATGATGCGGCCTGTGTCAATGTCGTGATCCAGGAAGAAGGTGGTTACACCAGTTTCCTTGTCGCCATTGATTACCGCCCAGTTGATGGGGGCGGCACCGCGGTATTGCGGCAGCAGGGCGGCATGGAGATTGAAGGTGCCCAATGGAGGCATGGCCCATACCACCTCGGGCAGCATACGGAATGCCACCACAATCTGCAGGTCGGCATTGAGCGCCTTGAGCTGCTGAAGGAAGGCTTCGTCGCGCAGACGTTCTGGTTGCAGCACCGGAATGCCGCGGCTTACGGCAAACTGCTTTACGGGACTGGACTGCAGCACGTCGTGGTGGCGGCCTATGGCCTTGTCGGGCATGGTTACTACGCCCACGACATTATAACCCTGAGCCAGCAGGCGCTCAAGCGGGGCCACCGCAAAGTCGGGCGTGCCCATATATACGATTCTCAGATTCTTTTCCATGTGTCTTTTTTTATGTTCTTTGCGTGCAAAGTTACGACAAAAAGCTGAGATATTTTATGGAATAATTCCGTGGTATTGTATTTTTATGTAATTTTGTGTGAATTTTGCAATTATAGGCAAGACGTCCCCATGTTTACAGAAAACGGATATAGAATGATGAAGAAAGGAAAATCCAGACTCTCCACTCTTTTGTTGGGGCTGGCGCTTTGCGTGCCTGCCGTGGCACAGCGTGGATATTACAAGGACATTTTCATGGACGGAGGCATAAGCGTGAGTTCGCGCACAACCTTGCCCTCTGCCACAGTGCTGAATCTGACGATGGACTATCTGACCTGCTCATCGCATAAACTGGACGGGAAAAGTGCCTACAATGCGGCCGACTCTACCTTCCAGTTGGAACTGCTGGGCGGAAATGCCATGGACGAGAACGGCATCCTGTTGTATCCCGACGGCCAACCCCGTTTCAGAATGATTTTCATGAACGGTGGCGGTGCGGCCCGGCACGGAGCTTCGTTGGGCGAGGCCGGACGTCAGAACATACGCACCTTTGTGCGCAACGGTGGCAGTTATGTGGGCTCGTGTGCAGGGGCTTTCCTGTCAAGTGCCGGAGCATTGGGCAAGGACGGCCAGATACACCATACAGACTGTTATCTGGGCATATGGCCCGGACATACGTTAAGCACGGCTTTGTCGGATTCGCGCACTGGACTGACTTTGGATGCCAAGTCTCCTTTGCTGCAATATGACGACTTTGGTGGCGACCGCCGAGTGGACAGCGTGTATCACAACAATGGCTGTTATGCCTTGACGGACAGTGCATGGCCAAAAGAGACGGAAGTGCTCCTGCGCTATGATGCCGAGGGTAGGGAACTGAAGCGAGATATAAACAAGCAGGCGGGCATATGGGCCTACAAGGCCAATGAGTATGCCGGGCGTGTGATAGCCTGCGGCTCCCATCCCGAGGGGAATTCCTCGGGCGAAAGACTGGATTTGATGTGCGCCATGGTGCGATATGCCCTAGACGGAAACGGCACGCCTTGTCTGAAAGGCGAGTTGAAGAATGGTGAGCCACGGAAGATGACTTGCCGCACAAGCGACCAAAACCCTGATTATACCCGTATTGGTGACAGGCAATACCACTATTTTGTGGTAGATGTGCCTAAGGGAAGCAAGGAGGTGGTGTTGAGCCTGGAGCCGGTGTTGGGCTATTCAGACTATGCCATGTATCTGTGTGCCGGATATGACCCTTTCCCCAAGATGGAGAATGCCGGTTATAGGGACGTCAGTTCCACTTTTGCAAAGGAAATACGCATTCCCAATCCCAAACATGGCAAATTGTATGTGTCTGTATTCTGCAACACAACGGTGGATACTGTGGAATCGCCTTACGGCCATCAGTATGCGGGGCGTGTGGATGTACTCAACGGTGTGCCTTACATCATCAAGGCTGCGTTTTAACCTAATATATAATATAATGTATGGAAAAGATACTGAGTGAGGAGGCCTTGTCCCGCTTTCGGCAACTTACCGCAGAAGCTCAACATATAGTAATCTGTGCGCATGTAAACCCTGACGGAGATGCCGTGGGCTCTTCCCTCGCGATGAAAAAATATCTGGCTCGGGAGGGAAAAGATGTGCAGGTGGTTGTGCCCACTTCGTTTCCAGACTTCCTCAAGTGGATGCCTGGTGCAACAGAGGTAAAAGTATATGCCCGGCACGAGACGGAAGTGGCGGCAGTGGTAAAGGCTGCCGACCTGTTTGTTGTGGCCGACTTTAACGACCCTTCCCGTCTGATGGGACTACAAGAGATGGTAATGGTCAATCCTGCCCCAAAAATCATGATAGACCATCACACGGCACCTTCTGACTTTTGTCAGGTTGTGGCATCGCGCCCCGAAATGTGTGCCACGGCAGAAGTGTGGTGTCATTTGCTTGACCAGATGGGCGAGCTGGAGAACATAAGCCATGATGAGGCTGTGTGCATCTATACGGCCATGATGTGCGACACGGGCGCCTTCACCTATGCCAGCAACCGCCCTGCCGTGTATGAGTGTATAGGCAAGCTGTTGGCGTGTGGAATAGACAAAGACAAGATTTACCGGAACGTGTTC
The DNA here is from genome assembly GCA_017559845.1 of Bacteroidaceae bacterium. Taxonomy (GTDB): domain Bacteria; phylum Bacteroidota; class Bacteroidia; order Bacteroidales; family Bacteroidaceae; genus Physcousia. The sequence continues at coordinate 42,123 of JAFYQQ010000047.1, read as the reverse complement.
TGGACGGCTTCGCCTGCCCGCATGAAACTGATGGGATACATGCTGTATGTGAAGATGGAACTGGTGCCTCAGATGCATGCCAGTATCATGACGTTGACCAACAGCGAAAGGCGTCTTTTCGGAATAAAGAACGGAGACACGGAAGGCTTTGTCAACATGCCCTTGCAGATTATGGGCATGAGGCTGAGTGTGTTCCTTGCCGAAGACACGGAGCATCCCGGGGTGATAAAGGTGAGCCTGCGAAGTGTGGATGATTTTCCGTGCAACGAAATGGCGGCCTGTTTCTTCAACGGAGGAGGCCACAAGAACGCGAGCGGCGGGCGTCTGCAATGCAATATGGAAGAGGCGGTGAAGACGGTAAAAAATGCCATCCGTGCCTACGAAACCTTGTTGAAGTGAGCACACAGAAGACGAAACTTGTTAAAAAAAAGTGTTTTTTAGGACGGGAAGGCTTGCAATCCGCTTTTTATTGCTAACTTTGTGCCCAAATCCAAGAAAATGATGAAGATAAAGAAATACTTGTTTATGTGTGTGGCGCTTTGTACGGTTGCCACAGCATTGTGGTCCTGCAACGAGGATGAGACCTATGCTGACCAGAAAGAAAAGGAACGCAAGGCTATTGCCGGCTTCCTGAACCGCAATCTGACATTGTTGGATGCTCAAGGTGATACGTTGCTGAGTACGGGCAAGATAAAGGTGATTACCGAACAGCAGTTCCTGGCTCAGGACTCTGTAACCAATCTGGATGAGAATGAGTTTGTGCTTTTCACTAACACTGGAGTGTATATGCAGATTGTACGCAAAGGTCCTGGCGAACCCATCAGAAGCGGTGAGTCAAAGCGTGTCATCTGCCGTTATTATGAATACAACATTCTGGGCGACAGCTTGCAGACCAGCAACCAGACTCCTTATTGGGCAACGACTCCCGAGGTGTTGGACGTGAGCACTAACAGCGGTTCCATTACGGCAAGTTTTAACACCACGCTGAACGGCGGCGGTGCCATGTATATGATTTACAAGAATATCAGCGTACCGAACGGTTGGCTCGTTCCGCTGAACTATATAAACTTGGGTCGTCAAAAGGCAGAGGACGAAGGTATTGCAAAGGTAAGAATCATTGTGCCTCACTCAGAGGGACAGACAGATGCCACCAACAATGTCTACCCTTGCTTCTATGAAATCACTTACCAGGAAATGAGAGAATAAGCGTGGCCGGGATTTACATTCATGTTCCCTTTTGCCAGTCGCGCTGTGCATATTGCGACTTCTATTCTACCACTTTGAGTGAGGAATGGAAGTCGCAATACTTGTATGCCTTGGAACGCGAGATGCAGGCCAGACAACACGAGGTGAGGAATCTGCAGCTTGACACGCTGTATCTGGGCGGTGGAACGCCCAGCCAACTTTCGCCGGTTATGTTGCGCCGTCTGTTGGATATGGTGACAGGGCTTTTTTGCCTGAAAGCCGATGCGGAAGTGACGGTGGAGGCGAATCCGGACGATGTGACTCCTTTGTGGCTGGAAACTTTGCAGCATACTCCAGTAAACAGAATCAGCATGGGCGTTCAGACGTTTGATGATCGCTTGCTGTCCTTGTTGCGTCGTCGGCATACCGCCGCACAGGCAAAGGAAGCCGTGATGGCGTGCCGAGAGGCGGGATACACGAATTTGAGCCTTGACCTTATATATGGTCTGCCCGGGCAGAATATGGAGATGTGGCGTGCCGACTTGGACAGGATTGCGGAAATGAATATCCCTCACCTTAGCGCATACGCCCTTCAGTATGAACCGGGAACGGAACTTTTCCGTATGCGTGAGACAGGAAAAGTGGAGGAGGCGGATGAGGAACTTTCATTGCAGATGTATGAGGAACTTTGCCAGCGGGCATCTGCAATGGGAATGGAACATTATGAAATTTCAAACTTTGCATTACCGGGAAAACGTTCGCGTCATAACAGTAGTTACTGGAAGCAAGAACCGTACTGGGGTTTCGGGCCGGGAGCGCATTCTTACGATGGCGCAAGATGCAGACGATGGAACGATGCGCAGTTGAAAGCCTATGTCAATGCAGCAGGAGATGTGCCTCACGGAAAGGAAATTCTTAACGACGACGAATTATATGACGAGCTTGTCATGACCCGTCTGCGTACTTGTGACGGGCTTCCGCTTGAGCTTCTTTCCCCGGAAAACCGCCGCTATTGTCTTCGTTTGGCTGAAGTGCATCTAAAATCGGGCAAAATGACACTTGAAAACGGAATTCTGCGTATAGAAGAAAGCGGAATATTCGTTTCTGATGACATTATGAGCGATTTAATGCGTTAAAAAAACCTTACTTTTCCATTTTATGTTGTATAACATATAATTTTGTTAGGGATAATCCAGAAATACTTGCTAATTTTATGCCCGAAAATTTAGAAATAACCCTATAATAATACCGAAAGTAAAATGAAAGTTTACAAAACGAACGAAATCAAGAACATTGCCTTGCTTGGCAATGACGGCTCGGGCAAGACAACCCTTACAGAGTCACTTTTGTATGAAGCTGGCATCATCAAGCGTCGTGGACGTATCACACAAAATAATACTGTAAGTGACTATTTCCCCGTAGAACATGAATACGGATATTCTGTATTCTCTACAGTATATCATGTGGAATGGAACGGCAAGAAGCTGAATATTATTGACTGTCCCGGAAGTGATGACTTTGTGGGTGCAGCGTTGACCGCATTGAACGTAACTGATACCGCCATCTTGTTGCTTAAGGGTGCGAATGGCGTTGAAGTGGGTACTCAAAACCATTTCCGCTATACAGAAAAGTTGGGCAAGCCTGTGATTTTCCTGGTGAACCAACTTGACGATGAAAATTGTGACTACGACCAGATTTTGGATCAGCTGACATCTATCTACGGTCCAAAGGTTGTGCCCATTCAATATCCTTTGACTACCGGTCCTGGCTTCAATGCCGTGATTGACGTGCTGCTCATGAAAAAATATTCATGGGGTCCCGAAGGCGGTGCGCCTACCATTGAGGATGTGCCCGCAGAAGAAATGGACAAGGCAATGGAAATGCACAAGGCATTGGTGGAAGCTGCTGCCGAGCACGATGAGACTTTGATGGAGAAATTCTTCGAGTCTGAAGCACTGACTGAGGATGAAATGCGCGAAGGTATCCGCAAGGGATTGGCATCAAGAGGTATGTTCCCCGTATTCTGCGTATGTGCAGGTAAGGATATGGGTGTGCGTCGTCTGATGGAATTCTTGGGTAATGTGGTTCCTTTCGTGGATGAAATGCCCAAGGTATTCAATACCCGTGGCGAAGAAGTTGCACCCGATCCCAACGGACCGACCAGCCTGTTCTTCTTCAAGACCGCCATGGAACCTCACATCGGAGAAGTACAGTACTTCAAGGTGATGAGTGGTACCATTCATGAAGGTGCTGATTTGGCTAACGCAGACCGTGGTAGCAAGGAACGTATGGCTCAGTTGTTCTGCTGTGCCGGTGCAAACCGTATCAAGGTGGAAGAACTTGTGGCTGGTGACATCGGATGTACCGTTAAACTGAAGGATGTGAAGACCGGAAATACGCTGAATGGAAAGGATTGCGAGAACCGTTTCAATTTCATCAAGTATCCCAATGCCAAGTATAGCCGTGCCATCCGTGCCGTAAACGAGCAGGAGACCGAGAAGATGATGAATGCCTTGCAGAAGATGCGTGAGGAGGATCCCACATGGCAGATTGAACAAAGCAAGGAGTTGAAGCAGATTATCGTTCACGGACAGGGTGAATTCCACTTGCGTACCTTGAAATGGCGTATGGAAAACAATGACAAGATTCAGATTGTCTTTGACGAACCCAAGATTCCCTATCGCGAGACCATTACCAAGTCTGCACGTGCAGATTACCGTCATAAGAAACAGTCTGGTGGTGCCGGACAGTTTGGAGAAGTGCACCTTATTGTAGAACCTTATTATGAGGGAATGCCCGATCCTGATGTGTATCGTTTCGGAGGTCAGGAATACCGCATCAACGCCAAGAGCAAAGAAGAGGTTAATCTTGAATGGGGTGGCAAGTTGGTATTCATCAATAGTGTGGTAGGTGGAGCCATTGATACACGCTTCATGCCTGCAATTCTGAAGGGTATCATGCAGCGTATGGAACAGGGCCCCCTTACTGGATGCTATGCCCGCGATGTGCGCGTGATTGTTTACGATGGAAAGATGCACCCGGTGGACAGCAACGAACTTTCGTTCATGCTCGCAGGACGTCAGGCATTTGCTCAGGCCTTCAAGGAGGCAGGTCCTAAGATTCTGGAACCCATTTATGATGTGGAAGTATTTGTTCCCAGCGATAAGATGGGTGATGTGATGAGTGATTTGCAGGGTCGCCGTGCCATGATTGTGGGTATGACCAGCGAGAGTGGATACGAAAAACTTACAGCCAAGGCTCCGCTTAAGGAAATGTCAAGCTACAGCACGGCATTGAGCAGCCTTACCGGTGGACGTGCCAGCTTTATTATGAAGTTTGCAAGCTATGAACTGGTTCCTGGCGATGTACAACAAAAGTTAATTGCTGCGTATGCAAGTGCGGCGGAAGATTGATAAAATCGCAATCATATTGCTTTAAAATCTTAAATATGTTAAAAACGGTGCATTTTTTTGCACCGTTTTTTTGTTTGTTTATTTATGATAAATATCTTTGTTTTTATGAAACGAAGTTGGATTTGGATTATATGCACAATAATGGGTACTTCTTTCCTGGTACTCTTGTATTTGCAGATGCGTTATGCCGATACGATGGTCAAGATGCGTCGAGACCAGTTTGATGAAACCGTGTACCGCAGCCTTGACCAGGCTTCCCGCGAGCTTGAACGAATGGAGACGTTTACTTATCTCCAGTCCGTCATTGCAGAACATGACAAGGCAAAATCCCTTTTGTTTATGGCGCAAGATAGTTTGGATGCGTCAATTGATGAAGTTGTGGATAGTGCTTTGAACGCTACGGGCTATGTGTCGAATGTGCGGAACAGAATCCCCAACGTGATGGGACTTACAGTGCCGGGCGGACGCAGAAATGATTTGTGGAGTCATGCCACGGAACAGTTTCAGAAAACGGTAAAGAAAGCTTATGTCTATGAGCGTGAATTATTGGATGAGGTGGTGTTGCGTGTGCTTTACAGTGCTTCGGAAAAACAATTCCATGAACGTCTGGACATCCTGATGCTTGACAACACAATGAAATTGGCTTTGGAGCGTAACGGGATAACATTGCCATTCCATTTCGTGGTCTATTCCTCCAACGGCAGAGAAGTGTTCCGCTGTCCGGATTACGAGGCAAGAGGAAATGAGTATACTTTCAGTCAGACTCTTTTCCGTAACGACCCAACAGGAAAAATGGGCTATGTTCAAGTGCATTTCCCTGATATGAACTCATACATAATGGGTATAGTTAAAATGGTTTCGCCCGCAATGGTATTTACCATGGTGCTTTTCCTTACTTTTATCATCACGGTCTATCTGGTGGTTCGTCAGAAGAAGGTGACGCAGATGAAGAACGACTTCATCAACAACATGACGCATGAGTTCAAGACACCCTTGTCTACCATATCGATTGCGGCACAGATGCTTGCGGACAATTCGATAACCAAAAGCACCGAAACGTATGAAAGGTTGGGAAATGCAATCAACGACGAAACGAAACGATTGCGTTTTCAAGTGGAGAAGGTCCTGCAAATGAGTCTTTTTGACCGGGATAACATTGCATTGAAAATGAAAGAACTGGATGCCAACGAAATCATTGCCCACGTTGTGCAGACATTGTCTCTGAAAGTAACGCAAAAGGGTGGCCAGGTGGAAAATCGCCTGGAGGCGATAGATCCTTTTATAAACGCTGATGAAATGCATTTTACCAACATTATTTTCAATTTGATGGACAATGCGGTGAAATACAGACGTGATGATGTTCCACTGCACCTGATTGTGTCTACATGGAATAAGGGGGACTGCCTTTTCATTTGCATAGAGGACAACGGAATTGGAATAAGCCGTGAAGACACCAAACGCATCTTTGACCGCTTTTACCGTGTGCATACAGGAAACACGCACAATGTAAAAGGGTTTGGCTTGGGTTTGGCTTATGTGAAGAAAATGGTGGATTTGCACCAGGGTACTATCCGTGTCCAGAGCGAATTGGGACAGGGAACTAAATTTGTGATAACATTACCTAATAATAAAGATTAAAAGAAAGGAACATTATGGAAACTAAAATGCGCATTTTGCTATGTGAGGACGAAGAAAGTCTGGGCATGCTCGTGAGAGAATATCTTCAAGCGAAGGGGTATGATGCAGAGTTGTTCCTGGACGGCGAAGCCGGACTACAGGCATTCCAGACAGGCAGCTATGACATGTGTCTGCTGGATGTGATGATGCCTAAGATGGACGGATTTATGCTGGCCAGAGAGATCAGAGCTATCAGTCCCGATGTGCCCATCATCTTCCTGACCGCAAAGAATCTTAAGGATGACATTCTGGAAGGTTTCAAGCTTGGTGCAGATGATTACCTCACCAAACCATTCTCCATGGACGAATTGGTTTATCGTATGGAGGCCATTTTGCGAAGGGTTAAGGGAAAAGGACAGACCAAGGTCTCACGTTATCTTTTGGGCAAGATTGTCTTTGATACCCAGCGTCAGTCTCTTATAATCGGCGATAAACAGACCAAACTTACCACAAAGGAAAGCGAACTTTTGTCGTTACTTTGTGCCAATGTCAATCAAGTGCTTCATCGTGATGTGGCGCTCAAGGCAATATGGACTGTGGACAACTATTTCAATGCACGCAGCATGGATGTTTACATCACCAAGCTGCGCAAGCATTTGCGTGAGGAACCTTCTGTAGAGATTACCAATGTGCACGGCAAGGGCTATCGCCTGATTGTGCCGAATGTTACAGAAGAGGTATAGGCTTTTAGAAGTCTTTTCCGTCAAACTGGGCACCATCACTCACGGCTCCTGTGTGGTCTTTCTTGCCCGAAGCATTGAAGTTCCAACTGAGGGACAACAGAATGTTAGGGTATTTTGGACGCACTTTTGTATCGGAGACGAGAGTGGTGGTGCTTCTTATATTATGGTAGCGCGCGGTACGGAGGACATCGTGTGCAACCAGGGATACGGACATCTTGCCGTTTAGCAGTTGCTGGCGGGCTGCCAGGTCGAAGTAGCAATATGCGCTTTCGCGGCCTTGACTGTGGCGTTTGGGGCCTACTACGTGGCCGTCGAACTGCAGTTTGGTCGTAGGTGTGGCGGTGAATTGGTTCAGCCATCCAACCATGAAACTCATGCCGTCTGCGCTGGTGCATCCTTCGCTGTGGCTGGTAAAGCGGTAGTTGTGGATGTCTCCGTTTAACGTACTCTTCCACCATTTTGTGGGGTTGAGCAAGAGCGACAGTTCCATGCCGCGGTCTATCTGGTCTCCGGCGTTGATAATGGAGTCCAGCGTAACGCCGGGTTCGTATGCCTTTCGCATGACGTCTATTACGTCAGTGCGCCATCTGTAATATCCTGTTACGTTCAGGCTGTTTCCTTTTTGGAACGACTTGCGGTAACTCAGTTCCAGTGCGTGAATGTATTCCGGGTTGATGTCCGGGTTACCAACCTTCTTGGTGTAGTAGTCTTCGTAGGTGATGTAAGGCTCCAGCTGCCATATTCCCGGTCTGTTGGTGCGGCGGGCGTATCCGGCGGTAAATGTGCCCCAATCCTGTACGTAGCCCAGATGTGCGCTGGGATAGAACTCCAGGCGCTTGATGTGGCGGTCGGCGCCCTCAACGCTGATTTCCAATTGGTCGATAACGCGGTCGGCACGCACTCCGGCATCCATGATGAAGTTGCCGAACTGGTCGTTCACCATGGCATAGGCGGAATGCACTTGTCTGCGATAGTCGAACGGGGCATGCAGATTGTCCTGCCATTGGAATTCTTGGGCGGGGCGGTCCCAGTATTTGATGTTATAGTTTCCGATTTCGCTATAGGTGGTGTACTGGTATCCGGCTTCCAGTTTTCCCGAACTTCTATACTGCTTTATATATGTAAGGCTTCCGTCGCAGTCCCAGTGGTGTTCCCGCTCGTATCCTCTTGTGCCTTCATATCGGTTTCCGGTCAGGTCAAACATGTTGCTTTCCGTATATTCCAGCGAACGCCAGTCGTGACGGTTACGGCTTTGCAATGACAGCTTGTCTCCGTTCTCGTTAATGTTCCATGTATAGTCAGCAGACAATTGTACCAGGTTTTTCAGCAATAAGTACCGGTCGTGGCTGTTATATGTACCGTCGTTAAGCAGATTCCCTGCCTGCGTCCTCAGCTCGTGGTATTTCATGTCTCCGCCTCTGCGCCTGCGGGTCTGGCCCGATTGCAGGTCTACGTTCAGTAGATGGCTTTTGTTGGGCATGAATTTCCATCCCACGGTACCGATGAGCGAGCGGTTGCGGGTATAGCGTGTTCCGTCAGATTGCGAGGTTGTCTCATAGTCATCCACAATGGTGGTCTTGCTTTGGTTGAAGTCGCTCTTTCCCTTGATGTCCGATGCCACCATGCTTGCCCATATTGTGTGGCTCTTGCGCTGGTAGTCCAGCCTGCCATCTATGCTCCAGGTGCCCAGCGTGCTGCCAGATGCGTTGGCCATTCCGCTCAATCCCTTTCCTTGTCCTTGTTTTGTGATGATGTGGATGATGCCCACGTCGCCGTCGGTCTTGTATCGGGCCGAAGGCGTGGTCAGAATCTCCAGATCCTCTATTGTTCCTGCAGGAATTTGCTCCAGGGCTTGTGCGCCTTCCAGGGGGCTCGGCTTGCCGTCAATGTACACCAGGAAGTGTCCGCTTCCACGTAGGGTCACGTTACCGTCGGCGTCAATGGCAACTGAGGGGATGGTCTTCAGCACATCCAAGGCCGTACCTCCGCTCGCGGCCAGATTGGTGCTTGCGGCAATGCGGCGGCGGTCCAGGCGGTACATCACTTGTCTTTTCTCTCCGGTCACGGAGACGTTGTTCATCCATGAAGTCTTGATGCTGTCGTTCCGAGGAGTCTCAGAAGTGGTGAGGAATGCGGAAAGGAGTAGGGGGAGTAGCATGGTACGAGTACGATTAAAATATGGAGAAGCGTGTGTGTGTTTTAAGAAACTCTACAGGGTGGTTCTATAAATTCTGGATTTAAGTTTTTCCTATTCGGGTGTTCTCCGTTTCGGCCGCTTTTCGTCTCTTTCGTTGTCATTTTGTCAAGTCTCATCAGTCACATAGCCCGCTATGCTCCTTCTTCAACTTACAAAAGCACATCCGAAAATAGAACGAAAATCAACACGACATAATTTTTAGAACCACCCTAAAGAAAAAAATCTCAGACTCGTATAGTTTCGGGTCTGAGATTGTCTTTAGCCAAAAAAGTGGTTTTAAATGGCGTTGTCCTTACTTTGTCTTTTTGGTGATCTGGATATGGGCAACCAAGCCGATGACGATGAGCAAAAGCGCACCAACGTTGTAGCCGTTATAGTCTACCAAATCCACAAAATAGCTGATGACCAGCATCAATGCACCCAAGACAATGAGGATGATTCCTAAATACTTTTTCATTATGTTTATGATTTTTATTATTACTTCTTTAGCATTATTCAGCGCAAATTAACACATTTTTTGTGAGATGGCGAAATCTTTTTCTGAAAAAATGACGTAAGCGTCCTGTTTTTTATATTTTACCCTCAGCCGACAGTCCAAAGGCAAAAAGCACCCTTTCTGTTTTTCCTCGGGAGGGAAGTGATTTTGCCCAGCTATTCCAATACCCAGTTCGGCTGTGCAAAATGTATGGATATCAGACACTCCGAATCCATGCACCGAAGAAAAAAATCATACAAAACATTGTGGGAATGAGGAAAAAGTAGTACCTTTGCACCGCATTTTGCACAAAACCTAATTAATTAATCAATTTAACGTATTATGAATCAATACGAAACCGTTTTCATTTTGACTCCCGTTTTGTCTGATGAACAGATGAAGGAAGCGGTAAACAAAATCAAAGGTGTTCTCACCAAGTATGGTGCAGAGATTATCAATGAGGAGAACTGGGGCTTGAAGAAGCTTGCCTATTCTATCGAGAAGAAGAATACCGGCTTCTATGAACTGATTGAGTTCAAGGCTGCTCCCGAAGTACTCAAGAAACTTGAGGTAGCTTACCGTCGTGACGAGAAGGTGCTGCGCTTCTTGACCGTAAAGATGGAGAAGTATGCAGCAGAGTATGCTGAAAAGCGCAGAAACAACAAATCTAACAAGGAGGCTTAATCATGGCACAGCAATCATCTGAAATTCGTTATCTGACTGCTCCTGCAATCGACACCAAGAAGAAAAAGTATTGCCGTTTCAAGAAGAGCGGTATCAAGTACATCGACTACAAGGATCCCGAATTCTTGAAGAAGTTTTTGAATGAGCAGGGTAAGATTCTTCCCCGTCGTATCACCGGTACATCACTGAAGTATCAGCGTCGTGTGGCTCAGGCTGTTAAGCGTGCCCGCCACTTGGCTTTGCTGCCCTTCGTAACTGATTTGATGAAGTAAAAACTTAAGGAGGACATAGATTATGGAAATTATACTGAAAGAAGACATTATTGGCTTGGGTTACAAGAATGACATTGTAAACGTAAAGTCTGGTTATGGCCGTAACTATCTGATTCCTTACGGAAAGGCTGTTATCGCATCAGAGAGCGCAAAGAAGGAACTCGCTGAAATCCTCAAGCAGAAGGCTGTAAAGTTGGCTAAGATCAAGGCAGACGCTGAGGCTCTGGCTGAAAAGCTGAACGCTGTATCTTTGACCATCGCAACCAAGGTTAGCACCTCTGGCAACATCTACGGAAGCGTAAACAGCTTGCAGATTGCTGATGAGTTGCAGAAGCTCGGTTTCGATATCGACCGCAAGCTCATCCAGGTTAAGGATGTAAAGACTGTTGGCGATTATGTAGCTACCGTTAAGGTACACAAGGAAGTTTCTGCACAGATTGCCTTCACCGTTATTGAAGAAGGTGCTCCCGCAGTAGAAGAAACTCCCGCTGAGGCAACAGAAGCATAATCAATAAGCGACATATTAAAACCTATAAAGATGCGTTCCATACATTATGGGGCGCATCTTTTTTTAGAATGAAATGCTCGTCATACAAAAAGAAAAAGATGGATCATTGGATGACCCATCTTTGATTATTTTTTGTTGCTAATGCTGCTGATTATTCAGCGCAGGGAGCTCCAGCCTTTTCGGCACAGCAGGCAGAATCCTTTGCACAGCAAGAATCCTCTACTACCTCTTCAACGATTTCAGCCTCAACGGTGCTGTCTGCGGTTTCGGCATTTTCTGCAGTCTTGTTACCGCAAGAAGCGAAAGATACTGCAACTACGGCAGCAAAAACAAAAGCTAACTTCTTCATTTTCTTTAACTTTTAAACTATTAAACAATCTATTTCCTTTAAAAACGCTGCAAAGGTACACACTTTTTCCCATATACAGCCCATATTTCGCTTCTTTTTTCTAAATCTTGTGCATGTCTTATCAAGCATTATCAGGCACCAATAGATTCTGTCAATAAAATAAGGGTCGCATCGCCATGAATGCGAATACAACCCTTATTTCATAATGTTCCGATTATGTTAATCGGGAGTGCCTTCTCCACCGATATCCACATGGTCAGAATCGGGTGAAGCGGCAAAGCCTTTTTCAATCTGACATTCCACCACACTAAGTTCCGGACTTTCATACAAATTTTCCATAATCTTTCTCATTTTCTTGTTGATTTGACATTTATACGGTTAATACATTTTTTTCTTTCCGTTCACAATATAGGTCTGTCCCTTCTTAGGGTGGGTTACGCGGCGGCCATTCAGGTCATAAACGGCATCGGCCTTGTGCTGTTTCTGCATCAGGCGCTCTTCAACGGAGGTGGCGGTCTCTTCGCCCTGCACATGTATGCCGATGCGCGCCAAGGCGGCTTCGGACAGTTTTACGGGAGAGCCTTCGCGGCTGCTCACACGCAGATACAGACGGAAGGGGTTCAGCGAAGAGCCTGATGCAAGGTTCTTCCATGAGCCGCCCGAAAGGGCATAGCAGCCGGCAAGCTGGGCGCTTGTCATCTTTTCGTAGATACCCGTAATCTCGAACTTGGTATAGACCGACGAGCAGTCGAGCGTCCTGCTCTCAGCCTTGTAGAGCGTCGTGTTCTCCACCGTGATGCTCATCTGCTTGGCTGCCGTAGTCCTGGCCTTTATCAGATACGGATGGTTGGCATGGAGGGTTCCCTCTCTCAGTTTGATCACCTCCATGGACATGCGGTCTATCTCTCCGTTGTCATCCTCGTCATACGAGTGGATGGCGTTGATATAGGCCACCTCATACTTGTCCGTCAGCTGGCTAACCGGAATCTCGAAGGGAAGGTACAGCGCGTTCCATTCCGTGTTGTTGAGGGTGCGGGTGTAGGTAAGCAGGTCCACCTGCTCATCGCTGTTTTTCTCAAAGGATTCCATTTCGCCGTCTGTAATTGTTACTCTGGTGAGAATTGCTTCAATTGAGGGGATTTTATTCCAAGGAGAAGTCTGTTTATAAGTATCCACAGCCGAAGCTGGCACTTGTAGAACGCAGTTTTTCCCGATATTATTGAATATGTCTGAACCACAGGAGGGAGGTATAGGATTGTGGCATACGATAGAAGTCAGGCGCGAACAACCAAGAAAAGCCATGTCACCGATACTCGTAACTCCCTTTGGAATGGATATTGAAATCAGTCCGGAACAACCAGAGAAAGCACTATTGCCGATGCTCGTGACACCCTCTGGAATGGATATTGAAGTAAGACTGGAACAACCAGAGAAAGCATAATTACCAATACTCGTAACACTCTCGGGAAGCGAAATTGAAGTTAGATCGGAACAATAATAAAATGCACTACGGCCGATACTCTTGACACCCTCAGGAAGCGATATTAACGTCAGACTGGAACAACTTGAGAAAGTGCTTTCACCGATACTTGTAACTCCCTTTGGAATGGATATTGAAATCAGTCCGGAACAACCATAGAATGCACCATTGCCGATGCTTGTGACCCCCTCGGGAAACGATATTGAAGTCAGTCCGGAACAACCTTTAAAAGCATGATTTCCGATGCTCGTGACCCCCTTGGGTAGTGGTATTGACGTCAGGCTAGAACAATCATAGAAAGTCTGTTCGCCGATGCTTGTGACCCCCTCGGGAAGCGATATTGAAATCAGTCCGGAACAACCTTTAAAAGCACGGATACCGATGTTCGTAACAGTGGAGGGAAGCGGTATTGAAGTCAGACCAGAACAATCCTGGAAAGCATAAGCACCGATACTCGTGACACCTTCAAGAATCTCCACTGATTTAATAGAGGCACTATACGAACCCCACGGAGCTGTATTTGACATTTTTCCTGTGCCGTTGATGGTAAGTTTTCCGTCACTGTCGAGTGTCCATTTTAGATTCTCGCCAGAATATCCACAAGTGCCTGACGCAATTATATTAGTACCAGAATCACCGGAAAAAGCAGAATCTTGCACACTTAATGCTACCTCACTCTTCATACATAACGAAAAGAGGGCCACTAAGATTAACAATAAATGTTTTTTCATTTGACGATACGTATTAAATTTAGAAATTGATACCTATGCCGACATGTACGGAACTTGTTTTGGTCTTATCACTTCCGTCCTTGCACAGCGGAATGAAGTCGAGCATATATCCCACATTGAAGTTGAATGCCTTATATCCAATGTTTCCTCCAATACGCCATCCCATTTGGAATCTTCTGTAAACTTCGCTCGTTTCTTCCTCGTCATACCAGTAGTCGTCCCAATCGTTCTCTTCCGTCTCGTCATTGTCAAACCAGTTGTCTGACTCGGTTTCGCCATTATACGTATCGGTGTCCTTTCCCAACACGTTGACCTTGAAATGAAATCCCGTATAGGGTGAAATGTATGCGCCGTTCTGGAAACTCAGTTTGTAGGCCAGCTGCAGGGGAACGATCAGAGAAGCTGTAGAAGACTTTGACTTGTAAGACTTGGTTTCTTCATGAACCTTTGTGTTGAAGGAAAAGTCAATACCAGTCTCTACAAAAAAAGGTGCTGTCTCCACCACGGAATAGCCTCCTGTCCATCCGAAACGGAAACCGGGGTAGGTGTCCTCAATGCCGTAATAGGATAATTTAAGAGTGGAATAGGAGAAATTGAAGCGGTTGTAGTTGCTGCAGTCGTTGGTGACCATGGTGGCAAGGGATTTCTGTCTTGTGCCCGCAGCTGTCGTTGAATTGGCGAACTGTGCTTTTGCTGTGCTGCCCAATGCGAGCAGAACGATACCTAGTAATAATTTGATTGTTTTCATAAAACTAAAATTTAATGGTTGAAATATAATGTTTAATGGTTAAAAATCATTCTCCAAATATTGGCCGTCCCTTCAGGATTGCCCCTTTGGGATATGAAATAGATGTATTTCCCGTCCCTACTCCATACCGGGCTCAAATCATCGGCTGCGTGATAGGTCAGCTGTGTCATTGAGGTTCCGTCAAGACGTGCTGCATATATGTCCGTGTTCCAATACCTGCTGCCTTCATGCTCTATCATTGAAGATCCCACGAAGGCCATCCACAGGCCGTCGGGGGAAACCACGGGCGATGTAAAGCCTCTGGTTGGATCAGAAACGATGCACTCCTCGACCCCCGTTTTATAGTTTACCTTCCAGATTTCTGGTTGTGACTGGGCATTTGTTCTGACGCAGATGTACGCATCCTCCCCAGTAATCGGATAGGGATTCATGCCAGGAGTATGCGCCGTGAGGAATTTTTCTTCTACACTATAGCTCCAGATGCACGTTCCTCTCCTTTCTTGGCGGGTGAAAAAGATTTGCGACATGTCAGATGAGTATATCGGCGAGTAGTCCAAAGCTGCGTTTGTGATCTGTCTGCAGGTATAGCCGTTGCGGGCGTCAGTGAGGAATACCTGATTGGTATTTCCTCTTCTTTCACAGAAAGTGATTTTTCCCCCGTCTGGAGAATAGCTGAAATCCATGACGGCTGCACGGTTGGTGCGCTGCACGGATCCTCCCTGCTTACCCAGTTCCTTGATATATATGTTCGTGGTGTTGTCCCGTGCGGAGAGGTAGGCTATTTCCTTTCCATTTTTGGAAATGTCCAGAATTCTGTTGGAAAACCAGTTGATTCCGTTTCTACTCCTTTTTACTAACGGAAGACAAACATAGTCTCCCTGGTCGGTTACGCACGTGATTTCTGTTCCGCTTTCCTCCGGAACTAACACGACCGAATAGTCTACACTCTGGGCATAAGACGTTTTGGTGAGCGCAACTATGGCTGCAATTGTTGCAAAAATAATCCTCATCAGTAATTTGTGTTAAAAATCATGACAAATTTATTAAAAATATCATTTAGTTCATTGAACCTTTTTAAACCTTATTCGGATTTCCAAGTAAATTGTATAAAAATGGGGGAAGGACAATAGAAATAGGCTTTGAGTATGAATGATAAAGAAAACCAAATGAGGCTGTACGTTTTTTTGTCGCTATGTGCATATTGTAGATAAATGTGCGAGAAACTGCTATGTTTTTGAGAAAATGTTGTTATCTTTGCATTCAAAGTCAATTGGTTTTCACGCAAACCCTTATTGCTTATGGATAAGAATCTGAAAGATATAACATATTTCATCTCATTCTGTATCGAACAATATATGAATGAGAAGGGTATAAACGAGGATGAAGTTATCTCGATATTCTCAGAGTATGGTGTATTAGATTATCTGAAAGATTATTTTGATGTCCTACACACTCAAGGCAGACAATGGCTTGTTGCAGATATTGAGGAATTTATAAACACCAGAAAATAATGAGTATATGATTCTTTATCACGGAAGTATAGACATTGTTGAGAATCCTGAGATTCGCATTCCAAACAGGACCTTGGATTATGGTTCTGGGTTTTATACAACCACGTCTTACAACCAAGCCGAAGATTGGGTTAAGCGTAAGTTGAATGCTAACACTCCAGTTGGTTATGTCAATGTTTACGAATTTGATGAGAAATTGATTAATAGTATCAACGCTTTGCTTTTTGAATCACCAACAGAAGAATGGGTTGACTTTGTGATGAATAATCGCACTAATAAAGATTTTAATCACGATTTTGATGTTGTTTATGGTCCGGTTGCCAACGACAAGGTGTATGCCGCATTTGCACTCTATGAAGGTGGTATCATTGATAAGCAAAGTCTAATCTCTGAATTGAAAGCATACAAACTGGTTGATCAGTATTTATTTCATACAGACAAGGCTTTAAAGACTGTAAAATTCATCGAGGCTAAAGAAGTTACATTATGATAGGGGAAATAAACCAAGACAATCTGCATCTGTTATTGCCGTCTAAAATCAGTTGGTTGGCCAGTATGCTTGTGGAATACAACGGCATGAACATAACTGAGGCTATAAAAACAATCTATTGTTCAAAGCTATATAAGAAACTTAAGGTGGAAAATACCAAAATGTGGCATCTTGGTCCTGTCGCTTTGTATCAAGAGTTGGTTGGTGAGATGTAATTGAGCCAGTGTTTCTGTCTCAGGATGAATGGTTAGAGGCTTCCTGTTCTCTCCCCTAATATATAATATATAATGTATATATCAGATTCTAATGGTATAAAATGGTGAATTGCTCCTGCTTTTATTTGCTTTATCTGATGTGAAACAAAGCCTTCTCAAAGGACTGGAATAAGATATAGGGTGGTTCTAAAAATTATGGATATAAGTTTTTACCTTTTCTGGTGTTCTCCGTTTCGGTCGCTTTTCGCCTTTTACCGGTGTCATTTTGTCAAGTCTCATCAGTCACATCGCCCGCAATGCTCCTTCTTCAACTTACAAAAGCACACACGAAAAAAGGACGAAAATCAACTCGACATAATTTTTAGAACCACCCTATAGTGATTACATTTCTGAAACTCAGTGCCTAAATTGTTCTTGGACAGTGCTATAAAAGTTTTTTCTCAGTGGTGAAAGTTTTATCCCAAACTTTGGGACATACATCCCAAGGTTTGGAACGTACATCCCAAAGCTTGGTATATACATCCCAAGCCTTGGGATAAACTTTTTATCGTTGGCAAAAAACTTTTTTACAGGGATAAAAGAACAAATCTACAGGTGTCTACGGAAAAAGTGTTGCTTATACACATTTACGGACACTGCATTTGGTGGTTCCTGTGTCAGTATTCAGAAATGTCGTTGAATTCTTTCCATACTTCCGCCTGACGGTAGGCTGCGGCACAGCCTCGGGGTACACGAAGATGTTTCATGGGAGTCTTCTCAAAAACATTGGGCTGGAGGGTGAGCGGTTTTTTCCAAGCAACCCGGAGAGTGTCCAGATGAAGCATTTCTGACAAGGCGAAAGAATCCAAAACGCAAACGCTTTTGGGTATGGTAAGGGTTGAAACCTTTGTGTTGATGAAAGGCTTGGAGCCAATCGTTTCCACACCATCTTTGATAGTCAGGCTCTCCAAAGAAGAACAATTGAGAAAAGTACAGTCTGCAATCTTTTTCACTTCACCGGGAATGGTTATCTCCTTCATAAGTCTGCAGTCCCAGAATATACCCATGCCCATTTCTGATAGGGTTGCGGGCAGTGATATGTCTTTCAAATTGAAGCAGGCAGCAAATGCCCCTTCGCCCAATGAAACCAGTTTTTTCGGAAGATGCACCTCTCTCAGGTTGTCACATTCCTTGAAAGCCTGGAAACCAATGGTGGTTACGCCATCTGGAATGGTAACCGTGCACAACGAGGGACAACAGAGAAAGGCATGCTTGCCAATGGACTGTATGTTCTCATGGAAAGTAATGTTTTCCGCGGCAATCAAGTACGAGAACACTCCGTCTTCTATCTGTGTGATACCTGTGGGAATCTTGATGTTCTTCAGCATTGTGCAACCGCAAAAAGCCCATTCTCCTATTTGTTTGATGCCATCGGGCAAATGCAGACGCTTCATTGTGGTGCATCCCCTGAATGCATTGGGGGCGATATGCTCAAGGCTTTCGGGCAGAATGGCCTCAGAGAGATGGTAGCAATCCCGAAAGGCATTATCGCCAATACTTATCAGAGCGGACGGAAACCTGACCGTCTTCAGATTGCGGCATAGCTGGAAGACATCGCCGCTGATGTGTGTCAACGTGGATGGGAACGTGACGGAGGTGATGGACTCGCACTCTCTGAATGCACCAGCCATCATTTCGGTCAGCCCCTCTGGAAGGACGATGTCGCCCTTGAGCCTTTTGCATGCGCCGAAAGCCCAATAGCCTATGTATCTGAGTGTGGAGGGAAGTGAAACGCTTTCCAGATTGGCACACACATCAAAGACTCTGGAGCCAAGGGTGTGCAGTCCTTCTGGCAAGGAAATTCTTTTCAGCGAAACGCAGGCTCTGAACGCGTCGTCTCCGATTCTTTCCAAGTTTTTGGGAAGCGTAATCTCGGTCAGTGAGGTGCAGTTGTTAAATGCATTCTTGCTGATGAATGAGAGCGTTTCGGGAAGGCGCACCGTTGTCAGGGCAGAACAGCCGGAAAAGACGCCGGTCTGGATTTCGCGCAACGATGTCTGTTGCAGGCATACGCGCTTGAGGGCATGGCATTCGTTGAAGGCGTAATCGCCGATATTGTCTATCCTACCACCGCAGTTCAATTCCTGCAGCATGGCACATCCCGAAAACGCATCGCTGCCAATGCTTGAAAGGCTGGCCGGAAACGAAACCGATTCCAAGGATGCGCAACCGAGGAACGCGAAGTTGCCGATTCGTGTAACGCCCTCGGAGATGACAATCCTCTTGATGCCCATTCTTTGGCTGTACCATGGGGTGAAGACTTCTCCAACAGGATCCATATTGTCCATGGCGCCATGTCCGCTTACGGTCAGTGTGCTGTCGGCAAGATTCCACTGCAGACCTTTTCCGCATTTTCCAGATTGGGCGCAGAGCGTAAGGGTGCAGAAAAGCAGGTGGCATAATAAAAGCCAGTTTCTAAAACGTATAGTGTTTCCCAAATTTCGTGTGTTCATGATGCAAAGATATGCCTTTTTCGTTTTAAGTACTGGCAGAAAATCTTCTTTTTCAAAGAATGTGGGATGTTTTACTGTGTTTTTACAACTTTTTTGCCTACACCCTTAAACCTTTTTAATCCTAATGGACGTAATGGCCTCGTCCAGGGTGGAAAAATTCGGAAAAAATATTAACTTTGTAGCCGTAAACAAGCATAGGAGAAATGAAAATAGAAGCCAAATATCTGGATTGCCTTAAAGAAGCGGTTGAGAAAACAGTGGGAAAGAAAATGAACACTCCACGTGACTTTGACCTTTTGTCCATTTATGTATACAACCTCACAAATGAACATCTCAGCAGTACAACACTGAAACGCCTTTGGGGATACCAGATTGACCAGAAAGAATCTTCGCCACGCATACTTACGCTTGATACCCTGGCCAGAACCGCGGGCTTCAAGGACTATGCCTCCTTCCTGGAGCAGATAACCGGAACCACCGGAAGTCAGAGCTATTTCATCAACAACAAACATTTGTACACATCCCATCTGTCAGTAGACGAGATGGTGAGGCTGACCTGGAAACCCGACCGCTGTGTGACTATCCAGTACAAGGGACGTGACATGTTCAAGGTCATTGAATCGATAAACAGCAAACTTGAGGCCGGAGACATATTCCAATGTTCCATGTTCGTACATGGAGAACCTCTGTTTTTAAGCCGACTGATCAGAGAGGGAATGCCCACAACGGATTATGTCTGCGGAAGAGAGAATGGCATAACATTTGATAAATTATGATAGAAACATCGGATTTCATTCTGCCCAAGTCTGCCGTAACCGGAAAGGCGTCATTTGAAAAGATCACTCCTCTTGAAACAGAAGGTGCCACATCGTCGGCATTTGTTGTCCGCGTGGACGGAAAGCAGTTCTTCATGAAGAAGCTGAAGTCCCAATATGCTTCTGCTCCCATATACAGGAATATCTTTGTCAAAGAGTATGAGACGGGCGTTTCCGTCTCTCATCCCAACGTGGTCAGGTATGAAAAGCTGGTAATGGATGCAGACGGACCTTATATATTAATGGAATATGTGAACGGATGCACCTTGGACCGGAAGGTGGAACAGGATCCGGAATATTTCAAAGACAGGTACAATCTGGATAAATTACTGATTCAGTTGCTTGAAGGATTGAACTGTCTGCATGCCAACCACATTCTGCATTGTGACATAAAACCGCAGAACATCATGCTCTCTCAGGTGAACAATGACGTGAAAATCATTGACCTGGGATTCTGTTACACCGACAAGTATGATTATACGGCTGGACATACAAACGAATTCAGTTCGCCGGAGCAGCAGATAAGTTCCACCGCGCAACTGGCTGTCAGTACAGATATTTATGGTGTGGGCACAATCCTGAAATATCTGCAGCATTCGGCCGGTGTAAAGTTGCCGAAGGTGTACCGTACCATAATGGAGCGGTGTCTGCAAGAGGACAGCAAAAAGCGTTACCGGGATACGGAAGAAATCCTCGGCTTGTTAAAGCGTGAGCGGCACAGCCGGAAAATCACCATTGGACTGGTGGCCACGATTGTACTGGCCTTGTGCTTCTGGAGAGGATATGTGTTGAGGGAACAGGTGCCCGAGGCTGCTTCATTGTCCGAAGACGGACGGAGGGGGATGTTCGCCGATGTGGAATACACCATTACATCGGATGCGGAAGCGACTTGTTCCGTAATTGGGGGAGAAAGTGTAGCAGATGTGGTTATAGAGAAGCAAATCAAGATAAATGGAGAAACATATACTGTAACCCAAGTGTCGGACAGCGCTTTCTATCGCCATGAAAGATTGACCTCTGTTCTTATGCCCGACGGAATGACCGGAATAGGGAAAAATGCCTTTGCCTCTTGCCCGAATCTGCAGTCCGTTACGTTTCCGTCTGGGATTACGGAAATACCAATAGGCTGTCTGCATCATAGTCCGGTATTGAAAAAGGTGCATATCCCCGAGGGCGTAAAAAGGGTTGGCGCAGATGCGTTTGCCTGCTGCACGGCCTTGGAAGAGGTGGTTTTGCCGTCTGGTTTGGAAAGTATTGGTGCTGCTGCGTTCTATGAGTGCAGAAGTATGAAGGAGATAACCATACCGGCAACAGTCCACACCATAGAAAGCTTTGCTTTTTTCGGATGCGAAAACCTGACTCATGTCTATAACCACTCTCCCAAACCCCAACAGATCTTCAGATTATTCAATACAGGGAACATTGTCGTTCATGTTCCCAAAGGTTCGGAAACGCTCTATGCCGAAGATGAGAACTGGCGGCAGTATCAGGTCATAGGCGACTTGAACACGACTTCCAGTCCGTCATAGGCGGCTTTGAGAGGTTGGGGGAGCGAGGCGTCCAGTTCGGCCTGGGTGCCGTGCATTGTCCTTGCCATGTGCGTGAGGTAGACGGGTTGTCCTGCGGGTGGGGTGTAGCGCTTGGCATTTTGGATGACTCTGACGATTTGGTGGACGCAGGCCACACTGGAATGTGCAAAGACGCGGAAGTCGTCATCGTACCCCATTCCCATTGTGGCTTCCATGATGAGGCCCGTGATGGGCTTGCCGTTGCGGTCGTGTGCGTCTATGCCAGCCAGTCGGGCGGCTACGGCGGGGATTCCGCCGGTGTCTGTAGCGTAGATGAGTCTTACTCCTGCTTTTTCTATCAGATAAATGAGTGTCTGTTCATAAAACTTCTCGGTGGCGTGGCTTGCCGGCAACGGTGTGACGGACAGGTTCCCAATCTGCACGGGTTGCCCAACGTGCAGTGGTATGATTTGGGGCATTTCCGCCTTCAGCTTTGCGGCTGCCCGTTTGAAATCCTGTACGGCAATGTCGTACCAGGTTTGGCTCAGATACACTTTCTTTACACCCAGTTTCAACGCCGTTTCAGGATGATAGTGGTCGCCGTGGGAGTGGGTGTAGAACACGGTTTGCGGGGCGATGCCCGATGGTATCATCTCTGGGTTGTGGGCGGTGAGGTCAAACAGAATGCTGTCGTCCACCAGTATGCTTGACAGACGTCTCAGTTCTCCTCTGTCGTCGCGGCCGTTCCAGTCGGCTGCTCCCGTGCCCAGAAAACGTACTTTAACCTCTCCTGCCTGTGCAGTGGCCTGTGCGGCAGTCTGCCCTTCTGCAATCCCTGTATTCATGGCCATCAGTGACAAGGCCGATGCCTTTAAAAAAGATCTTCTTTCCATTGTTTTTGTGTGTTGTATGGTCTGTTGTTCTGCGAAAGTATACAAAACTTTTGTAACATAAAATAATAATGTGAACCAATTTGCATAAACCGCAAAGAAATGTTATCTTTGCATCATGTATAAGTTGTTTGCAGGCAAGAAAGCCGCTTATTTTACATTGGGCTGCAAGTTGAATTTTGCAGAAACCAGCACAGTGGGACAGCAACTTCGGCAAATGGGCGTTCAGACGGCCAAGAGAGGCGAGGTTGCTGATATGTGTATCATAAATACCTGTAGCGTTACCGAGGTCGCCGACCAGAAATGCCGGCAGGCCATCCATCGTTTGGTAAAGCATCATCCCGGCGCACTGGTTGTGGTTACGGGCTGCTATGCCCAGCTCAAACCGGAACAGGTGGCGGCCATAGATGGTGTGGACCTGGTGCTGGGCGCCGAGCAGAAAGGACAGATATTGGAGTACATCGGTCAGCGTCTGGCCATGATGCCCGAAGAAAGGGCGCTGGTGGCGCACGAACATCATACGGTGAGGACGGCAGATATCCGCACCTTCATGCCCAGTTGTTCTTGTGGCGACCGTACACGTTATTTCCTGAAAGTGCAGGACGGATGCGATTATTACTGTACCTATTGCACCATTCCCAAGGCCCGTGGCAGAAGCCGCAATGGCAGTATTGCCTCCTTGGTGGAGCAGGCACGCGAGGCAGCAGAACAGGGAGGAAAGGAAATTGTCATCACCGGTGTCAATATCGGCGATTTCGGCCGCACCACAGGCGAGTCTTTTCTGGATTTGATAAAGGCGTTGGACAAGGTGGAGGGTATAGAGCGCTACCGCATCAGCAGCATTGAGCCCAATCTGCTTACGGATGAAGTCATTGAGTTCTGTGCCGGCAGTCGTGCCTTCATGCCCCATTTCCATATTCCCCTGCAAAGCGGAAGCGATGAGGTGCTGAAACTGATGCGCAGACGCTATGATTCCGAACTTTTCGCACGCAAGGTGGAATACGTCCGCCTGCTGATGCCCGATGCGTTCATCGGTGTGGATGTCATTGTGGGCACTCGGGGCGAGACGGCAGAGCTGTTTGCCGATGCGCTGGACTTCATGGAACGGATAGATGTGTCGCAGTATCATGTGTTCAGTTACAGCGAGCGTCCCGGTACCATGGCATTGCGCATACCGCACACGGTGAGCCCGCAGGAGAAACACGACCGCAGCCAGCAGGTAATTACTCTGAGCGATCATTGTCTGGATGCCTTTTATGCCCGTTTCATGGGGCAGGTGAGGCCGGTGCTGCTGGAACACAGCCGTCAGGCAGGGGTGGTTCATGGTTTCACAGACAATTACATCCGTGTGGAAATCAAGTGCGACCCGTCACAGCCCGACAACGTCATTGTGCCTGTGCGCCTGTGCGGATGGAATGAGGCTCATGACGCGCTTACGGGCGAGATAGTAACCAACCAACCGCAGACATCAGAATGAAAAGGGTTGCGGTTGTCATACTCAATTGGAACGGAGAGAAGATGCTCCGCGAGTTCCTCCCTGATGTGGTGCGCCATTCCACCGGAGCGGAAATCGTTGTGGCCGACAATGCCAGTACCGACGGTTCCTTGCAGATGCTTGAGCGGGAGTTTCCCACGGTACGCCGCATTGTGCTTGACCGCAACTACGGATTTGCGCAGGGCTATCATCTGGCTTTGGAGCAGGTGGACGCCGAATTCTATCTCTTACTAAATAATGATGTACAGGTGGGTGCCGATTGGCTTTCGCCATTGCTGGAATACATGGACAAAAATCCTCATGTGGCGGCATGCCAGCCCAAACTGCTTTGCCATTGGGACCGTACACGGTTTGAATATGCCGGAGCTTCCGGCGGATACATTGACGCCTGGGGCTATCCTTATTGCCGTGGCCGTGTGATGGGAACGGTGGAGGAGGACAAGGGGCAGTACGACGAGCCGGCCTCGTTGCTCTGGGCCACCGGAGCGGCATTGATGATCAGACGCGAGGCATACTGGCAAGCAGGCGGACTGGACGGACGTTTTTTTGCCCATCAGGAGGAAATAGACCTATGTTGGCGTTTGCGCAGCAGAGGATACGGAATTGCTTGTGTGCCGCAAAGCAAGGTGTGGCACGTGGGCGGCGGCACATTGCCCAAGGACAGTCCGCACAAGACCTATCTGAACTTCCGCAACAACCTGCTGCTGCTCTATAAGAATCTGCCGTCCGAACGATTGGATACCGTCATGCGCGTGCGCTTCTGGCTGGATGCCCTGGCATCTGTGCAGTTTCTGCTCACGGGCAAGTGGGGCTCCTTCCTGGCCGTATGGCGCGGACGAAGAGACTTCTTCCGTATGCGTCCGCAGTTTGTGGCCGACAGGGAACGTAACTTGAAGGCTGCTGTGCTGTCTCCAGTGCCGGAACAGACCGCCGTGAGCATCCTGTGGCAATATTACGCCAGAGGAAAGAAGACATTCAAGGAAATACATCCGACAGAAAACAACAATAAACACATATTTAAAAAGATATAGCCATGAAGAGAAGAAACTTTATCAAGACTGGTGTCGCCGGCGCAGCCCTGCTGGGTATGCCCCGCTTTGCGACAGAATTGTCTGCCATGCCGGCTGCCGGCGAACCTTACATGAAGTCCGCGCCCAAGGAAGATGCCTTCCATGTGGGAATGGCTGGATACACGTTTGTGAAGTTCAATCTGGACACCACACTTGCCGTCATGCAGCGCATTGGTGTGAAGTATCTTTGCATCAAGGATTTTCACCTGCCGCTGGACAGCAATGCCGAACAGATTGCCGCCTTCCATGCCAAACTGGCCGAGAAGGGAATCAAGGGATATGCCGTGGGTCCCATCTACATGAAGAGCGAGCAGGAGGTGGACCGTGCCTTTGCCTATGCCCGTCGAGTGGGGGTGAACATGATTGTGGCCGTTCCCAACTATGAACTCCTGCCCTATGTGGAGCAGAAGGTGAAGGAATATGACATCCGCATCGCCATCCATCTGCACGGCCCCGATATGAAACTCTATCCCGACGCCACAGACATCTGGAACAACGTGAAAGACCTCGATCCCCGCATGGGAATGTGTCTTGACATCGGCCACAACCTGCGCAACGGACAGGATCCCATTGCCGACCTGAAGCGCTACAAGAGCCGTGTGTTCGACATCCACCTGAAGGATGTGACAGACTGCACAAAGGCCGGACGTGCCATTGAACTGGGACGCGGACGCATAGACTTCCCCAAGTTTGTGAAGATGCTGCGCAAGGTGGGCTACACCGGCTGCTGCAGCCTGGAGTATGAGAAGGACATGAAGGACCCCTTTGTGGGCATTGCAGAGAGCATAGGCTATTTCCGTGCCGTGTGCGACACCACCCGTTAAACTACGTATGGAAACAGCTCTATACCTGATACCGGTAACCCTGGGCGATACACCCGTCGACCAGGTGTTGCCTTCTTATAACCGCGACGTGGTGGTCCGGCTGCGCCATTTCATTGTGGAGAATGTGCGTTCCGCACGCCGTTTTCTGCGCCAGACAGACCGCACGTTCCCCATTGACGACTGCACGTTCTATGAGATGGGCAAACATGCGGACGAGCACTTGTTTGCGCAGTACTTGCAGCCCTTGCGGAGCGGCACGTCCATGGGGGTCATCAGCGAGGCCGGTTGTCCGGCCGTGGCCGACCCTGGAGCCAATGTGGTGGCCATCGCCCACCGGCAAGGCTTGCGCGTTATTCCGCTTTCCGGCCCCAGCAGCATGATTATGGCTGTCATGGGCAGCGGACTGAACGGACAGAGCTTTGCCTTCAACGGCTATCTGCCTGTGGAACCGGCCGAACGCGCCAAGCGTATCAAGACGCTGGAGAGCCGTGCCTGGAACGAGGGCCAGACCCAGCTGTTCATTGAGACGCCCTTCCGCAACCGGAAAATGTTCGACGCGCTGCTCTCCAGTCTGCGCCCCGCCACCCGCCTGTGTGTGGCTGCCGGCATCACCACCGCACAGGAATATATCCGCACACACACGGTGCAGGAGTGGAAACGCGCCACACTGCCCGAACTCAAGGACGTCCCCGCCATTTTCCTGATTGGAAAGTGAGTTTTTATAGTCTTTAGGGTCCTTAATGGCCTAGCGTCCTTAAGGTCCCTTAAAGATTAAAAGATTTTGGTTTCATGCACCCTGCATGAACAGGTTGCTCCCGTTTTTTATACGATTCCTTGTCAGAACTCGGCCGTGAGCCCAATGCTGGGCACCATGCTGCCCGATTCCTGCTTGAGCGTCTTCATGATGTAGCGCTGAGCGGACGCGGGTGCGGTGGGGTTTTCCACCACGCCGGTACTGAGCAGGGCATCCTGTTGCTTCAGTTTTGATGCGGTTACGTTCTCCAATCCCACATAGAAGCCGAGGCGCCATTTCCGGAAGTAGTAGTCCTTGTCGATGCGGATGTCCAGCTGGGCAAAGGCCGGGAGTCGTTCCGCGTTGTAGCGGCTGTAGTCGAAGTATGCTCTTCCCTGTGCGTCCCAGGCCTCCACCAGGGAGGATTTCTCCACATCGTAGGGCGTGTAGGGCGCTCCGCCGATGAGGCTCAGCTTTCCGCCCACGCTCCATCGGCGCGGCAGTTCCCACACGGCGCTGAGGTTGAGAATGTATCGGTTGTCCCATGCCGAAGGGGTGTAGCTGTCGTTTTCCCCGTTGCGATATTCGCTTTTGAAAAGGGTGAACGATGCCGTGGCGCTGATTTTGTCCGGAATCTGCCATTTTCCCAGCATCTCCATGCCGTATGAGCGGCCTTGTGCGGTGGGTGCCAGCAGTTCGTCGCCCACAATGCCGTAGTCGTTTCCCTTGCAGGCAAGGGGAATGTTGTCCATGACGCTCAGGGGCATGTGGCGGTAGTTCTTGTGGAAGCCTTCCACGGTGAAGACCAGTTGTCGGGTCGGCCGCCAGTTCAGCCCCAGGCTTTTGGACAGCACCTTCTGGTACATGAGGCTGTTGTTGGCAAGGACGCCGTTGTTGTCCTTGTAACCCAGTGCGGTGCCGGTGGGCAGCTGGTAGTAAATGCCGGCGTTCCCGGCCACGGACCAGTGCTTGCCCAGCATGTAGCGGGCGGAAAGGCGTGGCGAGAGCTGCTTCAGTGGATTGCGCATACGGGAAAGGTTGGCGGCATCGGTGCGCAGGCCGGCCGATGCGGTGAGGCGCTCGTCAGGCGAGGTGTAGTCCAGCGAGGTGGAAAGTCCCCAGCTCCAGATGCCCATCCGCGTCTGGTAGTCGGCCCATCCGGCCATGTCTGTGTATCGTCGTTGTCTGGTCTGGCTTCGGTATTGTATGTAGCTTCCCTCTATGCCCTGTTTCCACACCCAGTCACCCAGGCTGGAGCGGTTTTCGGCTCTGAGGGATGTCTTCTGGTCAATGCTCTTGGCACGTTGTCTCAGGTTCTCCTCGCTGCTCTCGTCGTTGTTGTTGTATTTGGTCAATCTGTTGTTCAAATAGTTGTGGCTCAGGTAAACGCCTTGTGTGTGCTTGCCTGCATAATGCTTGTATGATGCGCCCAGGGTATAGGTCTCCTGGTATATGACCGGCAGATAGCTCAGCAGATATTCGTTTTCCTCGCCCTTCTCGTCGGTGTTCAGTTTCATGCGGTCAATGCCGCCCAGCCCCATGACCATGATTTCGTCCTTGGGGGTGATGCGCGACTTTATCTTAAACTGCCCGTCGATGTAGTTGGGCAGAAAGGGAAGGCCCAGCATCTTGAAGAGCAGTTGCAGATAGGATTGCCTCACGGAGAACAGGTATGTGGTCTTGGGACTGAGGTGCCCGTTTCCGCTCAGCGAGACTTCTGATGCGCCCAGCGTGGCCTTGAAACTCTGCCTGTCCGGATTGCCGTTCACCAGTGCGAAGTCAAGCACCGAGCTGAGCGCGCCCGAACGGTTGGCAGGGAAGGCACCGGTGTAAAAGTTTATTTCGCGCACAAGGTCGGCGTTCACAATGCTGGTGGGGCCGCCCGACGCGCCTTGGGTGGCAAAGTGGTTGATGTTGGGAATCTCAATGCCGTCCATGAAGAAACGGTTCTCGGCAGGGCCGCCTCCACGCACAATCAGGTCGTTCCGGTATCCGATGGGCGAGAACGACACACCGGGGAAGGAGCGCACAATGCGTGAGATGTCACGGTTGGCGCCCGGCATCTTCTCAATGTCCTGCATGCCGATGACATACAGGCTTACCGGACTCTCGCTGGTGGTGCGCATCAGTTGCGGTCCCACGGAAATCTCGCCCATCAAGCGTGTGTCTTCCTGCAACTCAATTTCCACAAACGGGGTGGTGGCGGAAATCATGTATTCGGCGGTGAGCGTGGCCTTGTAGCCAATGCTCGAAGCAAAGAAACGGTGGATGCCGGGCTTTGCCTTGGTCATGCGGAAGTTGCCCACGCTGTCTGTCGGTGTCCAGCTGGTGGAATCTCCGTCTATATATACGTTGCAGTAGGGGATGCCCTCGCGCCTGTCCTTGTCAATCACTTTTCCACGGATGACAAACGTCTCGGCTTGCGGAAAGACGTGCAGACAAGATGAAAGGATAAATAAACATAGTGTGAATGCTTTTCTCATAAGTTTATTTTCTTTGTTGCGTTCAACGGTGGCAAAAGTACGGAAAAAAGCTGACTCGTGCCCGTCCCTTCCGTAAAATATCGTAGAAACACTTGTAAAAATAACAGATTGTATGACTTTTTCACTTTTTTTCACTAAATTTGAAGCCAAATAGAAAACAGATACAGAAATGGCAGCAAAGGACAAGACGGTCTACGTTTGTGAATATTGTGGACAAGACAGCGTGAGATGGGTGGGCAAATGCCCTGCGTGCGGTAAGTGGAACACCATGAAGGAGATGACTCTGCGTGCGGACAAGAACACTGGCAGCAGTGCTGCCCGGGCCGCATTGAAGGCCGCCGGGGCAACCGACGGAAGGGAACGTCCCCGTCCGCTCAACGTGCACGATATTGATGCCGATGCCGAACCTCGCATGGACATGGGCGATGCCGAGCTGAACCGCGTCCTGGGTGGCGGATTGGTGCCCGGCAGTTTGGTGCTGCTGGGCGGCGAGCCGGGCATTGGCAAGAGCACTTTGGTGCTACAGACCGTTCTGCGGATGAAGGGCAGGCGTGTGCTGTATGTGAGCGGGGAGGAGAGTGCCCGCCAAATCAAACTGCGTGCCGACCGCCTTCAGGCGGCCTCGGGAGGGAGTGAATTGCTGGTCCTGTGCGAGACTTGTCTGGAGCAGGTCTTTGAACGCATTGAGGAGACGCAGCCCCATCTGGTGGTGATGGACTCAATCCAGACTATGCAGACGGAAAGCGTGGAGTCCTCTCCCGGCAGTCTGTCGCAGATTCGTGAATGTGCCGCCAGCCTGCTCAAATATGCCAAGGGAGGCGGTGTGAGCATCATTCTTATCGGCCACATCAACAAGGAAGGCTCGCTGGCCGGTCCCAAGGTGTTGGAACACATCGTGGACACCGTTCTTCAGTTCGAGGGCGACCAGCACCATTTGTACCGTATCCTGCGCAGCATAAAGAATCGTTTTGGAAGTACAAGCGAATTGGGAATCTACGAGATGCGCCACAATGGATTGCGCGAGGTGACGAACCCCAGCGAACTGCTCTTGTCGGACAATCGCGAGGGGCTGAGCGGCATAGCCATCGCTTGTGCCATGGAGGGTGTGCGTCCGCTCATGATAGAGACGCAGGCGCTGGTAAGCACCGCTGCCTATGGAACGGCTCAGCGCAGCACCACCGGCTTCGAGAACCGCCGGTTGAACATGTTGCTTGCCGTACTGGAAAAGAGGGTAGGGTTCAAACTGGCCGCCAAGGATGTGTTTCTGAACATTGCCGGCGGTTTGCGTGTGACAGACCCGGCAATAGACTTGGGTGTGATGGCCGCCGTGCTGAGCAGCAACGGCGATATGCCCATTGACAGCGATGTCTGTGTGGCTGGTGAGGTGGGATTGAGCGGGGAAATCCGTCCCGTTTCACGCATTGAACAACGCATTGCCGAGGCCCAGCGTCTGGGATTCCGCCGCATGATACTTCCTGCCCACAACATGAACGGACTCAATCCGTCCCAGTATCAGATCCAGCTCATTCCTGTCCGCCGCGTTGTGGAGGCGGTAAGGGAATTGTTTGGATAAAAACAATCCTCATTAATTAAATTGATTTTTCTATAAAATCGGCCGGTTTCCAAACAAGGAAGCTGGCCGATTTTGTATACTCCAGACTCATTATAACAACCACCCTCCGTAATGAATTTGGAAAATTTATGTCTTACTTTGCATGCTGTTTAGCTGCTCCGTTCAATTTTGGTGCGGTTCGTGCTTATGAATAAGGATTATACAATTATATTTTAATCAATTATTAACTAATTTAAATTTTAAAGAAAATGAAAATGAATGAGATTTATGAGGCCCCCGTACTAGAGGTTCTGAATGTGATGATCGAGAAGGGTTTCGAGGCAAGCGTTGAGATCGAACAACCCGATGAAATTTAATTTAAACTAAAAAATAATGATGATGAAAAAGATTTATTTGCCTCTTTTTGCCATTGCGGCATTGGCTTCTTGTACAAATGAAGTTGAGGAGATTGCACAGCCTGGTAGCAACGGTATTAAGGTAGACCTTGCTGTTTCTGCTGGCGATGAAACTCGTATCGTGTGGGACGGTGAAGGTGCTGTTGCATGGGAGAGTGTAGACCAGTTCAGTCTTTACAATGTAGCTCCCACAGTAGATTTTGCGGATCGCTTGCAGTATTCTGCAAATGCTGCGTATAAAACGGAGAATGGAGCCAATTTTACAAGTGAGAATGTGCTTTTCTTGGGCAAACATGCTTTGGTTTATCCTTTGAACAAAGAAGCATACAAAGGTGGTGCAATTTATGTTTCAGTTGGTACTGATGGCGACAAGACCATGGGCGAAAACAGCGTGTTCTTGGGAACCGAGTTGTTAAATGTAATAGAAACAGGTGTTGAATATGATGGAAAGGTTTACAATAAGCCTGGCTACCATGAGCCTGTTAAGGTTTCTGTGCGCCCTGCAAGTGCAGCCGCTTTCTTTACTTTGAACGATGTTAAGCCCTTGGCTTTAACAAAAACTGATGCTCCTGTTGAAATCCAAAAAGTTGAGATTACAAAGGTTAACGGAGATAAAATCCCTTATTCTACAAGTGCTGTTTTGGCTACAAACACTGAAGGTAAAATTATTACAAGATGTAATGGCCAAGACAATACAGCCTTTGTTGAATATACCAATAACAAGCCCTCATTGACCGATGGAGATGTAACAGCTGCAATTGCAATCCTCCCCAACGAAGCATATGCACTAACAGCTAATGATGCAACAGATGCCTATAAGATTACTGTGACTACAAACTATGGTATCGTGACCATTGACAAGGCTGCTATGGTAACTAGAGTTAAAGACGGTAAGACCCTCATTCAGTTGGCAACACCTGCTGAGCAGACTAACGATAATAAGGATGATGCCTTGTCATTTGTTACAGAAATGAAGACTTTGGCTAACCGTGCCGTATCTGGAGAAAAGATGCCTAACATCAAGCGTGAAGTTGCTGTAGATATGACTACTGCTAACATCAATGGATTGCAAATCAAGAATTCAACAGACCTCATTACTGCCTATCGTGCCTACGACTTGATGGGAAAGAAGACTGCTGACAATGTAACTTTCACTTTGGTTCCTACTGATAATAAGTTTGAGTTGACTATGGCTGCAATTGAAGCAATCAACGCACATAAAAATGGTTCAGAAACAGCTGCCAAATTGATTACTGACGGTATTAAAGAATTTACTATTACTGGCACAAAGGTTGGTGAAATCACTACCGTTCCTGTAATTGATCAAATTACTGCTGAAACTCTCGTTCTTGCTGCTGATAACAAGTGGAAGATTGATGTAAAGGACGCTGCTGCTGCTAACAAATTTACAAATGTAATCAACAAGGGTGAACTCCAGCTTACTCAGGGTGCTGGCACTACTGCTTTGAATGCCCATATCTATAACAATGGAACTCTTACCTTCGATGGTGCTGAGACAAGCGTAAGTAAGTATGTACAGAATAATGGTACTATGAATATCGCAGAAGGTCAGACTGTTAAGTTTAATATTGCTGAATTGACAAACAATTCAACTACAAATGTTAATGGTGAACTTATTTCAGTTGATCAAATTCAAAATAATTATGGTTCTACAATTAACGTTTGGGGTAAATTGCTGAATACAAAGGGTTATACACTTGTAAATGCTGGTACAATTAATATTAAGGATAACGAAGCTCAAGTAATCCTCAGCGCAAATAAGATGACTGTTGCTGGTATAGATTACCTGGGTGTTGTAAATGTTATGCAAAAAGACAACAACTTGAATACAGGTTCTGCAAAGGCAAAGGGTTATGTTAAGTTGCCAGTTACAACTGAAAGCTTTACATTCAACGCAGAAAATATGGGTATCGCTAACTATGCAGAATTCAGTGGCAAGGCATTGACAGTGGAAACAACTACTTATGGTATGTATGTAGAATTTAAGGCTAATGCTTAGGTAACCGCTACAACAGATGTTGCTAAGGTTGTTTCTGGATTCATTGTTAACGAGAATGTTGAAGTAACAATTGCTGATGGTTCATCATTGACTTGTGGTGATGTAAATAACAAGGGTAAGATTTACAACTATGGTCAATTCAAGTTCCCTGCAGATGTGACTAACAAGGGTACTATCTATGACCTCTAATAAAGAGTAATATTTAAGGCCTAATAATAGAGAGCGGGTGTGTCTGTGACACACCCGCTCTTAGTTTGGGTACGCTCAGCATGAGCATTATCTAACGGGTGCAAGTCCCGAGCGAACTCTAATTGTGGGAATCGTATTGCCCATGGCAAGGGGGGCCATCGTGAGGTGGAATCTGCAAGAAACTAAAGACAAAACACTTGGTCTGACAAACAAGAACTACATGCGAGGCATAATAGCCGCACCCTCTATAGCGACCCAATATTTAGCGGTAATGTATGGGTGAAAAGCTGTAATGGCAAAGTCGTACAGTGTTGTACAAGCTCAATATTAAACAAGCTGGTTAAAGATAAAAATATGGCCCCTAACACACTAAATCTTAATGTCAAAGCTAAACGATGAAAGAAGAATTCAAGTTCATTTGTCCCCAAATCCCCTTACTTGCTGAAAATCGCGTATTTTCGTCCTTGCCTGTACATCGGTGCAAATATGAAAATCTCAGAACGGCTGGGAGCGTGGAAAAATGCAATGCTTTGCAATGATAAACCCAATGCATTGCGTTGGGCATCGCAATGCATTGGGTTGGCCATTTCAATGGCTTGGATTATTTTTGCTATTCTGAGTTTTTATTTTGCCTGACGGCAAGAGAACTGATAAGTTCCAGATTGCAGTTCCATACGGCTCTCACCGCCGGCTGTCCATCCGAACGGCAGTTCCAGGGTGGCAGTGCAGTTGGCAGGGATAGTTATGCGGTAATTCACCTTCTTGCCCTTGGTTGTCCATCCGGACACAATCTGGCCGTAGGGTGACGTATGGCTTGCCGTAAAGGTTTCCAGACCGTCGGGGAAATAAGGTCTCAGGCGGATGTGCTTGAAGCCGGGCTTCTCACTGTCGGGATAGATTCCGCCCAATCCTTTATAGAACCAGGCACCAATCTCGCCAAACATCATGTGGTTGTCCGAGATGTCGCGTGTGGCATCCAGCTTCCAGTTTTCCAACAATGTGGTGGCACCGTTCACCACCCACCATCCCCAAGAGGGATAAGTGTCCTGCACGGCCACCTTGTAGGCGGTTTCTGTATAGCCGTTCTCGCAAAGGGCATTGAGCAACGCCTTGCAGCCGAGCACGCCCACATCCAGATGGTGACCCGATGCAATGACCTTCTGATTGAGGTTGTATGCCACCTTTGCCTTGAATTCGTCGGGCACTATACCCCAATAGAGCGGTACGCTCAGTTCGGTCTGTGTACCGCTGGCATAGATTCCCTTCTGCGCATCCAGGTATTTGTCGTTGATGGCCTTTCGGATGTCAACAGCCAGACGGCTGTATTTCTCGTAATCCTCTGTGTATCCGAACATTTTGGCTGCACGGGCCAGAATCTGTGTGTCCACATAATAGTATACGCTGGAAGTCAGTTCCTTGTTGGAACCCACCGTAACGGGCACCCAGTCTCCACGTCCCCAGGTGGTAAGATGACCGCGGCTGATACGTCCGACATAATCCACATATCGCTTGATGTGAGGATAGCAGCGGCGGAGCGCCTCGTCGTCGCCATAGAACAGATAAAGGTTCCAGGGGATGATGGCAATGGTGCTGGTCCAGTCCAGTCCATTGTCTGTGCCGTAGCCCCAGCCGCAAGTGGGGATAATGTCGGGCAGCACACCGTTGGGCTGCTGCTCGTCGCGATGGTCGGCCATCCATTTCTCGTACACGGTGATGCCGTCAAAGTTGTACAATGCCGCTTCTATTGCCAGATGGCCATCGCCCGTCCATCCGTTCTTCTCGCGCTGTGGGCAGTCCGTGGGATAGCCCATCAAGTTGGAGAGGTAGGCTTGGTTGGATGCCGCCATAAGTCCTTCAATCAGTTTCTCCGACGACTTGATTTCACCCACCTGGGGCACATCGCTGTGTACAAAATATGCCACCATGCTCTCCTTGCCAATCTCAACGGGAGCCGAGGCCTCCACTTGCACATAGCGGAAACCCTTGTAGTTGAAACGTGCCATAAACTCGTCCTCGCCTCCGCTTAGGGTCAGTACGTCCGTCTGGAAGGGGTCGGCCTCCTTATCGCCCCTGTAATATACATCTATGTTAGACTGGTCCAAACGACCATCCTTGCCAAGACGTTCTCCGTGGCGCACCCTTACAACAGTGCCTTTCGTTCCTTTCAGACGGAAGCGGGTAACACCTGCCATATTATATCCAAAATCATAGAGATACACACCGTCGGACAGTTGCGTAAACTTCATGGCAGGATACTCACGGCAAGCACGGATTGGACGCATCTGCTGAGAGGTAATCTGTGGCGAAGGTGACTGTCTGAGCCTTACGCCTCTCCATTTGCTGTCATCATAGCCCGGGCTGTCCCAACCCTCCATCTGCATGGAGAAATCATAGAACTCGCCGGTGTAGATGTTGTTCTTGCGCCAAGGACCTTGGTCGGTGGTTCGCCAGCTGTAGTCCGTACTAACTGTTTGCTCGGTACCGTCCTCATAAGTCAGGTGAAGATCCAAGCAGAAGGCCGGGCGGTTGCGCCAAGGAGCCGTCTCGAAATTCCACACCGCCAAAGGCTGATGGTTATACCATCCGTTTCCAAGTACAATGCCCACCACATTTTCCTTTTGCTTGATGGCAGAAGTCACATCGTAGGTTACATACATGTTACGACGGTCAAAGCGGGTATATACAGGGTCAAGCATAGTATCACCCAAGCGCTTGCCATTGAAATGGAGCTGATAAAGACCAGCCACAGCCACATAGATGCGGGCAGAACGGACAGGTTTGTCCACCGAAAACTTTCTGCGGAAATAAGGAGCAGGCTGATGGTGGCAATTGCGCGAATCGCTTATCCAATTGCCCTGCCATGCATCCATACCCATTTTTCCAGTCTCAAAATACGCCACCTCAGACAATGCTTTTCGCCCGGTCTCATCCGTAACGGCCACTTGCCAGTAATAGCGTGTGCGGGGCTTTAGGGGCCTTCCATCATATCTGGCAGAAATGCAATCGGATACCATCACACCCGTATCCCATGCATCACCGGTACCGGCAGCCACTTGTGCTGAATCCAATCCTACAACCAAGCGGTATGACTGCTGTCGCGCCCCTTTTCGGTCGGAAACCATGTGCCATGCCAGTCGTGGCGAAGCTGTGTCCACACCCATCGGGCATTCCAGATGTTCCGTCTTCAGCCCTTCCACCTTTAATTCCTGTGCCATCACGACCTGCCCCATGCAAGCCAACAACACCCATGCATATTTGGCCTTTCTCATCATGTTGTTTGTTCTTTGATTGTTAGTATATACGTGCAAATTTACATAAAAATCAGCTTATATGTCGCAGTTTTTATGTAAATTTGTCCTTGAAAACAAGAAATATAAGCATTTCCCCTATGGACAAGACTTATAAGACACCAACAACAGAGATTCCCAATGCCGGCGAACCTATAGCTACTTACGGGCAGGCAACTAAAGTAAACCGTACAGTCTTCAACGAAGCGCAGATAGAACTTCTTAATGTGATGGCCACCATCCAGAACGATGATGAGCTGATGGCGCTCAAGCATGCCATCAGCGAATTCTTTGCACGTCGCGCCGATGAAGAGATGGAGCGTTTGTGGCAGTCTGGAGAATGGGATGAGCAGACGCTGCACAACCTTCAGAACACCCATTTTAGAACACCTTACAAGCAATGAGTCGTCAGATTGTACTTGACACAAACTGTCTGGTGCAGATGATTTCGCTGCACAGTCCTTATCGCCCGGTATGGCAAGCTTTTCGCGATGGGCGCTACACCCTATGTGTAAGCAATGACATACTGACTGAATATAATGAGATTCTGGAGCGAGTTGCCAACGCGGCTGTGGCACACAACATTGTGAATGCCATTGCCCGTAGTCCATACACACGGATGATAGATCCTCAATACCGATTCGGGCTTATAGAACAAGACCCTGATGACAACAAATTTGTGGACTGCGCTATCATTGCTGGCGCCGATTACATCGTCAGCGAAGACGCACATTTCCGCATACTGGCAGATATTCCTTTCCCAAGCGTTGCAGTCATTCGCTTGGATGAATTTATAAAAGATCTGGACTTGGGGTAAGAGATCCCCGTCATTGGCCACGATGCATTACACAACCTTTTCTATACAAAAAAGAATCAAGAAACGAGAATTTCCACTTTTATTTTACAGAAAACGCACGTAATTATATTATAATGTAGTAATTTTGCACAAAATTTCAAAACGTTTAAGCAATATGAAGATAGATTCAAGATTCAAAGTACGCTCCGTTGCTGGAGAATACATCGTAGTGGACCAGGGTAAGGATCAGGTGAACATGACGCAAATCATCTCACTGAACCGCACGGCATACGCCCTCTGGAACGCACTCGCAGGAAAAGACTTTACCGCACAGGATGCCGTTGCATTCCTGACCGCACAATATGGCATCACAGAAGAACAGGCCCAGGCAGACGCCGAGAAGTTCTTCCAGAGTATGCGCCAGTGCAACATCCTGCATGATTAAGCAGGTCCTTTCTCTGCTTTCCCGCGAGGAGAAGCGTCTCAGCATAAGGGTGGTGGCAACCGTTTTCTTGCGTGCCCTGCTGGATTTTGCCGGTGTGGCGGCGTTGATTCCCATCCTGATAATGGTAATGGGAGACAGTCCGGACCGTTGGAAAATCCTGTTCCTCTGCTGTGGCGTACTGCTTTTTGTGCTGTGCAAGAACGGTCTGGCCTATCTGCTCACACGCTATCAGAGCCAGTATCTGCTGAACATCAACAAACGGCTCAGCCAAGCCATGTTCAGCCGTTATTACGAACGCGGACTGCTATTCTTGAAAAGCAAGAGCACCGTACAGTTGGGTTATGAGGTGAATTTCATTTGCTACATGTTCAGTCTGAACGTGCTGGCACCCATGCTGCGGATATGCAGCGAGTCCGTGTTGCTATTGTTCATCATCATCACCCTGCTTGTCTTCTCTCCCCTGGCCGGACTGCTGCTCTGCCTGGTGTTGCTGCCGCTGCTGTTCATTTATGCACGGGCTGTAAAGGGCCGCATGACCCAATATGGCAAGGAGGAACTGGAAGCACGGCGCAGACAGTCGCGCCTTGTGGTAGAAGCTTTCCGCGGATACAGCGAATTGGAAATCAACCAGGCCTTCCATTCATCGCTGGAGACCTTCAGACAAGGGCTGGACAAGATTACATCCTGCCGCCTTCGCTATGAGCGTCTGCAATTCTTGCCCATGCTCATATCGGAAGCCTCCATCGTCATTGGCATCATGCTTCTGCTTTTGGTCACCCAGGGCGACTTGCGTATCGTAAGCGGAGTCTTTGCTGTGGCAGCCTACCGCATGATTCCTTCCGCCCGCATGTTGCTGGCTTCATGGACTTCATTGCAGAACGCCGCACATGCCATCCAGACAGTACAGGAAGGCATTGCCGAAGAGAAGCAACCACAAGACGAAACAGCTGCGGAAATCAGTTTCCAAAAAGAAATTGAAATCAGGCATCTGTCCTTCTCTTTCCCCGATGGAGACACGGTGTTAAAGGATTTCAATCTGACCATCCCCCGCGGACAATGTCTGGGCATACAGGGCACCAGCGGATCGGGTAAGACCACGCTTTTCCATCTGATGTTAGGCTTTTTCGCACCCACTGGTGGAGAGATCCGCATAGACGGCACACCGCTTACACCCCAGAGCAGGGCATCGTGGCACAAACTTGTGGGGTATGTTCCGCAGGACATATTCATCATTCACGGTTCTTTGGCAGAGAACATCGCACTGGG
This sequence comes from Bacteroidaceae bacterium, assembly GCA_017559845.1. Taxonomy (GTDB): domain Bacteria; phylum Bacteroidota; class Bacteroidia; order Bacteroidales; family Bacteroidaceae; genus Physcousia. The sequence goes on along the minus strand of JAFYQQ010000047.1, from coordinate 3,224 downwards.
ACAGGAACACATCGACAGAGAGAAGATACGCAAAGTGCTTCAACAAGTACACCTTGACGCATGGGCAGAGGCCCTGCCCGAAGGTATTGACACTCCCCTGGGCGAATACGGCAGCAGACTTTCCGGAGGACAGAAACAGCGCATTGGCATAGCCCGTGCCTTGTACAAGGAAGCGGAAGTGCTCTTCTTTGACGAGGCCACATCCGCACTGGACAACGCCACGGAAAGCGAAATCACTTCGGCACTTGAGGAACTCTCTGCCCATCTGCACGGCATCACCCTCATCATCATTGCCCACCGCGATTCCTCGCTCCGCTTTTGCGACAAGATTATCAACATAGAAAACTATAGTTCATCAGCATTATGACGCAGACATATCTTTCCATAGCAGACCATCTTATCGCCCTTTCTGGCGATGCGCTTCTGCATACTCTTTCCCTGCTGGACGGCTTCCGACCCTTCATGGCAGAACAACCAGACAACGCGCCTCTTGCGCTTGTCACTTCTGACTGCCCCACAAAGGCACCGGAATTTACCCAGAAACTTTATCACAACGAGATAGACGGCTTTACGCATGACTTCGGTCGCTATCAGGACGGATACATCTACGAAAGCATCACACCCCAAGGCGAAGTGTTCAAACTATGGATGCCCAAGAACGGCTCCACGGTTTATATGGATGGTTGCATGGTGCCCCGTATCGTCCGTTTTGCCCTCTGGATGGCATACGGCTGGGTGACCAATCCTCTTGACACCATTGCCATACACACCAGCTGCATTGTGTGGGAAGACCGCTGCGTAATCTTCCTTGGCGAAAGCGGAACCGGCAAAAGCACACATACACGTCTGTGGAGAGAGAACATCCAGGGTGCGCATCTGCTCAACGATGACAGTCCCATCCTGCGTGTGGTAGACGGTAAGGTCTGGATGTACGGCAGTCCTTGGAGTGGAAAGACTCCCTGCTACCGCACAGAACGCTATCAGCTGGCTGGCTGTGTCCGTCTATCACAGGCGCCGCACAACAAGATTTTCCGTCTGAACACCCTTCAGGCATACGGAGCACTGCATCCTTCCTGCCCACCGGATTTCGCATACGATGATACGCTCTACGACCACATCAGTCACACCCTTGGGCTGGTGCTTGAACAGACACCCGTATACCATCTGGAATGTCTTCCTGATGCCGCTGCGGCACAACTCTCATTCAAGACGCTTTTCAAATCATGACAGGCGTTTTGCATAAGGAAATCCGTCTGGTAGACAACCTATACTTTGCCCAGGCAGCCGAACGGCTCGCCTCGGGCACTGCAGTAAGATTGTCCGTCATGGGCAACAGCATGCTGCCCTTCATCATTGGCGGGAAGGATCAGGTTACGCTTGTCCCTTACACCGGACAAGATCTTCCCCTCGGCATAGCCGCTTTGTATCAGTGGGAAGGTAAATACATGATTCACCGCTTGGTTAAAAAGGATGAAAGCCATTACCATTTTCTTGGCGACGGTAACATCTGCCGTTTTGAAACAATCAAAAGGAATGAGGTGCTGGGCATATTGCAGACCATACACCATCCCAACTGCAAAGAAACGGACGCTACAGGACGTTGCTGGCTACATCTGGGAATGATTTGGTACCACATCCGTCCCGTGCGCCGCTATCTGCTCTTTATCTTCCGCAAACTTTTTCTTCGTAGCGCAAGATGAAGAATCCTATTATCTCCATCGCACGGGTAATCAGAAAACAAATCCGTGAGAACTTCCTGCAGAAACAAATAGACTGGACACAGGCTGAGGGTATAGTCATGGATATCACCCTTCCGCATACCGGCATAAAAAGTCAAGGACGTACCACACACTGCTGGGCATATTCCATGTGTTCCTTGATAGAATCTGAATTGCAGGCAGTTGGCGCTGAATGTACCCTCAATCCACTTTATTTTGCAGCACACAAACGTTATCCAAACAGTAGAGGCGGGCTTGCACAAACCTTCTTGGATACATATAAAAGGACATTAGATACAATCGGTCTCACAGATGAGTGGATTAAGCCCGAACCCACTTGCAATATGCCAAAGGCTGAAGACTTCACAGTCCTTACCAGCTTTGCCCATTCCGCATATTACAAGGACGTGATACTGAATGTGCCGGACAATTACGAACGATTCCCCTCCTATAATGTCCCTTTGGATCAGATGATTGAAGCGGTGAAACATTCGCTAAGGAACGGACATACATGTGTATGGGAAGGCGATATACACGGAGCCGGTTATTCACAAAAGAAAGGCGTGGCATTGACCTTTCTACCCTCTTTCCGTTACAATGCCTTTATGCGTTCCTTTGCTTATTTCTTCCGTTTTCTCAAGGATGACCACATGATGCACATTGTGGGAATGGGCCACAACACCAAGGGTGAATGCTTCTTCCTCATCAAAAATTCCGTGGGCGAGGTTGGAGCACACAAGGGCTACATCTATATGTCAGAGGATTATTTCCGCACAAATACGCTTACTGTAACCGTTAGGAAGCCGTTTAATCAATAATGGGAACAATAAGCACAACTTTGCGTTTATTCTGCTGTTTTTGAGTTGCTGAGAATCGCATATTTTCGTGCGCCTGTACGCTTGCGCACAAATACGCAAATCTCAGAACGCACTTTTTTGGCAATTTTATTGCAAATCAGGGTTCTTCACTTCCCAATCACTGACCGTTCCTGTTTCGGATGAGAAACTGACCCCTATACGATACAACGGACGCGGGTCGGCGGCATAGGGACGGGCGTAGCCTTTCTCCTCAATCTGCGCCAATGCTTCGGCTGCCGTACCATCAAGTTTGAACTCAAATATATAGATGTAGCCGGGCACTTCTATGATACAGTCCACACGTCCCTCGCTCTGCTGTTTTTCTGTGTAGACGGTATAACAGCTGACCAGTCGCATGAGCAGATAGAATGTGTAGTGGAAGTAGCGTTCACGTTCCCGTTCTGTTTCCTTCCGGCGCATGGTATAGGGAATGTCTGCAAGGAATCCGGTCAGCAGTTTGCGGAAACGGTCGAGGTTGGCAGCCTTGAGAGCCATAACCAGTTCGCGTGCCATACCACCTGCGTCATCCTTGGTCTTCATGTAATTGTTAGCCACTAAAGTAACGAAACCCTTGCGTACTTCGTTATTGGGAAAATCCAACAGGAATGTGTTCATGGACAGGTCACAATCCTTCACCGTAAGGTATCCG
>JAFYQQ010000046.1 GCA_017559845.1 Bacteroidaceae bacterium | reverse complement strand
GTAAATTAGACGTTTGGGTAAAAGCCTATAAGCACGAGGAAGTCGATGCAGACGGTAATGTGGTGGCAAAGAAGTTCACCGCCATCGTTTCTCCCGATGCCTATAGTGCGGGTGATGACTTTATCCGTATCAATGTAGAAGGCGAACAACTGATTGCCAAGATGAAGGAAGATATTGCCTTCGCTGAAGGTACTCACTACACCTTCGACCTCAAGGTGGGTAAGGATAAGGTGACACTGACACCTGCGGGTACAAGCACAGATTTCCCCGGTGGATGGAATAATGAGGAAGACCTTAATTAAATGAGAAAGGAGAAAGGAAAAATGAGAAATAAAATGAAAAATATCGTAAAAGTATGGAGAAGCAGCACTGCGTTTCTGCTTTCTGCTTTCTCATTTCTGATTTTAGTTTCTTGTTCGCAAGAAGAAATCTTGACACAAGAAACAAGCGCTCTGCGCTTTGTAGTGGGTGATTTTCCAACCTTTGGTGAGGGTACACAGACTCGCGTTATCGGCACACAAGATGTTGGCAAGACCGCGTGGGCAAATGAAGACAAGATTCTTGTACACTTGTATTCCCAAAAGTACGGAGACCAAGCGGTGACACTGACTTTTGATGCTGGAAGCAATACCTGGGAATCTGATGATGCCTCATTGAATTATCTCGAAAACGAGACTCCGACAATTACTGCCGTCTATGCTCCCGACTGCGAAATCAAGTCGGACAAGACCATCGGACTTCTTGAAGGTAAGAAGTACGGAGAGGCAGAATACATCCCAGCCAAAACCACCATTAGCGGAAACACACTTGACATCCGTTTTGAAAATGAACGCACCTACAGCCGTCTACGTATTGCAGCGAAGCCTAAAGCAACACTCACTGTCTCTACTGAAGACTTCACTCCGGCAGGAGCGACCGAGGTAGCAGCCGATGCCTACACCCTTACCACTGACGATAAAGGCAATGCATATCTCTATGGTACTTTTGCAGAGGAAGCAACCGTAACCGTGCATCAGGGCGATACAGAATTTGCAACACATACCTTTAACGTTGCTACCGAAGCGGGCAAGAGTTATGCACTGTTTGCAGGCGTGACCATTGACCTGTCAAAACTGACTGAAACATACGTTATCGATGATAGTGGATTATATCGCATCTCCGGCACAGGCAGCTACGGCATCAAGGTGGAAAGCGGAAATCCGACCATTATTCTGAGTAATGCAAGCATTACTGTTGGTGAAGAATATGATTATGGAAATATAGTAAATGCTCTTGATATTGTTGCCGACAATAGTGAGACCACTGTTTGGATAACAGGCACGAATAATCTCACTTCCAACAATGGTGCAGGTATTTATGTGAAGTCCGGCAGCACAGTCATTATAAAATCGGATAGCAGAGATAATGTATTGACTGCACAAGCCGGTATGGATGGTGCCGGAATAGGTGGCACCGGATATGATTTCGGAGGCAATACAAGCTGCGGAAACATTTATATCGAAAATGTGACGGTGAACGCATATGGATGTACCGAGATGGATAATAGTCCGGGAATCGGTGATGTAAATTCTTGTGGAACAATCACGATAAAAAATGCGACTGTTACAGCAAGAGGAAGCGAGCAATATACTGAGAAGTGTTCTGCTATTGGTTCTCGTACAGTTCCTGATATAATCATTGAAAACTCTACCATAAATGCTTGTCGTGGTGGCTATAATAAAGAAAGTTATGCCGATTGGATAGGTGCTATCCGTGGTGTAGACGATAGTACAACACCGGGCATTCAGTGCGGTAACGGGTATATCAAGAATACTACTGTAAATAAGTTTATGTATGATTGGTATAATAAGCAAACCACAGAAGAAGGCTCTGTTACTTACGATGCCGACGGTAATCCAACGGAAAACTAAAATGATTTTCAGGGCAGGGCAAGGAAAAAGAAAACAGATGAAAGAGCAAAGATAAATAATAGAGCTAAATGCAAAGATTAAATATGCAAGGAAATAGAGTGAATTAACCCGAATTTTTAACCCAGCCGCCCGGAGAAAGGAGGAGAAAAGCAGCGCGGCGCCCCGAGAGGTCTATGAAAAACTGTCTGAAACGTCTGAAATCACGATTTTGCCCCGTCCGAGGATTCGGAAATCATCAAAATCGCGATTTTGGCCCCGTCCGAGGGGTCTGGAATCATCAAAATCACGATTTTAGCCTCGTCCGAGAGGTCTGGAAACATCAAAATCACGATTTTGTCCCCGCCCGAGGGATCGAAAATCATCAAAATCACGATTTTGGCTCCGTCCGAGGGGGCGGGAAGCATCAAAATCACGATTTTGGACAGCAGCAGTAGTTTTGGTTTTTAAAAAAGAAAAGTGTATGGCAAAACAAATTAATCCAAAGGGATTGAGTTCCCTTACCTTGGGACTGCATTGCGATTATCACTATCAGGCCGTCGGCCTCATGCATACGGCTGGTGCCCAGGTGCTGCATATCGAGGCCCTTTTGCCGGCATATTCTGCATTGGTTGAGCAGGAGGCCAGTCTTGTGCGCCGCCAGACAGCCTATGTGAGTACCGAACGCCTGAATGCGGCTGACAAGACGCGCGACGTGGCGTTGGGTGTGGTCATGAACGTCATTACGGCGCACAAGACCAACACCATTGAGGAAAAGCGTACGGCGGCGTTGGCACTGGATGCCAAGGTGGCCCCGTATCGTGGGATTGGCAATCACGAGAAGCGCACGCAGACGCGTGAGGTGTCGGGCCTGTTGGTCGTGCTGGCCACAGACGACGCCAAGGCATACATTGCCACGTTGGCGCTGACCGACGAGGTGGCGGCATTGGCACAGTATAATGCCGAGGTGGACGCCGTGCTGTCCGGCAAGTTGCAGGAAGAGGTGGAACGCCTTCCCCAGAAGGACACCGACACCGAGGAACTGCGCCGACAGGTGGATGCCAAGTATGCCGAAATCGTGCAGACGGTGAACGCATACGCCATCGTGCAGCCCACGGAAGCGTTGGAGAACTTTATCGCGCAGATGAATGCGCTCATCAGTCTGACCAAGCCCGGTACGTCTTCGGACGGCAAGAACGACGGTTCTGCTGACAGCGGACAGGGCGGCGGATCTACCGACGGCGGCGGCACAACGCCCGACCCGGAACCTACTCCCGATCCCGAACCCACGCCTGACCCCACGCCCGACACCGGTGGCGGCGGTTATGATGATGAAAACGGGGAATTGGCTGGCTGATGTTTGGCTGTTGGCTGTTGGCTATTGGCGGTAAACAAAAAGTAACGTAAAAAAAATCCCACCCCTTGAGAGAGAGGTGGGATTGTTTGTAACTGGCCTTATGGAATTTTGACCTCTTCGGTGAAGATGCGGGTCTTTCCGTTGGGTCTGATGCCCACGGCTTTGAGGGTGCAGGCTTCCTTAATCTTCAGCGTGTCCGTGTAGAGGGGCGATGAAGCGGTGGGCTCGGTACCCGGATCTGTGGTGGAATAGATGAGACATTCCATGGCCTTTTGTCTGTCGGGGGTGACAAAGACAGTGGTGAACATCCATTTTACCAAGCGGACTTCTGGTGTATAAAAACTGCCGACGGGTAGTTTCCACATCACCTTGTTCCATCCCTTTTTCAGTTCGACTTGAATGGGCGGACGGGATACGCAATTCTCGTTGCCAAGCGCTGTCTCATTGCTCTTAACGGTATGAGTGGCCGTCCAAACCGGTGGCACAATCTCTTCACCGTTAATCCACAGACGGCTGCCGCGGTTGTCCCACGTACCTTGCTTTGGTGGAAGGTCTGCCTCGCTTCGGCTGTAGTTCTGCGTTTCTGCCAAGAGTCCAGCCATCTGTGTCTTGGGAGAATAAACCCAGGTGTAGGCGTATGCGGTATGGTTTTCCTTCGCATCCTTGTAGAAAGTGGGCACGCTGTTGCTTCCTAATGAACCCCAAACGTGCCTGAGGTATATTCCGGCTCCTCTTGCCTGTTGCACACCATAGGTTTTTCCTTCATACTGATATTGTTCCGCAGTCTGGTCTTCGGGAGGGAATCGTTTGGACAAATCGCCTTCATTGGGAAATGCGTCAGTGATGTTCCATTTGACGTGAGTTTGCTTCACATAACCGAAGGGATAGCCTGAGAAGGTATGTTCCTTGTGCCAAAGCATACGGCGCTCAAAGTCGGCAAATGCCTTGAACTTTTCTGTGCCTTCTTCTGTCAGATTCGTTCCGTCGCCGTTGAAATATTCCGAACCGCCGCCCATCCAGGCACGTTCGGCCAATGCCAATGTGTGCGGATAAAGTCCGTTTTCAAGCATTTGGTTGTGCTCGCTTTGCATCAGACGGTCGTGCCAAAGGGCTATGATGCTTCCCACCACATCCTTGTCGCCCTTCTGCTTTCCGTAGATGGTACTGTGGTAAAGCGCAATGATGTCTCCGAATGTGTCGAAATGGTTTATGTAATGGTACTTACAGTCAATGGCAGGAATGCCAGGAGTGGCCTTTCCCCTGAAGCTCCAGAGTTGTGCCATGTCAATTTCGCCAGGCTTGTAGTTCCAACCCGGGTTCCAACTGATAACCTTCTTCCCTTTTGCCCTGATGTAGGAAACCATTTCGGGTACGAAGTTGGGGTTGGTAAATCGTACTTCGTCCGTTCCGATATGCAGATAGGGCAGGTCATGGAATGTCTCGCACACTTCGTCAATGAGCAGTTTCAGAATCTTCATTCCTTCCGCAGACTGCATGTCATGTCTGAAGGTGCGGACAAATGCAGCGCTGTGTCCAGGCATGTCGATTTCCGGAATGAGCAGGACTTGACGCGCCTTGCAGAAGTCTACCAATTCGCGGGCTTCTGACAATGTGTAGAATTTGCCGGGCATGCGTGTGGTGTTGATGCTGTCGTTCAGCATCGGGAAGATTTTGCTTTCCAAGCGCCATGCCTGATTCTCGGTCAGATGCCAGTGGAACACGTTGATTTTGAACTTTGAAAGGATGTCAATCTCGCGTTTTAGTTCATCTAAGGAAATATAGCTTCTGCCCACGTCTTGCATGAATCCGCGGATGGGAAATGCCGGCCAGTCAGTGATGTCGCAGCATTTGACAACGGGTTGTTGGCGTTCCTTGCTGACGAGTTGGCGCAACGTCTGCATGGCGTTCCATACACCATGTTTGCCGACGGCTTCAATGGTAATCCTGCGCTTGGCTATGTTTAGACGGTATGCTTCCTTCTGGGCATCTTCCGCTTGGGGAATTTCGTCCACCAGTTTCACGGAAATTGTGGCATCTGCTGTGGAGTCAATCTCCCAGCCCATCTCGGAGGCGAAGTCTTTCCATTGTTGCCCCAATAGCGGAGAGAGGACGTTTACTTGCCTGGCCTTGAACTTACCGCTTTCTTCAGTAATCTGTTTCGGTTGTGGCAACAATACGTTGTCTGCTATGATACGGCAAGGGAGAAAACTTCCCCAAAACGCAATTAAAGTTATGACGAAAGTTCGTTTAAACTTCTTCATGACCTATTCTATATATTATTAAATCCGTAAGCTTAAATGATGATGGGTTGGATTGTGCTTTCATCCGGCCAGTGGGGCAGATAGAGCAACGGCAAGGGGCTGCCGCCTACACCATGCCATTCCACACGTTTCACACTGGCGAAATCTGGCAAACCGAAATCGAAAGAACGGCCATATAGCAGCACTACATTTCTTTTTTCGTCTATTTTCCATAGTCCGCCGCCGTTGGGACAGCTTTCACCGCGCTGTAATAAATCGCGGTGCAAAAAGACCGTGCCGAATTTCAGCACTCCGTCTTGGTTTATTATGAATTTCTGGTACATGTTGTCTTATGATTATTTTCTGAATCTTTTTGTTACGGCAGCATACCCGCACTTGCGGCATAGTGGCTCGGATGCACAATGGTGGGTGAAGCCGTCGAGCAACTTGGTGGCCCGCGGCGAATTGATGATTTCCTCAAATGTCTCTTGGTATAGGTTGCCCAATGGTATGGCTCCGTCATGGTCAAGGCAGCAGGGTACAACGGTTCCGTCCACCAGTACGCCGATCTGATTGCGCAGTGCATAGCAGAAGACTTCTTCCTCTTCATATTCAGGGTGTTCCTCATCAGGCCATTCAAACATCTTGTCAAATTCGATGTAGAGGTTTGTGGCAAGTTTCCATCCGTCGTATCTTTCTGTCCAAGGACGTGGCTGGTGCTGTGCGGCCAGTTGAAGCAGGCGCTCGTTGTTGCTGTCATATCCGCCTTCGTTCCATAGGCGCAGCACCACAATGATGCCCTGTTGTGCCGCTTCCTTGGCAAAGGTCATCACCTCGCTCATGTACGCTTCCGGGTTTTGCTTTCCGTTGCCTTCGTGCGAATGAATGGAAATCTGTATCTTATGCGGATTGGCAAGAAGTATCTCGCTCGCATTCTTGAGCAGAGTGCCGTTGGTGGTGATTACTGGAACGAATCCTTTCTCACGGGCAGTTGTGATGAAATGGGGAAGTAAGGGGTGCAGGAACGGTTCGCCCATCAGATGGAAATAGAGAAACTGGATATGTCCTTTCAACCGGTCTGTCAACAGGTCGAATTCGTGCTGTGAAAGTGACTTCTTCGTGCGTTTTGTCTTGGTGCAGAACTTGCAGTTCAAGTTGCAGATATTGGTGATCTCAAGGTAACATCTTGATATGGTCCTGTTTCGTGTATGCTCCATTGGTCTTTGTTTCAGAGTTATTTGCACAAGGTACAGTAATAAGCCAGTTTATAGAACTGCAATGCGATGACGGTGGGCTGCTTTCCAGTGAGATGCCAGATCAACATAGGGCGCAGCAAGGGAAACACGAATCGCAGTAAGGTGTCGAGTTTTAACCGCCTTATCTTTTCGTATGAGGTCAGCAGTCGTGAATGGTGCCGCATCTTGTCCTTCAGCTGATAGAGGCTGTGCATGGACTCTTCCGTCTTCTTCAGGAATATGGGGTTTTCTTCTATGTCAGCGTTTATCAACGGGTTGTCAATGTGTATTACCTTTAATCCTTCTTTTTCAAACATACCCCCAAGAAGCGTGTCTTCGTATCCGTAAAGGGTGATTGATTCGTCAAAAGGATGGGACAATGCAACTTCTCTTGGCATCATGAAATTGAAGGTGCGCAGGTTGGCGTATGGATGTTGGTTTCTTCGCTCAGCAGTGAAGCATGGTTCCATCGCTTTTTCATAACGGTATCGAAGACGTCGCGTGGGAGATGGTTCTTCCTTGGGATGTAAAATTCCACCGCATATTACAGCGCCCTTTTCAACGTGACTCAAATAATTGCCGACAAAGTGTGCATTGCAGATTTCCGCATCGCTGTCTATGAACAAAAGATACGCTCCTTGTGACTGGCTGACGAGCCAGTTGCGTATCCATGAACGGCCGTGGTTTTGTCCCGTTTCATGATAGACAGAGTGGGGGATGGCATTTATTTTTCTGTTTTCACAGACAATCTCCGCATTGTCAGAACCGTCGTCTGCTACTAAAATTTCATAATCTATATTACAATTTTCTGCCTGTTGTTGCAAAGCTTTGACCAATGCCACACAGTTATAATTGTATACAGGTATGAGAATTGAAAGTATCATGCTGCAAATTTAGTGTATTTTTTATTGAAAACTTACCCGAAGATGAGTTTTTTTTTATATTTTTGTACTCGTTATGAGCGCACCTTTAGCAGAACGTATGCGTCCGACGACGCTTGACAACTATATTGGCCAGCCACATTTGGTTGGCCAAGGTGGTGTTTTGCGTAAGATGATTGAGACCAAGCGCATCTCCAGTTTCATCCTGTGGGGACCTCCGGGAGTGGGCAAAACCACATTGGCAACAATCATAGCCAAGCAGCTGGAAACGCCTTTCTATACGCTCAGTGCCGTAACCTGCGGTGTGAAGGATGTGCGTGAAGTCATTGAGAAAGCCCAGAGCAACAGGTTCTTCAACAATGCCAGTCCAATTCTGTTTATTGACGAAATCCATCGGTTCAGCAAGTCTCAGCAGGACAGTCTACTTGGCGCTGTGGAAAAAGGAATCGTCACCTTGATTGGCGCCACCACGGAGAATCCTTCGTTCGAGGTCATTCGTCCCTTGTTGAGCCGTTGCCAGGTCTATGTGCTGAAAAGCCTTGACAAGGAAGATTTGCTGAAGCTTGTGGACAATGCCGTGCTTACGGATGTCTTTCTCAAGGAACGCAATTTCAGAATTGAAGAGACGGATGCTTTGCTGAGATACAGCGGCGGCGATGCCCGCAAATTGCTCAATATTCTTGAACTCTTGTATGAGTCTGCACCGGCAGATGAGGATATCGTCATCAACGACACCATTGTTTACGACCGTCTTCAGCAGAATCCGCTGGCGTATGATAAGGACGGTGAAATGCACTACGACATCATTTCAGCCTTCATCAAGAGTATACGCGGAAGTGACCCTGATGCAGCGCTCTATTGGCTTGCCCGTATGATTGAAGGAGGCGAAGACCCCAAGTTCATCGCCCGCCGTCTTGTCATTTCGGCATCAGAAGACATTGGACTTGCCAATCCCAACGCTTTGCTTTTGGCCAATGCCGCATTTGATGCCGTACATAAGATCGGTTGGCCAGAAGGTCGCATCCCCCTGGCCGAAGCCACAGTATATCTGGCTACAAGTGCAAAGAGCAATTCTGCCTATATGGGTATCAATTCTGCAATACAGATGGTGCAGCAGACCGGCAATCTTCCGGTTCCGTTACATCTGCGCAATGCACCCACCAAACTTATGGCAGATTTAGGATACCACAAAGGTTACAAATATGCCCACGATTATAGTAACAACTTCGTGCATCAGCAATTTCTCCCCGATGAATTGCAACAGACGCGCATCTGGCATCCGCAATCCAATCCGCAAGAAGTCCGCCTGAAGGAACATATGCAGATGTTGTGGGGGGATAGATTTAATGAGTGATATAATTTTTTTGAAAACAATAAGTTGAAAGTTATAATATAAAGTAAATATAGAGGATATGAAAAAGAAGATTATGCTTTTAGGTTCAGGCGAACTCGGTAAGGAATTTGTCATAGCCTGCCAGCGAAAAGGACAGTATGTGGTGGCTTGTGACAGCTACCAGGGAGCGCCTGCCATGCAAGTGGCGGATGAATGTCGTGTTTTCAGTATGCTCGACGGCGATGCGTTGATGAAGGCCGTAGAAGAAGTGAAGCCCGATATCATTGTACCCGAAATAGAAGCTATCCGTACAGAACGTCTCTACGATTGCGAAAAGCAAGGAATACAGGTGGTTCCCAGCGCAAAGGCTGTGAATTACACCATGAACCGCAAGGCCATCCGTGAATTGGCGCATACCGAACTCGGGCTCAAGACTGCCAATTATAAGTATGCCAGCACATACGAAGAGCTGTTGGAAGCAACCAAGATAATCGGCTTCCCCTGTATCATCAAGCCTTTGATGAGCAGCAGTGGTCACGGACAGAGCAAGGTAGATACCCCCGAGGAACTTCCCCAGGCATGGGAATGTGCATGCGGTGGTGCCCGCGGCGACTTGCGCGAGGTGATTGTGGAGCAGTTTATTCCTTTCGATTTTGAAATCACCCTTCTCACCGTTACCCAAAAGAACGGTCCTACACTATTCTGCCAGCCCATCGGTCATGTGCAGAAAGGCGGCGACTACAGAGAAAGTTTCCAACCCATGGCCATGACTGCTGAGCAATTGGCCGAGGCACAACAAATGGCAGCCAAGGTTACCGAAGCCTTGACTGGTGCCGGCATCTGGGGTGTTGAATTCTTTGTTAGCAATAAGGAAGGTGTCATCTTCAGTGAGCTGAGCCCAAGACCTCACGATACCGGCATGGTAACACTGGCTGGAACGCAGAATCTTAGCGAATTTGAGTTGCATTGCCGTGCCGTACTCGGATTGCCTATTCCCGAAATTACGCAGGAGCGCCAGGGAACATCTGCCGTTATTCTTTCTGAAGTGGAAAGTGAGAATCCCCAATATGAAGGTATGGAAGAAGTTTGTGCTGCCACCCAGACTTACCTTCGCATCTTCGGCAAGCCCGTGGCTCATGTGGGCAGAAGAATGGGTGTTGTGGTATGCTGGGACAACCTGGATGCAGACCAGAACCAGTTAAGGGAAAAGTGTAAGCAGTTGGCTTCCGGTGTAAAAGTAAAGTAATCTTTAGATAAAAAAACAGAATATTTATATGGCTAAAAAGACCTTATTGATGGATTCAGTGTTGGACTTGAACAGCACAAATATATGGACGGTTGACGAATACCAGCTGTCTTCACTGTGGGAACAGACCAAACAGGAAGAGGACTTTGCCACAAGCGAAGACAAACTGTTGAATGTCATTAGACAGGCTTTTGAGGTTGTGCATTACAATCCGGATGATGTGCGCGACGTAAAGAAATACGAAAACGGCGAATGGGCGCTTATGACCCATTGCAGGCCTGGAAAGGGCAGTATCGCTTTGCGCAGGAAGGTGATAAAGAACCTTTCTGACCTCACCTATGAGAACGTTAAGCACATTACCGTTGCCACTTTGCTTGAACTGATAGACCGCAATTTCGGTGGCGGATGGGATTCTATCTCAACTTCAACCAAGGATATCATAAACAGTGCTTTCGAAATCAGCACCACACAGCTTCCAGCAAGTCGTATACATGCTCCTGGAGGAACGCTCGAACTTAAGGTGTCGCTTGGCTTTGAAGTGCTTGAGATTGTCAAAGGTACTTGGGTGGAAGCCATTTTCGCCAAGAAGAAGGAACCCGTTGAGAAGGTACAGTTCAATCCTGAACCCCGGTCTTTTGATTCTGATGAGGACGGCGATTTGGACGACGACGCCATGGATGCTGACAAGTCAGACTATAACAATGATGATGAAGAGGAGGAAATCAGCGAAAATGATGATACCTTCTACAGCAGTTATGCACCCGAGGCCGAAATCAAGGATGAGGATGAAGAAGGCTTTGGTATGGAAGAAGTAAGCGAATTATGATACAGGGCACATATTTGCTCATTTGTGCAGCAGGGTATTTTGCCTTGCTGCTTTTACTTTCATATTTGACAAGCCGTCGTGCTGACAACGACGCGTTTTTCCGTGGCAACCGTACGTCCCGTTGGTGGGCAGTAGCCTTTGGTATGATTGGAGCAAGCGTCAGCGGAGTGACGTTTGTCAGTGTGCCCGGTATGGTGGAAGCCTCATCCATGGCCTATCTCCAGATGTGTTTGGGCTTTGTGGTGGGCTACGTATTGGTGGCATTTGTTTTGCTGCCTTTATATTACCGCATGAATCTGACCACCATCTATACCTATCTTGACTATCGTTTCGGCCATACGCCATATCTTACTGGCTCCGTTTTCTTTTTCATCAGCAAACTGATTGGCGCAAGTATCAGGCTGTATCTTGCATGCACCATCCTACAGACGTTGATTTTCGACCATTACGGCATTCCTTTCTGGTTGAACACGGCATTGTTGCTGATGCTCATGTGGCTATACACAAGGCGCAGCGGCATACGCACCATCGTCTGGAGCGACTGTTTGCAGACGTTTGTCCTTCTTATGGCACTTGTGCTCATCATTTACCAGCTTTGCAGCCAGTTGGAGTGGGGGATTGCCCGGGCATGGAACGAGGTATGGAGCAGCCCAATGAGTCAGGTCTTCATGTTCGATGACCCCAATGACAAAAATTATTTCTGGAAACAGTTCCTTGGCGGCATCTTCGTGGTTGTGGTGATGACGGGGCTTGATCAGGATTCCATGCAGAAGAATCTTACTTGCCGAAACCTGAAGGAGAGTCGTTTGAATATGTGCGTTAACGGAATTTGTTATCTGCCTGTAAATATGCTTTTTATGGTTCTTGGAGTATTGATGGCCTTGTACGCCAGACAAATGTCTTTGGACCTTCCCTCGGGCGATGCCCTTTTGCCGGCGTTGTGTGCCGGAGGCTATCTTGGAAGCGCTGCGCTCATTTATTTTACGTTGGGCATTGTGGCCTCGGCATTCAGTAGTGCAGACAGTGCAATGGCTTCTTTGACCACCACCTTTTGCGTGGACATAGCCCGTCGCCCTTATGACGAAAAGCTGCGCAAGTGGACACATCCCCTCATCGGAGTTCTGTTCTGGCTGTTCATCATGGTTGTCCGTGCCGTAAATAGTACCAGTGTGATTGATGCTGTCTATACAGTTTGCAGCTACACCTATGGACCTATCCTCGGGCTGTTTGCTTTCGGTCTGCTGACCAAAAGGCAACCCCATCACAAGTGGGTTCCCCTCATCTGTCTGGCTGCACCATTGATATGCTATGCCGCAGACGTTTATATGTCAAGTTATGTGGGATACAAGTTCGGTTATGAACTACTGATTTTTAACGGGCTGGTCACCTTCCTGCTCCTATTGGCATCTTCTGCGAAATTCCGCACACACAATGCTTGTGGCAATGGCCACGTTTAGGCTTTCAGTTGTCTGGGTACCGGCAGGGTAGTTGGGGATGTACAGGCGGCGGTTGATCATTTCGCCGACGCTTGTACTGATGCCCTTCCCTTCGTTGCCCATGACAATGATGCCATTGGCTGAAAGTTCCTGCCCGTAGATGTTCTCTCCGTCAAGGAAGGTGCCGTATACTGCGCCGTCATATTCAGAGAGCAGTTGGGTAAGGTCGGTATAGTGGAACCTTACCCTTGCCAGTGCGCCCATTGTGGCCTGTACGGCTTTGGGGTTGTAGATGTCGGCGGTGTCTGGTGAGCAGATGATGTTCCTTATGCCGAACCAGTCGGCAATTCGTGCAATGGTACCAAGATTTCCTGGGTCTTGTACGCCGTCCAGCATAATTGACAGTTCATTTTTCAATTCTTCGCTGCAAAGCCTGTGGTCTGGAATGGGAAAGAGGGCGATGACCTGTTGCGGATTCTTTTGTAGGCTTGCCCTTTGCAGTTCGTCCGGTGTCACACAGTCGTGTTCCGTTCCTGCAACAATATGCGCATTTGCCGAAATCCATTCCGGAAGTGCGGCAATGTAGGCGGGCTTCATGGTGGCACAAAGTTCGTCAACCAACTTGGGGCCTTCTGCAACAAAGAGCCGTTCGTTTTTCCTGAACTTACGCATGTCCAGTGCGTGGATTTTTTTTATGGTGGCTTTGCTTATCATATTTTCTGCACTTTATAAACGCAAAGTTAAGGATTTTTGCCGAAATAGTATTATCTTTGCGTAGTGAAATCCTTTCAACGAACCATAAAATATACGCTGTGGGTAGCCATATTGGTGTTTTTTGCCTCTTCATGCTCCGTGTCAAAGTTTTTGCCGGAGGGTGCCACTTTATTGGATCATGTGGCATTGGTAAGCGACAGCGCCAACTTTGATCCCTCCACCATGGAGGGTTACATCCGCCAGCACCCTAACAGTAAATGGTTCTCGCTCTTCAAGGCTCCTTTGGGTATATATTGCCTCTCTGGAAAGGACAGCACCAAAAGAGTTAACCGTTTCATCCGCAAACTAGGCGAAAAGCCAGTCCTGTTCAGCGAAGACATTGCCCGCAAGACACAGACAGACATCCTCTCTGCCGTGCAGAATCTGGGTTATCTCAATGCCTCGGTCGATTTGATACAGCAGCAGAAAGGGTATAATACCCGACTCATCTATTATATTGTTCCCGGCACGCGCTATACGGTCAGAAACCTTGAAAGGAGAATTGACGATGCTGCTATTGACTCCTTGCTAACAACCTTTGACAATGAGTCATACCTGTCAGAAGGCATGAATTTTGACCTCAATGTGCTACAGAACGAGCGTTCCAGAATCAATACGCTGCTTCAAAACCGGGGCTATTACCGCTTCAACAACGAATACATCCATTATGTGGCAGACACCACTGTGGGCAACCTGCAGGTGGATCTGAAGATGCATTTGCGCCCCTATCGGGTGGTGAACAATGACACCCTTCCTCACAATGTCTATCGCATTGGCGAAGTTTCATTCCCAGTAGACGAGAATGCCGGTACGCGCCTCAAGACACGTCAGAAAGTCCTTCACGCAGCAACCGAATTGAAGACGGGCGACATCTACAGCGAGCAAAAGGTACAGAAGACTTATTCGCGCCTGATGCGTCTTGGTTCCGTTATGGGTGCCAATATACGTTTTGAACCGGACGTGAAAGACTCCACGCTGCTGCATACGAACATTGTGCTGGCACCCGGCAAGGCCAATTCTGTTAACTTTGAGCTTGAAGGTACCAACTCTGCCGGAGACTTCGGTGCGGCTGTTTCCACGTCCTATCAGAACCGCAACCTCTTCCATGGCGGAGAACTTTTTGGCATCACCCTGCGTGGCGCATACGAAGCCATCAAGGGACTTAACGGATATTCCGACCAGGACTATATAGAATATAGCGTGGAGACAGGCATTACCTTCCCCGATTTCAAGTTTCCTTTCGTTTCCAGCAAGTTCCGCCGTCTGGCACAGGCCACCAGCGAGGTCAGTCTGATGTTCGACTCACAGGACCGACCCGAATTCCATCGTCGTGTAGTTACTGGAACATGGCGCTACCGTTGGAACCAGCTTTCACGAAAAAGACAGCACAAGGTGGACTTGCTCGACCTCAACTATGTCTTCATGCCCTGGATTAGCGACACCTTCCGCAAACTTTACCTTGAAGACCCCGAGAGCAGGAATGCCATTCTTAAGTACAACTACGAGAACCTCTTCATTATGAAGTGGGGTTATAATTTTACCTATAGCTCGCGTCCCCTCAGCGGAGCAGCCAACAACTATGGTACCGATGCCTATATTATCCGTCTGGGTGCAGAATCGTCCGGTAATTTCCTTTATGGTTTGAGCCATCTTTTTGATGCCCGACCCAATGCTGATAATCAATACACCTTATTTAATATCGCGTACGCGCAATACGTCAAGGGCGATTTCGATTTTTCCAAGAGTTTCCGTCTGGATGACAAGAACTCCCTTGCGCTCCATTTCGGACTGGGTGTGGCCTATCCTTATGGCAACAGCACTTTCCTTCCCTATGAAAAAAGATATTTCAGCGGTGGAGCCAACAGCGTGCGCGGATGGAGTGTGCGTGGTCTTGGTCCGGGAAGTTTTAATGGAAGCGATGGCCGTATAGACTTCATTAACCAGACTGGCGACCTAAAGCTTGACCTTAGTGCAGAATACCGTTCCCATCTTTTCTGGAAAATCCACGGTGCGGCCTTTATTGATGCCGGAAACATCTGGACCTTGCGCGAGTACGCCGAACAGCCCGGTGGCCAGTTCAAGATTGACACCTTCTGGCGCCAGATAGCCGTAGCATACGGATTGGGTCTGCGTCTCAATTTCGATTACTTCATTCTTCGTCTGGACGGCGGCATGAAGGCTGTGCATCCTGCATTTAGGGATGCCAAGCGCCATTTTCCCATCATCCATCCCAACTTCAAACGCGACTTCAGTCTGCACTTCGCTGTTGGTTTGCCTTTCTAATCACCTAGCCAAACAATATAACTGATTTTACAGTCAACAAATGTCACATAGAAAGATTTCAATTATAATTATTGCTGTCCGGTAAAACTCAAAACCGCATAAAATCCCTGTCCGAACACCTTTATAATCAAGGGTTCGGACTTTTTCATGATAAAAGCAAGCCCCCCCCTAATGAAAAAGCACAGGTTCTGGTGGTGCTTTTTGAACATCTCCTGCAATAATATCATCCCATGTTTTGTCAGGATTCTCCATAAACGAGATAACAATGTCCTCCACGGAGAAGTCAAAGTTGTTGGTAAGTAGCACCACAGTTAAGCACTCCAAAGAGCATCACCACTAAATGTTCATACCCGCCAAAACGTTTGACGTAAGACTCGCTGCCGTGCGTATCACGACTAATTTGACGAATTTTGTCCTTGTCAAGCAACTTTAGCACCTGACTATAGACCGGCTGTCCGGTAAAATGACTATCTTTGCCCATGGTTATATTTATGTTTGTCCAAAACAAAGATAACCAAAAGAGCTGATACCTCGTGAGAAGTGTCAGCCCTAATTCTTTATTGACGACATTTTTTACTGGACAGCAATAAATTATAATAGAATTATAGAAAAGATAATGCGCATTATGTTTAGTAAAATAAATACTTTATAAAAAAGTGGAATTTTACTATTGCATCGAAGTTAATTGGAAATGCCCTATTCCTTTATGGTAAGTTCATGGAGTTCTTCCAAGGTGCCGTTGAAGATGTTACAGTCTACAAAACCTTTGATGCCATCAATACGACCACAGTCTGTGTGTTGCCAGAATTTCCATTCGCCCTTGTACTTTAGTCCTGTGACGTAATAATGCGCAATCCAGAATGGATATTGGTTGAATACAGGGTCTGAAAGGTATTTTTCGCGGAATTTGTATCCCGTATATAAGATTGGTTTTACACCGTATCGCTTTTCCACAATGTCCAGCCATGTCTTTATGTTACGTTGAAGTTCCTTTGTGCTACACTTGCCTGTGTGTTCCACATCAAGTACTGGCGGAAGGTCTCCAGGTTCAAGATGTACCTGGTGCAGATAGAACTGGGCTTGCTTTACTGGGTCTATGTCGGGTACGAAGAAATGATATGTACCGCGAATGAAATCGTTCTTCTTTGCCTGATAGAAATTGAGATTGAAATTATCGTCCATGAGGCTCATGCCTTCGGTGGCCTTGATGAAGACAAAACGTATGGGGTCATTGTTCATGCTGGAATTCCGAAGGGTTTCCCAGTCAATTTGGCCTTGGTAATGGCTGATGTCCAGTCCGCGAATGTTGTATCCTTCCGGATAGACAGGGTCACTGTGCATGGCTTTCCAGCGGAAGCTGTATGGACTAACAAAAAAATAGTAGACAAAGAATATGTAGACGAAACCAATACTGAGCCCCCCTACCCAATATGCCCATGAGGGAATGCCAAAGAACCATTTCAAGAAGGAAGACTTTCCTTGTTTGGTATTGCGGGTCTTGCGTCTTGAAGCGTTAGAATCGGTTTTTCGTGGAATTCGATTGTAACTATTTGGTTTTCTGTTGGATTCTGTTTTCTTTGTGGGCATCTGTCAATAAAAGATATGTGCCGGAATGGCTCCGGCACATATGGTTATAGATAGAATAATCAGTTCTGTTCCAATGCGAGGGTCTTTGTGCACTGGTCGCATACTTCTGAGGGTCCCCAGTACTGGATGGGGCCGGGATAGACGTAAGCGGTGTTCTTGGCCCATTCTTCACGGTGAGCGGCAAAGAACTTGAAGGGAGCGCCTTCCAGCTCAACGAGGGCTTTTCTGATAACGGGCTTCATGGCACCATTGCGACGTTCCATATTCATCATCATTGTGATGGGCACACCACCGGCAATCCATTCGGCAGCGGGAGCGGTTGTGTTCTTGATGATTGACATATAACCGGTCTTGCCATTAGCAATCAGACGGCTGGCGTTGAAACCAAGGCTATAGCAGTAGTCTGCATCGTAGTTTGACGGAGCTGCGCAACGTCCTTCGTAGCCGAAGAAGTGGTGCTGTGCAGAGAACTTGCCGTTATATTTGCCGGCTTCCTTCCATTCAGCCAACTTGTCTGCAACCATGCGGCTGAGTAGCTTTTCGGTCTCGATGAGAGAAACCTGTACGTTTCCGTGGGGGTCGCGGTCCAGGCAGAGCTGGCGTGCAACGTCTGCGGGAAGAGACTCCAATACAGCCAGGTTGTCTGCTGCAATGTTGCCCTTAACGAAGCTGATCTGCTCTTCTGCGCTTGCAAATTCGCGAGACTCGCCAGTTTCGGGGTCTGTGAGCACTTCATTCAGCTCGGCGATGAGCTTCTTGATGGCGGGAATGAATTCGATGAGACCTTCGGGGATAAGTACGGTACCGAAGTTGTTTCCGTCCTTGGCACGGTCTGCTACGATCTGTGAGAGGTAGGTAACCACGTCGTTCAGAGACATTTCCTTCTGCTCAACTTCTTCAGAAATCAGACAGGCGTTGGGCTGGGTCTGGAGTGCGCATTCCAAAGCAATGTGAGAAGCAGATCGTCCCATAAGCTTGATGAAGTGCCAGTACTTGCGTGCACTGTTGCAGTCGCGCTGGATGTTACCGATGAGTTCGCTATAGGTCTTGCAGGCAGTATCGAAACCGAAGCTGGTTTCAATCTGCTCGTTCTTGAGGTCACCGTCGATGGTCTTGGGGCATCCGATTACCTGTACGCCATAGTTCTTGGCAGCATAGTACTCGGCCAAAACGCAAGCGTTGGTGTTAGAGTCGTCACCACCGATAATTACCAGCGCCTTGATACCAAGTTCGCGCAGAATCTCGATTCCACTTTCAAACTGAGCTTCCTTCTCCAGCTTTGTACGGCCAGAACCGATGATGTCAAAACCACCAGTGTTGCGGTACTCGTCGATGAACTCATCTGTGAACTCAACGTATTTGTGGTCAACCAAACCGCCGGGGCCCATCAAGAAACCGTACAGCTTGCTGTTGGGGTTCAGCGTCTTCACACCGTCATAAAGGCCACTGATTACATTGTGACCGCCAGGAGCCTGACCACCGGAAAGGATGATACCCACGTTGATGGCTTCCATCTGGGGAGCTTCGCCTTCCTCAAATGTGATAACGGGCATACCATAGGTGTTGGGGAACATAGCCTTGATTTCATCCTGGTTTCCTACACTCTGAGTAGCGGCACCTTCTTTGGCAACCACTGTACCCTGCAGTGCTTTGGGCAGCTTGGGCTGATAGGCAGCACGGGCAATTTGCAATGCGCTCTTTTTCATAAAATGTTGTTAAAAATTTGAATTATAAATATAAAATCTAATGCTTTGTTAAAATCTATGGCAAATTTACGGATTTGTGGAGACATATAGAAACAATTCTGCAAAAAAATCATGTCTACTGACACTTTTTGGTGGTAAATGTTGCATAGTTAGAAAACTTTGCATAATTTTGAAGAACTTTCAATTTTAGCATGATAGAATTATGAACAGACGAGCATTAAAAAAGAACATGAATTATCTAGTGCAGGAACTCATTGCAGAATGCCTGTGGATTATTCATTGCGAGCAACCCGCAAACGTGGTTGACGCGGAGAATGTGATAGACAATATACTCATTTTGCAGTCTGAAATGCTTGCAAGGGTTTCTCACCCCGACAAGCGATATGCAAAGAAATATTTCAAGAAATTAAGAACAGATTTCCTGACAAGAGTGGAGGAAATCACAGAGCAAATCAAAAATCTGGCATGATAAAAAGTATCTGTCGAACGATATTGTATTCCTGGATGGGCTTTTCTTCAGATTTCACTGTTGAGAAGCCCAATAAATTCATTTTGGCACTGGCTCCACACACGAGCAATTGGGACTTCATCATTGGTCTACTTTATAGCTATGCAGAAGATTTTCATTGTAACTTTCTCATCAAGAAGGAGTGGTTCTTCTGGCCTATGAGCATCTTTATGCGTTCTATCG
>JAFYQQ010000045.1 GCA_017559845.1 Bacteroidaceae bacterium | reverse complement strand
GATAATCGGAAAAAGTTGTTAGATGAGTACATTATGCGACATTATTAAACGCAGAATCCCTTGGCAGGGCGCGCCCTGCCAAGGGATTCTGCGTTTAATAATGTCGCATAATGTACTCATCTAACAACTTTTTCCGATTATCCTTACTTATCCCCCGATGAACCCTTAATTTGCCCTTTATATCCGAGAACAAACCTTCAATGCCATTGTTCGTGTTTGGCAGACCTGTTTCTGGGTGATCGTAAAAAGTCCATAATAAAGTCATATTGCGTTTTAAACTAAGGTATGCACTACGTAGCCTTGGACGCATGTAAGGAGGCGTGTGCCGTTTTAGTCTTTTATCGTGAACACGCTCGTTTAAAACATCCTTGTACTTCTCGCCCCACTCATTAAAAACGCCAATAAAACTCTCCTTATCCATTTGGGTTATGCTCTTAACGAGGTTTAGAAGCTCGCAAGAAGCATCGAGTTCAGGTTCCTGGGTTAAGTATCTACGAGTGATTAGTATCTGATGAAATTGGCACATCTGTACAGGGATGGGATATAATGCCTGTGCTAAACCGCGCATACCGTCAATTACGGCGCCATATATCTTAAAACCTTGAGATCTAAGCCAAGAAATCCCCTCCATGTATTGACTGACAGTCTCATTGCAAACATATTTGTGCCATAGAATCTTGTTACGCAGAGCATCCTTGATGACCATTAGACCGAATCTGCGCCCCCAATAAGTGGTATCAAGCTGCACTGTCACTTCTTTACACCTCGATTTCTTACGGACAAAGCGCATATTTTCCAAATCGCGACGAATTGTTCTCTCGGAAACTTTGTACTTAGAGGCAAGTTGCTGCAAGGTTTGCTTGCCTTCGACATAGTCAGTTATTACTTGTGATTTGTCGCGCCGTTTGCCACCTATGAATTGTTTGCCGCAATCCTTGCATTTATACATTTGGCTGGGACCTCTACGCCCGTTCCTTACAACGTTTGAAGAGCAGCAAAAAAAGCATTTTTTTTACCATATCATTAATAATATGGCACAAAGATATGAATATCAAGATATTGATGGGCATGTCATCCTACTTTTTGTCCACCCTGCCTAATTGTAAAAACTATCGAAAATCTGATGGAAAATATGAAAAAAGCCTGAATTTTAACGAAAAATTCAGGCTTTACATTTTCCAGGATGGAAAATTTATTGTATATCTTCAATTTTTAGATTTAATTTTACAATACTCTGAAATACAACAATTTACAATCCCCTCGCAAATCGAAAAATTGCTGATTTTCACACGCAAAAACACGACTTAAAATACTGTGTATCAATGTGTTACGATTGTTATTTTCCGATGCAGAAGTTTTTAAAGATGTTGCCAAGCACTTCGTCGGTTGTGATTTCTCCTCCCGTGATTTCTGCCAGATGGAAGAGGCAGAGGCGAAGATCCTGCGCTATGAGGTCGCCAGAAATCTGGTCTTGCAGGCTCTGGAGCACTCTTTCAATTGAGTCTTGGGCTTTTTTCAGCGCTTCGTAATGGCGGAGATTGGTTACAACGGGGTCGTTGTCGTTGATTTCCGGTATTGCCGCGGCTTTGACCAGTTCTTGTTCCAAAAGGGGGATTCCGGCTCCGGTGAGGGCCGAAATGTGGATGTATCCACCGTTTGACACCTTGTTGTAGACAAAGCTGCTGGCGGGGTGGGTGAGGTCGCTCTTGTTGATGACGCGGATGACGTGTTTGTCCTCGGGGATGCGCACATTGGGGAATTCTATTCCCGTTTCGGAAATAAGCAGCACGATGTTGGCGTGGTCAAGGGCTTTGAGCGAGCGTTCTATGCCCATTTGTTCAATGGTGTCCTTTGTCTTTCTGATTCCGGCCGTGTCAGCGAATCTGAACGTGATGCCCTGGATTTGTATGATGTCTTCGATGACATCGCGCGTGGTGCCCTGTATGTCGCTGACAATGGCTTTTTCCTCGTGCAGCAGTGCGTTGAGAAGGGTGCTCTTGCCCACGTTGGGGGCTCCGATTATGGCTACAGGGACTCCGTTCTTGATGGCGTTTCCGGTCTGGAAGGAGTCTGTGAGGTAGCTTATTCTGCTTTCAATGGTCTTGGCCAGCGTGTAGAGTACTTCGCGGTTGGCAAACTCTACGTCTTCTTCGCTGAAATCGAGTTCCAGTTCGAGCAGAGTGGTGAGTTTCAGGAGATTGTCCCTTAGTGTGGAGAGTTCTTTGCTGAAGCCTCCGCGCAGCTGGTTTATGGCCATCTGGTGGGTTGCGGCTGAATTGGCGGTAATGAGGTCGGCCACGGCCTCGGCCTGTGAGAGATCCATCTTTCCGTTCACAAAGGCGCGTTGTGTGAATTCTCCGGGGGCAGCCTGGGTGGCGCCTGCATCTATGAGGGCCTGCACAATGCGCTGCATGACGTATCTGCTTCCGTGGCAGCTGATTTCTACCGCGTCTTCGCCGGTATAGCTGCGGGGGGCGCGGAAGACGGATACCAGCACTTCGTCAATGAGTTCTTCCCGCTGGTCTTGCTTCTGGGCTATGATTTTGCCATAATGCAATGTGTGGCCCATGGCTTGGGTAAGCTTCTTTTCGCTTACGGAATGAAATATATTGTCGCAGATGCCTATGGCGTCTGGTCCGCTTACCCTGATTATGCCTATTGCGCCTCCGGGGGCTGTGGCTATTGCTGTAATGGTGCTTGTTTGTGTCATTTATGGTGTGTTATTGGCCTGATTCTGCTTTTCGGATGGCTTTCTCGGTCTGACTCACTTCTGAGACCAGTTTTTCGAAGGCGGCTTCCATGAGTCTGATTTGCGCCGCGAACTGTTGTTTCTGCGCATCGGCGGCGATGGCATATTTGTCTCGGAGGTTGTCCAGCTGGCTTCTGGTGTTCTCCAGTTCTTTTTTGCGTTCAATCCATGTCTTCACCAATTTGCGTGCCTCGGGGTTCTTGAAGTCGCTTTCGGAATGGCAGGTTTTCCTGTCATTGAGTACAAACTCGAAGAGGTTGTCGGCACTGCCGCCCTTTTGTGTCATTTGCAGTGACTTGAGGCTTTGCAGCGCGGCGTCCACCCTGGCCTTGTCTGTCCAGGTGTCTCGGATGGATGCTATGGCTGCATATCTCCTGAGCGCTTCCATACCTATTTCGGCCTCGTTGTAGATTTGTCTGGTGTCGTTGGGTATGAAGGTGTAGACGCAGACTTTTCCCTGGGGCATGTTGCGGTCTGTGGCAAACCATCCCAGGTTGTAGAATTCGTCTATGGTAAAGAGGTAGTCATTGGCTGTGGAGTTGAAAGGCATGCCGATGTTTTCCGGTGCAAGGAATTCCTGTTCTTCGGCGTCGTATCTGGTCATGTAGATGTCATAACCGCCCAGTCCTTCCTCATCGGTGGCAGCATAATAGAGTGTGGCGCCGTCAGTGAGCATGAAGGGGTAGTTGTAGCTGGCCTCGGTGTCCTCGTCGGCGATGCCCTTGAGGGGGGTGGGCTTGGTCCATTCCTTGCCAATCAGCTCGCTCTTGTAGAGGGTGAGTTTGCCGTTGGCGTCCTGTTGTGCAAAAATGGCCTGGTTGTCCAGCTGGTTGCGGAACATCATGCAGTCCATTGTGTCGGGCTTGTTGAGCAGCTGGCGCATGGTTTGCAGGTTTCCGCTCTCGTTGCTCAGATGGATGTGGCTGAGCACGTTCTGCTTGTCAACAATGATGCTGTCAATGATGGTGATGCGTTCCGTGGCCATCAGCTTTCCCAAGTTGCGGTGGGCAAGGGTGAGCAGGTTTTCCTGTTCCTCGGTGGGTTTCTTGCGTTTTGTCTTTAGGGCAATATCCTCTTCCAGCATTTCTATTGCTGCCTCAAAATTATATACGGCCATGCTGTCCATAATCTCCTCGATGGTGGGAGCATCCTTCTTCTTCTTTTTCTGGGCATGGATGTGAGAGCAGGGAAGGATTGATATAAGTGTGAGGATGAGAAAATATTTTTTCATGACTTCAATTTATTTAAAGATGAAGAATACGGCCATGACCAGGCACACCATTGCGGCGAGGTGGTTCCATTGGAGTTGCTGGCCCTGGAAGAGCAGGTTTGCGATGATGCAGAAGACGAGCAGGGAGATGACTTCCTGTATGATCTTGAGCTGCATCAGTGTGAAGGGTCCTCCGTTGCCCACAAATCCGATTCTGTTGGCCGGTACCTGGCAGCAGTATTCCAGAAAAGCGACAACCCAGGAAAATGCGATAACTCCGATTAAGGGCCAGTGAGAACTGACCCCCATATCGGATAACTTGAGATGACCATACCAAGCCAGCGTCATGAATACGTTGCTGGCTATGAGCAGGAGTATGGTATAAAGAATGTTCATGATCTTTAGCTGTTGAGATATTCGTTCATTGCACTTGCCGCGCGTCTGCCATCGCCCATGGCGAGGATTACGGTTGCGCCGCCTCTTACGATATCACCTCCGGCAAAGATGGTGGGGATGTTGGTCTGCATGCCTTCGTTGACAACGATGGTGTTCTTGCGTCCCAGTTCCAGTCCTTCAATTGAGGTGGGCACAATGGGGTTGGGGCTTACGCCAACGGCCACCACTGCCATGTCGATGTCCAGCGTTACGGTGGCGCCGGGGATGGCAACGGGGCTTCTGCGACCAGAAGCGTCGGGCTCGCCAAGCTCCATCTTCTGCAACACCACCTGCTTTACCTTGCCCTGTTCGTCGGCAATGTATTCGAGGGGGTTGTGCAGGGTGAGGAACTCTATGCCCTCTTCCTTGGCGTGCTTCACCTCTTCAAGACGGGCGGGCATTTCGGCTTCGCTGCGGCGATAGACGATGAACACCTTTTCCGCACCCAGTCGCTTGGCTGTGCGGCAAGAGTCCATAGCGGTGTTTCCGCCGCCCACAACCATTACGCTCTTGGCAGGGTTGATTGGGGTGTCTGTCTCGGGGTTGGAAGCGTCCATCAGATTAACTCGTGTGAGGTATTCGTTTGAGGACATGATGTTTACACTGTTCTCGCCGGGGATGTTCATGAAGTTGGGCAGTCCGGCTCCTGATGCCACGAAGATGCCCTTGAAGCCTTGTGCCTGGAGTTCTTCCACGCTGATGGTCTTGCCCACAATGCAGTCCTTGACAAAGCGTACGCCCATCTTTTCCAGGTTGTGGATTTCCACGTCTACAATTTTATTGGGCAGACGGAATTCGGGAATACCGTACTTGAGCACACCGCCGATTTCGTGGAGAGCCTCGAATACGGTTACGTCATATCCCATCTTGACCATATCGCCGGCAAAGCTCAGTCCGGCAGGTCCAGAACCTACAACTGCCACCTTCATGCCATTGGCGGGTGCGATTTCGGGAAGTGCGATGTTTCCGCTTTCGCGCTCGTAGTCTGCCACAAAGCGTTCCAGGTTGCCGATGGCAACGGCTGGCTCGTTCATCTTGAGATGTATACATTGGCTCTCGCACTGCTTTTCCTGCGGGCATACGCGGCCACAGACAGCGGGCAGGGCAGAGGTGTGCTTCAAGACGCGGGCTGCCTCAAGGAACTCGCCGCGCTCTACGTTCTTGATGAACGAGGAGATGTTGATGCTTACGGGGCAACCCTGCATACAGGTGGGGTTGGCGCAGTCGAGACAGCGCTTGGCCTCGGTCATGGCCTGCTCCTTGGTATATCCGGTGTTCACTTCTTCGGTTCTGGTGGTGGCACGGTAAATGGGGTCAAGCTCGTTCATGGGGCAGCGCTCAATGGCGGTGCGTTCCTTGGCCTTCATGCTCTTGCGGAGTTCCTCGCGCCAGGGGGCCTTGCGGTCAAGCAGTTCTTCCATCGGTGCCTGTGCGCTCTTTGCTGTCTCTGCCATGGCTGCCTCGGCTTCCTTGATCTGGGGCTCAACCTTGCAGACATGCTCTTCAAGGTGGCTCATCTCCTCGCGTTCCACGTCTTTGAACGAGCCCATGCGCTTGAACATCTCGTCAAAGTCTACCTGATGGCCGTCAAATTCGGGTCCGTCCACGCAAACGAACTTGGTTTTTCCGCCTACGGTGATACGGCAGGCACCGCACATTCCAGTTCCGTCCACCATGATGGTGTTCAGCGAAACGTCAGTGGGGATTTCATATTTCTTGGTGAGCAGGCAGCAGAATTTCATCATGATGGCGGGGCCGATGGCGAAACACTTGTCCACCTTCTCGCGCTTGATCACGCTTTCGATACCTTCCGTTACCAGACCCTTGTTGCCATAAGAACCATCATCGGTCATGATGATGACTTCGTCTGAAGAGGCACGCACTTCTTCTTCCAGGATAATAAGATCCTTGCTGCGGCCAGCCAGCACAGAGATGACACGGTTTCCGGCTGCCTTCAACGCCTGGATGATGGGGAGCATGGGTGCAACGCCCACACCACCTCCAGCACAAACTACGGTTCCGTAGTTCTGGATATGGGTGGCCTGTCCCAAGGGACCCACCAAGTCAAGAATGCTGTCGCCAACGTTCAGGTTGCACAATTTGGTTGAAGACAATCCAACGGTCTGCACAACCAGGGTAATGGTTCCCTTCTCAATATCTGAACCTGCAATGGTGAGGGGCATGCGTTCGCCCTTCTCGTCCACTCTCACAATTACGAAATGTCCTGCACGGCGCGATTTTGCAATCAGCGGCGCTTCAATCTCCAGTTTGAAAACTTTTTCAGAAAACTGTTCTTTGCTAATGATTTTATTCATTGCTCTTTTGTCTTATCTTGTTTGTTTTTATATTCAATGTGTTTGATATGCAAAGATACGTTATATTTTTTATTTCAACGGGCATTGTGCCCATAATTCCTCATTTAAGATGTGTATTTTGCAGATTATAACCGGAAAAACGCGCTTATAATGTACCATTATAACAAATATAACAAAAGCGAAGAATCTGTTACATTTATATCAATGTCTTCAGATTCTTCGCCAGAATGTCAATGATTTTTATCCTTTGTCCTTAGTCAATCATTTCAAATCCACAATAGGGAACCAGCGCCTTGGGGATGCGGATGCCTTCGGGGGTCTGGTTGTTTTCCAAAAGGGCGGCAACGATGCGGGGCAATGCCAGCGCAGAACCGTTGAGGGTGTGGCAAAGCTCGGTCTTCTTCTCGCCTGTGCGGTAACGGCACTTCAGACGGTTGGCCTGGTAGGTGTCGAAGTTGCTTACCGAACTTACCTCGAGCCATCTTTCCTGTGCTTCGCTGTACACTTCAAAGTCGTAGCACAGAGCGGCGGTAAAGCTCATGTCGCCACCGCAAAGACGGAGAATGCGGTAGGGGAGTTCCAGCTTCTGCAACAGGCCTTCCACATGCTCCAGCATTTCCTTGTGCGATTCCTTGCTGTGCTCGGGCTTGTCAATGCGCACAATCTCCACCTTTGAGAACTCGTGCAGACGGTTCAGTCCGCGCACATCCTTACCGTAAGAGCCGGCTTCGCGGCGGAAGCATTGGGTGTAAGCGCAATTCTTGATGGGGAGTTCCTTTTCGTCCACAATTACATCGCGATAGATGTTCGTTACGGGAACTTCGGCGGTGGGAATCAGATACAGGTCGTCCAGATTGCAGTGGTACATCTGTCCTTCCTTGTCGGGCAACTGGCCTGTGCCGTATCCGCTGTCGGCGTTAACCACTGTGGGTGGCATAATCTCTTCGTAGCCAGCCTTGCGTGCCTCGTCCAGGAAGAAGTTGATGAGCGCTCTCTGCAGCTGGGCGCCCTTGCCGCGGTAAACGGGGAAGCCGGCTCCGCTGATCTTCACGCCCAAGTCAAAGTCAATCAGGTTGTATTTCTTGGCCAGTTCCCAGTGGGGGAGCTTGTCTTCCGCTTTCTCGGGAACAACGGCCCAGTTGCCCACCGTGTCTCCTTCCTTGCACTCGCAAAGGTTGCTCTTTACAACCAGATTCTCTTCAGCGCCTTTTCCTTCGGGAACAAGGTCGTAGGGTATGTTGGGTATGGCACACAACAGGCGCACCATTTCTTTTTCTGCCTCGGTCTTCTTGTCTTCCAACTCCTTGTTGGTTTCTTTCAGGGCAGCCACTTGGACCTTGATCTGCTCGGCCTCTTCCTTCTGTCCCTGCTTCATCAGCGCGCCAATCTGGGCGGCCATCTTCTTGGCTTCAGACAGGTTCTTGTCTAGTTCTGTCTGTGCCTCTCTGCGCTTCTTGTCGGTCTCAATCACTTCCTCAATGGCATTGGCGGCATTGGGGAAATTCTTTTTTTCCAGTCCTTTTATTACGCGTTCTTTTTCTTCCGTAATGACTTTTAGTGTAAGCATATCTAATGTTTTCTTTTATTTTACATTCATTGATGATTCGGCAGGCAAAGTTACAAAAAAATGTTGATACGTTCCATGTTTTTTGCCATAAAAAATGGCCTCACCTCACGGTGAAGCCATCTTATTGCTGTTGTTTGGAAAAAGTCTAATTGAAATATGGTTTGTGATTGATTTAAGCCTCTGCAGGTGTTTCAGTTTCACCCTCAGTAGCCTCTGCGTTTGCAGCAGCTTCTGCTTCTGCCTTTGCGGCAGCCTCAGCAGCCTTCTTCTCTGCTACCTTCTTAGCGATCTCTTCGTTGGTCTTCTTCTCTGCAGCCAGACGTGCCTCGTCAGCAGCCTTCTTCTCTGCAGCGTTCTTTACCTTGAATGCATCCAGACCCTTCTGCTTGTCAGCCTTCCATGCTGAGAACTTAGCCTCGGCGGTTGCTTCATCAAAAGCGCCCTTCTTCACACCTCCACGAAGATGCTTCATCATGTACACACCCTCTCTAGATAGAATGTTACGAACCGTGTCAGAGGGCTGTGCGCCACACTCTACCCAGTAAAGGGCACGGTCGAATTTCAAATCTACAGTGGCAGGATTGGTGTTGGGGTTGTAGGTACCAATCTTTTCTGTAAATTTACCATCACGTGGAGCTCTTACATCAGCGATTACGATGCTGTAGAAAGCATAGCTTTTACGGCCGTGACGCTGCAATCTAATTCTTGTTGCCATAAATTAATTAAACTTTATTATAGGTTTGAAATATGCCGTCAACTCGTAACGGCGGCGCAAAGGTACTACTTTTCGCTGAAAATAAAAAGATTATACCTAAAGTTTTTTCCATAAACGCTTATTTTTTAAGCATTGAGGCCTTTATCATGTATATAATGAGCATACAATACATGCCCAGGCTGAGCAATTCGCTCATTGGGTTTTGCCACCAAGCCGAGTAGTCGAAGCTGAATTCAAGATAGTTCAGCGCGGCACTCACCACACCCATCAGCGCGCCTCCGGCAATGAATCCGCTGGCAATGAGTGTGCCTCTTTCCGTGCGAAGTGAGTTCAGCGCGGCATCCTTGCTGCGGGTGTTGACATACCAGTTTATGGCACCGCCCACGAGTAGGGGAAGGTTGAGTTCCAGGGGAATGAACATACCCAGGGCAAAAGCCAATGCGCTGATGCCGCAGAAGTTCAATACAATGGCGATGGCGGCGCCGATTCCATAGAGCAGCCAGGGCGCGCCGCTTCCGCTCATCATGGGTTCAATGACGGCTGCCATTGCATTGGCCTGGGGAGCGGCCAATGCTCCGCTGGTGAATCCGTAGGTCTTGTTCAGAATCATGATGACGCCGGCCACGGTGGCTGCACTCACCAGTGTGCCCAGGAATTTCCATGTCTCCTGCTTGCGGGGCGTGCTTCCCAGCCAATAGCCAATCTTCAGGTCCGTAACGAAGCCGCCTGCCATGCTCAGTGCCGTACAAACCACACCGCCCATAATCAGTGCGGCCACCATTCCGCTTGTGCCGTTCAGCCCCACAGCCACCATAATCATGCTGGCCACAATCAGGGTCATCAGAGTCATTCCGCTAACCGGATTGCTGCCCACAATGGCAATGGCATTGGCGGCAACCGTGGTGAAGAGGAAGGTGATGACGGCCACAACAAGCAGTGCCACCAGACTGAAGCGCATCACACCGCCCATGACGTCCCAATGGAAGAACAGGAAGG
This sequence comes from Bacteroidaceae bacterium, assembly GCA_017559845.1. Classification (GTDB taxonomy): domain Bacteria; phylum Bacteroidota; class Bacteroidia; order Bacteroidales; family Bacteroidaceae; genus Physcousia. The sequence goes on along the minus strand of JAFYQQ010000045.1, from coordinate 44,565 downwards.
TGGCGGCCAGCGCCATTACGATACCGGAAGAGATGAACTTCATGGACAGGTCTTTCTGGGTGCGCACTTCATCCTTTCCGTTCTCCTGGCTCTTGCCTTTAAGCTCGCTTCCGGCAAGGCTTACCGCACTGACAATAATCTTCCAGCTCTTGATAATGCCGATGATACCTGCCATTGCAATGCCGCCGATACCGATGCTCTTGGCATACTTGAAAATCTCTTCGGACGATGCTGCGGCCGCGGTCAGGTTGTCCGCAATCTGCAGTTCGGGCCATATCAGGGCAATGCCGGGGACAATAATCCACCAAACGGCGGCCGAACCCATGCAGATGATGAGTGCATATTTGAAACCGACGATGTAGCCCATACCCAGCACAGCGGCTCCGGTATTCATCTTGAACACCAGTTTGGCTTTCTCTGCCACGGTGTCTCCCCACAAAACCGCTCTGCTTGTAAAGGCCTCGTTCCACAGGCCGAAGGTGGACACGGCAAAGTCATAAAGTCCGCCCAGCAGACCTGCAATAAGCAAGGGCTTGGCCTGTCCGCCGCCCTTTTCTCCGCTCACGAGAATCTGTGTTGAGGCAGTGGCCTCAGGGAAGGGGTACTTGCCGTGCATTTCCTTTACAAAATACTTGCGGAAGGGAATCAGGAACAATATGCCCAGGATACCTCCCAACAGGCTGGCAATGAACACTTCCATGAAGTTGACCGTCATTTCGGGATACTTGGCCTGGAGGATGTACAGCGCGGGCAGAGTGAAAATGGCACCGGCCACAACCACACCGCTGCAGGCGCCAATGCTCTGTATCATCACGTTCTCTCCCAGCGCTCCCTTGCGCTTCGTGGCGCTGCTCAGGCCAACGGCAATGATGGTGATGGGGATGGCGGCCTCAAAAACCTGTCCCACCTTCAGTCCCAGATAAGCGGCTGCGGCACTGAAGATAACTGCCATAACCAGTCCCCACACCACGCTCCATGCCGTAACTTCCTTGGGGTTAGTACCCGCTTCCATCAAGGGCACATACTCTTCGCCTTCGTTCAGCGGTCGGAAGGCGTTTTCGGGTAATGAATCTTTCGTCTTACTCATAAATCATATTTTTTAGATGTTTTTAATGTATTTTTCTGCTACAAAATATATAATAATGTGCAAAGATACGTTTTTATTTGGTATTTCAGTCAGATATGTTCCTCTTTTCTCTTTTTCCGTGCATGCTGTTGCGGTGGCCAACGCACTGCAGTCCCTTTCACATCGCAACGGCATGACTTTCTCATTGCACCGCGTTGCCTTTCTCCACTATACTTTTTGCCGCTACAATACCATCGCGTTGATACTGCAGTGTCAAGCCTATAACACTCCAGTACCAAAGCAATGGTACTCCAGTACCACTATATATGGTACATTTGTGGTACTGCGAACTGGATACAACTTTATTTGGATGAGAAGATAATCCTTCTTTATAATTCTTATCTGTAATAATTTATTTGCCTCCCGATTTCCACCGCCTTGCCATCCGTTTTCTTGCATCCCGAGGAAAATTTTCCTTCCACGCCATGCCGTAATTTTTTCCACGCCATGTGCTTGGTAGGGTGTAAAAGAAATTTCTGTTATTTGTTGCAAAAGTATGGACGCTTTATGTCAGAAAGGCTTGGGTGTATACGTTAATCCGGGCTCGCGGTGAGATGCTGAAACGAGTTCTGCATGAGGACTGAAAGGCCAAAAGCTAACGGCCAAAAGCCCATACCCGTCCCTAATAACACCTCTTTTTTGCCATTTTGTAAAGCAATTGCAAATGGATTTGCAAAATGCAAAATCATTATCAATCGAATAATCCGTGGTTTAGATGTATTTTTGCATTTTTGCGTTTTGCAAAAGATGTATGAGCAGATATGCCTCGAATAGTATAAATGAAAAATCGGATCTACCCGAAGATACATCCGATTCTTATAATCTTTAAAATAGTGGATTAAGCCTGTTCCCACTGGGCGCGCATCAGTTCGATGGCCTTGGGCAGTACAACGGCACGGTCGCCTTCGCATCCGCACTCGAAGCTTACATGACCCTGGTAACCCATTTCCTTGAGGGCACGGAAACCGTCAACGTAGTTGTCCTTCTCTCCGTCCTCTGTGGGAGTGAGACGACGGCCACGGCTTGCAATGTGAACGTGCTGCAGATACTTTGTACCAGCTGCCATGAAGGCTGCGTAGTCTGAAGTCTCTTCCTGCATGTGCCAGAAGTCGCCCATACACTTTACGCCTTCGCTGTTGGTGTCGCGGCAGATGGCTGCTGCATCGCCAACGAGACGGAGATAGAAGCACTCTCTGCGGTTCAGAGGCTCAAGAATAACGGTGGTGCCGCATTCCTTGGCATATTCGCCAAGCTTGAACAGCTCTTCGCAAAGATATTGTCTGGTCTCGAATGTGTGAGGTTTGCAGGGCTTCTGTCCGTTGAAGGCAGGAACCATGATTACGCCAGGAGAACCGATGGCTCCGGCTGCGGCGATAATCTCGCGCATAGAGTTGTCAAAAGCAGCCTTCACTTCGGGATCCTCAGCCAGAATGAAGCCGTCGAATCCGGCACAGATGGCAGAGAGCTTGATGTTGCGGCCTTCAACAGCCTTATTGAGTTCGTCTACACGGTTCTTCAGTCCGCGTCCGCCCACTTCAAGTCCGGTAACGCCCAGAGACTCCATGTAGTCAAGCTTCTCCTGGAGGTTGTTACCGATGGCAATGCCTTCCTGGAAGCAAATGTTGAGCGGTGTCTTGGGCTTCTCGGGTACGGGAGCGCAAGAACTGAGAATGGACATTGGTGAAGCAAGGGTGGCAGCGGCCATACCCGCTGCTGAACCCATTATAAAATTGCGTCTTTTCATATTAATGCATGAATTACTTGCCTGAACCGGGCTTTGCTACTGTATACTTGTCAAGTTCCATGGGACCGAGTTCCAACTTGGCGGGCATATAGTCCATTTCGGCCTGGCTGATGGCATCCCATGTAGTGGTGCCGCCAGTGTAGGCTGCTTCACGGGCCATAACTGCAGCAAGACAAGAGATACCGCACTCGGTGGCTTCGTCGTGAGCCTCGCCCTTGCGGATGTGGTTAACCCAGTCTACGTGCTCAAGCACATAGGGGTCGTGCTGCTTGAATTCGCCTGTATCTTCGTACTTCCAGATTACATTGCCCTGGAGGTCCTTGATTTCGTTGGTTGCGCTCCACCAAGAACCCTTTGTTCCCTGGATAAATTCGCTTACGTTGTTGCTGCAACCGTCAATCTGGCGGCACATACTGTGCAGGTGGATTCCGTTTTCAAATACGAAGTCGGTGCTGAACATGTCGAACTGGTCACCGGTGATTCTGCGATGACGGCCGCCGAATGATGTGGCGCTAACGGGGTGCATACCGGTCATCCACAGGAATACGTCGATGTTGTGAACGTGCTGCTCAACAATGTGGTCTCCAGACAGCCACTTCCAGTTTACCCAGTCGCGGATGTTCCATTCCATGTCGGTCCAGCCTTCCTGACGCTCTCTGTACCACAGCATACCCTGGTTCCAGTATACGTTACCGCCGGTGATTTCACCGATGTAACCTTCCTGAATCTTCTTGAATGCCTCAACATAGTTACGCTGGTGGTGACGCTGTGTACCGGTTACAACGCTCAGTCCCTTGGCTACAGCCTGCTTGGCAGTGGCCATAATGGTGCGGTAACCCTTAGCGTCCACTGCGATGGGCTTCTCCAGGAAAGAGTGAACACCCTTTTCAGTGGCATACTTGAAGTGTTCGGGACGGAACACGGGAGGAGTGGCAATGACAACCATGTCCACGCCAGAGTCAATGACCTTCTGGTAAGCGTCGAATCCAACGAAGCACTTGTCTTCGGGAACTTCCTGCTTGCGGTCGTTCTTCAGCACATTGCGAACGTGGTCAACGCGATCCTTGAATACATCACCGAGAGCAACAACGGTGATACCGTCAGCTGCATCGAGAAGGTTCAGGATGGCACCGGTTCCACGGCCACCACAACCGATAACACCAGCCTTAAGTGCCTTTCCTTCAATTGCCTTGTCTGGCAATTCGGGAACGTAATATTCTCCGGGTGCTTTCAGGGGAGTATAGCCGGTTTCTTCCTTGGCACCACCGCCACAGCTGCTCAGAATAGCAGGGGCTACCATGCCTGCTGCGCCAATCATGGCACCGCATGACAGAAATTGTCTTCTGTTAAAATTCTTGTTTTCCATTGTTAATAAATTTATTAAATTGGGAATAAATGGTAATTTCTTTCTTTATTTATATATATAATGTAAATGCAGTTCCTCTTATTTGGCCTGTACGCCTTCGGGCACTTCGCATACCACACGGAAGCCGATGCCCTTCATGTCAGACAGCCACCAGATACTCTTGGGCTTCTGTGGGTCGGTCTTGAGCCATGTTTCGTAATCCGAGCGACGGCGAGCCGCACAGCGCAGGTCTTTTGCATCGTCCTGGTAGTTACCACCGCGCACAACAAAGTGTTCGCCGCTTTCGGGACCCTTGGGATCCACAGCTCCGTCCTTGACTTTGCTATATGCGTCTTCTGCGTAGAAGTCCTGGCAGTATTCCATTACGTTACCCAACATGTTCTTCAAACCGAAGGGGTTTGCCATAACCTTGGTGGGTTCCTGTGTGCGAGCCTTGCTGTTGTTGGCATAGATTGCAAAACCATTGATGGTTGTGGTGTCTGCGCCAAAGAACTCAGCCCAAAAACCTTCGTTGGTGTAGCTTCCGGGTTTTCCTTCAAAGAAATAGGGAGTGTCTGTACCACCGCGGGCAGCATATTCCCACTCGGCTTCGGTCGGAAGACGGTACTTCTTTCCGGTTTTGAGCGAAAGCCACTGGCAGAAGGTCTGTGCTGCATAATGTGTCATGGTAATTGCGGGACGGTCGCCCATTCCCCAGCCCTGGTCGGGAGCGCCGAACGGTGGAGTGGGGCCGCTGATTACATCCACATCGGGGCGGGTGTTGTTTGCGTAAATCTTTTCTGGGGGGGTGCGTCCTTCAGACATGGTTTGCAGATAGAATGCCCAATACTGGTTCCAGGTGATTTCAAGCTCTGCCATGAAGAAGGGTGATACCGTTACTTTGTGCTTGGGGTATTCGTCGGCCTGGCTGTACGCATCGCCTTCGTTGCTTCCCATTTCAAAGGTTCCGCCGGGGATTGCCACCATGTTGATGGACATGTGGGTGGTGGGTACGGTCTCAGTAAAGTTCTTGAATTCCTTGACCACGGTTGCGCTGTCATACGCCACACCAGATGTGTCAATGGGGGCTCCAGTCATCTTTTCGTGCTTGTAGTTGGGGTCGTAGTGACCTGCATCCAAGTGACAGTTGATACATTGTAAGTCGAGCTTTTCCTTGTTCTCATCATAGTACAAGTGAGCGGATATGCCATCGTCAGTCAAACCCTTGGGGAAAATGTTGTGGTGACACTTCTCGCAAGACTCGTTATAGACAATGTTTTTGGCATATTCCATGTCGCTCTTGCTCTCGAAATCCAATTCGGCAGAGTCTTTCGTCAGATAAGACCAGAGATCTTTGAGACCTGTTGTTGATTTTGCATAGAAATATTTCCATGTTCCCTTGGGCGGGAGATGACAGGACGCACAATCCGTTACGGTACCGCTTTCGTTGTTGTAGTGCACAGACTGCTTCCAGCTGTTATCCGACTGGGGATGAATGTGGCAAGACATGCACGACTCGTTTTCTGAACTTTTCTCATAGAAATGATTTGCGGTGATAGTGAGGGCTCCTCCGATGACGAGTCCACTTGCAGCAAACCAAAAATACTTTTTCTTACTTGACATCTGTTTATCTTGTTATCTTATTTCTTACGTTTCATGATAAATTCGGAAGGAATCTTTACAAGTTTCTTTCCTGACACACGCTTTACTGCGTTATGACCGATGAATTTCATGCTCCAAGTGCTGTCGGTCAATTGTTGTAGTTCTATTTTCTGATTTTCGCTGCCAAGGTCATTGGCTACTTTTATCTCTGCTTTTTTGTCTTTTGTCTTGAATGAAGTAACATACCAAACACCGTAAATGTTTCCTCCAAGGTATCCGTTCATCGGCCCGAACATTTCCATGGTGGGAACTTCTACGCTCTCTTCATATAGGTCGATGACAAGGTCGATTTTCTCCTCTGGACAGGTTAGACTGAGTTTCCATGGAGTGTCGCCTTGCACGCTATTATTATATAAAAAGAAAAGCAAAAGAAATGCTAATTTCATGTTTTTTGGCAAATTTTGGTTCAAATTTAAGAAAAAATAACCAAAGAATAACAAACCTATGTCAAGAAAACACTACTTTTCTGCTAAAAAGCATGTTTTTCTTTTCTATTTCATCTAAAATCAATATCTTTGCAGCCGAATTAAGAAGTTAAGAAAGATTAAATGAAAGAAAATAATACATTACCTTCCTTCATATTTGAAAGTAGCTGGGAGGTATGCAACAAAGTTGGAGGCATCTATACGGTTTTGTCTACAAGAGCAAAAACCATGCAGGATGCACTCAAAGACAAAGTCGTTTTTATCGGTCCTGATTTTTGGGCAGGAAAAGAAAACCCTCTTTTCATCGAAGATAAAAAACTATGGACAAAATGGGTAAGCAAAGCAAAAGAAGAAGGACTCAGCATTCGTGTCGGCCGATGGAATATTCCCGGCGAACCGCTTGTTGTGCTTGTGGATTTTAATCCTTTTTTTGCCATTCGTGATGAGTTGTATACCCAGGCTTGGAACGATTATCAGGTAGACAGTCTGCATGGATATGGCGACTATGACGAAGCCAATATGTTCTCTTATGCTGCCGGCAGGGTGGTGGAGAGTTTCTACAAGGAGTTTCTGAACAATGCAGATGACGTGGTGTATCAGGCTCATGAATGGATGACCTGCTTGGGTGCGCTTTATGTACAGAAAAGCGTTCCTCAGATTGCCACCATTTTTACAACCCATGCCACAAGCATCGGAAGAAGCATTGCCGGAAACGGAAAGCCTCTTTACGATTATCTTTGGGCTTATGACGGCACGCAGATGTCTCGCGAGCTGAACATGGAAGCCAAGCACAGTATTGAGCGACAGACCGCACATCATGTGGACTGCTTTACCACTGTAAGCGATGTAACCGGCCGGGAATGTAAGGAACTTCTAGACAAGGAGTGCGATGCAATCCTGATGAACGGATTTGAGGCTGATTTTGTTCCCAAGGGTGCAAAGTTCACCTCCAAGAGAAAGGCTGCACGCAAGCGCATCCTGGAAGTGGCAAATGCATTGACCGGACATAAATTTGCGGATGACACGTTGATTGTGGCCACCAGTGGACGTTACGAATTCAAGAACAAAGGTATCAATGTCTTCATTCATGCTATGCGTCGTTGCTTGGATCAATCAGCAGATTTGAAAAATGAAGTCCTTGCTTTGATTCAGGTTCCCGGCTGGGTTGCCGGTCCTCGTGCCGATTTGCAGGCAAGATTGGATTTCTCTCAGGTATATCACACAGCACTGGACAATCCTGTCATCACACACGACTTGTACGAAATGCAACATGACCAGGTGCTGAACCTTTTCCGTGCCTTGAACATCAGCAATTCGGAAGAGTCTAAAGTAAAGGTGATTTTTGTGCCCTGTTATCTTGATGGCGCAGACGGAATCTTCCAGATGCCTTATTATGATTTGCTCATCGGAAACGACCTGGCAGTCTATCCTTCATATTACGAACCTTGGGGATATACTCCTCTGGAAGCTGTAGCATTCCATGTGCCTTGCATCACAACCTCTCTTTCCGGATTCGGCATTTGGGCACAAACCGTAAAGGGCGACATCAGCACGCTTGAAGACGGTGTGGAAGTGTTAGCGCGTAACGATTATAACAACGATGAAGTAGCTCAGGGTATTTGCCATGCCTTGTTGCGTTACTCGGCATGTTCTGACCAGGAACGTGACACCATGAGAAAGAAGGCTTCTGCCTTGTCAAAGAAGGCGCTGTGGAAAAACTTCTTTACCTATTACAAGCAGGCTTACGCCATAGCTTTGGAAAATGCCAAGTTGCGTCAAAGCAAATAATAGCTTATAGTCGGGCTCAAACATAAGTTAAGTCCGGCATCAAGCATAAGTTGAGAATAAAAGTAATATCAAAAATATTTAATTTATCGTAAAAAAGATGAGAATTAAAGCTAGTAATGTGAATCAGCCCAGCTGGAAGCCCGTTACCGTAAAGAGTAACGTACCTGCTGAACTGAGCAAGCTTTCCGAATTGGCTCACAACATGTGGTGGGCCTGGAATCACAGTGCTCGTAGTCTGTTCCGTAGTTTGGACGACAAGTTGTTTGACGAGTGCGGTGGAAACCCCGTGTTGTTGTTAGAGCGTCTGAGCTTCGAGAAGATGGAGAAGCTGACCAAGGACAAGGCTGTTATCAACAAGATGAACGAAGTTTATGCTGAGTTCCGTCAGTACATGGATGTTGAGCCTGACAAGAAGCGTGCAAGCGTTGCATACTTGTGTATGGAGTACGGTTTGAATCAGGTTCTTAAGATCTATTCTGGTGGTCTTGGTATTTTGGCCGGTGACTATCTGAAGGAAGCCAGTGACAGCAATGTGGATATGTGCGCTGTTGGTTTCCTGTACCGTTACGGCTATTTCACACAGACCCTCAGCATGGCAGGTGAGCAGGTGGCAAATTATGAAGCCCAGAACTTCGGTTCTCTGCCCATCGAACAGGAAATGAATGCTGATGGCACTCCTCTGGTAATTGATGTACCTTATATGGACTACTATGTTCACGCTTATGTATGGCGTGTAAATGTAGGCCGCATCAAACTTTATCTGCTTGATACAGATAATGAAATGAATTCTCAGTTCGACAGAAGCATCACCCACGCTCTTTATGGTGGCGACTGGGAAAACCGTCTGAAGCAGGAAATTCTGCTCGGTATCGGTGGTGTGCTGATGTTGAAGAAACTGGGTATCGAAAAGGATGTATACCACTGCAACGAAGGTCATGCCGCATTGTGCAACGTACAGCGCCTGGTTGACTATGTTAAGGCTGGTATGAGCTTTACTCAGGCTCTTGAGCTGGTACGCGCTTCTTCTCTTTATACCGTACACACTCCTGTTCCCGCTGGTCACGACTACTTCGATGAGGGTCTGTTCGGCAAGTACATGAGCGGTTATCCCCAGTTGCTCGGCATCTCTTGGGATGAGTTCATCGGTATGGGCCGTATGAATCCTGAGGATCACAACGAGCGATTCTGCATGAGTACTTTCGCTTGCAACACTTCTCAGGAAGTTAACGGTGTGAGCTGGTTGCACGGTGAGGTAAGCAAGAAGATGTTCGCTGGCATCTGGAACGGTTATTATCCCGAAGAAAGCCATGTAGGTTATGTTACTAATGGTGTTCACTTCCCCACTTGGTGCGCAAACGAATGGCGTAAGCTCTATGCAAAGCACTTCTCTGCCAACCACTTGGGCGACCAGAGCAACCAGAGCATCTGGGAGGCTATCTACAACGTGAGCGACGAAGAGGTTTGGAAGACTCGTATGGAACTGAAGACCAAGTTGGTTAACTATATCCGCGAGCAGTTCCGTGACAATTGGCTGAAGAACCAGGGTGATCCCTCTCGTGTTGTAAGCTTGATGGAGAAGATCAACCCCAACGCCCTGTTGATTGGTTTCGGACGTCGTTTCGCCACTTACAAGCGTGCTCATCTGCTCTTTACTGACCTGGAGCGTCTGGAGAAGATTGTTAACAATCCCAACTATCCTGTTCAGTTCCTTTATACCGGTAAGGCTCACCCCGCCGACGGTGCAGGTCAGGGTTTGATCAAGCGTATTTATGAAATCAGCCAGATGCCTCAGTTCCTGGGCAAGATCATCTTCTTGGAGAACTATGACATGCAGTTGGCTCGTCGCTTGATTTCTGGAGTTGATATCTGGATGAATACTCCCACTCGTCCTCTAGAGGCCAGCGGTACTTCTGGCGAGAAGGCATTGATGAATGGTGTTGTAAACCTGTCTGTATTGGACGGTTGGTGGCTTGAGGGCTACCGCGAAGGTGCAGGTTGGGCGCTTACTGAAAAGCGTACATACCAGAACCAGTCTTATCAAGACCAGCTGGATGCAGCTACCATCTATTCTCTGCTTGAGAATGAGATCATGCCTCTCTACTATGCTCGTAACGCCAAGGGTTACAGCGCAGGCTGGATTAAGGTTGTGAAGAACAGTATTGCCCAGATTGCTCCCCATTACACCATGAAGCGTCAGTTGGATGATTACTATAGCAAGTTCTACAACAACCTGCGTGACCGCAGCAACTTGTTGAAGGCTAACGGTAACAAGCTGGCTCTTGAAATTGCTGAGTGGAAGGAAAATGTGGCAAATGCTTGGGATGCTATCAACGTAGTAAGCATCAAGAAGGAAGAAGCTGTTGTTAATGGCAATCTGATTGCCGGTAACAAGTACGATATCGAAATCGTTGTAGATGAAGCCGGATTGAATGATGCAGTGGGTATTGAACTCGTTACTTTGATTACTGACAAGGAAGGCGTTGATCACGTTTACAACATCGACCAGTTCAAGATGGTATCTAACGAGGGTAACCTATTCACATTCAAGGCTACACACAGCATTGACAATGCCGGAAGCTTCAAGGTTTGCTACCGTATGTATCCCAAGAATGAAAACCTGCCTCACCGTCAGGACTTCTGCTACGTGAAGTGGTTTGTCTAATTCATAAATGGAGATAGATATACGATAATCATATCCCTATCCCCGGTGCATTGAGCATCGGGGATTTGATTTTGAAAGCTATATTTTGTTATGAAGAGACTTTTATTAGGTGACGAGGCGATTGCATTGGGTGCCATTCATGCCGGTTTGAGCGGTGTGTATGCCTATCCTGGTACGCCTTCAACTGAAATTACAGAATTTATACAGGCAGACGCTCTGGCACGTGAGCGTGGCATACACAGCCGTTGGTGTGCTAATGAAAAGACTGCCATGGAAGCAGCTTTAGGTATGTCTTATGCTGGTAAACGCGCTCTTGTCTGCATGAAGCATGTCGGCATGAATGTTTGTGCCGATGCTTTTGTCAATTCTGCCATAACGGGCGTTCATGGCGGACTGGTTGTGTTGGCTGCCGATGACCCTTCCATGCATTCCAGCCAGAACGAACAAGACAGCCGTTTCTATGCAAAATTTGCAATGGTACCTCTCATGGAACCTAGTAACCAGCAGGAAGCGTATGACATGATGGCGGCAGCGTTCGATTTGTCAGAGAAACTTCATGAACCCGTTGTAATGCGAGTAGTTACGCGTCTGGCTCACAGTCGTGCCGCTGTGGAGGTTATTGAACCGATAGACGAGAAACCGCTTGATGTTTGTGCTGAACGTTGGGTACTTCTGCCTGGCATTGCCCGCAAACGCTATGCGGAGTTGATAGAAAAGCAACCCTTGATGGAGATTGAAGCCTCCAAGTCAAATTTCAATCGAAAAGAAACCAAGGGTTCTGAGAAGTCTGTAGGTATCATAGCTTGTGGCATTGCATATAACTATGTAAAGGAAACGCTTGGCGAAAACGGCAACATACTGAAGATTAGTCAATATCCCCTTCCCACTGACTTAGTAAAGCAACTTGCTGCTGAAAACGATGAAATTCTTGTGGTAGAAGACGGACAGCCCGTTGTGGAAGAACAGGTACGCGGCATTCTGGGTGCTGGTTACCCTCTGAAGGGACGTCTCACTGGCGATTTGCCCAGAACCGGTGAACTTACACCCGACAATGTAGCACAGGCGCTTGGTGTTGGCAAAACAATTGCCTTCCAGCCCGCAAAGCACGTAGCCGCCCGTCCTCCCCAGTTGTGTCAGGGATGCGGTCACCGAGATGTGTATACCGCACTTAACCAGGTTCTTGCCACATATCCCGACTACCGTATTTTCGGTGACATAGGCTGTTACACATTGGGTGCGCTTCCTCCCTTCAAGGCTCTTGCCAGCTGTGTGGACATGGGCGCTTCCATTACCATGGCAAAAGGTGCGGCAGATGCCGGACTTTTCCCTTCAGTAGCAGTAATCGGCGACTCAACCTTTACGCACAGCGGTATGACAGGATTGCTTGACGCAGTTAATGACAAGAGTAATATTACGGTGGTGATATCAGACAATCTGACTACTGGTATGACTGGCGGTCAGGATTCAGCCGGTACCAATAAGCTGGAAGCCATCTGCCTTGGTCTTGGTGTAGAGCCAGAGCATGTGCGTGTGGTAGTTCCTCTGCCCAAAAATATGCCCGAGATTACACGCATTCTGAAAGAGGAAATTGATTATCCCGGCGTGTCTGTCATCATTCCGCGCCGCGAGTGTATCCAGACTGCAGCACGTCATGCCCGTGAAGCCAAAAAACTGAAGGAGGAAAACAAATGAAGAAAGATATAATCCTGTGCGGTGTGGGCGGACAAGGTATCCTCTCCATCGCAACTATCATTGGCGAGGCTGCCACCAAGAACGGCCTTTACCTGAAACAGGCCGAAGTACATGGCATGAGCCAGCGTGGTGGAGACGTTCAGTCGCATTTGCGTTTGTCCACTGAAGCCATATATTCCGACTTGATTCCTCATGCCAGTGCAGACCTTATCATCAGCATGGAGCCGATGGAAAGCCTGCGTTATCTTACATGGTTGGCCAAAGACGGAGCTGTGGTTACCAACAACAAGCCTTTCGTCAACATTCCCGACTATCCAGAACATGCTGACATTCAGAACGAACTGGCCAAACTCCCGACAGTGGTTTCCTTTGACATTGAGCAGGAAGCGCGCGACTTGATGAGCCCCCGTTCTGCCAATATGGTTTTGCTGGGTATGGCCGCGCCTTATATTGAGATTATTGCCGTAGCACAACTTCGTGAAGCCATTGAGACCATCTTTTCACGCAAAGGACAGACCGTTGTCGATGCCAACCTCAAGGCCTTTGATGCAGGTGTGGCAATCAGTATGAACAAAAAATAAACGAGAACCATGATGGACAAAACTCTTCCGTCTGATGCCTGCCGTTATTTTAACGAGGCGATGGAGACGCTTGACCGTCCCCAGATTGAAGCTTTGCAGTTGGAACGCCTGCAGTCTACGGTGCGCAGATGTATGAACTCTCCTTTCTACAAGGAAAGGTTTGAACAGGCTGGCCTGAAGCCCGAAGACATCCGCTCGCTAGACGATTTGCGCCGTATTCCGTTTACCACAAAACAGGACTTGCGCGACACATATCCTTTTGGCATTTCATGTGTACCCCTGCGCGAGTGTACACGCCTGCATTCCTCAAGCGGAACAACCGGTAACCCCACCGTCATCCTGCACACGCAGAACGACTTGGACGAGTGGGCCAATCAGGTTGCCCGTAACTTGTGGATGGTGGGATTGCGCCCCGACGACGTGTTCCAGAATTCCAGCGGATACGGAATGTTTACCGGCGGACTCGGATTCCAGTACGGTGCCGAAAGGATGGGCATGCTCACCATTCCGGCCGCAGCAGGAAATTCGTTGCGTCAGATCAAGTTCATGACAGACTTCGGTACCACTGCCCTCCATGCCGTACCCTCTTATGTGACCCGTCTGTACGAGGTGATGCAGAGCTGTGGCGTGGATCCCCGCAAGGATACCAAGTTGCGCGTGCTTGCCATTGGTGCAGAACCCCACAGCGAAGAACAGCGCAAGCGCATTGAGGAAATGATGGGTGTAAAGGCCTACAATTCCTTCGGCATGAGCGAAATGTGCGGTCCCGGCGTGGGATTTGAATGTCCCGAACAGAATGGCCTCCACTTCTGGGAAGACTATTATATCGTTGAGATCGTTGACCCCGAAACCCTTGAGCCCGTACCCGACGGCGAGGTGGGCGAACTTGTCCTTACCTCCCTGTGCCGCGAGGCTATGCCTTTGCTCCGCTACCGCACACGCGACCTGACCCGTGTGCTGGGAAGAACCTGTCCCTGCGGACGCAATCATGTGCGTCTGGACCGTATGCGCGGACGCAGTGATGACATGATGGTTCTGCGCGGCGTGAATATTTTCCCCATACAGATTGAAAAGATTCTGATGCAGTTCCCCGAACTTGCCAACAACTACCTCATTACGCTTACCACCGATGACGATAATGACAACATGACCGTAGAGGTTGAACTGGAGGAATTGTTTACAGACGATTACCAGCGTCTGCAAGTTTTACAGAAGCGCATCCAGCGCGCCTTGAAGGACGAGATTCTGCTCACGCCCCACGTCAAGCTTGTGCCCAAGGGAACCCTGCCCGTTTCGGAAGGCAAAGCCGTGCGCGTTTCAGACAAGCGTAAGGTCTACCAATAAGATAACCCCTTAAATTTTCTTTTGTATGACAATAAAGCAATTATCCATTTTCATTGAAAATAAGGGCGGTACGCTCATTCAGGTTCTGGAACTGTTAAGCCAGGCCGGCATCCAGATTATTGCATCCACTGTTGCCGACACGATGGACTATGGCATTTATCGCGTCCTTTGCGACAAGCCCACCGATGCCTATCTGTTGCTCAGAGAGCATGGCATCAACGTACAGTTGGCCGATGTAATGGCATTGAGCATCGATGACCAGCCGGGCATGGCTGCCCATGCCGTGCGCCAGTTGTCGGATGCCGGTGTCAGCATCATGTACATGTATTCGTTCCTGTGGAAGGGAAAGGGCGTATTGGTTATGCGCACAGAGCCTGCCGAACGTGCCAAGGAGATTGTGTTGATAAACAAGATTCAGTTCCTTACCGAAAAGGATTTTTGAAACAACATAGGATATCCGTGTTCATCGGATATTCTATATGCTCTGATGACAAAAGGAGGGAGTGTCCCTCCTTTTTGTGTTTTTTGTTCCCGGCGACTGAGTCGAGAACATTTTTTAGCCCTAGGAAATGCCCGCGAGCGAGTCGAGAGCATTTTTTAGCCTCAGGAAATGCCCGCGACTGAGTCGAGAGCATTTTTTAGCTCTGGGAAATGTCCGCGAGCGAGTCGAGAGCATTTTTTAGCTCTGGGAAATGTCCGCGACTGAGTCGAGAGCATTTTTTAGCCCTGAGAAATGTCATCCGGAGTCCCGCCGGCTCTAAAAAAATGAACAGGAGGGCGGTTGGGCCCTCCTGCTTGTGTTATTGTTCTGTGGTGTTGTTCCACAGCAGTGTTCCGTCTTGCGATTGACCTGCCACATCTACGCTGATCTGAGTGGTTCGCGCATTGTTGTAGAATTTTACGGTAGCTTGTCCCTTCTCGTCCAGCTTTACGTTGGGATTCCAGTAGAGTGTCCGTCGGTAGTCTGTTGGCTGTGCATCGGGCTTGCGTTGCGAGTAATCCGGATTGTAGAATTCGCCGCAGGCAGCAAAGCCGGGCAGTACAAAGCGACGGTTGCGATAGATGGCGCGTCGTCCCTCGTTTGGCAGATTGGTCCTTGACATGACGGTTTCGGGCAGATCGGCTCCCCAATAGCGACGGCTGCCTTCAAGTCGCGGTGCGTAATCGCTATAGAAAATGTACTTGTCCGCATAGGAATACAGGTTGTACCTTCTTCGTGTCCAGTCGCTCATGCCGCTCAGGTAGCTTTCGTGGTGCGAACGCAGTTGCTTGCGTTGTTCCACCGAGTCTGGATCGTTGCTCAATCCGTTTATAGCTCTTCTTGTCGCTGACCACGAATAACGGCTTCCTATACGGTCGTCCCATATACGGTGTTCTGCGATTGTTCCACCAGTGGGTATATAGTGTCTTACTTCCTGTACATACGGAAAATCAAGGCCGTAATCGCTTACCTGAGTGCGCTCAAAACGTATGCCGGCATCGTGTGCCATATTGAAGGCCTCGTAAGCGTCAATCTGGAAGATGGGGAACTCGTCACTGAACTTTCTCATGATATTCCGTTTCGAATCCACTGTTACCTGGCTCATCATGGTTGTGCCGTCCGAGAGCAACATTCTGGCATCGGGGTCATTGCCGCCCGCTTGCATGAGGTGCTTCTGATGGAAGGTGTAAGGCTTGACGAAGCGGGGGTAGGGGAAATCCACAATGACATAGAATTCGGGCGGTTGAACGTAGAATCTTCTCCTTCTTACCACATCTGGCCAGTCTTCCCAATCGTCGCACAGTTGCACCCAGGTATATTTCTTCCTGCGGGTCCATTTTGTGGTGTCGGAGGCGTCGAGGTAGAGCACGGAGCGGTCATATATGCGAGGCAGCTGTATGCGGAACTTGCCCTCGCGCGTCGTCTTTTCCTGTACATAAATGTTATCCAGCATTACGGTGTCCTGGTGTCCGGTACCGATGAAGGGGAGCAGTTCTGTATGAACCTTCACTTCGCGCGGAATTTTGGTGCTGATGGGCTGGGGCAGTCCGTCTGGAAGTTCGTAGTTGCCTTTTCTTTCCAAACGTGAATAATGGCGGAAGGTGTCATAGGGATAAACCTTTCCTATGAGGATGGGAGCCTTTTCATCGGGCTGGGTAAGGTCCCATACGCCTCGTACAGCCATGCTGCGCCAGTCAAATCGTCTCCAGCCCTGAGTCATCATCAGCAGATCCAGTGCTTTCCGGTGCTCGTCGTCATCCTTCTGGAAGTACCAGCCTGGGTCGGGCACAAAGCCCTTTATCTCGCTGGCCAGCAGCATTTCCGTCATGATACTGCCGTTGTCAAACGACAAGTCTGTGCGGTTGGCATCCCTTACAGCCAGTGATATGTCCGCTTTGTCCGTGCTTGATTTCAGCGTCAGTCTGACCGGTGCGTAGGGAACGTATTGTTGTTCAATTCCTTCAATCTGTATTCCTGCCTGCATGTCATCCTTCTTGTAGCTGAAGAAAAGACGGTCTGCATATACACGACCTTCCGCGTCAAATACGGTAACCTGATGCACGCCTGCCTCAAGCGAGTCAACGGAAATGAGCAAAGGTTGACCAACAGCATGGTGGATACGTTCTATGCGTCCCTGTTTCATCACCGTCATGGCCAGTTCATTGGGCTTCAGCTTGCCGGCAACAGATGTGAGAATGTTCCAACTTTCTCCTTGTCGTATGACCTGGAGCGCCACGCCATCATCTTCAATTTTTGGAAGTTTTGCGCTTGCTTTCTCTCCGTCAAATGTTGTGAACTGTACTTTTGGGCGCTTGTCGGTCGGAGTGAAGACAAAGTATCCTCTGCCTCTGTGGAATACGGGAATGGAATCCTCGTCCACCTGAAGCCATCCTTCCACCCATTGTCCGTCGTTCCACGAAGCCTCAAAAGCCACTCGGCAGGGAACGCCTTTTACCAGATTTCCGCCTTCGGGGAAGAGGGAGAGCACGAGTTTGCGCTTGTCCGGGTCTTTCTTGAAGGTTCTTCTTGGCACGCGCAGCGTCATGGTATGGTCGAAGTTTTCTGGTGTGGCAGGCGCGTCATAAACGGGGAAGGTACGGCTGTATAGCTTGTCATAGTCGCGATAGAATCTTTCTTCAAACTCCTTGTTCGGGAACCATTCTCCTGATACACGCGAATGTTTGTGCTCGAACACGCCCCAGTTCAACTGCCATCGCGTATAGGCACGCAGTTCGTAAAAACCGGCGTACATGCCATCCTTGTCCAGGGCGAAGAATCCGTGTCCGCTGCCGTTCTTAATCTCAATCTGCTTGCGTTGCAGCATATAACCGTCGTGATTCCACAATTCGGCATACAGGACACCGCTTATGTCCGAAGGCTTGTCTGTGTTGGTCTGGCGCGTGTAGGCTTTGAACCAAATGGTGTCTCCCAGCATATAGGAAGTGTTGTCCATGTGCAGATAGACCTTTTCTTGCGGAATCACCTTTCCGAACTTGTCGAGTCGGCTTACGAGCGGACGGAACTTTCCGCTTTGGCTGAATGCCGTGTCCACATGAGCCAGTATCCATTCTTCCTGCTCTTCCGGGGTGAGGTTGGCAAACCACGCCAGCTGCTGTTCTTCCACGGTTCGGCGCACTACTTCGTTGCTCCAAAGCGTGGAGTCGTATCCCGCTTCATCAATTGCGCTTACCAGGTCGCTCTTCATCTGGTGCAGGTCATCGAACGGCAGGCGATAGTCGCGCATATTGTACAGTACAGAACGGGTCTTCAGCTTGTCCACCTCCATAGTTGCCACCACGCTTTCCACCTCGGAGAATCCGCGGTCGTGGGTGTAGATGATTTTTACCACGGGCGATGCCGAGTTGCTCTTGCTGTGAAAGTCCACACCCACATCCAACGCCATGTTTCGCATTTTACCTTCGAAACTCAGTACGCGATAGTTCTTTGCGTCCACATACAAAGTTCCTTCCACGGCAGGATAGGTGAGTCCATTCTTCATCTTCAGGTCAATACAATAGATACGATTCCCATTTCCTGTTACAACTTCCTTGATGTCTGTGTTATAGGCAAACTTGCAATAAGCATAGGGGTGGGTTCTGAATCCGCTGCCTGCGTCAATGATGTGATAGGCCTGCCATGAAACCTTGTCTTTCATGTACATGGGCATCACTGCACTCTTCCAGAAAGGAATGTCAACGGTCATGGGACCCAGGTCAACGAGATGTTGCAGATTGCTGTAGCCGATGTTGGATTCCGTGCGGCTGTATCGCGTCTGTCTCACCCGTCTGCCGCTGTAAAAGGCAATGTCGCGAAGGTTCACCGCCGAGCGTCCGCGAAGGAACGCTTCCGTCATTTCCGTTGTGCCGGAGAATGTGTTGGTGAGGCGGTAAAAGTAGTTCGATTCCTTCCTCTTCTTGCCTCGGTAGTCTTTATACAGGCGCTTTGCCACCTCGGTCATGATTTTTTCTGTTGGCAACACCGTCACTTCCTGCATCAGCATGGAGAGTCGTTTTAGCCTGAAAGTCCTTTTTGCCTGTTCTGCCGTGGTGTGCATCGTCTCGTAGCCAACGTACGAAATGCGGATTTCCTCTCCCTCTGTCAGCACCAGGCTGAACTCGCCTTCGTCGTTGGTCATGGTTCCCTTTTCAGGGCTGACATACACACTGGCGTAGGGCAGTGGTTCCCCGGTTGCGTCGTCCACGACAACCGCTTTGAACTTTACTGTTTGTCCGAACGCAAGCATTCCGACCAATGCAATTACTTGGAACATTGTGAAAATGGAAAATCTCTTTAACATAGCTGTTTAGATTTTAATGTTTGACAATAAATACGTCGCAAAAATAGAAATTTATATTATCTTAACAAAACAATAACGAAAAAAACATAACGCGTTTAATGTTTTTTAACAAATGCGGTTTTGTTTTCTTCTGAACATTCAAGAATTATTAGCACCACCGAACTCTTCTACTTTACCCACCATATTTTTACTACGCGAGGAAAAAATATTTTCCACGCCAGGAAAATCATTTTTTGTGCCAAGGGCGTAAAGCGTCATTCGCAGTCATGTAAAAAAAATATTCATCTTCCCTGGGTTTGCCTACCATCATTCCCGGTCATGAAAGTCAAACGCCATGACCTTCATCGTATTCGTATTTCTCATCCTAATATATAAAAGCATCGGCTTTGTCAGAAGTTTCTCATCTGAGCCAAGCCGATGCTTTATGCGTGCGTTCATTATCTACTATTAGAAGCCCAGGGTAACCTTCTTGCCGAAGGGAGTGAGCGAGAGGCCCGCCATCTTGAAATGCTGGCGTCCGAAGGGGATACCAATGATGGTGATGCAAAGCAGAATGCCGAAGAAAATGTGCATCAAGCACGCCCACAATCCGCCACAAATAATCCAAATGATGTTCAGTGGAATGCGGATGCAGCCAATGGAACTTTCACAATCTTCCACCTTGGATCCGAAGGGCCACAGACAGAGCAAGCCCAGTTTTAAGGTCTGTAATGCCACTGGAATACCGATGATGGTAATAGCCATGGCCAATGAACCTAAAAAGTAACCAACGGCAGCTTCGAGTCCGCCGCAGATCCACCAAATAATATTTCCAAGAATTTTCATATTCAGAATGTTATAATTGTTTTGTTAATTTGTTTGTTTATGCTGTATTACAATGCGGTGATGGTATAGGTGTTACTCCAAACGTCGCCACCCAATACGCTGATGACGTGGTTGCGGTCCTTCAGTTCTCTGGGATCCTGGAAGCGGTCGCAAATGCCGTACCAAGGCTCAATGCAGACAAAGGGAGCCGCACCACCGCAAGGTGCCCAAATGGCAAGCACGGGCATGTTGAAGTTGACGCGGACAAGCGGCATCTTTTCTTTTGACAAGAGGATGATTTCGTTGAATCGGCCCGTTTGGTCAAGAATGGTGTCGCAGTCGAAAGTGTGGTTTGTGATGGGCAACTGGCCTTCGTTCAGTTCCACGGTTTCAATCTCGTCGTGGCAATATCCGTCTGGCAACACCACGTTGCTTTGCATGTCAGGGGCATTTTCAGTGTAGATATATCCGTGTACCTTGTCGTTAGGATTGAATCCGGGCAGATTGAAGGCGGGATGAGCGCCAATCATGAAGTACATAGTGCCCTCTGACTTGTTGTTCACTTTCCAACCTATATTCAGCGAGCTTCCCACAACGGTATAGGTAACCTCCAGTTCGAAACGGAAGGGGAACATCTTCAAGGTTTCGGGCGTATCGGTAAGCTTCAGCGTAATGCTGTTGTCGGTCTGCTCCACCAGTTCAAATTCCATATTGCAGGCAAATCCGTGTTTGGGCATGGTGTATTCCTCACCGTCAATCCGCAGTTTGTCCTCCCAAGACTTGCCAGGGAAAGGGAAGAGCAGGGGAGATTGTCCGTCCCAATATTCGGCATCGCCCTGCCAAAGCAGTTCTGTGCCGTCCTTTCTTTTCAGACTTTGCAATTCTGCTCCTTTTGAGCACACTTTGATGTGAAGTCTGTCGGCGTTTAATTCGTATATCATAATCCAAATGTTTTAAAAAATGAATGTTTTCTCCACAAATGTAAGATTTTTTTTTAATATATCAATGTTTTATCATACTTTTGTGTATAGAATGTATCAAAACTAATATCATCCAAGATGAAAACAGATATTGAAATTGCTCGTAGCACCCCATTGGTTCCGGTATCAGAAATAGCCGGACAGGTGGGTATTCCCCAAGATTCTCTTGAAAATTATGGAAAATATGTGGCCAAGGTTCCCGAGTCACTTTCGGACAACAGCAAGATAGCCCGTAATAAGTTGATTCTTGTAACCGCCATCACCCCCACAAAAGCCGGAATTGGCAAGACTACCGTTAGTGTAGGTCTGGCATTGGGTATGAACCGCATTGGCAAGAAGGCCATTGTGGCGTTGCGCGAACCCTCGTTGGGTCCCTGCTTCGGAATGAAGGGTGGAGCAGCAGGCGGCGGATATGCCCAAGTATTGCCCATGGACAAAATCAACCTCCACTTCACAGGCGACTTCCACGCCATCACCAGTGCGCACAATATGATTGCCGCCATGATGGACAACTATATCTATCAGCATCGTGAAGAAGGTTTTGCCTTGAAGGAAGTGCTGTGGAAGCGAGTGCTCGACGTGAATGACCGCAACCTTCGCCAGGTTATTACCGGACTGGGCGCCAAGACCAACGGCGTGATGATGGAAAGCGGATTCGACATCACTCCCGCCAGTGAGATTATGGCCATCTTGTGTCTGGCCACCGATGCCGACGACCTTCGCCGACGCATTGAAAACATTTTGTTGGGAACAACCATTGATGGTAAGCCTTTCCGTGTGAAGGACATGGGTGTGGCCGGAGCCATCTGCGTACTGTTGCAGGATGCGCTGCATCCCAACTTGGTGCAGACCACCGAGAATACGCCAGCGTTGGTTCACGGCGGTCCCTTTGCCAATATTGCCCACGGATGCAATAGCGTGCTTGCCACACGCCTTGCCCTTACCTATGGCGATTATGTCATCACTGAAGCCGGATTTGGTGCCGACCTCGGAGCGGAGAAATTCTATAATATTAAGTGCCGCAAGAGTGGATTGCAACCTGCGCTCACCATTTTGGTAGCTACCACTCAGGGTCTGAAGATGCACGGAGGCGTGCCTGTGGAAGAGATAAAGCAGCCTCATCCCGAAGGACTGAAGGAGGGATTGCGCAACCTGGACCGTCACATTGCTAACCTGCAATCTTTTGGGCAGACCGTAGTGGTGTGCTTCAATCGTTTTGCCACGGATACCGACGAGGAAATTGACTTCTGCCGTCAGCATTGCAACTGCATAGGAGTGGGATTTGCCGTAAACAATGCCTTTAACGAAGGCGGAAGCGGAGCCGAAGAACTGGCACGACTGGTTGTGGATACCATTGACAACAAGCCCAGCGCACTGCTTCAGTTCACTTATCCTGACGAGGCCAGTGTGGAGGAAAAGGCTCTTGCCGTGTGCCAGAAAATTTATGGCGCGGATGGTGTAACCTTCAGTCCACAGGCAAAGAAGATGATTGAGCGCATCAAGGAACTTGGCATCACGAATTATCCTATCTGTATTGCCAAGACGCAATATAGTTTTAGTGCCGATGCAAAGGCTTACGGATGTCCCAATGGATTTAACATCCACATCCGCGACATTGTGGTAAACTGTGGTGCCGAGATGCTGGTGCTTGTGGCTGGAGACATTATGCGCATGCCCGGACTTCCCCGTAGCCCGCAGGCTGAACGCATTGATTTGATTGATGGAGAAATTGTGGGTCTGTCTTGAACGGACCCACTATTTTCACTCCTTTAATATATACTTTCATAAACCCTCAAAAAACAACTAAAAATGAAACGCTTGCTTGTTATTTTGATTTCCGCACTTTCTCTTGTCACCCTGGGCGGATGTTCCGAAGATTATTGGACCTTACCTACTACGCTGAAGGGTGGAGTATGGGAGCTACAGACTCCAATGCCATTACAGGACTATTTCACTTATCAGCCCGGACGCTGCATCGCTTTCAGCGAAAAGTCTTCTCGAGGATGGATCGGTACGGATGAGAAGGACAACTATAGAGTCAATTTTACTTATGAACCGTTGCGCGACCGTGATGGAGCATTAAACATCACCCTCCACACTTATACTGAGAATTCCTATTATATCAGTGACGTGGTGGTGGACGGTGAAGATGCCTCTTTCCTTCTCTTTGGTTGTTATGACGATTTTTATCTCTATCATGTAAAGGGGGATGCCAGCCATGCCATTCCGGTAAGGCTTATCCTGCAAAGGCGGTGCAAATAAACGCACTCATATTATAGTGCTAATCAAATATTCATCCTTTGCTCCCAAAAGCGTAGATAGGATTGGGCTACGGCTACATGGTCGTGGTGCTTCTTTATATAGGCTATGCTGTCCCGCTTCTGTCCTGGAATGAAATCGGGGTGAAGCACAAGTTGTTCCAAGGCTTCGAAAACGCTTTCTTCCGTGGGCAGTACGTTGATAATTGGACGCAGATCTGGTTCGTTCATAAGTTGGTAATGCTCCGGTTCGGCGCCGCCCACCAGAACCAAACCCTGGCTCATGGCCTGAAGGGCGTTCATGGCGGGGGTGTAGCTGTAGAGCTGGTCCAGAATGACATCGCTCCCTTGCATCATCTGCTTGTAGCGCGCAAATGGAACGTTCTCAGCCCTAATGATTTCGGTCTGTGCGGGATAGCGGCTATGCAGTTTTTCCAATGCGGCGAGCATGATGTCCGTGCCCTTGTATGCGCTTCGGCTGCGCTGTATGCCGATGAAAAATCTGATAGGCTTTGGTGTGCGGTCGTTTGCCGTGTGCGGCTCAATGATGATGGGGAAGGGGATGTGCGTAAGTTTTTCCTTTTGGTCAAAGTGTGCCATGTAGCTGGCGTAATACTCGTACAGTCCGCACACGATGCCATCGCAGTCATGAGCAATACGGCGGTTCAACTCACCTTTTGGTCCCGTGAGCCATTCGGCTTTGAAGAGTTCTGTGTCAGGCGTCTGTCGTAGCTCTGTGCCCAGATTAAAGTCGCTGTATCGGAAAGTGTGGCAGTCGCAACCTGCCTTTGCCCAATAATGGTCCATGCCGTATGCGCCCATGAAAAGACTGCCGTTGTGGCGTCTCAATGTCTGATAGAAAGGCCAGATGCGTTCTGCTTTCAGCTCCAGAAAAACGGGATTAATGAGCTGCACCACATCATATCCCTTTAGCTTTGGCCACAAGCGATGCAGACGGAGCAGATAGCTCAGTGTGTGCCAAGGGTGTGTGGAGGTGCGGCTTATGTCTATGTTGCGCGGATAGTTTTTCCATCCGTCGCCGTCGCTGACAAGCGTCACGTCGTGCCCCAGTTCCTTCAGTCCCAATGACAGTGTATGGTGCACATTGCTGTATTCGCCAATGAGTAATATCTTCATTCTTTTTGACTTTCTGAAACGGAGTTTGTTTTCGTCGCAAAAATACATATTTTTCGCTATATAGCCAACAAAATAGATAAAATATCCGTATCTTTGCGCCGCCAAGAGATAATACAAATGAAACAAGGCTCCGACAAAAAGAATAGTTCTGTATCCTACACTCATGTACTCAAGTTTACCGGCATTTTCGGTGGAGTGCAGGGACTCAAGCTTGTGGTGTCGCTAATCCGAAACAAACTTTCGTCCATATTGTTGGGGACGACTGGTTTCGGGCTGTTGGGCGTGTACAGCAGCATAACGGAGTTCATCACCAATTGCTGCAATTGCGGAATACCCCTGAACACCACCCAGAAGGTGAGCGAGCTTTACGAGAACGGAACACCCGAGGAAATGCGTGATTTTGTCCGTATTGTCCGCACATGGGTGGTGTGGACAGCCGTTGCCGCCCTGTTGCTGAGCGTATTGCTTTCGCCCCTGGTATCCTATCTTTTTTTTCATAAGGAGTGGAGCCACATAGGCGAGGTCATTCTGCTGACGCCCGTGGTTGTTGCCTATCTTGTTGCTGGCGGCGAGTGCAGTCTGCTCAAGGGGCAGAGGCAGTTGCGCTCCGTGGCTACCATCGAATCAATTGTCGCCGTTACCACGTTGCTCAGCACCGTCCCCTTTTATTATTACTGGGGACTGGATGGAATTATCTTTGCCCTGATATTCAGCACCCTTATTTCGGCTGTTGTGCATCTTTACTTTAGCGTCCGCATTATGCCATACCGCATTACGCCCTTCAGCATGGATGTCCTGCGCAAGGGATGGCCCTTTGTCCGTCGCGGGCTTCCCTATGTGGTGTCGGGCATTGCCACGAGTGCAGCCACAATGGCGGTACCCATTATCATCCTGAACAGTGGGAGCGTGGACGATGTGGGCCTGTATCGTGCTGCCTTCGCCATCATGGTGGGCTATGCCGGCATGGTTTTCGTGGCAATGGAAGCGGATTACTATCCCCGGCTTTCTTCTGTCCATCAGCATACTGCCGAGATGAACCGCTGCATTAACCAGCAGATTGACGTGTGTGTGCTGCTCGTTACGCCGCTGCTCATCCTGCTCACCCTTTGTTTGCCCTTTGTCATACGTCTGCTCTATACCGGGGAGTTCATGTCCATGCAGACAATGGCTTTGCTCGCCACGTTCTACACTTTTTTCAGGGCAATTATGCTGCCGGTGGCTTATGTCCCTTTGGCCAAGGGGAAGAGCATGGTCTATCTGTGCATAGAATTGGCTTCAAACCTTGTGTTCTGCCTTTTCATTTGGCTGGGGTGGACTGCGTATGGGTTGAACGGCATCGGTGTGGCCCTTTCGCTTGTTGCGCTTTACGATGTACTTGTTGCTTTGGTGGTGTGTGGCCGCCTGTACGGCTGCCGGCTTTCCGCCCGTACGATTCGCCTTTCCGTTGTGCAGTTCATGCTGCTTGCGGTCAATGTCGCAGTCTGCTTCCAACCGCTTTTGTGGCTCCGCCTCAGCGTGGGCATTCCTTTGTTCATTGTTTCCAGCATCTATTCATTCCAACTGCTGCGTAAGCGCATCAAGCGCGGATAGGTTGTAGACCATATCTGTAATTTATCCTGTTTCTGTCAACCTTTCTGGCAATGTAAGTTCATTTAATACTGAACAACAAGAAAAAGCATAGCTCTCTATCTTGACAACTGAAGTTCGTGTTTCACCACATTGCAGAAAAACTCTTGCCAGATAACGGAAAAAGTGTTATTCTTGTACTACAAAATTTATATCCCAAGCTTTGGGATATATATACCATAACTTGGGATGTACATACCAAAGCTTGGGATATAAATACCAAGGCTTGGGATGAATGCTTTGTAACGAAGGAAAAAAGTTTTGGCGAAGAGAAAAAACTATTTTGCTGAAGTGAAAAAAATGATTGTTAAACCAATAAAAACACAAAAGTATGGCTTATAGATAGCTTCTTCGTTTATGACACCGGAAAAGGGCGCGGAAACGCCCTGTCCGGTGCTGATGCTGTTTTCCGTCTTTTTATTGTTTGTCCATTGTCGGTGCTTTTGGAAATGCCTCTGACTTGTTGATTATATCCAGCGCTTTCAGCACCACAGGGTCGTCCTGGTTGAGGTACTGCACGTACTCCAGTGTGCCCTTGGCATTGTAGATGATGTTGGCATAGAGACTGCGGGTGAAGAGTTTGCGGCTGCGGTTGAGCATCAGATTGCGGCGGCGCAGCTTGTGCTTCTCGCCATAGCGTGCGAACTTGTCCAACACGTTTTGCTTGTCCAGGTATTTTACCACATCTTCCATGGTTACGCATTTGTTCAGTTCCTTGCGGTGCTCGTCAGTGAAAGTGAACGCAAACTGGCGGAGCAGACCGGTCATGACGGCTTCTTTATAATAAGATGTAAGGTGTGTGGTGTCCTCGGCGATGAAGATATCGGGCATAATGCCTCCTCCGCCATAGACGGTGCGTCCCAGCCGTGTCTTGTATTCGGGCCCGCCCTGATGGATGCTGTCCTGGGAGAAGAATTCGCCGCGCTCATAACGCGCAAGCAGTTCCATGTCGTACTCTTCTCCATGTCCCTTTTTATATGGCTTCTGGATGCAACGTCCGCTGGGGGTATAGTAGCGTGCAATGGTTAGGCGAACCAGGCTGCCGTCGCGGAAGTCCATTGGTTGCTGTACCAGTCCTTTTCCAAACGTACGACGACCAATGATTGTGCCGCGGTCGTTGTCTTGTATGGCTCCGGCGAATATCTCGCTTGAACTGGCGCTGCCTTCGTCCACAAGCACGATGATGGGGAGTTTCTGGAAACTTCCCTTTCCGTCGCTGCGGTATTCCTCGCGCGGAAGGTTACGCCCTTCGACATAGGTTATCAGGCTGTTGCGCTGCAGAAACTCATTTGCCATCTGGATGGCGATATGCATGTATCCGCCGCTGTTGCCGCGCAGGTCGACGACGACGCTGTTCATCCCCTTCATGGCAAGGTCGGCAAGCGATACCAGCATCTCGGCATAGGTCTGTTCGCCGAACTTGTTGATTTGGATGTATCCCGTGTGCTCGTTTATCATGTACGAGGCATCCACGCTCTGCACGGGGATGTCGCCGCGTACCACGGTAAACCATGTCAGCTCGTCGTTGCCGTGCCTCTTGATACCCAGCCGGACGGGTGAGTCTTTCGGACCCTTCAGACGTTTCATTACCTCAGTGTCCTTCATGCCTACAAGCAGTGTGGTATCTGCCCTGACGATGCGGTCGCCAGCCAATATGCCTACCTTTTCTGCGGGCCCGCCGCGGATGACGGACATCACATTGACCGTATCCTGCTGTATGGTGAAGCTGACACCGATGCCCGAGAACGAGCCTTTCAGCTCTTCGGATGCCTCGTCCGCATCCTTCGCCTGGATGTAGCTGCTGTGTGGGTCCAACTCGTTCAATATCTGTGGCATGGCATCCTCTATCAGTTCGGTCATGTCAACCGTGTCCACATAGTTCTGGTCTATGAGCTGCAGCAGTTGGCTCAGCTTGTTGCCACCGCTGGAGGCTATGCTTATGGTGTGGTCGCCGAACCGGTAGGCATAATGCGTGCCGATGAGTATGCCGCCCACGACACATAGGCACATGAGCAGCGGGGTGAAGCGTCTTTTGTTGTTCATCTAAAGGTCTTTTTTGATTTAGGATATGACGAAGGGGGTTACTGTGCGTCCTCGGACGGCATGTGCGTAACTTCAATGCCGGCTTTGAGCAGAAGGTCAACGCCGTCCGTGAGGCGGTGGGCACGCTTGTAGACAACGCGCTTGATGCCCGCCTGGATGATTAGCTTGGCGCATTCAATACAGGGGGAATCGGTTACATACAGCGTGCTGTCCTGGCTGTTGTTGCCGCTCCGGGCAATCTTGGTGATGGCATTTGCTTCGGCATGGAGCACATAGGGGAAGGTTACGTCGTTTTCGTCCTCGCAGATGTTCTCAAAGCCCGAGGGGGTGCCGTTGTAGCCGTCGCTGATAATCATCTTGTCCTTTACAATCAGGGCTCCTACCTGACGGCGCGTGCAATAGCTGTTTTCGCTCCAAATACATGCCATGCGCAGGTATCGGTTGTCAAGTTCTGCTTGTTTCTTGTCCATGTGTATCGTGTACTTTTTTACTTTAATAAAAACATTGTATTTTATTTGTTGCTGGCGATGCCGGTGCGTTCCAGCAGGGCATCCACCTGAGGGTCTTTCCCACGGAAGCGGCGATAGAGTTCCATTGGCGGTAACGTGTCGCCCTTTGACAGGATACAGTCGCGGAAACGTTGGGCGGTTTCCTTGTCAAAAATGCCTGCTTCGCGGAACACGGCAAAGGCGTCGGCATCCAGTACCTCGGCCCACTTGTAGCTGTAATAGCCGGCAGCATATCCGCCGCTCATGATGTGGGAGAACTGGACAGCCATGCAGCAGCCCTGGGGGTGGGGCAGCAGGCGCGTGCGCTGCATCATCTTCTGTTCAAACTGCTCAACCGGTTCGTCAATGGGTTGCTGGCGGGTGTAGAATCCCATATCCAGCAGACCAAAACTGATTTGCCGTATGCAGTTGTATGCAGCCTGGAACTTGCGGCTCTGTACGATGCGGTCAACCAGTTCGTCGGGGATGGGCGCGCCTGTGTCGTAATGGCGTGCGAAGGTGTGCAGGAACTTCGGTTCGGTGGCAAAGTTCTCCATAATCTGCGACGGGAGTTCCACAAAGTCCCACCATACGTTCGTGCCGCTAAGGCTGCGGTAGCGTACATTGGAGAATATGCCGTGGAGACAATGACCGAATTCGTGGAGAAAGGTTTCAACCTCGTCCAAGGAAAGCAGGCTGGGCTTGTCTTTTGTGGGCGGTGTGAAATTGGCGGTGAGGCTGACGTGCGGTCGTATGTCTGTGCCGTCGTTTTCTATGTATTGTTCCTGGTACGATGTCATCCAGGCTCCGCCCTGCTTGCTGGCTCTGGGGAAAAAGTCGGTATAGAGCACAGCCAGGAATGAACCGTCACGGTCAATGACTTCATAGGCTTTGACATCTGGGTGGAATACGGGAATCTGGTCATTAGCCTTGAATCTGATGCCGTAAAGCGTTTGTGCCAATGAAAAGATTCCTTCCTGTACCTGTGCCAACGGGAAATAGGGGCGCAGTTGTTCTTCGTCTACGTTGAAGCACTTGACTTTGAGTTTGTGGCTGTAGTAAGCAAAGTCCCATGGCTGGAGGACAAAATCATTTCCTTCCATTTCTCTTGCCAGTTCTTCAACCTCTCTGACTTGTTCCTGAGCGGTGGGCAGGCAGGCATCCAGCAACGTGTCAAGCAGGTCGTAGACGTGCTGTGTATCCTGTGCCATGCGGCGGGAGAGCGCATATTGGGCATAGGTGGGATAACCCAAGAGTTGTGCCTTCTGTGTGCGGAGCGCCACAATGCGTGCCACGGTTTCGGTATTGTCAAATTCATTGCCGTGATGACACAGTGTGTTCCGTGCCATGTACATCTGTTTGCGCAGTTCGCGGTTATCTGCGTATGTGATGAATGGTATGTAACTGGGGGCATGCAGCGTAAAGAGCCATCCTTCCATACCTGCCTCTTTTGCTGCCATTTCCGCTGCCTCAAGCTGTCTTTGCGGTAGCCCTTCCAACTGTTCTTTTTCGGTAACATTCAGCTGGTAGGCATTCATCTCTTTCAGCAGTTTTTGGCTGAAATCCAATGTGAGCGTGGAAAGTTCGGTTGTGATGCGTGCGAACTCTTCCTTGTCTTTGCCAGAAAGATTGGCTCCGTTCCTTTCAAAGCCACTGTAAACCTTTTCGGTGAGGCGTTTCTGCTCTGCATCCAAGCCGTCTTGGTGTTCATGGACATACTTGATTTTTTCGAACAGCTTTTCGTTGAGAGTTATACGGTTTGTGTGTGCAGTCAGAAGCGGAGTGATTTTTTGTGCCAACGCGTCCATGTCATCATTGGTATGGGCACTGGTCAGATTAAAGAAAACCGTAGTGGCGCGCGACAGTAACCAGTCGGTTTCCGGCATTATGACGTTTTCGAAAGTTGGTTCGTCCGTGTCTTCGATAATCTTGTTTATGGCTTCCTCTTCCTGGCGCATTCCTTCCATCATGGCAGACTCGTAGTCTTCCAGGCTGATGCGGTCAAAGGGAACGGTATTATGGGGTGTGCCGTAATTTATTTCTTCAAAAGGATTTGTGGCTTTCATACAAGAATGTTTTATTTGTGGGGGGTATCTTGGTTAATAATGGGAGGACATTACATGCAAAGTGAGATTCTCCAATCGCGGAATATGAATTTCCTTACGTTGCAATGTTATCAGGTTCAGTTCCTGCCATTGGTTCAGTAGGCGTGAAACCTTCAGTCGGGTTTCATTCATATATACCGCAAGGTCGTCCATCTTTATCCTTAATGTTTTGCTTCCGTACGATACGGTAGAAAGTGTATTGATAAAACTAATCATTCGCGTGGCTATGCATGAAGTGTAAGGATGTATCTGTACATTGTGTTGGTGCTGTATGTTCGCTGAAAGAAGGTTCAAATAGTTCATACGGAAAATATCGTTCCGTGTGAAGAGTTTGGCCAAATCGGGCTTCGTGAGTGTCATAATCGTGCTGCTTTCCGTTGTGATGTAATCGCTGGAGAAAATGCAATGTAGCCCGTAAAGCGATTCTGGTTCCATGACCCAAGGAGCAGGCAGCATCTCTTCAAACTCAAAGTCTTTGTTCTGTGATAATGTGTGTCGCATTACGCTTCCTTTCAACAGAAAAAAAAGCTTGTTGCACATGTCGCCCTGTGAGCATACCGGGACGTTAGAACTGGTTGTGTATATGAATGCTTGCTTTTGTATCTGTGCCACTTCAGTAGCGTTCATACCTTGCAGCAAGGGTAGTTGGGTGAGTTGGGCGTACATAATTTATTGTGCAATGAGTGCCTCAATGCCGGGACTTTTCCATACTTGGTAATTTCCATCCTTGTCAGCAAAGATAAAATAGCCCATCAATTCTGGGTGTTTGTCCAAAACCTGGAGAGATTTCTCAAGGCCCAGCACCATGAAACTGGTGGCATAAGCGTCTGCCACGGCGCAAGTGGGCGCAATGACCGTACTGCTCAGTATGGAATGTTGCACGGGGTATCCGGTCTTGGGGTCAATGGTATGGGCTATTTTTCTGCCATTATTTATGTAGAAGTTGCGGTAGTTTCCACTGGTGGCCATTGCGCAGTCTTTCATTTGAAGTATGGTCTGCAATTCGTTGTTGGTGGATGTGGAATCTTCCTGGGGCTTGTTTACACCAATGCGCCATGGTTTTCCTTTGGGGCTTAATCCGCTGGTAACGACTTCTCCTCCAATCTCAATCATGAAGTTCTCAATGCCGTGACGATGGAACATTTGTGCCACACAATCTGAACCAAAGCCTTTGGCCACAGCGCTCAGGTCTATGACCATACGGGGGTCTTCACGAACGAATTTATTGTCTTTAAGACTGATGCGGTTCCATCCGATCAGTTGTCTGAGGCTGTCCACCTGCAGCGAGTCGGGTAGAGCTCCGTGTTTGAAACCGAATCCCCAGGCATTGACAAGCGGAGCCACCGTTATGTCAAAAGCTCCGTCTGTGGCTTGGCTTACTTCACGTGCAATGTGGAATATGGTTCTCAGCAACGAGTCTGTATCATTGCTTTTGCCCGAATTAATCTGGCTGATAGTGCTGTTGGGGTTGAACATGGAAAGTGACAGGTCTACGGCCTGCAACTCGCTCAATATTTTCCCGTTTAAACTGCTGTCACATTGGTATGCGGCGTGATATACGGTACCGAAAATGGCTCCTTCAGCATGTTGATATGGAACGTTTTCAATTTCCCCTTTGCGTGAAAGTGCCATATATGTTCCAATTATCAGGAAAAGCAGGAAGGGAATGTGCCACTTTTTAAGCGTCTTCTTATTGTTACTTGTCATTGCTTTAAATGTTAGTTTGTTAAATTTCCGTGAAATATTCTATGACTATTTTAATGGCAATGGAAATCAGGACGACACCGCCAATGAAAGATGTGGGGAAATGCAGTTTTTTTCCCATGATTATTCCAATTCCCATGCCGAGTGCGGAAAGCAGTGATGAAGAGAATGCGACTACAGCAAACACATACATCATGAACTGCCAATCTATATTTT
The DNA here is from genome assembly GCA_017559845.1 of Bacteroidaceae bacterium. GTDB lineage: Bacteria > Bacteroidota > Bacteroidia > Bacteroidales > Bacteroidaceae > Physcousia. Next base: position 12,057 of record JAFYQQ010000045.1, on the reverse strand, counting down.
GTAAGAATGTGAACGATACGCCAACCGCCATTGCATCAATACTGGTTGCGATGGCAAGTATGGGAATATTCTTGAAATTCAACATATTGGGCTTTTCTTCGTTCTCTTTTGGATGTATGTCGTCCCATATCATTTTTCCACCTAGAAAACTAAGCAGCGCTACAGATATCCATCTGCCAACAATGGTCAGATAGCTGGAAAAGTAGAAAACGCTTCCGTATCCACCCAACAGCATACCACCTTGGAAAAGACCGAAAGCCAAAATTGCGGTGAGCATGAGTACCGGAAAAACTTTCCGTGCGCTGATACCGATAGAGATACTTACCGCAAAGCAGTCCATAGCCAACGCTATGCCAATCCACCAGACTTCTATTGTACTCATATGGCAAGTTTAGGTTTGTTCTTACGTGCGGTCTTGCCCACATCAAAAGTCAGGTTTACGGTACCTCCCCAAGCGGATCCTCCATTACGTCCGAATCCAGGAATATACCAAGGATCGCCCCATTTGTTTCCGCTTTGCTTGATACGCATTTTGTATCGTACATTGTACCCCAGACGAATGATGCTCCACAATTTTGTCTCAACCCCAAAAACGATTTCGGCCCATTGTGCCTTGCCTTTTATGTCGTGCAGCACAAGCGGGTCATGTACGCCCCATGCCTCATCCGTGAAGTCCGGGTTCTCGAAATTGTAATTGAAGGAAGAAAAAGCGTATCGTATTCCACCGAACATGCGGTTTCCGTTGTGTTTCTTGTTGAAGTTGTAGTCCATTCCCACTCTGAAATAGGGTGCGGTGGTGCTGAATACATTGTTGTTTTCTTCGCCTTCTCGTGTGCAGTCTCCAAGACCGAGTTCAAAAATAGGGAAATATTTTTCCTTGAAATTGAGACGTGCGGAAGCTTCCATGTTGGCAAAACGCGAATCCAAAGCCTTCATTGCCAGTCCACATACATCAATGGATATGGCTGCGCCAGATATGAACGGAGTCTTTTTGTCCTTTTGGTTTGCTGCTATCGTGTCGGCTACAGCCTTCGCTTCTTTCGCAACTTCATTTTGTTGCGTTTGTGCATAGGCGGTGGTTGCCACAAGACTAATCAGCAGAACGGAAATGTATTTGGATATTTTCAACATCAGCATAATTTACAGTAGGATTAACCAGTGAAAGCGAATCGATGAAAGTGTGTGTGCTGTTCACTTCGGTGATGAAATGGAACATTTTTGTGGGGCAGTCGGGCGATTCAAAATGGGGTATGTTGTTTTTCTTTACCCAGATTGTATCTTTCATTTCGTAGCCGTTTCCCGTGATGTGCAGTATCAGTGTGTCCTGCTCGTTCCAGTAACTCATGGGCAGTTCTATTCCGGGCACTCCTTGCATCTTGTTTATCAGAACGGAGTCTGTACCGCAGGCGGTAACGGTAATCACATCGTTTAGTGTTACTTTGCTGCCTTCTGAATAGAAATTGCAGGTATAGCTCACACTGTTGTCCAGTGTGCAGTCTACCTGGTCACACGAAGCCAGAAGCGCAAGGCATGTGAAGAGTAGAGTGAATCGGCGCATTACAATTCTTTTTCTATTTGATAATTGTTACGTTCGGGAGCGTTGCGGCTGATGAGCTCGCCAAGGAATCCGGCCACGAACAATTGTGTGCCCAGAATCATCATGGTGAGTGCTAGATAAAAGTAGGGACTGTCAGTAACCAATGGATGTACATATCCGTTGTTCAAATAATAGAGCTTGGTTGCACCCACGACAACCACACTCAGGAATCCCACGATAAACATCAGCGTGCCGATGAAGCCGAAAACGTGCATGGGTTTCAGTCCGAAACTGTCCAGGAACCACAAAGACAGCAGGTCCAGATAGCCATTGACAAAACGATTCAATCCCATAAACTTGGATTTACCGAACTTGCGTGCCTGGTGCTGTACGGTCTTTTCGCCTATTTTGCAGAATCCGGCGTTCTTGGCCAGATAGGGGATGTAGCGGTGCATTTCGCCGTATACTTCAATGTTCTTGATGACATTGTTCCTATAGGCTTTAAGACCGCAGTTGAAATCGTGTAGGTTGTGTATGCCGCTCACTTTTCTTGCCGTGGCGTTGAACAACTTTGTAGGGATGGTCTTTGAAAGCGGGTCGTAGCGCTTCTGCTTGTATCCGCTTACCAGGTCGTATCCGTCCTGGGTTATCATGCGGTACAGTTCGGGAATCTCTTCGGGCGAGTCCTGCAAATCGGCGTCCATGGTTATCACCACATCGCCTTTTGCACGCTCAAATCCACAATAAAGTGCAGGACTTTTTCCATAATTGCGTCTGAATTTTATGCCATGAACCGTTTCCGGATTCTTGTCGTGCAGACTGTTTATTACTTCCCAGGAACGGTCCGTGCTGCCGTCGTTTACAAATATTACCTCGTATGTGAAGTTGTTTTCTTCCATTACCCGCTTTATCCACGAGAATAATTCAGGAAGTGACTCGTCTTCATTGTATAGGGGGATTACAACTGAAATGTCCATTGTGTTGTCTATAGTGTTTGTTCTATGATTTTACTTCTGGTTGTGAATTGGTCTTTCCCAAACCTCCGAAAAGGGAGCTCAGCAGGGCGCAGATGCCGGTGGCCATGACGTTCATGAACAGGAGCTGTACAATGATGGCCCTGGTATCCATTGCCGCCAATGTTTCCAACATAGTGTCTGTACTGATTTCCGGAAAGTTCTGTTTCATTGATTCGGCATACAACGGGTTCTGGAAAAGCGTGCTGATGGTGTTCAGAAAATGTCCTTTGTCCAAGAACGCAAAGTATATGTATTGTCCCAATGTGGTAATCAATGCTGCATTGAGAAAGCATGTGAGTGCAAACCAAAGACTTTGCAGCCACGAGAGATTGTATGTCTTGATGCGGTATGCACGTATCATACGGGAACCCATCAGAATGGAAAAAAGACCGAGAAAGTTGCCCAGCGTTCCCAAAAATGGAACATCCATGGCATACATGGTGCAGCCGAAACTGGCAAGCCACATCACTCCCAAACGAATTCCGTTCTGTGAGGCGATGGCCAAGGCGTGGCTGCGGTCAAATATAGCATTTGTCATCTATGTCAGTGTAAAAAATCACGCAAATTTACGCCTTTTTTATATATAAATAAAGTTCGCGAGCAATAAAATCATAACGGAAGAAAAAATCGAGTAAATATTTGTCCGAATCAATGAAATGTATTACCTTTGCAGCGCAAAAACGGGAAAGTCCTGTACGGCATGCTCCCTCGGAATCCCCCAGGGCTTGATCGCAGCAAGGGTACTTGGTTGTAGCGGCGCGATGCAGGTAGCTTTCCCACCCGCCTCTTTAGCTCAGTTGGCCAGAGCACGTGATTTGTAATCTCGGGGTCGTTGGTTCGAATCCGACAAGAGGCTCAAGAAGAAGCGAAACCTCGGTTTCGCTTTTATTTTTATCAGTAAGGCACATGGGAAAAGACGTACATTTCAACTCCGTATTGTTCAAAAAGTTATCACAGCTTGTTGAACAGAAGGATTATGTTGGACTTACAGCATTTCTTGATGAACTTTCCAACTCGCAATACCGCACGGCCGGCTATGTTTTGGGCGAGCGAATAGGGGTTTCATTGCAGCCAGATTCTTTTTGGAAACTTTTCATTGTCCTTGTCCGTTATGATTCTAAAGCATTTCTGGTAACCATGCTGAAGTCTTTTATAGAAGGCATGAAGCAAGAACGCTTTTCTCTCTATGACCAGGGGTTCAGCGATGCTGCCATGGAGCTGAAGTCATCGCCTATTGACGCGCAGAAGACTGTGCAGACCCTGCTTCCAGTGTTGGAACAAGTACAATCTGTCCGTCATTTGTTTGCAGTTTTGGGCTACGACGAGATGTCTTCCTGGATTCCCTTCCTGCTGAAGTCGTTCAACAAAGTTACGGCTTTTGTCTTGCTTCAGTCCCTGCATTATGTGGAACAGGACCGAGCTTTTCTCCTACGCGTGGGATATTTTATTATCTCCCGAGGCGATTCACTTTCCTTCAATGTGGCAAGCCTCATTAAGTCCATCTATGGTCTTGAAGAATTGAAGGGCACCTTTTCCCTGCGTTTGCAGCCTTTCGAACTCTCGCGCATAGAGAAATCCTTCGAAGCCTTTTGTGGCGTTGTGGATTTTCATTGATTTGTCCGCGTTTCCATTGTCTTTTCTTAAAAGTAGATGTTTCTTCCGCTTTTTGTTTGATAAATGTATTACGAATATCAAAAATAATGTGTAATTTTGCCTTGTAAAAGCAAAAAGGTGAGATTATGGATGATGAAAGCAAGAAAAGGAGGGGTGGAGCTCGAAAAGGTGCTGGCAGACCCCGTACAGACAGCAGGCTGTTCACTTTCAGGGCTTCTGATGCCATGGCGGAGTTTATAGAAGGGCAAGAGAACAAGACCGATTTTATAAAGTCCTGCATACAGAGGGTCATGCTGGAGGATTTGCCTCGACTGGAGTGGGGAAGTGTGTTTCCGGCATCCCGACTGAAAAAAGCCAGCCTTCCGTTCTTTGATATTGGGATTGTGGCCGGATTCCCCGTGCCGCTTGACAACGATGAACGCGCGCAGGACATAGACCTGCTGCGCATGCTCTGTCCGCATCCCGAATCGTCTTATCTTATCCGTGTGGAGGGCCATTCGATGAGGGATGCCGGAATCCGCTCGGGCGATATTGTCATTGTGGACAAGAGCAACCGTAACCCCACGGAAAAGCAGGTGGCGGTCTGCGAATTCAACGGCGAATATACCCTCAAGCATTTTGTCATGAGGGACGGAGTGGGCTTTCTTGTGCCTGCCAATCCCGATTTTCCGAAAATCAGAGTGACCGCAGAAGACGAGTTCAGCATCTGGGGAACGGTTACCTATATTATTCACAAGCCTTCGGAATGAGGAGTTAGGGAGCGAGACGAACTATGTATGCTTTGGTAGATTGTAACAGTTTCTTCTGTGCGGTGGAGAAGGTTTTCCATCCCGGACTTTCCGGCAAGCCCGTATGTGTGCTTTCCAGCAACGACGGATGCGTAGTTGCGCTCACCCCCGAGGCGAAGGCGCTTGGGATACACCGCGGCGACCCTGTGTTCAAGGTGAAGGACATTGTGGACAGGAACGACGTGAGGGTTTTCTCGGGCAACATGAGGCTTTATGCGGCCATGAGTAGGCGCATTGTGCAGATTCTGCGCAAATCGGTGGCGCATGTGGAAAACTATAGCATTGATGAGAGTTTCTGCTGTCTGGACGGATATGAAAGGTTTTATGACCTTGCCGAATTTATGCGCGGCATTGCGCGGAAAATTGCCCTTTACACGGACATGCCCGTGAGCGTCGGCATTGCGCCTACCAAGACGTTGGCCAAGGCGGGAAGCCTTTTTGCAAAGCGGTATGCCGGATACCAGGGCGTGTGTATGATTGACACCGAAGAAAAGCGACGGAAGGCCTTGTCGATGCTCCCGCTTTCGGATATATGGGGCATTGGGCGCCGCATGAGAGAGAAACTGAACCTTTATGGCGTGCCTACTCCGCTTGCGCTTGCCGACAAGAGCGCTTCCTGGGTGAAGTCGCATTTGCAGAAGAACGGATACTGCACCTGGCTGGAACTGAACGGCGTTCCTTGCATAGACACCTCGGAGGTGGTGCGCAACCAGAGCATCTGCACCAGCCACAGCTTCGCCCGGAACGTAGAGGACTTGGCTTCTCTCAAGGCATCCGTAGCCAGCTTTGCGTTCAGTTGCGCCAACAAGCTCCGCGCCCAGCAGGCGGTGGCCTCTTCCGTCACGGTGTTCCTTTGCAGCAACCGTTTCCGCGACGACCAGAAGCAATACGAAAACGCAGACACCGCCTTTTTCATTACGCCCACATCTGACAGCCTGGAAATCACGGCGTCTGCCCTGAGGATGCTGGAGCGGATGTACAAGCCGGGCATACAATACAAGAAGACCGGCGTTGTGCTTGGACGAATCAGCCCTTCCGATTCCGTGCAGCAGGATTTGTTCGACTCCATCCCCAATCGCCCGCAACGCATGGCGCTGATGATGGCTATCGACGCTCTGAACTGCCGCTACGGCCCGAAAACCGTCAGCCTGGTGGTGGAGGACAGCCAGAAACGCGACTGGCATGTGAAAAGCGAATTCCGCAGCCCCGATTACCTTACAAATATCAACGAAATCCTTACGATTAAGATATAAAGGGACGTTCTAAAAATTCTGATTTTAAGTTTTACCTATTCTGCTGTTCTCAGTTTCGGCCGCTTTTCGTCTTTTACCTGTGTCATTTTGTCAAGTTTCATCAGTCACATAGCTCGCTATGTTTCTTCTTCTACATACAAAAGCACACAAGTAAATAGAACGAAAATCAACGCGACATAATTTTTAGAACATCCCTTAAAGGGGTTGAAAAATGGATTTTACATTTGTAAAATCCATTTTTCACGTTGTTTGGCAGTGTGTTTTTCCGAAAACAAAAAATTACGGCCGGAAAAACACTGTCCTTGCTCGTGGAAAGTATCTTTCCGACCGTTTTGGTGGTGGCCGTTGCTTGTTTGCTGGTTTTGACTATCTGTCTGCTGCCTGCTCTTGCCATAATGTTCCCATGGCGTCCGATGGCATCTGCCAGTCGCCTCTGGGGCTGAGCGAGCAGCTTCCTACCTTCGGCCCGTCGGGCAGGCAGGAGCGCTTGAACTGCTGTTGGAAGAATCGGCGGCAGAAGGTTTGCAGCCAGTGGCGAATCACGTCGTCTGTATATTGTCCGTCAAAAGCGTGGCGTGCCAGATACATGACTTTGGCCGGACCGAATCCGAGGCGCAGGAGATTGTACAGGAAGAAGTCGTGCAGCTCGTATGGTCCCACAAGGTCTTCGGTCTTCTGCTTGATGTTTCCCGCCTCGTCTGCGGGAATCAGTTCGGGGCTGATGGGGGTGTCCACAATGTCCAGCAGTGCGGCGCGCACGGATTTGTAGGCTTCCTGTCCCGCAATCCATGTGACAAGGTGGCGCACAAAGGTTTTGGGCACAGAAGCGTTTACGCCGTACATGCTCATGTGGTCGCCGTTGTAGGTGGCCCATCCGAGCGCCAGTTCGCTGAGGTCGCCGGTGCCGACAACGAACCCTGATGACTGGTTGGCCACGTCCATCAGAATTTGTGTGCGTTCGCGTGCCTGGCTGTTCTCGTAGGTGATGTCATGCACGGACACATCGTGGCCAATGTCGCTGAAATGTTGCAGACATGCTTCTCTGATGGGAATCTCACGCATGGTGATGCCCAGGCCTTTCATCAGTTCGAGCGCGTTGGTGTAAGTGCGGTCAGTGGTGCCGAATCCGGGCATGGTGACGCCCACAATCGTTTGGCGTGGCATCTGGAGCATGTCGCAGGCTTGTGCGCATACCAGAAGCGCCAGCGTGCTGTCCAGTCCGCCGCTGATGCCAATGACCATACTTTTGGCTCGGGTGTGTTCCACTCGGCGAGCCAGCCCGAGAGCCTGGATGCGGAAAATTTCTTCGCACCTTTCGTCCAGCAATGCTCCTTGCGGAATGAAGGGCTGTGCGTCTACGGGACGGGTCAGACGGCTCTCTTTTGCGCTGAATTCAATAATCTTGTCAATCTGCGTTTCCTTCACGTTCTCAGTGCGATAAACAGCGGACGATGAAGTAAAGGTCTTGTTGTTTCTTCGCATGTTTCTTATGAACTCTACATCAATTTCCGTGCAAATTAATTGGGGTTCCATGCCGAATTTTTTACCCTGTGCAAGCAGTTTGCCGTTTTCGAAAATAAGCGTTCGTCCGGGGAAAACCATGTCCTGTGTGCTTTCGCCATAACCGCAACCGGAAAGCACATAGGCGGCATGGCATCGGGCACTTTGCTGCGCCGCAAGCTGTTGTATGTATGCGTCCTTTCCGCTTTGCGCGTTGTCTGCGCTCAGGTTGAAAATGATTTCCGCGCCTCTCATGCAAAGCTGTGTGCTGGGAGGGATGGGCGACCAAAGATCATGGCCTATTTCCACGCCGAAAGTAAATTGTCGAGTGCGGAAGACTTGGCTGGCGCACAATTCTGTTTGTTGGCCGGCGAAACAAATGCGGCCTTCAGGAACTTCATCAACGGATGTGAACCAACGGTTTTCTGAGCATCCGTCATGGGTGCAGAGATGCTTCTTGCCCACCAGTCCGAGGAGTTTTCCGTCCTGTATCACGGCGGCGCAATCGAGCACCGTGCAGGCGTGTGTCACAGGGGTTCCCACGATAATAATTGTATCTGTCCCCGTGCTATAGGAGAGCAGGTCTTTCACGGCCTGTTCGGCTGCCTCCAGCAGCACTTGCTGGTTGAAGAGGTCCAGGCAAGTATATGCCGTTACGCTGAGTTCGGGGAAGCAGACTACCGCCGCACGTTCCTCTTCGGCCTGTGCGATGAGGTCAAGCATTTGCTGCAAGTTATAGCTACAGTCTGCAACGCGTACATGAGGTACGGCGGTTGCCACCTTGACGAATCCGAAGTTCTTGTTCATAAGACAGAATGTGTTGGTAATTGGTGAAGAAATATTGGGTTAATCTTCGCGGCGTTCCAGAAGCACGACGTTCTCTACGTGTTGGGTGTGCGGGAACATGTCTACGGGCTGTATGCGAGTCACGCGATAGTTGGTATCCAGCAGTTGAATGTCTCTTGCCTGGGTGGAGGGGTTGCAACTTACATATACAATTTTTCGTGCGTTGGCAAACAGAATGGCGTCTATCACGTCCTTATGCATTCCTGCTCTTGGTGGGTCTGTGATGATGACATCGGGAGCACCGTGACGCATGATGAAGTCTTGGTTTAGAATGTCTTTCATATCAGCTGCGTAAAACAGCGTGTTATGTATGTTGTTGATCTCGCTGTTTACCTTGGCGTCCTCAATGGCTTCGGGTACATATTCAATACCGATTACCTGGCGTGCTTGGCGCGATACAAAGTTGGCAATGGTGCCGGTTCCTGTATACAGGTCGTAAACCAGTTCGTTTCCGGTTAGTCCGGCAAAGTTGCGTGCAACCTTGTACAGCTCGTATGCCTGGTCGGTGTTGGTCTGGTAGAAACTCTTCGGGCCTACTTTGAAACGCAGTCCTTCCATTTCCAAGAATATGTGGTCTGTTCCACGGAAGCAGTGTACGGGCAAGTCGCCAAAGGTGTCGTTGAACTTTTGGTTGTTCACCCAAAGCAGGCTGCTTATCTGTTTGTAATTGTCGCTAATCCATTGCAGCATGGCATCAGCCTGTTGCTGCTCCTTATCGTCCATGATGCAGAACTGCATTAACAGCATCAGCTCGCCGGTGTTGCTAAGACGTAACATCATGCCACGAAGCAGGCCTGTGTGTTCACGCTGGTCATAGAAAGAAAGTCCGTTTTCGTATGCATAGTCACGAATGCCGTTTCGGATGGTGTTGTTCACATCGTCCATCAGATGGCATTCCTCAATGGGAAGAATCTTGTCAAACGAACCCGAGGTGTGGTAACCCACGGCTTCTGGGTGTTCGTAGCGTACGCCACTGGCAATTTCTTCTGATGTGAGCCATCGTTTGTTGGCAAATCCGAATTCCACCTTGTTTCGGTAAGCCTGCGTCTTTGCGGAACCCAGGATGGGGGAGCATTCGGACAGTTCAACCTTGCCGATGCGTGTCAGTTGGTCCATTACTTGCTGTTGCTTGTATGCAATCTGGTCTTCATAGGGGAGAATCTGCCACTTGCATCCGCCGCACACTCCGAAATGAGGGCAGAAAGCGCTAGTCCTGCGCTCGCTATATTTGTGGAATTTTACAGCCACCGCTTCGGCATAGCTATGTTTTTTTCGTGTGAGCTGAAGGTCCACCACATCGCCCGGAACCACATAGGGAACGAATACTACCAGGTCATTTATACGCACCAGCGCTTTACCTTCTGCTGCCACTTGAGTGATTTCCACGGCTTCGAAAAGGGGTAGAGCTTTTTTCTTTCTTGACATATACAATATCTGTTGTGTTTGTTACTTTTCGGCAAAATTACACAATTTATCAATAATAATACACTTTTTAGAGCGTATAATTTGGCAAAAAAAGGAATTTTTGTTAATTTTGCATGACCGTGAAAACGCATCAAAAAATTTAGTATTAACTTATTATAGTAATTTTATAATTTTTCGAAATGAGTCAAAAAAGAGTTTACACCTTCGGTAACGGTTTGGCTGAAGGAAAAGCAGACATGAGAAATCTGCTTGGTGGCAAGGGTGCTAACCTTGCCGAGATGAACTTGATTGGAGTGCCCGTTCCTCCCGGTTTTACCATCACAACAGACGTTTGCAACGAATATTATGAAGTTGGAAAGGATAAGGTTGTAGAACTGTTGAAGGAAGACGTGCTCAAGGCAGTTGAGAACATCGAGAACCTCATGAACTCAAAGTTCGGTGATGTTGAGAATCCCCTTTTGGTTTCTGTACGTTCTGGTGCTCGCGCTTCAATGCCCGGTATGATGGATACCATCTTGAACCTCGGTTTGAATGATGAGGTTGTGGAAGGTATGATTCGCAAGACTGGTAACGCACGTTTTGCATGGGACTCTTACCGTCGTTTCGTTCAGATGTATGGCGACGTCGTTCTCGGCATGAAGCCTGTGAATAAGGAAGACATTGATCCGTTTGAAGCCATCATTGAAGAAGTGAAGGAAGCCAAGGGTGTCAAGCTTGATAATGAACTCGAGGTTGAAGACCTGAAAGAATTGGTGAAGAAATTCAAGGCTGCTGTTAAGGAGCAGACCGGTAAGAACTTCCCCAACGATTCATACGAACAGCTGTGGGGTGCTATCTGCGCCGTATTTGATAGCTGGATGAACGACCGTGCCATCCTTTACCGTAAGATGGAAGGAATTCCCGCCGAGTGGGGAACTGCTGTTAACGTACAGGCAATGGTATTCGGTAACATGGGTGATACCTCTGCTACTGGTGTATGCTTCAGCCGCGATGCTGGAAACGGTGAAAACCTCTTCAATGGCGAATACCTCATCAACGCTCAGGGCGAAGACGTGGTTGCCGGTATCCGCACACCCCAGCAGATTACCAAGATTGGTTCTCAGCGTTGGGCAGAACGTGCCGGAATCTCTGAAGAAGAGCGTGTGGCCAAGTATCCTTCTATGGAAGAGGCTATGCCCGAAATCTACAAGGAGTTGGATATGCTCCAGAACAAGTTGGAGAACCACTACCGCGATATGCAGGACATGGAGTTCACCGTACAGGAAGGCAAGCTGTGGTTCTTGCAGACCCGTAACGGAAAGCGTACCGGTTCTGCCATGGTGAAGATTGCTATGGACCTGTTGCGTGAAGGACTTATCGACGAAAAGACCGCTCTGCAGCGTTGCGAGCCCAACAAGTTGGATGAACTGCTTCACCCCGTATTTGACAAGGCTGCTTTGGCAAGTGCCAAGGTACTCACCCGCGGTCTGCCCGCATCTCCCGGTGCCGCCACTGGTCAGATTGTATTCTTCGCCGATGATGCTGCCGCTTGGGCAGAAGACGGAAAGAAGGTTGTTATGGTTCGTATCGAAACCTCTCCCGAAGACCTCGCCGGTATGGCTGTTGCTGAGGGTATCCTCACCGCACGCGGTGGTATGACCTCTCACGCTGCCGTTGTTGCCCGTGGTATGGGTAAGTGCTGCGTTTCTGGTGCAGGTGCATTAAATATCGACTATAAGGCACGTACTGTAGAAATTGAAGGAGTTGTGCTGAAGGAAGGCGACTATATCTCAATTAACGGTACAACTGGTGAAATCTACGCAGGACAGGTTCAGACCAAGGCTGCTGAGTTGTCTGGCGACTTCGCAGAATTGATGGCTCTGTGCGAGAAGTACACCAAGTTGGCAGTTCGTACCAATGCTGACACTCCCCACGATGCTCAGGTTGCCCGCAACTTCGGTGCCGTAGGTATTGGTCTTTGCCGTACCGAGCACATGTTCTTCGAGGCAGAAAAGATTGTTGCCATGCGTGAAATGATTCTTGCTCAGAATGCAGAAGGACGCAAGGCTGCTCTTGCAAAGTTGTTGCCCTATCAGAAG
>JAFYQQ010000044.1 GCA_017559845.1 Bacteroidaceae bacterium | reverse complement strand
CCGTTCCGCGTCTTCCAGACGCAATTTCTTTGTCTTGTCAATTATTCCACGGGTTTAAAAACCCGCGGCTATTCGCCCATCGGGCTTCGCGTCTTCCAGACGCCCTTGAGCCTTTGAGCGATGAGCGATGAGTAATGAGTTGTGAGTGTTTTTGACAAAAGAACATAAGTATTGAATTGGCTTCCCCAAAATGAGAGTATAAATAACAAATGACTCCAAATGTCATCCTGAACTTGTTTCAGGATCTCACTGCGAGCCAATATTAATACTTCACCGCGGACAGATGCTGAAACGAGTTCAGCATGACCATCAACTCTGGAGTGTCGTCTTTTGTTATATAGAAGTTCAGAATAAACTCAAAGCTCACTACTCACTGCTCACTACTCAAATGCCGTCTGGAAGACGGGGAACGGCAACCCTCATCCTCAAAAATCATCGGACAAGAACTATATTGTCCTCTCCTCATCCCGACCATACCTCACAGAAAACTTAACGATATAAATTTAAACAGCTTCTAAAAATCAGAGTTTATTGTTAGCCGCCCAACGTTTATTCCTAATTTTTATGTAAATTTGCATAATGAAATTGAAATTCGGCATTATTCTGAAGAACATGAAGAAAAACATATTGATTCTCGCCTGCTTGCTTAGTATTGTTGCAGTACAGGCTTGCATGCGCAACAATAGTCCAAGCCAAGAGGTCTGGGAATATCCTGCCACAGAGGTGAACACAGAGATTGAAGGATACTTCCGCGTTCTTCTTGAAATAACCCGTGTGGAATTTGCCAAGGAAGAGACACGCATTATGATGCGCGTTGCCTTGCGTCCCGAGGAATGGGTTAAATTTACCTCGGACACCTATCTGCTGGCCGACGGAAAACGCTATGCCCTGAAAAGTTGTGAAGGGATGGATCTGGACAAGGAAGTTTACCTTACAGAGAACGGACAAGCCAATCTGGTCTTCCACTTTGAACCCTTACCGAAGAAAACCAAACGTTTCGACTTCATTGAGGGCGACGGGCCAGTCGCCTTCCGCATCTTAGGAATAGAAAGCGCTGCGACCAGAGCCGAACAACTCTTCCCCTCCAACTGGCGCAACACCCAGACGGGCGAATGGGAAATAGGTTTCTACGAAGACTTCGCCATATACGACTGCCGTTTCTGGAACTATAAGGAGAAGCAGCAGAAGGGCGACAAATACACCATAGTATTGGAGAACGAAGGGAGGGAAATCTGCGTAAACGTGGACAAATGCAAAAACGGCAAGCGCCAACTTACCATCGACGGCAGCGAGGGAGAATATAACATCATCACCTCCATCACCCTGCCCGACTATCCCACAAAGGACACCCGCACATCATTCAAGGACACGCACTACCGGACAGACACCGTCACCTTCGTCGGATGGCTGAAGGACATGCCGGAAAGCATAAAGAAAAACGGCGACGAATTTTATAAGACAACCTTCAGTAACATCTTTGAAAGTTACTTTCACTACTATGTTACCATTTCCGGCAAGACGGATTCTTTGGGACGTTTTGTCATAAAGATTCCCTTACTCAATTCCACAGAAGTGTTCTTTGACTGGGGACGCACCTTCATCCATACCCTCTTTGAACCGGGGGAAAGCTATTTCCTTTTGTACGACTTCAAGAGGGGGCAAAAACTTTTCATGGGAAAGGACTGCCGTCTGCAAAACGAAATACTGGCCTACCCAATTGGGTGGCTGCCTTCAAATTTTGACCGCGACATTGACAAGGATGCCGCCATGAAACTTTTGAAGAATTTGAAAAAAGAGAAAGAACTCCTGATGAGAGAACTGGGAAAGGTAGAGAAAATGCATCCCACTATTTCGCAACGCTACATCAACTACCTTACTGGCCATTACAATCTCGGTGAAGGTTTTCAACTGATGCAGGCTCGTTACGGGATGAAAGACCGTTCTTGCCCAAAGGAATACCTTGACTATGTTACCCGTCAGCACTGGAGTAAGCTTAGCCAGCCCTATACGCTTTACAACAACTTTCGAAATTTTGTAATGGACTTTACAAGCGAACAGATATTGCAAAAACATGGCACAAATAGGGCATTCTCTTCAAGTGAACCGTTGGAGGCCGTCAATCAGACACTTGCCATTGTGGATTCTTTGGGGGGAGACAAGATTTTGAGGGACATCATTACCACAATGTTACTCAGCCAAACGATGGACTTATTCCATCGGAGGTTTGACGAAACCACATTGCAGTTTCTTGAAGAGAACGTATCCATCCCCTATGCAAAAGAACTCATAAAAGCGAAACAAGAGATGTATCCTAATAATGAGTACCCCATGTTTCACTCCATAAATCCACGCGTTGAAATTAAATCCACTACGGCACCCGTGCTGCCACACAAATGGATTATTGGGGTAATTGCGGCAGTGGTTGCACTTGGTGGCCTTTTTCTGCTTTTATGGTGGAAGAAACTGAAAGGGTCAGAAGCCATACATCAAAAAGACTACCAAAAGAACGAACAACTACAACAGACAGTGGCCGTTCTGGAAGAAGAGTTAGAAACATACCGCAAGGAAAAAGACACCCATTCCCAAATGCGCGACCTGAACGCCCTTCAACAACAACCGGAAGTAAAACGAATCCTTGAAATGGGACATGAAAGGAAAGAGCATCCCTCATACGGTGACTGGCATGCGCTTTATCCTTTGATGGAAAATTTCTGTCCCAAACTGGTGGAGATAAGAAAGGTGACCACTGAAACGGAATACCAGGTATGTGTCCTTACAAAACTGAACTGCGACCTTTCGGACATTGGTTATCTCACAGGACTAAGCCAATCATATATGTCTACCATGCGAAAACGCCTATTGGAAAAGGTATTCCACACAAACGAGGGCGGAGCAAAAATGTTCGACCAACGCATAAAAGAGCTTTAAAGAACCGTTTGTTGAGTTTTGTTGAACGCTTGTCGAAATATTGTATTTTACTGGAGATCAATACGGATTTCAATTTGTTGAGTATTGTTGAATATATTTTTTGTTAATTTTGAGGACAGATCATAACTTTGCAAGCGGAAATCAAAAATTAACACGAACAACAACAATCATGAAAAAAAGAATTTTGATTCTCGCCTGCTTGCTTGGTATTGCCATGACACAGGCACATGCGTACAACAATGGTTCATCCAAGAAAGCACAGGTTTGGGAAAGTCCTGCCACAGAGGTGAACACAGAGATTGAAGGATACTTCCGTGTACTTCTTGAAATCACCCGTGTGGAATTTGCCAAAGACGAGACCCGCATTATGATGCGCGTTTCTTTGCGTCCCGAGCAATGGGTTAAATTTACCTCGGACACCTATCTGCTGGCAGACGGTAAACGATATGCGTTGAAAAGGTGCGACGGAATGGAACTGGACAAGGAAGTACATCTGACCGACCACAACCAGGCCAATCTGGTGTTCCATTTTGAACCCTTACCGAAGAAAACCAAACGTTTCGACTTCATTGAGGGCGACGGGCCAGGCGCCTTCCGCATCTTAGGAATAGAAAGCGCTGCGACCAGAGCGGAACAACTCTTCCCCTCCAACTGGCGCAACACCCAGACGGGCGAATGGGAAATAGGTTTCTACGAAGACTTCGCCATATACGACTGCCGTTTCTGGAACTATAAGGAAAGACTGCAGAAAGGCGACAAGTACACCATTGTATTGGAGAACGAGGGAAAGGAAATCTGCGTAAACGTGGACAAATGCAAAAACGGCAAGCGCCAACTTACCATCAACGGCAGCGAGGGGGAATATAACATCATCACCTCCATCACCCTGCCCGACTATCCCACAAAGGACACCCGCACATCATTCAAGGACACCCACTACCAGACAGACACCGTAACCTTCATCGGATGGCTGAAGGACATGCCGGAAGGGATGAAAGAGAAAGGAAACGAATATAAGGTCAATCACTATGACATCTTCATATATGGAATGAACAAAATAATTTCCAACTACGGCAAGATGGACTCACTTGGACGCTTTGTAATAAAGATTCCATTGCGCAACTCATCCGAAGTGTTTTTCGATTGGGACCGCACCTTCATCCGCACCCTTTTTGAACCGGGCGAAACCTACTTCATGCTGTATGACTATAAGGCCGGGCACAAACTTTTCATGGGAAAGGACTGCCGACTGCAGAACGAAACACTGGCGTTTCCAATCGGATGGCTAAACAGAAGCTACGGCCGTGACATGGACAAGGAAGCCGCCATGAATTATTTGGAAAGCATGAAGAAGCATAAGGAACATCTGATGGGAGAACTGGAAAAGGTGAAAGCAGCTCACCCCACTCTATCAGACCGTTACGTCAACTACCTTACCGGCCTCTACAACACTGAGGAAGGGCGAGAACTGATGCAGGCTCGTTACGGGATGAAAGACCGTTCCTGCCCAGAGGAATACCTCAGCTACGTTACCCGTCAGCATTGGCAGCAACGCAAACAACCCTATACACTTTACAGGGAGTTCTCAACCTTTTTGCAAGACTTTACAAGTGAATTGGTTACAAATCGTTATGCCATCAAGAGCCCTAAAGGTTATGTAAGACTAATTGAAAATGAACCCTTGCTACGCAGGTGTCGGGAAGAGGGACGAATCAATATCAGCGATGAAGAGCTGGCTATTGCAAAGCGCTTTGACAAGGAATACAGAAAAAATTTGGAGATTATGCTCAATGATGGTGGTGAAGCCTATATAAAGGCAATAGAAGAGCCGAAATGGAAAGATATAGAGGCACAATTCACCCCCATTGCGGAACGTGAAGACATTAAAAAGGTGCTTAAAGAGGAAGCTCAGTTGGTTGGTCTATACAACACACTAAACATTGTGGACTCGCTGGGTTGCGACAAAGAGTTACGCGACATCATCATCACCCGCGAACTGCTCAGAATAATTGATGGTGAGCGCAAACCGCTGAACGAATACACCATGCAGTTTCTGGAAAAGAACGTATCCATGGCCGAAGCAAAGGCATTAGTGCAGGCTGAGCATGAAAAGTATCTTGCCCTTGAGCGCAGAGACATCTCCAAATCGCCAAGTCTGAAATCGGCAGAAGACGTGGCGAACCTAAGCGATGGCGAGAAGATTCTGCGCAAAATCATAGAACCTTACAAGGGCAAAATCATTCTGCTGGACATCTGGGGCACATGGTGCGGACCATGCAAGGCCGCCCTTGCGGAAAGCCAGAAGGAATACGAACGTTTGAAGAAATATGACATCATATTCCTCTACCTTGCCAACAACAGCAGCGATGCGAGTTGGAAGAACGTGATAAAGATGTACAATGTAGAGGGCGAAAACGTGGTGCATTACAATCTACCCAAAGCACAGCAAAGCGCCATAGAGAATTTCCTGGGCGTGAACGCATTCCCCACTTACAAGCTCATAGACCGAGACGGCACACTCCTCGACGTAAATGCCGACCCAATAGACCTGGAAGGCCTTGCCCGGCTGTTGGAGAAAATGAAATGAGAAGAAGTTTTCAAATAGAACTCAACTTTGTCAGAAAGAGAATGATTGCGTTCATGTTGGTGCAGACTCGAGTCTGCACCAACTATCGTTAATCAGAACTTGCCTTCATTATTATATTATTCAAGCCTGGCATATCTAAATCTGTGCGCAGATGCCACTGCAAGCCAAAGTTATAAATATAAAGTCCGAACAAAAAATGCCACAACGTCAATTTTAAAGCGATATAAGAAAGTATTTGAAAAAAAAACTGTATATTTGCACAAATTTAACATTTAAACAAATCATAAAACCATTTGTACATGAAACCTACATTATTTCTCCTGGCTGCGGGAATGGGCAGCCGTTACGGTGGCTTGAAGCAGTTGGACACACTGGGACCTCAGGGTCAGAGTATTATGGACTACAGCATTTACGATGCCATTCAGGCCGGATTCGGAAAAATCGTATGGGTTATCCGCCGCGATTTCGAAGAGCAGTTCCGCACACAGATTCTCAGCAAATACGAAGGTCATGTGCCTTGCGAACTTTGTTTCCAGGCCATTGACGCACTGCCCGAAGGCTTCACCGTGCCCGAAGGAAGAGAAAAGCCCTGGGGAACAAACCATGCGGTGATGATGGGCGCCGAAGTCATCAAGAAACCCTTTGCCGTACTGAACTGCGACGACTTCTATGACCGCGACGCATTCCAGGTAATGGGCAAGTTCCTGTCTGAACTGCCCGAGGGCAGCACCGGCAAGTATGCCATGGTGGGTTTCCGTGTGGACAACACACTGTCTGAAAGCGGTACCGTTAGCCGCGGTATCTGCGAGAACGATGCAGAGACCCACTTGCTGACAAGCGTGGTTGAACGTACCAAGATTGAGCGTCACGATGGCGTGGTTCAGTATCTCGACGAGAACGGCGAATGGGTAAGCATCCCCGACACCACTCCCGTAAGCATGAACTTCTGGGGATTCACTCCCGACTATTTTGAGCACTCAAAGGCTTATTTCATCGATTTCCTCTCTGACCCCAAGAACCAGGAGAATCTCAAGAGCGAATTCTTCATTCCTCTGATGGTGGACCATCTCATCAAGACCGGAAAGGCCACCTGCGAGGTGCTTGACACCACATCAAAGTGGTTCGGCGTAACCTATCCCGAAGACCGTCCCGAAGTGGTGGCCAAGCTCGCCAAACTGCACGAAGACGGACAGTATCCCGACAAGATGTTCTAAGCAAGAATAAAAACGGATAAAAATTAAGCGGTAAATGACCTCCAAATCATTTACCGCTTTCTTTATGAGTAACGCCAGATTGTTACTTCACCACGAAATACTTTTCCAAATCCTGGGAAATATTGATGATGAAGTCGCCCATGCGTTCAAGCGAATTGACGATGTCGATGTAATACACACTGGTCTGGTAGTTCTTCTCACCACTTTCAATGCCTTCAATTTCCGAGTCGCGCAGATAGGTTCGCAGATTGTTGATACGGTCCTCCGCATTGTAGGCATTGGTAATGGTTTGCAGCTCGCCTCTGTGCGCCAGTTCCAGGTTGACAATCATGGCGTCGTATGCTTTGTCAATGGCATCCACCATGTCTTCCAACTTCTTGACGGTTGTGGCATCAAAAGTCTTGTTGTGGACATTTCTGCGGGAAAGAATACGGCTGATAAGCTCGCCAGAGTCGCCAAGTGATTCCAGTTCGCCAATAATCTTGTACATGGCCTTTACCTTCAGAGAGGTTGACTCGCTGATGTCTCCGGCAGAAACCGCATTCAGGAAAGCGGCGATTTCATATTCGATTCTGTCTGAAATCTCCTCATACTTCACTAGCTTGTTGCGCAGTTCCTCAAACTTGTCCTCATCCTTCTCGGCAATGGCCATCTTGGCATAACCCAGACCCTTTCTTGAGATGTTGGCGAAATGAATGATTTCATTGAACGCCTCTTCTGTGGCAAGTTCGGGTGTGGAGAGCGGACCGGCAGAGATATATTTCAGTCTGAACACATCCGCATCCTGTTCCTTGGGTGCCTTGATAATGGCGACAACAGCCTTTTCAATGGTCTTCACAAACCAAATCAGAATGAAGGTGTTGATTGTGTTGAACAAGGTATGGAGCATGGAGAGGCCATACAGCACGGCTGTGCCCTCGTCTGACGTGGGCTGAGAAACCACAAAGCCCTCAACACTGGGATTGGGCAGACCGAACAGCGTGATGATGTATCCGACAAGCGAGAGGAAAGGCTTGAAAAAAATCAATGCCCAAACCACACCGAAGAGGTTGAATATGGTATGAGACATGGCAGCACGCTTGGCCTGGGTGTTACCCACAGACGCAGCGATATTTGCGGTAATTGTGGTACCGATGTTCTCGCCCAGCACCATGGCACAAGCCATATTGAACGGAATCCAGCCCATGCTGAGCATAATGAGCGTGATGGCCATTGTGGCGGATGAAGACTGGAGCACCAAAGTAAGGATGGTACCGAAAGCCAGGAAGATGAGCACTGAGGCAAAACCGTGGCTCGACCATGTCTTCACGAAATCAAGCACTTCTGGAGTCTCGTTCAAGTCGGGCACAGATTCCTTCATAAACGAAAGGCCGAGGAACAAGAGGCAGAAGCCCACAATGAGTTCGCCAATGTTCTGACGCTGGTTCTTCTTGGAGTTGGAGAACAGGAAACCAAGCGCCATCAAAGGAACGGCAAGGATTGAAATGTCCGCCTTGAAGCCAAGCCATGACACCAGCCATGCGGTTACTGTGGTACCGATGTTGGCTCCCATGATGACACTGATGGCCTGAGCCAGTGTAAGGAGTCCCGCATTAACGAAACTAACGACCATCACAGTGGTGGCAGAGGATGACTGAATCACACTCGTCACACCCAATCCTGTGAGCACACCCTTAAAGGGGTTGGATGTCATTGCACTCAGAAAACTGCGGAGCTTGTTACCAGATGCTTTCTGCAGTCCGGAGCTCATAAGGTTCATTCCATAGAGGAACATTCCCAATGCTCCCAACAATGTAAAAATTTGTAGTATTCCCATAATGTTATAAATTTTGAGTTTCTATCAAGTACCAATTATATGCCACGAAACACGCCAGCATCACCAGTCCGCCAAAACGGCCAACTTTTCCCCTCAATCCTAACAGCAGAGGGAACACTGCGGCGCCAATCATGACAAGATAGTCTATGTAAGTTATGCCAGACGAAGTAAGGGGCATAACCTGAGAACTGAGTCCCAAGATAAGCGTGATGTTGAAAATGTTGGAACCCACAATGTTGCCAAGCGCCATATCCGTATTCTTTTTGACCGCAGCGGCAATGGATGCGGCCAGTTCGGGCAAGGATGTTCCGCAAGCAATCAATGTCAGGGATATGAAGGCGTCGTTCACACCGAACGACTTGGCCACCAGTACGGCATTGTCCACAAAGAAGTCGCAACTGGTAATAAGCAAAGCCAAACCACCGAGAATCTTTATCAGGGCAACCCATATCGATGACTTATCCTCTGCCACTTCGGCATTTTGAGCGGTCTGTTTTCTGTCACGGGCAAAGGAGTACCACATGAAACCGGCAAAGAAGGCCAAGAGCAACATGCCGTCCAACCGGCTGATTGACGCTGGCGAACCATTGAAGAAGTTGAGCGCAAGGGCTGTAAGCAAAACAGACACAGCGATACACAGAGGTATCTCGAACTTCATGTTCGTACGGTCAATGGTTACGGGGAAGAATATGGCTGTAAGCCCCAAGATGCCCAACACATTAAATATGTTAGAACCCACAACATTGCCGATGGCCACATCTGCGTTTCCGTTTATGGCGCCCAAAAAACTCACTACAAACTCGGGCATGGAGGTGCCGACGCCCACAATGGCGGCTCCGATTACAAAATCAGAGACTTTAAATTTTCTGGCTAAGGACACTGATCCTGCGACAAGAAAATCTGCGCCGAAGACAATGCCCACCAAAGATACAATTAGAATTATATATTCCATAATTATCTTTAATCTGATTCATTTATCTATTTTTTCTGTCCATAATAAATATCCGAACAACCATAACTTTCATCAGTTTGAAAGTCATGCAGCATGGTTGGGATAAGATTGGCAGAAAAGCTAAATAATAAGTTTACCAAGCCTGTACAACCTGTGGTCAGGATTGATAAACGAAGAATGGATGATTAAAGATTGCTTTTGAATGAAATTTCCCGTTCCGGTAGTGGTAAGTTTTATTACCTTGGCAAAACCGAAACTGCTCTTATACGGTTTAAATGGCCGGTGTGTCTTCCGGGCTACCTTTTGCGAGCGGTTGACGTTGGAATGTGATGTGCTGTGTGGCAAACATTCATCCACACCATATAGGTTAGATTCGAAATAACAGGAAACCACCTCTGTGGAAAGATCCTCGCACAGAGCTTCTGCTTCATTGTAGGTATCCGTATCCGTAACGCTGCTGAAAGCCATTGCGGACACAAGAAATGAAATAAGATAAAGCAGTAGTTTTTTCACTATTTACTATTTGTTCATTATTTCCGCTGCAAAAATAGATATTTTTTTTGAATTATGTGCGTCTGTACAATTATTATTTATGTAAACAGCCAAATTAGCTGTGAACAATGAGCCGTGAGAAATACAATCCTGAGTCCTGCGGACGATTTTCCGCAAAAAGGACAACAATTTGCGGACTACAAGGCGTGATTCGGTAAAAAAAATAGTAACTTTGGGGAAAATTAACAAAAAAGATACGGCATGAAACACTTTTTCACCCTGACGACATTAGTGATTCTGTTAGGTTCTGGACCGGTAACGGCACAACGGAACGTAACAAAATTCAAGGATTACAGCATTGAAGAAGGCCAATACTGCAACATTGGCGGACAAAAACGCTACGAGCCTGATATCTATTATACCAAAAGTGCGGACGGAACGTATACGGCTCACCGACTGACGGTGCAGCCCAATGGCGAAAGAATTAAAGTTTCTGAGCCTTATCTTTTTTCCTCGCGACCTAATGGAATTTCCCTCGGGTGGAAAACTTCAGCACAGCCAAAAGACGTGCAAGTGGTATGGGGTGAAACGGAAGACAAATTGGACAACACAGCCCAATATTCCACAACAGAACTTGCTTCAAACTACTTCTGGAACACAACTACCCTGAGCGGTTTACAACCTAACCATATATATTATTATAAGGTAAAGAGCAACGGACACGACAGCGGCATCCAGCGCTTCCGCACACTACCACAAGACGGAGACGAGGGCGTGGTAAGATTCCTCCTGTTCGGAGACCACCAGCGCAACCTGTATTCAGACTATGAATGGATGCTTCGTATGGCCGAGCGGAAACTAAATGAAAAATACGGCGAGAAACCCATTGAAGAGCACGTATCCTTCATCATGAACATGGGTGACCAAGTGGACCAGGGTACGCTGAAGCAATATGAAGACATTCACCGTTTCAAGAACCGTTCGGTCATGAGCCGACTACCCATCCAAACCGTAGTGGGCAACCATGACACTTACGGAGACACGGACATGCGCTTCTACAACGGACATTATACACCATACAGAAAGGCGGCATATAAAGGACTAGATGCCGGAACAGCAAACTATTATGCCTATCAGGCTGGACGCGTATTGTGGATTGGCATCAACAGCGACGGTGCCTCTAACAAGCAACTGGAGTGGATACGCAACGTGGTGAACACCGCCGATGCCGACCCCACCGTGGACTGCATCATCAGTGTGCAGCACCGTCCGCTCTACGCTGAAATGTACAGCACGGACGTATCTGGATGGATGCTCAAAGATGTGATGCCCATACTAAACACATCGTCCAAGCACGTGATGAACTGCGCCGGCCACCATCACCTCTATGCTCGCGGACAGATGCCCAACCATCCCGTTTATCACATTATCAGCGGCGGTGGTGTGGGTATTGCAGAGGGCGGTTACCTACAATTGTGGGGCGTGACTGATGTAGACCTCTACGACCACGACCATGTACAAGCCACCATTGACCACTGGGCCTATCAGATTGTGGAATACGACCCGACAAGCATGACCCTATCCGTGGAAACCTACAGTGTGGGCAACAAACGCCTTGCGCTGGACAACGTGATGGTAGACAAATTCTCGCGCACACTCAACAGCAAGAGTGTTCCCTCATTCCCAATATTCCCGTTTGAAAATACTATTATCAAGCTGCCCACCCGCATTGAACAGGAAGCAAAGGATGAGAGCCTGCACAGCGCGCAATACCAGATTGCAAAAGACATCGGCTTCAATAACATTGTTCACGAAAGAGTGCTTACCTTTGAAAACCTCTACAAGGTGGACAACAACTATCTGCCCCTTGACCAATGTGCCCAGAAACCCGTTACCCAACTGGAACTGGACGAAGGAGACTTAGTTCCCGGCACATATTACCTCAGAGCGCGCAACAGAAACATGAATCTAGACTACAGCGAATGGAGCGGCACACATATCATCCGAATTTCCGATCCAAACGCAGGCAAAGCGATGATTTCATCAGACAGAACGCATTATGGCGCAAGGCCAAGCGTAGTCATCAACTACGCCAATGCTCCGGCTGACGAAACAACACGCATTGCCATCTATAGGAACGGAGTGGAGCCGGAAACGGCCACAATGCCATACGCCTTCCAGAAAACAGACGGCACTGAAGGCTCATTGACATTCAATATTAGCAATTGCGGCAAATTCTATGCCGTAATGCTCAAGGGTGAAGGCAACGAAGAATGCTCGGACCGTTGCTACTTCCGCATTGGCGAAGGTATGATTGAATTCGCCCTGAACAAATTTGTCTACGAAGTGGGCGAACCCGTTTCATTGATACTGACAGAGGTTCCGGCCCAGAGCAAAGACTGGGTGGGCATTTATGCGCAAGGCATCACTCCAGAGGATGCCATCTGCCCCAGCTGGAAATATGTGGGCAACAACACCGACGTAAAAATTGAGCTGAATGTCCCCGACGCCCGAAACTACAAAGGCCCCTTGCAGAAGGGATGCTATTTTGCCAACTATTTCAAGAACGATGGGTATGATGAGGCCTATGAACGCATTTATTTTGTCATTGGCAAACCATGTCAGGTTACTGCAAAAACGGCAACCACGAACGAGGGCGAGCCTGCAGTATTCACTTGGGACGGAATGCCCATGCAGACAGAATGTCAATTGGCGTACAGACCAGCCGGTTCGGGTGAAGAAATAGCGTGGGATATCGTAAAAGGCATTCTGCTCGAAGGTGCCTCGGGAAGCATCACGGTGGAAAATCTTCCATTAGGCGAACATGACATCGCCATTCTGTTTGCAGGAAAGCGCATCAGCAGCATTGCCAATATTAGCGTTCTTCCCGCCACCGGAATACAAGATACAAAAGAAAACAACCAGCACCAAGAAGTCTATATGCTTGACGGGAAAAAAACTACAGTTCCAAACCCAAAAGGCATCTATATAAAAGACGGGAAAAAATACATCAAACAATAAATCTTTTTAATAACTTTTAATCTCAAAAACATGAAGAAAATTTTACTTACATGCACGGCCTTTGCAATGGCAATGGCATCGTGGGCACAAGTGCCAAAAGCCGATGTGCTTGACGTAGTGTTCAATGCGGACGGAACAGCAACGGACGTTTCCGAAATGGCAAACGAAATCTCTGTTGTAGGTACGCCAAAGATTGTAACAAGTGATCGCTTCGGAATGAATGTGCTCTGTACCGCCAGCGAAACCATCGGTGGAGAGAACAACAACACCTTCGTAATTCCAATGACCGAACAGATTTGGAGCGCCATAGCCGACGGACACACCATGGAATGCTTTGTACGCCCCTTCTGGGAAGGCGGTCTGAACAAAAAAGGCTGGTCCACGTTAATGGGTTTCCAGCAGTCGGGAGGAGCAGGTATGCTGCTCTACTACGGCGAATAGTGTTACGAGCCTCACATCGGAGGCGGTTATCATGACGCCTGGGGTGGCGCACCCGAATTCAAGCAATGGGCACACGTTGTAGGCGTCATGGACGGTGAGAACAACTGCACCAAGATTTATGTGAACGGACAACTGATGCAGACACTAGAAACCAGCGGTACTTTGGGACGTCCCAATGTAGGCAGTTCGCCCTTCATCGCCTTGGCTGGTGACCTGAGCGGTAGCGGTGTGGTAGAAGCCTGCTTTACAGGAGATATGGCTATTGCCCGTATGTACAGTAAGGCACTGACCGATGAGGAAGTGCAGACACTTTACAACGAAATCAAATCGAAGGACACTGGTGCGGAAGACCATCAGGAAGAAGGACAGTTCCCCAATCTGCGCTATGATGAAAAGGGAGCTGTAATCATTGAAACTGCCGAAGACATGCACGACTTTGCCCTGCTTAGCAAGGTTGCCCCTTACACTAACGCTGAGGTGGTGGCAGACATTGACTATACAGGCTACAACGAGAACATCAGCTATTATGGTTCAAATGCTTACGCTGCCGTGTTCAACGGAAACGGACACACCATTACCGTGAACTTTGACTTCTCTGGAACAGAAACCACCGGTTTCGTAGCTGATGCCGTAAACGGTGCGGTCATCAAGGACCTCACGCTGGAAGGCAATGTAAAGGCTGACCAAAGATGGTGTGGTATTCTCTTCGGTGAGAACTATGGTGCCACCGCACAGAACATCACCATCCGTGCCAACCTGCAGTCCGATTATGCCGGCGCTTGCTATAACGGAGTGCTTTCCGGTTGGGATGAGAAAACATGTACTTACGAGAACATTGTAATCGAATCCACACTGAGCGGTACAGGAACATATATGGGAGGCCTTATCGGTGACGTGGCTGGAACAACCTATCTGAAGAACGTCCTCGTGGTAACCGATGCAAACGTAGATGACAAGACACAGAACAGTCCGCTCATCGCAAAGCCCAGAAGCGGTGCAAACTTTGATAATGTATATTTCGTGAACAAAGGCGGACTGGAACTTTCCATTGGAGGGGCTACAGAAATTACCATGGACGAGGTGAACAATGGCGCGGCTTGCTTCATGCTAAACAAGGGAAACATCACTAATCCGGTATTCTATCAAAACGTACAGGAAGACGACTTCCCGACAATGAATTCCGAGCGCGGCATCGTGCTACGAGCAGGAAACGAATACACCAGCGTAACAGCCGACCCGGAAAGCATGGTGGCTGCACAACAACTTGTTGCGACAAACGAAGAAGATTACGCCCTTCAAGCAGAGGCCTATCAAGGATTGAAGGATGCCTTGATGACAGAAGTACAGGCTATTAAAACCGCCACAACACTGGAAGAGTTTGTGGCCATTTATGCCAAGATTCAAGAAATTAGAAATGCAATAGACGCTAACCAGAAGGCATACGAACAACTGAAAGCCAAGGCCGAGGAAATTCTGCCCACACTTGAAGGCATAACCAGCAATTTTGCCCTCCAGCTGATTGATTATCTACAGGAAGAGATTGAGCCAAACGACACCTACATCAACGGTTCTTATGTCTACATCTACGAAAACAAGACACTGGACACAGAAGGTGTATATGCAGAAATCAGTTACATGGAAGATCTGCAGAAACGCATTACCGCAGCGGATGCTCCCGCAGGAACAGACGTAACCGTACTGCTCAACAACCCCGACTTCTCCAACGGATTTGCTGGTTGGAACGGAGATGACCTTACCAATTACGGGACAAACGGAAACATGTGGGCTGCCGAAAACTATGGCAAGAGAAGTTTCAATATCTACCAGGAACTGAGCGGTCTGAAGAACGGAATCTATCTATTCCGTGTACGCGGTGGATACCGTCCCTTCAATGACCAGCATGCCAACCAATACAATGCCATTCTTTACGCCAACGGTAATGCCAACTACATCCAGACCCTGAAAGAAGGCATGATTCCCGTGGAAGAAGCTGTGGACAAGGAAAACTGCTATATCTCTGCCGGCATTGACAACATTCTTGACATGGAAATCTATGATGCGGAAGGAAACGTAATCGGTTATACACTGCAAGGTATTCAGAGCTGCTGCTATGCATTCCAGGCAGGCCGCTTCCCCAACTATGTGGCGGTAAATGTAACCGATGGAACACTGCGCGTTGGTGTTGACTATAACTATTCTGAGTTCGGAAAGAATGAATGGATTGGAATTGGTGACATGCAGCTCATCTACTGCGGAACCGTTGAAGAAGCCACAGAGGGTCTGAATACTGCATTAGAAAGTATGTTGGCACGCGCTGCTACACTCATGGAATATGAATACAGCGACGGTGACGATTGTTACTGGTTGCCCAACTACAGCAGCGCATTGAAGGACCGCGTGAACCAAATCTTGCAGGAAGCAGCTAAGACAGACGCCACTGAAGCCGAGAAATATGCATGGATTGAGGAACTTGGTTCACTCTATCAGCAAATTATCGCAAGCAAGCAGGGATATAGCGAACTGGCCGGCGTAATGAACAGATTCTACGACCGCATTGCCGACTATCCCGAACACATGGAAACCATCCAGAGCATGGCCGATGCCGCTTGGGACGCATGGAGAAACGGTGCGTATGCCACCGATGCCGAACTGAAGGCAAAAGCAGAAGAACTGACCAGTACAATGGACGGATTCACCATTGACGTGCCAGCTGCCGACGTTCTTGACTTGGTCTACAACCTTGACGGCACCATCACCGACAAATCAGCAATGCAGAACGAAGTACAGGTAATGGACGATGTACGCATCAAAGAAAGCCCCATGCTGGGACAAAATGTACTTTGCCTCTCACACAACATCTGGGGAGAAGGCGCACCTGCAGGACACCTCAGAATTCCTGCAACAGAAGCCTTTGAAAACGCCATTTCAGACGGTGTGACTCTTGAAGCATTCGTGCGCCCCACATGGGAAGGCGACGTACTGCCCTCTGCTTGGTCAAGCGTACTGGGTAACACTGAATCTGGCGGTATGTGTCTTATCGTTTACAATGGTGCATGGACATACGAGGTTCATGCCGGTGGAGGCTATTGCGACGCCATGGCCACCCACACTCCTGTTGTAAAGGACAAGTGGGTACACGTTGTGGGCGTATGGAACAAGGAAGAAGGCACAGCCTACATCTATCTGGACGGAGAATATGCTGGTTCTGTGGCTGCTGACGGCGACTTCAAGCCCGGTTATCCCACCGAACGCTACATGGCAGTGGGTGCAGACATGGCCAACGTTGGATATAGCCCACAGGCTTCTTTCCAGGGCGACATTGCCATTGCACGCATCTATGACCAGCCACTGAATGGCTCACAAGTAAACAAGTTGTACAAGAGTGTGATTGCAGGCATCACCGACAATCCCGAACATGACTGCACAGACGGCAACGCCATCCGCGACGTCAATGCAGAAAAGAAGACCGATACCGGCATCTTCAACATCATGGGTCAGAAGGTAAGCCGCATGACAAAGGGTCTGTATATCATCAACGGAAAGAAGGTTCTTGTGAAATAAACCACAAAAAAACGAATGTAAAAAGTTCCGCCTTTCAATTGAGGGGCGGAACTTTATTATGGATAATTTTTGGAATTCAGAAGAGTCAAACCCTCAATTCCCAAAATGCTACGGCCGATGCAGCCGCCACATTGAGCGAATCTACATTATGAGCCATGGGTATTTTAACGGTATATGTGGTGCTGGCAATCGTATCTGCCGGCAATCCGTCGCCTTCCGTTCCCATTATAAGCGCAAGCCGCGGCGAGGCTTTCAGACTGGGATGGTCAAGGGGAATGGAATCATCAGTCAAAGCCATGGCTGCTGTCTGGAAACCCAATTGGTGCAAGGAGTCCACCGGCGCATCGAGCCATGTCCATGGCACAAGGAACACAGAACCCATAGACACACGGACAGCCCTACGGTTCAACGGGTCACACGAGTCGCGCGTTATCAGCACGCCATCTATACCTAAAGCAGCGGCCGAACGGAAGATGGCACCGATGTTGGTAGAGTCAACCACACCATGAATGACTACAACACGTCTTGCGTCTCGACAGACCTCTTCAACGGAAGGCTGTTTGGGACGGCGCATGGCACAAAGCACGCCGCGTGTCAGTGTGTATCCCGTAAGGGAAGCCAGCACATCCCTGTTTCCGGTATATACAGGAATATCACCACAACGTTCAAGCAAAGGTGCGGCATCGCCTGCAATGTGTTTTGCCTCGCACAACAAGGACACGGGTTCGTATCCAGCGTTCAGTGCCACATGGATTACCTTGGGACTTTCTGCAATGAAAATACCCTTCTCGGGTTCCAATGCGTTGCGCAGTTGCGCTTCGGTGAGCGTACCGAAGACCTCCACACCAGGGTGATGGATGCTGTCTATATGAATAATGGCCATGTCTGTGTCAGGCTATTCCAAAGAGTTCGATAATGAAAATCAGTGTTGAGCCGCCTGGAATGCCGGGAATGGACTGGCGGCCGTATCCCATTTCGGCTGGAATATAGACCTCCCATTTGTCGCCTACACACATATGCTGAATCGCTTCAATCCAACCAGGGATAAGCGTTTTGAGCCTGAATGCGACCGGGGCACCGCCCAAGCTGCTATCAAACTTCTTACCGTTAATGGTTGTGCCGGTGTAATGAACCGTTACAATGCTGTTTGGTGTAGGATGTATTCCATCGTTCTTTCCTTGATTCAGCACTTTATAATACAATCCCTTGGGCAGAGGTTGCACGCCGTTATCTGTAGCTTTTGCAGCCAGCCACTCGCGGTTAGTCTGGATATAATCCCTCTTTGCCATATTCTTTGAATGATTTAAGTTAATCTTAATTGTTTTGCCGGGCAAAAGTAGACATTATACTTCAAACGTACAAATTATATGACAAAAAATGAAAGAATAATCCCATGCAAGCCTGCATAAATGCAAAAAATGAATCTGTCTTACGGAGCGGAATGAAGATGGAAAACCACCACCTCGCTGTGAGACCCGATACGGAAAGGCGGCCCCCAAAGGGATAGTCCCTGCGACACATAAGCATGCGCGTTTTGCCAACGGCGATATCCATGACTTTGCTCAAACATGACATCTGTGAGCCATGAAAGCGGCCAGATTTGACCACGGTGGGTATGACCACAGAAGACCATTTGCACACCGAGGGAATCGGCAAGAGCTATCTCTGTGGGCTGATGGTCCATCACAATGACGGGATTTTTATCCGCTGCAGTAAACATGAGATTTTCCAATGACAAACGGCGGTTGTTGTGGCGGTCATCGCGCCCCACAAGCGTAATGCCTTGCGGAAGGCTCACCACCGAATCGCGCAAGAGGCAGATTGGCGTCTGCTTAAGATAACGCTCCACGTTCCAAATTTTTGCTATATACTCGTGATTGCCTGGAACCATGTATATACCATGCGGAGCATACAGGCGGTTGAGGTCATCTTTCATTTGCTGGCTTTTGAGGGGATAAAGACTATTATCAATGAGATCACCGGCAATAAGGATTACATGTGGTTTCAGATTGTTTATCAAATCCACATACCCGGAAAGCCTATTACGGCCGGTTCCATCTCCAAGGTGCACATCGCTGATGCCCACAACTGTCAAAGGGGTGTCTCCCGTCCATCCTTTCAAAGGTATATCCACATCCACCACACGAGGATGGCAACGGTTCCAATAGCCGTATGCCAAGAGTACAGAAGTGGCAACAACGGCTACAGGAAATCCGTGACGGAAAGTTGGGAACAACAGACGCAAGGCATCTGCAAGGAGCAGAAACAATACCACATATAACATAAACACCAACCACACAGACCCCACATTATAAAGCGACTTGACAAGCCATTCCTGCACATTTGCATGACGCATCATCATGGCTGCAATAAAACTTGAAGACAAGGCTACAAGCAACAAGGCCATGACCACACGCAACGACCAATGAAGCGGCGGCAACCACTGCGCAAGACGGTGGTAGAAATAGACATTGGCTACACAAAGAAGCAACAATGTGGCAGAAAGTATTAGTTGGAACATGCTCAATCAAAAACGGAAATAATTCTTTGCATTATAATAAAAGATATCCTGCACCATGCGGCTGATACGCGGCATTTCTTCTACGGGAAGTTCTCCATTCTCCACGTCATTGCCAAGCATGTTACACAGAGTGCGGCGGAAATACTCATGACGCGGATAAGAGAGGAAGGAACGGCTGTCCGTGAGCATGCCGACGAAACGACTAAGCAGACCCAGCAGGGAAAGGGCATTCATCTGGCGTTCCATGCCATCTTTTTGGTCATTGAACCACCATCCGCTTCCAAACTGAATCTTACCAGGTACAGGACCTTCCTGGAAATTGCCAATCATTGTAGCGAGCATCTCATTGTCAGAGGGATTTATGCAATAAAGTATTGTCTGTGCAAGGTTATCTTCAGCGCAGAGCTTGTCAAGGAAACGGGCCATTGAGGCTGCGGTGTCCACCGTTCCGATGGAGTCATAACCTGTATCGGGTCCAAGAAGTCTCATCATCTTGCTGTTGTTGTTGCGGATGGGGCCATAATGGTATTGTTGAGTCCATCCGGCACGTGCATCTTGTCTTCCAAACTCAAGAAGCAAAGCGGAACGGAACTTACCCAGTTCCACCGAGTCGGGTGTATGGCCGTCCATCACCTTGGAGAAGATTGTCTCAATCTCGTTATAAGTAAAATCATCAGCATAAAACTCGGTAAGTCCATGATCGGAAAGCCTGCAGCCAAGGGACGCAAAATAGTCGTGCCGTGTCTGCAAAGCAAGCAGCAGGTCATCGTAAGTGCGGATTTCCTTGTTCGCAGATTCAGAGAGACGTTCTACATATTGCCTGTAAGCAACCGGGTCCTCAATGGCCATTGCCTTGTCCGGACGCCATGTGGGCAGCATCTTGACAGAAAATCCACTCTCGCGCGTCTGGCGGTGATATTCCAATGTGTCAGCAGGGTCATCTGTAGTGCAGACCACCTCCACATTATAGTGCTGCATCAAACCGCGCGCGGAAAAACCCGGTTGTTGAAGCTTTTCATTGCACTCATCATAGATTTCGCGCGCTGTTTCTGGATTGAGCAGTTTCTGAATGCCAAATGCGGTGCGCAATTCAAGATGAGTCCAGTGGTAAATGGGATTGCGCATACAATAAGGCACAGTCTCGGCCCACTTCTGGAACTTTTCCCAGTCACTTGCATCACCGGTAATGTAACGCTCATCCACGCCATTGGTACGCAAGGCACGCCATTTGTAATGATCGCCACCCAACCACAATTCGGTTATGGAGCGGAAACGATGGTCCTCGGCCACCTCGCGGGGATTGAGGTGGCAATGATAGTCGATAATGGGCAAATGTTTGGCCGACTCGTGATAAAGTTTCTGCGCGGTTTCAGTCTGCAACAGAAAATTCTGGTCCATGAATGCTTTCATAACTATACTATTTTACATGGCAAATACATTGAAACCACCATCTACCACCGCAACCGTACCCGTTACAAAGGCAGATGCATCACTGATGAGATAATGTATGGTTCCGCACAGTTCCTCGGGTTTGCCGAAACGCTTGAAGGGAGTTTGACGTATTACATCGGCGCCACGTTCAGTAAGACTACCATCTGGATTCGTTAGCAGCGCACGATTCTGGTTGGTAAGGAAGAAACCTGGCGCAATTGCATTCACACGGATACCGGGAGTGAATTTGGAGGCCACTTCGTTGGCGAGGAAGGCTGTAAAATTGCTGATACCCGCCTTTGCCGCGGCATAACCCATCACACGGGTAAGCGGACGGAACGCCGCCATGCTGCTGAAATTGACAATAGCTCCTTTTCCGGCTTTGACCATTGGTTTAAGGAATACTTGCGTTGGAATAACGGTTCCTGTGAGGTTTACATTCAGCACCTTCTGAAATTCCTCAACTTGTACATCGAAAAGTGTGCCAGTGGGCGTAATCGTCGCTCCGGGCATATTTCCACCTGCTGCATTCAGCAAAGCATCCACACGGCCATAACGTGTCATTATCTTCTCACAAACAGACTCAACAGAAGCCATGTCCATTACATCACAGGAATAGAATACTGCCTCGCCTCCAAGTGAAAGGATGTCGGTAATTAACGCATCGCCCACTTCCTTACGCCTTCCAAGCAAAGCCACCTTTGCTCCTTCAAGCGCCAGATACTTGCCTATTTCACGGCCTAAAACTCCCGTACCACCGGTTATGACCACCACACGGTCTCTTATATCAAACAAATTGCTTTTCATGTTTTATCTGAGTTATTTTGTTAATTGTTCTTCAAATTCTCGGTCCACAACAGCCATCACACCTTCCACCTGACCCAACGCAAGCATACGACCGTGGAAAGAGTAGCCGGCATTATAGCCCATACGTTCATCACCCAACATCAACGGAGCATGGTCTACACGCATCGGCAAACCGGGATTCTCACTACGGAAAATGCGGCACAATTCAATAATATCGGCTCTACCAGCCAAATGGGAGGCTTCCTTGAAATCTCCATTGGGGAAAACATTTGTACTGCGAAGATGGACAAACCATGTACGTTGGGCATACTTGCGCGCCAAGGCTGGCACATCATTGTGAAGACCCGCACTGAGCGATCCCGCACAGAAAGTGAGTCCGTTGTGAGGATTGGGTACAGCATTCATTAGCCAGTCAATGTCGGCATCATTCGTGACAATTCGGGGCAGACCCAATATCTGTAAGGGTGGGTCGTCGGGATGCACACACATCCTCATATCCCATTCATCACAGACCGGCATGATAGCTTCAAGGAAATACTTCATGTTTTCTCTTAGCTTTTCGGGCGTGATGCCGTCATAGAGATGCAACAGACCGCGGAATATGGCAACCGGATTTTCATCGTCCTCAGTAATATTTCCATTCACAAAACCTTGTGTCTTGACAATGATATTTTCAACCAGTCGGTGTTCATCCTCTGGAGTGAATTTTTCCTTCATCTCCTTGACCAAAGCTAACGTCTCGGGGGTATAATCATGCTCGGCTCCGTTACGTTTGAGGATTTCGCAATCGAAATAGGCAAACTCGGCATGTGAAAAGAACAAACTGGACGTTCCCTCTGGGTTCGGGTGAGCAAGGTCAGTCCTTGCCCAGTCCAACACAGGCATGAAGTTATAGCAAATGGTATGCACCCCTGCCCTACCCAGGTTTACAAGACTTATCTTATATTTCTCAATGAGTTCATCGCGGTCGGGACCACCATACTTGATGCTTTCGCACACAGGAAGACTTTCAACCACGCTCCAACGCAACCCAAATGATTCGATATATTGCTTCAAATCAAGAATCTTTTCAAGCGTCCAAATCTCGCCATTAGGAACATCATGAAGAGCGGTTACAATCCCTTCCACACCAATCTGCCTTAGCATATCAAGTGTAATCTTATCTTTGCGTCCAAACCAACGCCATGTCTTTTCCATCATAGTACTTAACTACTTTTTAGTGAACATTATTCCTTAACGGGACGGTATTTAGGCACAAGGAGTTTCAGCACACACCATCCCAAAAGATAGGCTACAGCGCAATAGCAGAAGACAATGAAGTAACCTGCAGGTTTTCCAGAAAAACCCAGGAAAGTCATTTGTGAAGCATCTGCATAAAGGAAGAGTTCACCGGAAATCTTGTTGATGGCAAAAGAACTGATTCCTCCTGCCAAACCATTGATGCCAGTCATGGTTGCAATGGCTTTCTTTGGGAAAAGGTCGCTTGCCACAGAAAAAAGGTTGGCAGACCACGACTGATGTGCCGCACCCGCAATACCAATCAAAATAACAGGGAACCAATAACTATATGTACCCAAAGGCTGTGCAAACAAAGTAAACAATGGGAAGAGCGTGAAGAAGAACATCGCCTGCAAACGTGCGTCGTAAGGATGCTTCCCAGTGCGGTCTACAATTATGGTTGGCAGTTTTCCTCCAACAAGAGAAAGCATGGTGATGGAATACAACACAAAAATAAGAAGTATTGCCACTGGATTGTCAGAGGGAAGATTATAAACATCGGACAAATAGGCAGGTGTCCAGAAGAGGAAAAACCACCACACACCATCCGTTATCAGTTTGGCAAGGAAGATGGCCCAGGTCTGGGGGAAAGTGAGGAATTTTACAAAGGGGATATTGCGTTCGTGCTCGTTATTTACCGGTTTAACACCATCCTTTTCCTCATCGTCCTGATGGATATATGTAAGTTCTGCCTCATTCACATACTTACTTTGCTCTGGCTTCTGGTAAAGGAATAGCCAGAATCCCAGCCATACAAAGCCCAAGGCACCGATGATAATAAATGCCATTTCCCATCCGTTGCCTACTCCGATATTCTTGAAATAGCGTGCCAGCAAGGGAATGCTAAGTGGAGCGACCAATGCTCCGATTGTGGAACCACTGTTGAAAATACTTGTGGCAAAGGCGCGGTCTTTCTTTGGGAAATATTCTGCGGTAACCTTAATGGCTGCGGGAAAGTTTCCAGCCTCACCAACACCAAGTACAACACGAGAAATGATGAAGAAATAGGCACTGACAGTGGAAATGGTTACGGCAAGTGCGCCGGTTGCCTGGAAAAGGTCTTCCGTTCCGCCAAGGTCAAGTTGCCATATTGTGGCCAAACCGCAAAAGGCGTGCATGCAAGCACCCAACGACCACACCACAATAGCCCATATATACCCTTTTCGCGTGCCAATCCAGTCTATGAATCTGCCGGCAAAGATATTGGCTATGGCATAGACAAGCGCAAAGACAGCGGCAATATTGCCATAATCGGCATCTGTCCAATGAAACTCTGGTGCAATAAAATCCTTCCAGGTCAATGAAAGAACCTGTCTGTCCATGTAATTAATGGTGGTTGCCAAAAACAACATACCGCATATTACCCAGCGATAGTTTGTGCTTTTCATTTTATTCATTTGCATCAACTTAAAGTATTATATAATTAATTTACAGCAATTTGAAAAAATCAAATAATGTTTTACTTTAACTTATTCATTTCTTTACAAGCTTGACATATCGCAGACAATTGCTACAAATATTAGTGATCTTGTCCCAGTCTTGTGTCTTTATCACATCTTTGGAAATGAGTTTGCTTCCCATGCCTACACAAAACGCACCAGCGGCAAACCATTCCTTTATGCTCTCTTCTGTGGGTGACACACCGCCTGTTACCATCACTTTAGACCAGGGACAGGGCGCCATCAGGTTCTTCACAAACGTAGAGCCATAAACCTCACCGGGGAAAACCTTGGTCAAGTCGCAACCGCATTCTTGCGCCTTTCCAATCTCGCTTATGGTTCCGCATCCGGGACAATAAGGAACGAGGCGGCGATTGCACACAACCGCAATGTCCGGATTGAACAAAGGCCCAACGACAAATGAAGCGCCAAGCTGAATGTACAGGGATGCTGTTGGGGCATCCACTACAGAACCCACGCCCAATATCATTTCCGGACAATGCTGAGCGACGTATTTTTCACACACAGCAAACACTTCATGAGCAAAATCACCGCGGTTTGTAAACTCAAAAACTCGGATGCCGCCGTCATAACAAGCCTTAATGACACTGTTGACAACATCTGCATCCTTATGATAGAAAACAGGAACAATGCCTGTCTCTTGCATTTTTTGCAATACTGCTAATTTATCGAATCTTGGCATAGGAAAGTATTATCTTTGTACCCGGCCATTGATGTTACCGTTCATCAATGACTCCACTTCTTGAATCGTAACCATATTTACATCTCCTGGAATGGTATGCTTGAGCGCGGAAGCGGCAACTGCAAACTCCAACGTTTTGTCCATGCCATAGCCGGACAAAAGTCCGTGGATGATACCAGCAGAGAACGAATCACCTCCGCCCACACGATCAACAATGGGATTGATGTCGTAGCGTGTGCTGCTATAGAAAGCGGTTCCGTCATATATCAAGGCCTTCCATCCATTATGTGTGGCGCTGAAACTTTCGCGAAGAGTGCTTACGACATATTTAAAGCCAAAAGCAGACATCATGCCTTTGAATATATGCTCGTATCCCTGCGCATCGGTGCTACCGTTTTCCACGTCTGCATCGGGTTTGAACCCAAGACACAGCTCTGCATCCTCTTCGTTACCAATACAAACATCGACATACTGCATCAAGGGACGCATGACCGATTGTGCTTTTTCTGGCGTCCACAGCTTCTTTCGGAAGTTCAAATCGCAACTGACAGTAACGCCCGCTCTTTTTGCTGCAATGCAAGCCTGAAGCAGACACTCGGCGGCAGCGTCGCTTATGGCTGGGGTAATGCCACTCCAATGAAACCATTCCGCATCCTTGAATATGGCATCAAAGTCAAAATCAGCTGGCGACGCCATACTGATGCTGCTATTTGCCCTGTCATAAATGACCTTGCTCGGACGCAGACTGGCTCCCGTTTCAAGAAAATAGATGCCCAAGCGAGCACCCCCGCGAGCAATATAGTCGGTATTGACACCCCACTTGCGCAAACTATTCAGTGCGGACTGACCCACCTCATGCGTTGGCACCTTGCTGACAAAACACGCATTGTGCCCAAAATTGGAGAGACTGACAGCCACATTTGCCTCACCGCCTCCATAGTTTATATCAAAAGAATCGCTTTGAACTATTCTTGAATTTCCTGGAGTGGATAACCGCAACATTATCTCACCCATTGTTACCACTTTTGCCATATATATATATCTACATTTGACTTTTATATCCAATATTGAGGAATATGCTAAAAATGGCATAAATTCCTTTTTATTTTTCACCAAAGTTATAAAAAAATAGGCAATGATGAAGCAGTTGTCCCGACAAAACCATGCGATACTGGCTTATTTTTAACATTTTTCCTGGTTTGCCTAAGAAAAACATTGCGGCACCAGTGGACTATGGCATACTTATTGCGCCATGTTTGTGTTACAACACCTCATCATCACATAACGTACAGATGGTAGAAACACATAGCGTTTTCTCCCGTTTTTTCGTTTTGCTCCTTCATCACTTGCCCTCCCACAGCCCCACCTTCTATTTTTGTTTGTTTCTTCTATATAACAGCCCAAAGTAGACGGTCATGCTGAACTCGTTTCAGCATCTCACTGCGAGCCTTTACTTACCCCCTTCCCTCGGTGTGATCCTGAAATTTGCGATTAAGCGAGAGCAGAGTCAAGCTTGCTTGAACTATGCCGAGCGTGAGCAAATTGAACAACGTTAAACAAGTTATTCGCCTTCGCTCATCGAAAACATCTTATACTTTTTTGAATGAGGTATGGTCATGATGACTTTGGGAGGTTCTAATTATTTCTACACCCATTTTGGGGAAGCCAATTCAACACTTTTTCATGTCTGATCAAGATTCATCAAAAATGCGAGTAAGTGAGCGCAAAGAAACTTGTTTCAATTGCCGAACGGAAGCAGTTTCGCATTTGCAAAATGCAAAAACACAAAATTACAAAATTACAAAAAAGCAAAAATACAAAAAGGTGCTAAATCAATTTTTCAAATTGACAAAGAAAACGCATATATTTTGCAGCGAAAAATCGAAGAAGGCAAATCCGTTCATCGGGCTGTATATTGTGCGCAAATGTGCCGAAAATATACCCCAAAAGGTGAAATGGGATACCCCAAAAGGCAAAATGGGACATCCCAAATGGTGAAATGGGATACCCCAAATGGTAAAATGGGATACCCCAAATGGTGAAATGGGATACCCCAAATGGTAAAATGGGATACCCCAAATGGTAAAATGGGACATCCCAAATGGTAAAATGGGACATCCCAAATGGTAAAATGGGATATCCCAAATGGTGAAATGGGACATCCCAAAATTCGGTTTGGGGCATCGGGGGGGGCATGATTAACGAGGTGGAGCAATAAGGGGAGGCTGAAAATGGGAGGGCAGACTCTCGCCTTTGTTTTTTTGTGTTTTTGTAAACGCAAAAACATAAAGGGGTTCGCATACACCTTATTAAATCAACAAATGAATCATTTATTGATTATTATATATATTATAGGCACGCACACTTGTTTTCACAAAAACACAAAAATGCAAAAATGCAAAATATGAGCACAAAGGCAAGTTTACATGATCTATGCCGATTGACGTAGCATCAAAATTTCTTTTACACCCCTCCTGGCGCATGGCATGGAAAAAATTACGGCATGGCGTAGCGGTAAAAATTTCCTCGCCACACAAAAAAATATGGCACTCATCACCAAATCCCCCCTTTTCCAATAAAATTTTACAAAATAAGCAAAAATAATTCCGTTTTTATTTTGTAAATACAAAATAAAGCTATATCTTTGCAGCGGAATTCCACAAAACAAAACAACAACTATTAGCTGTTAGCCATTGGCCATTGGCGAAGCAGCGAAATACAAACCAAAAACAAAACATTAAACACAATGCAGAGATCAAATCCGCCCAACCGTCTAACATCACGCACAAAGACAAGGCGTCTGACAAGACGCGAAACCGAAAGCGAATAGCCGCGGACTTTTAAGTCCGTAGAAACAAAAGGAATGAATAGAAAATGACGTCTATGAAGACGCGAATCGGCAACGTGGCCGAGGACTTGAAAGTCCCACGGTATTGAAATCCCCCGTTTTGACTTCGTCCAATTTGCTCACGCTCGGCATACCCAACCAAGCTTGACTCTGCTCTCGCTTAACCGCAAATTTCAGCATGACGTATAGAAAAGCCAAAAGCTAACAGCTAACAGCCAACGGCCAAAAGCCAAACATTAAACAATGCACAGATCAAATTCGCCCAACCGTCATTCAGAGTCTAAGCATCATGTCATCCTGAATTTAGTTCAGGATCTGTCAGCGGAGAAGGACAAGAAAAGGCTCGCGGTGAAATGCTGAAACATGTTAAGCATGACGTAATGCAAAGCCAAAAGCCAAAAGCCAAAGTAAAAAAGAGACCAGACACAAGTACATAAGTTTCATAAGAGTATTGGCCAAACTCAAATATGTTCTTTTGTTCTTCTGTCGAAAAAAGAAAACGAAAACTAAAAGCCTGCAATGAAAAAAGGAGTGGGATAATCAGAGAAACTCTTTCATTGAAATTGCAAGGGTGCTGCGGCGAGGCAAAACGGCCCCTGCCCCAAAAACAAAACAAAAAAAATGCGTTCTTTGACATATTGTAACAAAAAATGAGCGGTCAGCCATCAGCAAACAGCCGAAATCTGCCTCTCAAAACACCCCATTTTGCCCCTTTTCCAAAGGTGCACAAAATTACACAAATCATATCGCATTGATTATCTGTGCATTGCAAACAATATTTTGCGTTTTTGTAATTTTGTGTTTTTGTGTTTTGAATTTTAACTGCGAAATGTGACGCCACAGAAAAGGACTGCCCTCAGGGGAAAGGCTTAACAAAAACAGTATCCGATATTTTGCACACATTTATAAAAGAAAAGAGGATGCATCAGCATTTTGACACATCCTCAATATGATAGGCTCAATGAGAGGTTGTAACGAGGTCAGAACTTAATTCCCAGGGTACAGGTGATGGT
Source organism: Bacteroidaceae bacterium (assembly GCA_017559845.1). Taxonomy (GTDB): domain Bacteria; phylum Bacteroidota; class Bacteroidia; order Bacteroidales; family Bacteroidaceae; genus Physcousia. The sequence goes on along the minus strand of JAFYQQ010000044.1, from coordinate 4,877 downwards.
GTGGCGGTTGAGATTCACATCCACGGGTTGTAATGTGGCGCCGGCAAGGTTGGGATTGTCGTTTATGAAACCATCCTCTTGTGTGAAACTGTCATCAAAGGCATAGTACTTGCCACTTTGCTGACGGAAACGGTAGGCCATGTCTATGTAGAAACGCTTGAAACGGTAACCGAGTCCACAGGTTATGAGATTCACATCGCTAAGATTCATATAGCCGGTCTCGCTTACGTAGTCCATCGCATAACTGTTGATATGCTGTGTGAGACGGGCACCATCCTTGAACATGGACGAAACGTAATTGTAACCCATTCGGATGGCCAGATTGTCCGTGGCATTGAACTCGAATCCGAGCTTTACGTTATGCTGGCCTTTCAGCACTTGCTTGTTCTGTTTGTTCAACTCAATATCCTTGACGCTTGAGAATGTATCCCAATAGGGGTCGTACCATGAAGGTTCGTATCCACCACTGGGATAGGTTACGTGATTCTTGCCATAATTGGCGTATTCATATTCCAATCCCCAGGCAAAATAACGGTCTATGGTGCTTCCCATGCTCACTCTTGCACGCCAAAGGGTGCGCAGGTTGTATTCCAGGTAATTGTCATCGGCAGAAGAATGCTTGTAGTATCCATCGGGCAGATACATATCCTGTTTGGTTTCTGCGTCGTAATACTGCTTTGACCAGATGTCCCAAATTGCGCTGGATTTTAGGTTATACCAGGTTGGTGTTTCTACGGTTAAGCCCACTCTGAAAGGATTGTCTTCAATGGGACGGATGATGGTTCCTGCCTTCAGATTGATTCCGTAACCAGAAATCCGCTGGTCTGTATCAATGGTGTAGTCCTGTATGCTTCCGTCCGAACCATTTCTTTCCTCTGTATATGAAGTGAAGCGGTCATAATCCACATTGTTCGCTCCGATGGTGAGACCTACATAATAACGGTCGCTGATGTTAGTGCTGAAATTGATGTCGAAGGCCTGTACGGAACCACCGGTATAGTAGGAATAACGGTTGCGTTGAGCGCTGTAAGGGTTGTAGAAGCCTTTATTGTCACGTTCGTATAGATAGGCATCGTATGCAGCTCCGTAAAGCGTGTAAGGCGACGATTCTTCATTGTAATACGCATTAGCTAGGGAAGCGAACTGGTCTGCCTGAGACAAACCGCCCAGGCGTGCGTTATCGGCATAATATGCACCGCCAAAGTTGTACTTTTTCTGATAATTGAACGAGAAGTTCACAAAGTTCACCTTGGGGTGGTCAATGCGAAAGGCAGCCACAAAACCCATCTGGTCAAAGGTTCCACGTCCGGTGTTGCGTTCCTGATAAGCGCGGTCTTTCTGCCACATTCCGCCTGCGGTAAGGGCTATGTCAGAACGGCGATACATTCCGATGGCCGCAGGATTGCTTCCGATGGCGCTGATGTCAGCACCCAAAGCGCCCAGTGCTCCTCCCATACCCACATATCGGGCCGTACCTATTACATCGGAGGTGGAACTCAGCTCGGCATTGGTATAAACCGTCTGCGCCATCATACTTGCCGATGCAAGCAAAAGTGCAAAAGTTAAATATGTCTTTTTCATTTTTTCCAATTATTTGAAATTTACAAATCTTTTATGTTTGTCCGCATGCTGTCAATGGCGATAGGTTTATCTTCCTCTGCGGCCACCGCCTCCTCCACCACCGGAGAAACCACCTCCACGGCTTCCGCCTGATGAGCCTCCGGAGAATGACCCACCTGAACTTCGGGTGCTACGGGAAGGGGCACTGTATGTGGATGAACTGCGGTTGTTGCTCGGTGTACTATAGGTTGACGAGCTACGGCTTCCGCGTGAAGGGGCATTGTATCGTACGCCCGATTGCGAACGACTGGGCAGAGAACCAACCACTCCTCCACTTCCACGGTTTGTGCGAGAGGATACGCTTCCGCTACGGGATGCCGAGGCATAATTGCGCCCTCCACGAGAAAAGGACACAGAACCGGTTCCTGTTCCAGGACGACGACCTCCGTTGGCCAGTGCACTTCCTCCTGGACGCATTGGGCGAGGCGGTCCAGCCGGTGCCCAACCATGATGCCAGCCGGGTCCCCATCCGTGATGCCAGCCTAAATGGCAATGGCCCCAACCCCAGCCCCAGGTTGACCAACTATACCAACCGTGGCGGTAATAAGGCCCGTACCATCCGTACCAGGGGTCGTACCAGGGATCGTACCAACCGTAGCAGATATCCCACATGAACGGGTCAAAATGATAGAATCCGTGATAGCGGGACAAGCGTGCGGAATAATAGTAGTCGTCAATGTATGGGTCATCAACGGCATAATTTTCCTCGTAACGCACCAAATACTCCTTCTGCTCCAGAGAGTCCGGACTGTCCACATAAAGTGTGTCACCATCAAGACGTGCAATCACCTGACGGTTGCCACGACGGTTATATTCGTCCACATCACGCAGCTTGCCGGTATGATAGTCGGCATCTTCCACATCGGCCCAGGGCGAAGCGCTTCTTCTTGCAGAGTTCTTGCTCTCCACCGTCTTCTCCTTGTTGGCAGACTTCTTCTTGGAAGAGACAAAATACATGTCGTCATTCTGAGCATATATGGCAAAAGGCAATGCCAAAATTGCCATCAAGAAAATCATTTTACGTGTCATATACATTCATTTTTAATTAACTATGCACAAATTTAGCATCTTTCTGCGATTCTACCAAAGGGATTTATCCTAATTTGAGGGGAAAATCCCTTCCGTTAATTTTTTTTTATATAATTTTGCTTTTGATATGAAATATTACAGCATAGATTTTAAGCTAAGCCCGTGCAACGAGGCTTTTTGCGATGTTCTGAGTGGAGAGATTGCCGCGCTCGGATTTGAGTCATACGAATATGGCGAAGACGGCATAGTGGGCTACATTCCCTGTAACCTTTTCGACAAAGACGAACTGGACAACACGCTGGCAGCCTTCCCCATCGAAGGGGTTCTGATTGAATACACCCAAACAGAGGCTCCGGACGAAAACTGGAACGCCCTCTGGGAACAAGAGGGGTTCAAGCCCATACGCATAGAGAACCTTATCTGTGTGCATGACACGCGCACCCCTGCACAAGACGTCACCTATGACATCACCATCAACCCCTGCCAAGCTTTCGGCACAGGAAGCCACCAAACCACACGAATGCTCCTGAAGTTCCTGTCCGAAACAGACCTAAGGGGAAAGCGCGTCATCGATGCCGGAACAGGAACCGGAATCCTTTCCTTCATGTGCTGCATGAGAGGTGCGGAGCAGATTCTTGCTTACGACATTGACGAGTGGAGCGTAAGGAATACGATTGACAACGCAAGACTGAACGGCATTGAGGACATTGAGGTAAGAGAGGGAGACAGTTCCGTTCTCACCCCAGACGACAAGGCTAATTTGCTTATTGCGAACATCAACCGCAACATTCTGCTTGCTGACATGGAACGGTTCTCCAATGCGCTGCTGCCCCACGGAAACATGCTGCTCAGCGGTTTCTATGTACAGGACATTCCCGTGCTTGCAGAACGAGCCTCACAACTGGGAATGCGTGTGGTGGAGGAAAGAGCCGAAGAGGAATGGGCAATGATTTTACTCGAAACGGATGCTGCGGGCAGGATGGATGTTTGATATCAGATAACTGGGAACCACAAGGGCCATCACACTGACCACCATTGTAAATACATCAATCAAGAGGATATATCCCATGTGAACATACAGGGGAACGGTTTCCACATAATATGACTGGGGGTCAAGCATGACGGGATGAAACAGCTCCTGGCACAGGATTAGCGCTGCAGCCAGGGCATTTCCCCACAGAAGGCCGCGGCCTATTATCATGGCTGCAAAGAACAGGAAGATGTGACGTATGCGGTCATTGTCGGCTCCCATAGCCTTCATCACCCCGATGAAGTTCGTACGCTCCAGAATGATAATGAGCAGGCCGCTCACCATGGTAAAACCAGCCACACAAAGCATAAGAATGAGGATCACCCACACGTTCATGTCCAGCAAGTCAAGCCAAGAGAAAATCTGCGGATACAGATTCTGGATTGTACTGGAAAGATAAGCGTTTCCATAGGGGTCTGCAGCATGGTCAACCACCTCTGACACCCTTTCGGCAACCATATCCAATTCGTTGAAATCGGCCAGCAAAAGCTCGGCTCCCGAATACTGGTCGGGATGCCATCCCCACAATTTTTGTACGGTTATCAAGTCCGTAAAGATGAAGCTGTTGTCAAAATCGGCTAAATTAGTATTGTAAATGCCGACAACGGTGAATCTTCGTGCTCGCACCTTCTCTTCAAAGAAGTAGGCATACACCCTGTCATTGAGATTTATCCTCAGTTGGTCTGCCACCTTTGCAGAGACCAAAATCTCGTTGCTTGAAAGCGTGTCAGAGAACGCCGGCAAACGCCCTTCCTGCAAGTGGCGGTGAAGGAATGTGGTGTCATACTCCACACCCACTCCCCTGAACGCCACGCCACGGAAGGCCTCCTCCGTCTTCAGCATTCCGGGTTTCTGGCAAAAGCGTTGTGCATGGCGCACGCCTTCAATGTGTGAAAGCGAATCAAGCATGGCATTGCCCATCATGATGGGATTCGTCTCCAACGGCTTGTAAAGGCTTTCCGCATTGACCACCTGGATATGCGACCCAAAACCGATAACCTTTCCGCGGATTTCGCGTTGGAAGCCAAGGGTTACGCACACGCTCAATATCATCACGCACACACCCACAGCCACGCCCCACGTAGCGATGGTGATTACCGGGCGAGAAACACGTTGTTCATCGCCGGTATGACGAAAAAGCCTGCGGGCTATTTGCCAAGTGTACATGCTGATTTTCGGCAGAGAAAGGGCGTTAGAT
>JAFYQQ010000043.1 GCA_017559845.1 Bacteroidaceae bacterium | reverse complement strand
TGTATCAATTGAGGGAATGTAACATTTGCCATAAGCTTACCTTTTACGTATTCATACTACAAAGGTAACTTAAGCTTAATGTTTTTCATTCACTTTGGCGTGATTTTTTTATCTCATGGGCATTTCATAATACAGATATCCTGGATTTTCCACAAAATTGATACGTTGTTGCAGGGTGTAATCTTGATGCGCAATGGCATTGTGAAGTGCCTCGCGAATAGTATAATCATCATATTGCTTCATCGTATCAGGGAACAATGTTCCTCCAGGTAATTCTCTCATAGTCAGATTTCGTATTTTACCCAGAATCTGATCTACGGTCAAAATGAACGGTACTGTAAAATGTTCGTAATCTACAACCTCTTGATGTTCATCACGTAATGTCCAAGTTACCTCCGCCACAGCTGGACGAAGTTTAAAAACTGACACAGGCTTACCCAGAAGAATAATAGCAGCACGTGTCAATTTGCCATCAATCATGATACCGCTATTGCAAAGCAAATCTTCTACCGACCATGCGTCAATTTCTTCTGACGGGATTTTAGACGCATAAACCTTTTTGAACATTACACGTGCCTTTGCAATAGCCAATTCGTCCAAGTCCGCCAATGTAGCATTGGGAACGATCTCGGCAGACCAATCCTTAGCTTCAAATATAGGTTCTTCAAGAATCGCATCCAGCCTTTCTTGAGTCATTTCTACCAATGAATCTTCCACACGTTGCCATGCCTTTTTGTGGGCATACACAGGACGTCGAGGCAAATGCTTGGGAATATGAATCACCCAAACTGTTTTCTGTGTATCCTCAGTTACATATTCATTGATACTCAAGCCTTCTGATGAAAGGTTTGTGCAATGTTCTATCAACTTCCAAACAGCAGACTGGGCATTTAGATTGAACTTCGTAAGATCTGTTCCCACTATCTCCAAAGTCTTGTCCTGCACACCAATCACAAGATGCCCACCTTCCATATTGGCAATGGCAGATACATAAGAGATTACATCATTCTTTTCGTCTCCTGCAAAGGAGTTTTTCAAATTCTTCATCTCTTTCCATTCACAGCAGGCATTTTCCTGTGGGAACTCGCGAAGCAAGTATTGTTGAAGTTCTTTTGAAGTCATAATTTTATTTTAAATATTCCTTGTACTCAGTTCTTAATTTCTGTCCAATCTCTGCTATTATGAACACTTGGTTATCTATGGCATCTGCTAACATGTGAGAGGCTTTTACTCTTTGCTCATGCAATGCCGCACATAATTGTTCTGCAAATTCAGACGGTTCAACGATCGCTATTTTATGACCAATTTCGGCAACAAGAGTAAGTAACTTATTTATACATTCCATGGATTCTCTTCCATGATATTTCTTTTCAATATCTGAAAAATCATAGTACAAGTAAACGGAATTCAACCGGCTTTCAGTTTCCTGAAACAGTTTGTTGGACTTCATACAAGCTACCTGTATCTTTTGCACTGTAATAGGATTACAATCTTTGTCATACTCTTTTAATGCTGTTTGAAGCATATAATACATATCGAGAGTTTCTTGATACCAAGACATAGCCTTCTCAACTACTTCTAATTTGCGTTGGAATACCAAAGAACGCAATTCCCGTTTATGCTTAACTCTTTCTGAGATTGCATTAGTGATGGCTTGTATTACTATTGCAACTAATGAACCTATTAAACCAGCTGTAATATATTGTTCCATAATAAGCTATTTTTAATATTGACAGTTAATTTCAATATGTGGATTATCCCAATTAGAATAGTTTTAATTGTTTCTCTTCATCTTCTCTAATTTGTCTCTTACGCTTACCTTCTGGCGTTTCAACAGGTTTATCATTTTCAAAATAATGATTAACCAATAAAACTTCATAGCCAGATATACGCACCTCTCCCTCTGCATTTATTTTTTCTGTATAATCAATATCGGGGGCGGTTGTATGCGCACACAACGCCCAAGCGGACATCAAGACAAATGCGAGGGAAAAACATTTCATCTTTTTCTCTGATTCTAAGTATTTACTGACAAAGATACGAATAATTCGCATAAAAAAGGGCAGTAAATCAGCAAATAATGCATTATATCATCAAAAACTCATTCCATCTTTATTCATAAATCTTGATGTTTTCATATCTTTGTCAAAATATTCATCATTATTTAAAGTAAAAAACGCATGATTAAAATCAAACACATTCTGACATCTGTGGCATTGGCCACACTGTTAGCGTCCTGCAACCAAGAGGTTGAGAAGGACTATGTTGACTATGTGAACCCTTACATCGGCAACATCAGCCATCTGCTGGTCCCCACCTTCCCCACCGTTCAGTTACCCAACAGCATGTTGCGTGTGTACCCCGAACGTGGCGACTACACTTCTGAACGTGTGAACGGACTGCCCATCATCGTGACGAACCACCGCGAGCGCTCTGCCTTCAACCTCACCCCCTATCAGGGCGAGGAACTCCGTCCCGTGCGCTCATACACCTACGACAACGAGAAGATTACCCCCTACTCTTTCGAGATTGAGTTGGACGACAACAACATGGCGGCAAAATATGCCCTGTCCCATCAGTCGGCCATCTACAACATTGAGTTCCGCCAGACCGACAAGCCCGTCTACGTCATGGTGAACACCCGCATCGGCGAAATGCACGCCGACGCCAAGAGCATCAGCGGATACCAGGACCTGGGCAACAACACAAAGATTTACCTCTACATCGAGCCCGAACAGGAACCCGTCCAGACCGGCATCCTGGAAAAGGGCAAAGTTGATGAAGGCAAGAAGGATGCCGAGGGCAGAAATGCCTGTGCCGTTTGGCGTTTTGCCGACGGGACACAGCAGGTGAACCTGCGCTACGGTATCTCGTTCATCAGCGCCGAGCAAGCCAAGAACAACCTCTACCGCGAACAGACCGACTATAACGTGGCGGCTTTGGCTGCCAAGGGCCGCGACGTATGGAACAAGACCCTTGCACGCATCGACGTGAAGGGCGGAACCGAGGACGAGAAGACCGTGCTCTACTCTTCTTACTACCGCACCTTTGAGCGTCCCATCTGCATGAGCGAGGACGGACGTTACTTCAGTGCCTTCGACGGCAAGGTACACGAGGACAACGGCACTCCCTTCTATACCGACGACTGGATTTGGGACACCTACCGCGCAGCCCATCCCCTCCGTCTGCTGATTGACCAGAAGATTGAAGAGGACATCATCGACTCTTACCTGCGAATGGCAGAACAGATGGGCAATATGTGGATGCCCACCTTCCCCGAGGTAAGCGGAGACTCACGCCGCATGAACTCCAACCACGCCGTAGTAACCGTTGCCGACGCCTTGGCAAAGGGACTGAAGGTGGACGTGGAGAAGGCATACGAAGCCTGCCGCAAGGGAATTGAGGAGAAGACCCTGGCCCCCTGGTCATCCGCTCCCGCCGGTTGGATTGACCAGTTCTATCGCGAACACGGCTACATCCCCGCCCTCCAGCAAGGCGAAGAAGAAACCGACCCCAACGTAACACCCTGGGAAAAGCGCCAACCCATCGCCGTAACCCTGGGAACCGCATACGACCAATGGTGTCTCCACCTCTTGGCCTCAGCATTGGGCAAGAAGGAAGAAGCCGCCTATTACCTGAACTGCGCCCGCAACTATCGCAACGTTTTCCGTCCCGAAACCGCCTTCTTCCACCCCAAGGACAAGGAAGGCAACTGGATTGAACCCTTTGACTACCGCTTCTCCGGCGGCATGGGAGCACGCGACTTCTATGGCGAAAACAACGGTTGGGTATATCGTTGGGACGTACCCCACAACGTGGGCGACCTCGTTTCTCTCATGGGCGGCAAGGAAAAGTTCGTGAAGAACCTCGACCAAACCTTCACAGAACCCTTGGGAAACAGCAAGTTCGGATTCTACTCCCAGCTTCCCGACCACACCGGCAACGTGGGTCAGTTCTCAATGGCCAACGAGCCCTCACTGCACATTCCTTATTTATATAACTATGCCGGAGCACCCTGGAAAACCCAGAAGCGCATCCGTCAAATGCTGAAGACATGGTTCCGCAATGACCTCATGGGTATCCCCGGCGATGAAGACGGCGGCGGCATGACCTCGTTCGTTGTATTCTCATCCCTCGGTTTCTATCCCGTAACTCCCGGTTCTCCCTCTTACAACATCGGCAGCCCCCTCTTCTCCAATGCCAAGATTACCATGAGCAATGGAAAGATTTTCGAGATTGAGGCCGTAAACGCATCCCAGGAGAACAAGTACATCCAGTCCGCCACGCTGAACGGACAGGAATGGAACAAGCCCTGGTTCAGCCACGACGACATCAAGAACGGTGCCAAACTAGTCCTCGTTATGGGCGACAAGCCCAACAAGGCATGGGGAAGCGCGGACGATGCAGTGCCCCCCTCAATCGACTAAAAAACAGATTTAATCAGAAACATTCAATCCGGGTTGTTCCAAGACAAAAGGGGCAACCCGGATTCTCATATTTAACGTGCTAAATAACGTGAGTTCGACAAATTCACGTTAAACTTCATGTTGGCCCAGAAAATCCGCTCAACGTTTGATGTCATTCGGACGCTGCACGCAGACGCCCCTACCCTCTCATTGGTCATCGCTCACTGCCAAAAAACCTGGTCTTCTATATAACAGTTCAAAGAGACGGTCATGCTGAACTCGTTTCAGCATCTCACTGCGAGCCTTTACTTACCCCCTTCCCTCGGTGAGATCCTGAAACAAGTTCAGGATGACTTTGGGAGGTTCTTGTTATTTCTACACTCATTTTGGGGAAGCCAATTCAATACTTATGTTCTTTTGTCATAAAACTCACAACTCACCGCTCACAGCTCATCGCTCATGCGCTTTTAATGTAAAAACGGGCAGATAGATGAAGATGCCTATTACAGACATCAACAATCCGCCTATTGTACCGGCAGCCAAAGGGAACCAAAATGCGTCCTTGCCCGTTCCCATCATAAACGGCACGAAACCCAGGATCGTTGAAACCACCGTCAGGAAGATGGGCATAACCTTGGCATTCCACGCCTTTACAAAAGCACGGACAGGCATCCGATGCGGGAAACGGCAGCGCACGGCATTATACTCATTCAGAATATAGATGCTGGCATTGACCGTGATACCGCACAAGAGCACGAACGAGGCAAATCCCCCTTGGTCAAAGTTCAGTTTGAACAACCAGAACGTGAGGAACACCCCTATATATGAAATAGGTATGACGAAGATGATGGCCAGCGGCTGCTTCAGTGAGTTGAACAGAATGCTGGTGGTAAAGAAGATGATGGCTATGACAATCAGCAGCAGGGCATACTGGCGGTTGTCCTTCTCGCCCCACGACCATTCCTCCTGTGCGTCTTCGGCCACATAACCCATCGGCAACGCGGCATTGAACTCCTCCAAATCCTTCTTCAAGAGCCTCCGCCCCTGACTGCCCGAACCGATGTATTCATATTGTAGGCACAGGCGATATTGCTGGTTCTCCTTCGCCACCCGTTGGGGAGACAAGCCCTTCTCCACCCTTGCAAAGTCGGCCAACTTGTAAGAATTGCCGTTTATCCTGAACGGGATGTTCGCCAGGCTCCACACATCATATTCACCGCTCTGTCGCGAGGTTAGCTTTAACATTTCGGATTGGCCGTCATACACAATGCCTACGCATGAGATATTCCGCCCGAATACGGGCCGTAAGGCATTGAACAGCTGCATGCCCGTAATGTTCTCCTTCGCCATCCGATGTTTGTCCAGGTCCAGGAAGAACTCGCTATAGTCATCCTTGAAATAAGAGAATTCCGAATTAACCGTCACCTCCTTGATACGGCGGCGTCCAAGCAACTTTCTCTTCAGGCTGTCGCCCCAATGCGCCAGTTCGTCATAGTTATAGCCAAACATCTTCACCCGGAGCTGGCCGGCATGTTCCTGTGTGACGTTGCTGAAGCCTTTGTCTTGCAAGCCATATACCTGCCAGGAGCCGCCGCCCAAATCCAACGCACGGCCAATAACCTTTTCCTTCAGCACATAAGGAAAACTGCCCCACTGGTTCTCTTTGGTGAAGAATATCCGTATGGTAGCCTCACGGGGATTGTAGATGGAGGTCTGGAACTGCTTGATTTCCTTGTATTCGCTCAAGAATGTCTCCATCTTCTTGACCAGCGTGTTCATTTGTTCCAGCGTGCTGCCGTTCGGCAAGGAAGCGTACACCGAAAGCACCGTTTCACCCTCGCCCCGATTAAAGTAGCTGCCCTCATACACCTCTTCCACAAACAAACGCAGGCTGCCACCCAGAACCTTGTCCACAATGGGCTTAACCTTCTCCTTATATGTGGTGTGGTCAAACACCTTATTATAATAGGTGGCCATCCGCCCTTCGCCCTCTATCTTTTCCGGCAACAGGAACACCGGCAGACCGAAGGACAGCACCAATAACACACAAGCCAACGCCTTATGCCGGCAAAGCCATCCAATCCAACGCACATACAGACGCGAAAAGACCACAGCCTTGCGTTTCAACCCCATTCCCCATGTCTTTTTCTTCTCGACTTCAATCCCAATCTTCTGAATCATGGCCGGCACAAAGAAAAGGGTCACGAAAAGCGACACCAGCAAATTGATGATCACCACCGCTGCAAAGTCCTGTAAATCGAGCCTTAATTTGTCATCGAGGAAGAAGATGATGGCCAAGGCGCCCACCGTGGTCAAGGTGGCCGCCAGCACGGCCATGAACGCCTCAAGGTTATGCTTTCTGCGGATATGGTCTGCCATCACAATGGTATTGTCTATCACCAGATTCAGCGAGATGGTGATGCCGGCCAGCGAATAGAGTTGCATTTCCAGGCCGAACAGATAATAGAAAATAAAGGCGATGGCCAGATTGACCGACAGGCTGGTCACTATCAGCAACAGATACCGCAGATTCCAGGTAATCAGCGCCACAAAGAGCAAAAGAATCAGCACCGTCAGCCCTGTGCGGAAATAAATCTTGTCCAACTCCTTCTGTATATGCTCCGTGGCGTCGTAGCTGATATGCACCTCATATCCGGGCGGCATCTTCTGTTGCAGTTTCCACATTGTCTGTCTCACCTCCTTGGCCAGTTCCAGTTGGTTGGCGGTCTCCTCGGCCGTCACATTCATATAGATGGAGTTCAATCCGTTGATACGGTAATAGCTGGTGGGTGCGGCTTCTTCATGGGTCACACGGATAAGCTTTTCCAGACCTATAAGTGTACCGTCAGCCGCCTCCAACAGGATTTCTTCCGGATGAAACTCCGTCTCCTTGCCTGTTGCTGTGCGGACAAGTCGTATCCACTCCTTGTCTCCGGATCCCTTCGTCACGGGACAGATTCCCAAAAACTCCTTTTCATAATGCCGGGCAATGGCCGCCTGTATGTCGGGCAAGGTGATGCCCAAGCGTTCCAACTGCACATTATCATACTCCAGCCGCCACTCCATGGGTGTCGCTCCCCTCAGGTCCACTTTATATATTCCCTTCAATTGCCCCACCACTGGTTTGATGTGCTCCTCGGCATACCGTTGTATAAGGACTGGACTGGCCGGAGCGTTCAGCGTATAGGTGATGAAGGGACGCGAAGCCCTTTCGTTGGAACGGTTGGCACGGATTTGCGGATAGCTCACCCCCTCGGGCAGTTGCGGCCATGCCTGGCGCACAATGGCAGACACTTCAAACCTTGCCGTCTCCATGTCCGCATGCTTGTCCAGTTCCAACGTGATACTTCCGCTACCGTTGTCCGAAGTGGAATTGACGTTCTTCACCCCCTTCACACGAGTCAGCATCGCTTCCAGCCGGCTTGTCACCTCTGCTTCTATGACACGGGAAGCGTTGCCCGGCATGGTGAACGAAACCGTCAGTCGTGGCAAGGTGTGCGAGGGCGACAGCTTGACCGGCAACTGCGGCAGCAGCGCCAGGCCCACCAGTGACAGACAGACAAATGCCACAATCAGCGTAAAGGGCGAAAGGGTACGGATCTTGTTCATCTCAGTATGCCATGTTCAAAGTCAAACCCGTCAGAAAGAGACAGCCCTCTTCCAAAATCATGCAAGGTCAGCCGGCGTATCTTGTAATAGTTCAGCCAATAGTTCTGCAAGGCCGAAATATAATTCTTCTGCGCCTGTTGCTGGCGGTTCAAAGCCAGTGTCAGACTGTTCACATCCGCCTTTCCGATGATAAAGCGCTGGCGTGTCTGGTGATAGGCCGTCACTGCCAGGTCAAGCGCCTCTTCGGCACTGGCAATCAGCCGGTGTTGGATGTTGAAGTCGCTTACCGTCATGGTCACTTCCTCCATCAGGCTCACCTCTTCCTGCCGGGCGGCAATCTTCGCCACGTTCAGGTTGTTCTTCGCCATGTTGTACCTTCCCTTCCTTACGCCCCAGTCTACCAATGGGATGGATACGCTCACGCTTACCAAGTCCTGTTGCAGCGGTTTGTGGTACGCGTCCCTGAACCGGTCTGAAACCTGGTTGAAACCCACACTGGCATTCACGCTTGCGTTCAGAATCGATTCCATCCTTGTCCTGTCCACATCCCTTTCCGCTTCCAGGATGTGCTGTTTCTGCTGCAGAAAACCCGGATTGTTCATTCTTGCCTTTTCCAGCGCCTCGTCAATCGGGATTTCCATCGCGTACGGCCGGCCGGGAATCTCCAGTTCAATGTGCGTGTCCTTGTCCATGTTAAGGTATGACGCCAGGGCAAACATCGCCCGCTTCAAGGCTATCTGCGCATTCTCCAGTGTGTTGCGTGCGTTCACCTTGTCCAGTTGCAAGGTCAGCAGGTCCGCCCTGGATATGGCCGCAATCTTGTGGCGCTGCTGCCCAATGCTGTACAGCGTGTCCGAAGACACCACATTCTCCTTGGCCAGCTGATAGTCGGCCTGCGCCATCGCCAGATTGAAGAAATGGCCTACCGCCTCTTCGGACACCACTTCCGTATTGCGGATAAAGTCCTTCTTCACCCGCTCAAACTTCAACGGTTCAATCCGGCGTTCCCAACGGAAAGGATTATAGCCCAACAGGCTTTGCGAATATCCCACCCGGAACGGCACGCTGGCAAACTGGGTCGACTTCGTCTCACCGAAGTTGCGCAGATATTCCAGGTCCGACTCTACGTAGAACGTTCCTCCCGTCAGGTCAAAGTTCTGCTGTATGCTCAATCCTCCCCCGGCACTGAACATCTGCTGTTCGCGGTACACGTCCGTGTCCGTGTTCGAGTCGTAACGTTGGGTGATATAGCGGTAGTATTGCGCCGGCATCAGATTCAGCGTCAGGCTGGGCAGACGGTTTGCCCTGTAGGTACGGTACGCCCAATAGCCCGACAGATACATGTTCTGGTTGCGGAACGCCGCCAGCGAACTGTCGTTGGCCAACTCAATGGTGCGTTTCAAGTCAAGTTTCACCATGTTTTGTGCCTCAGTCGTTGATACGGACAGACACAGACATATTATAGAAAAATATAAAACCTTCATGCTTTCTCATTTTTACGATAAATGAACCAATAGATCAAAGGAATGACAAACAGGCTGACAAGGGTACCCAACAGCATGGAGCCAATCATCGCTATGGCAAGCGGCTTCTGCAACGCCGAACCCATATCCGAGGAAAAGAGCAGGGGCACCATGGCCATGATGGTTGTCAGCGAGGTCATGATGATGGGTCGCAACCGGCGCACGCCCGCCGTGTGGATGGCCTCCAGCAACGGAGTGCCCGCCTTGCGCAGTTCGTTGATGGAGTCCAGTTTCAAGATGGAGTCGTTCACCACGATACCGCACGTCACAATGATGCCGATGGCCGACATCAGGTTCAGCGTATGGCCGAAGATCCACAGCGAAGCCAATGCAAAGGCCACGTCTATCGGGATTTCCACCAACACAATAAGTGGCTGCACAAAACTCTCAAACTGGGCACACAGGATAAAGTACATCAGCAGAATGGACACGAAAAGGATCACGGTCAGTTCCCCTATCATCTTCCTGTTAGAGAAGTAACTGCCGGCAAAGTCCGTCTCCCATCCTTCGGCTGCCTTTACCGCCTGATCCACGTCGGCCATCAGGCGGGGCGCGTTGTCCACATCAAAAAAACGCATGGGGATATACTCGCCGTTCTTTCCCGCCGTAATGCTCTTCAGGTCTTCCGATGGCACAACCTTTACCAGACGGTTCAAGGGGACATACGAGGTCTCCCCTTTGCCGTCGGGCAACGCCTGCACCAGGGTCTTCTGCAGAATCTCATTGATGCTGCGCTCCTCCCCGGCAATGCCAATGGGCAGATACTGTTGGTACGAGCGCAGGGTAGACACCTTGTTTTCCTTGAATGCCGTGCGCAATACACGCGTCAGTTCGTTGTACGACACATTGTACAGCAACAACCGTTCCCTGTCCACTACAATATTCATCTGGTTGCGGAAGGCTATGCCCTCGGCGGCCATCCCCGTGCGCTCCGCAATGTCTTCTTCCAACTGTTGCAACACAGCGGGGTCTGGGGCTTGCGAGCGGTTCTCCGGACGCAGTTGTG
This sequence comes from Bacteroidaceae bacterium, assembly GCA_017559845.1. Lineage (GTDB taxonomy): Bacteria > Bacteroidota > Bacteroidia > Bacteroidales > Bacteroidaceae > Physcousia. Next base: position 8,616 of record JAFYQQ010000043.1, on the reverse strand, counting down.
CCACCACATCCGCCTCCCCCGTCACAAAGAGCTTCTCAAAGATGGTCTCCGGTGGCGAGAAGGTAAGCACCGCCAACGGGTAACGCGTCCTCACCTCCTTTTCCAGCGCCTCTTGCAAAGGAGCGATGCCGGCCGCCTCTTCGGTCTTGAAGTACAGTTCCGCCTCGGTGGCTGACAACTCGCTTCCCCCGTTCAGTATATAGTCCTGCATGCCCACGTATGCCGTGTGCTCCGCCACCCGCTGCTCCATCCGCTTCATCAAGTCATCCACCCGCCGGCGGTTCTCTTCCACATGGATGTGCTCGTTCCACTCTATGCGCATCACCAGTTCGTTCTGCTCAATCTCGGGCATGCGTTCCTTCTCTATCTGGAAGAAGAGGAATACACACAGCGGCAAAGTGGCCAGCGTCATCCCCACGCTCAACGCCTTGTGCGAGAACACCCACCGGATGCCGGCGTCATAGGCTCGTTCCAGCCAGCCGTTCTTGCGGCTGTTGTCAAACTGCTTCGTCAGCAGTCCCTTGCCACGGATGCCCATACGGTAGAACAGCAGATAGAGCACGGGAAGCAGCATGATGCCCGTGATGTAAGACACCAGCAAGCCCGCCGCAATGGAGAAGGCCTGGTCCATGAAGATGGCTCCGGCAATGCCGCTCATGAAAATCAGCGGGACAAACACCGCCACCGTGGTGAGCGATGAACTGAGCATGGGTGTAATCACCTCCGTGGTGCCGGCCACACAGGAACGCCTGAGCGAGTAGCCCCGCTCGCGATACTGCGAGATGTTTTCCGTCACAATGATGGAGTTGTCAATCATCATACCCACCGCCAGAATCAGGCCCGAAAGGGAGATGATATTGAGCGACACCCCGAAGAGATAGAACAACGCGAAGGTCACCACCACAGACACCGTCATGGTGAGACCTATCACAACGGGCGAGCGCACATCGCCCAGGAAATAGATGGCCACAATGAAGATCAGCAGGAAGCCGATGGTGAAGTTGTCCTTCAGGTTCGATATGGTATAGTCGAGCAGTTCCGTCTGGTTGCGGCACACCTCAAAGTCAATCTCGGGATACAGTGTGGCAAAGTGGTCCGTGGTCTCCTTCAGCTTCGCCTTCATGTGGTCCATGTTCTCGTCGCTCTGCTTGATGATGGCGAGCGTTACCGCACGCTTGCCCCCTGCCACCGACTGTCCTTGTACCTTTTGCGGCACCACGGCCACACGGCACAGGTCTTTCAGCTGCATCAGCCGCTCTCCCTTCCTTATATATATGTGTGCCACGTCCTCGGGTGTGCGCAGCAGTGTGGCTATGCGTATGTTGTACTCATAGTATCCGTCGCGCACCAGCATGCTGCCCGGCTCCACATTGTTGGCCGCCAGGGCATTCTCTATGTCGGCGATGGTGATGCCCGTAACCGCCAGTTTCTCCTGGTCGGGCACAATTTGCAGCATACGCCCCGGTATGCCCGTTATGTCTGCCATCGCCACCTCGGGCAGCTGTTCAATGCGTCGTTTCACCACGTTGTCGGCCAGTTCGCACAGGGTGAGGAACAGCTGTTCGTCCATCTCCTCATAGGGCCGGGCATTCTTCAGGGTCATGTTAAGGTAGAGCACCGGTATGTCCGTGGCGCTCGCCTTGATGGCCTTGGGCCGCTCGGTTTCCTTGGGCAGGCGGTTCATGGCGGCGTCAATCTTCTCGTTCACCTCAATGAAGGCCAGGTCGGTGTTCACGCCAAAGTCGAACGCCATGCGTATGATGCCCGCCCCGTCGCGTGTCTCGCTCTCAATCTCGCGCAGTCCCGCCACCTGCAGCAGCTGGCGGCGCACAGGTGCCACCACCGTGTTCTCCAGCTCGCGTGCCGAGGAGTTCTCGCCGCTCACCTGCACTGTAATCTGCGGTATGGCAATGTCGGGCAGCAGGGATACGGGCAGCGTGAAGTACGTCACCACGCCTATGATGAAACAGGCCGTAAAGGCCATCAGCACCGCAATGGGTCGTCTAATCAAAAAATTAATCATAACAAATTACGCTCACGCAAATCTCGCGAAATAAAATCAAAACCAGAATTTACAGCACATCATTTAGTCTCCAATCACTTTCACCGGCGATTCGTGCGCCAGGTTGATGTTGCCCGAGGTGATCACCGTCATGCCTTCGTGCAGACCGCTTTCTTCCCAGTTCACCAGCGTGTATTCCGTCATGTTCTCCAGTCCCGTGGTCACATAGTTCCACATCGCCACGCTGTCCTGCACGGTAAAGAGCACCTGCTTGCCCGAGCGCAGCACAATGGCCGTGCGGGGCACCACCATCTGGTCGGGCACCGAGCGTTTTACGCTTACCCGCACGTTCATGCCGTCGTACAGCTTGCTGCCTGCGCCCACCTGCGCCCTTACGCGCACCATGCCGTTGGCGTCCACCATCGGGTTTATCTCGCTGATGCGTCCTGTGTGCGTCCCCACCGCCGAGGCGTAGGGCATCACCTCCACCTGGTCGCCCACCTTAATCAGGGGCAGTTCGTTTTCCAACACCGTGAAGTCCACCTCCATTGCCGAGGTGCTGATGATGCGGCAGAAGGGTGTGCCGCTCTTGGCCATGCCGTACTGCTTGTCAAAGAGGTTGGCCACCACTCCGTCAAAGGGAGCTGTCAGCGTGGCCTGCTCTACGGCATGCTGTGCCGCCTCGTGTTGTGCCAGGGCGCGGTCGTAGCCGCTCTTCACCCTGGCCAGTTCCATCACCTCGGCCGGCACGGCGTCAAGGTTGTCGGGCTGATAGCCCTGACCTATCAGCACATCGTGCATCTCCAGCGTGGCCTGTGCCAGTGCGTTCCTGGTCTGTGCCAGACTGTTGTTCAGGGCAAAGAGGTCCAGTTCCGCCAGTTTCTGTCCCTTGCGTACAAAGGAGCCGTTCTTCACCCACACCTTGGCCACCACTTCCGAGGTGCGGAAACAGAGGTCGGCAAACGTGCCGGCCGCCACCTTTCCGTTGCTCACCAGTTCGTGGTGGAAATCTCCCCTGGTAAGTTTCATTACGGTCACTTCGTTCTTCTGTTCCGGAAGCACGGTCGTCACCCCTTCCTTTTCCCCATTGTCCGGTGCTGTTCCCGAACAGGCAGCCAGCGTTGTCAATGCCAGACTGGCCAAGATATGTTTTCTCATATTTTTTATTCTTTAAACTTTGCCAACATCAATACTGGGTTATCGTCCTCACCCAACTTAGAAGCGATCTTTTTCAGTTCTCCTTGCAGTTTACCCTCTTTATATAATTCTATCAATCTGTACGCTGGATAATACTGCATGATACTGCCCTTTGGTGGGGTAAAAAGATTCGCGGAAGCCCTGTGCCTGAATCTATATTTTTTATCTGTGATATTCTTGTCCGCTAATTTTATCTGAGTACATTCACCGGTATACCTGTCCTGCAAAAAAGTCTTATCTGGCCATACCATTTTCTTGGCATCCTTCTCAACGGCATGCCATAAATAATACTTATCCGTTATCGCATCAAGCGTCACGAGCCATGGCACACCGCTTTTCTTCATCCAGTTCACTTTCCTTGCAATGGGGACCAAACGTTCGTCCTTGTAAGCATACACGGTATCCAATGCGAAATCGGAGATTATCAGTTCGCCGCCAATATTGGCTACTGGAGAAATACTCACACCAATTGATGCAAATTTGCCTGTTTCTTTTATATGCCAGTTGAAACTATTGTGAATACGCTTCTCCACCGTAAGAGGGAGTTGTTGTTTTGAGCCATCTGCAACAGTGAGTCTGTAGTACGGTTTGGGGTTAGTCGGTTGGGGATTCTCATAGTAGTCTACATATTTCAAATCTTCCAATAATAAGAATTCGGAATCAATGTAAAAAAGTGTTCCATACTCATAACCATCACCCCTTACTTTCAACGTCCGTTTGTATTGGCCATCAAAAGAGTAGATCTGTATACGTCCTCTTGCACTCTCATAGATGTAGATTTCCTTTTGTTCGGGATTCACACACAGTTTTTGGGAAATAGTAGAATATTCCTTACCGCTTCCGCCTTTTCGGTTGAAAGAATGAGAGAAACGGCCATCGCGATGAAAGAAGAGAATGTCATTAGACATATTGTAGGTGATAATCAGGCTATCCGTTATGGTTGTATTAAAACTTCCACTTACTAAACCAACATCATGGGTTTCCAATACAATATATTCCACATCTGCAATGTCCTGCAAATCTACAATCTTCTTTGGGTACCTTACGTTTAAATCCAGAACTGGCATCGCAAGTTGTTTCTTTGGTTTCGTCTGGGACTTTACCTCTTTCTTTACTTCCGTTTTAGGATTGTTCTTTTCTACGGTTTCTTTTTCCGTTCCGGAATTAGTACAGGAAGCCAGCAATGCCAATGCCAGACAGGCCAGGATATGTTTTCTCATGTTCATATCAGTTTTGATAAGCCTTATCTCTTTACACTCTCTACATCATGGAAATTCATCACTTGCAATATGGGATTGTCATCTTCTGTTAAAGAATTGGCAAGGTCATTGATTGCCTTATCACCATGCTTGCCTTCGCCCTGCAGGATGGCATATATATAGCGCACACGGACAGCCATGTTTGGATTTTGTATTTTACTCCAATTGGTGACGTGCGGATAATCGTCCATAAGTACCCAATAGCTATTGCCATCATAATCCTTCATCTGATAAATCTGACGTTCTTTCTTGTCGTAAATGTAGAAGTGCTGGTCTACATGCGGCTCGTAGTTATGAGAGCAAAGGATATAGAATATCAGGTAACGCGAAGTCTCAAGTGTAGGATGCGCCTGGGCAAACGTAGTGGGATAGTTGCTCTTGTCAATGATGCGTGGACGTACGCTCAAGTCATCCCGCATAATCTCAAATACGGTGTCATTGCCCATGTGGGACATGAATGCTCCTTTGGGGCTTGTAATGAGTTTACCGTATTGCAATCTTCCGTGGATGTCGTGGGGCAACTTAGTCGGGAATCGGATAGGCAGTTTCTTCACTTCGCTGCCATCGCTCTTGCGAATCACAGAGTAACGTGGTCCACCAGGATTGAACTGGAAAAAATTCAAAAGCAAGGAGTCGTTCAAGATAGCAATCTCGGTAGCACCGTTGTTAAAATGCCGTTTATATTTTCCTTGCATATCATACACATAGGTCCTTCCGCTTTTTCTTTTTTGTCCTTTCTTTTTTATCGGCTCAGCTGCTCTATAATAGTCTTGTATAAAAATCTCCTTATGCTTTGGGTCTGCGGCAAAGCTGCCTATGTGCGAATACTCTTCAGGACCTCCCCCTCGCCGGTTAATCATTCTGACAAACTTTCCTTTCCGTGTGAAAATGTAGATTTCTGATGCGCGGTCCTCAAAATAGATATAATTATCGGTAAACAGGAACTCATTTCCTTTGCATGTGCCTTTTAGGCTAAGTAATACCGAATCGTTGGTTTCCAAGGCTATGTATTCCGGGTCTGCCAACTCACTCAACTTGATTTTGGTAATCGGATACTTTTTGAAAGCATCAAAAACAAAGGGAATCTCACCATCATACCAGATTTCGTCCTTTTCAGAGATTGTCTGAAGAGCGGCTGTATCTTCCTCCATTTCGGTGACTTCCTGTGAAGAGGACTCTTCCTCTTCCATCTTTTGAGACGTTTGCTGATTGGCACATCCTCCACAAGTCAAGAGGAATGCACAGAACCATAAAGTGTGAATCTTTTTCATTGATGTTCTATTTTATAATTTAATGTTTTTGTCATTACTGTTGGAGAAGTACACTCAATACTTGCTGTTGTCTTTCAGAGTTTATTATTTAAATTTAGCCATCATCAATACCGGATTGTCATCTTCTTTCAATGTAGACGCTATCTTTTTTAATTCACCTGTTAACTGTCCTTTTTCATTTAATTTTATCAATGTATGTGCTGGATAAACCTCTATTCCGCAATTTTGAATTCTATTTTCGACCAAGCTATTAAGGAACGATACGGTTTTATCCTCCATAGCTTTGTTCTTCATATCTTTGTTCTTAAAACTTACATCTCTGGTTTCCCCGGTTTGTAAGTTATGGCTTATTATCCTTCTATTTCTGAACGTCTCGCTTTTTTCTACTTTTTCTATCGCATAAAGATATATATGCTCTTTCGTTTTCAGATACGGAGTGACTAATAGATTACGCTGTGTGTTTTCTTTTATAATATAGGGGGCTATTTTATCGTTAATGATACGATATATGGTATCACTGGCCAAATCCGCCAATAAAATTTCTTCTCCGTTTCGATAATAAGGAAATGAAAAAATTTCATAAAAGATTGTTCCGTCTTTACCCTTTATCGTGTTTGTCTGTTCTTCTTCCTGTTCTGGTAATAATATTTTTTGCTTACCACTATCCTTGCTGATTAATCGGAAATTTCCCAAAGAATCCTTTTTCTCTACAAACATCAGAGAAGCCATATCATAACAAAATAGCCATTTATCATTTACATTCATCAATCCATCTATTACTGTTGTAAATGTAGGGATAGACCTTATAAATGAGCCGTCAAAATTATATACCAGTATCTTTTTTCGTCTAATATCATCTGCGACATATATTTCTTTCTTCTCCTCATCAAAAGTCACCTTACCACAATACATATATTCTTTCCCACTTGCGCCCTTTCGATTAAACGAACCTATAATTTTTCCCTCCGGATTAAAAAGGAAGATGCTCCCTTCTTTCTTGTTGTGGGCAAGGATATGTTTATCCGTTATTGTGAAGTTACGAATATCATCCAATAAAATTGTATCATTTGTTTCTAATGGTATATAAGAAATATCTGCTATATCCTGTAAATATATTATTTCTTTGTTACCATGTTTTTCGCTAACGTCTATTTTTACAACACAGTTATCGGTGGAAGTCGTATTTTCCTTAATTTTCGCATTTGTAGTTTTTATACTCTCATCGTTTGGATTTGCTTTATTGCCACATCCTCCCCAAGCCAAAAGGAATACACAGAACCATAAAGTTTGAATCTTTTTCATTGATATTATCATTTATATATTAATATTTTATCATAACTCATAACGAAGCCCATTCAATAATTATGTTGTCTTTCAAGGTTTACTATTTAAACTTTGCCAACACCAATACCGGATTGTCTTCTTCATCCAGCTTGGAAGCAATCTCCTTCAGTTTCCCTTGCAGTTTACCAAGTTCTAATAATTCTTTTAAGACATCAGCCGGATAATACTGTAATATGGTATTTTCTGGGGTAATATGATAATTGGCTGTCATTCGTTTGGGGAAACGGAATCTCTTGTCTATAACATTACTATCTACCAAGTTCACAAGAAGACACTTACCAGTATGGCGATTCTGTAAAATTGTTCTTGTCAGTAAACCTTTGAATGCGTTATCAAAATCTTTTTCAACAGCATGCCACAAGAAAAAATCCTCAGTCATTGCATCCAATGCCACTATATTGGGTACCCCGTTCTTATTTTTCCAGTTTTCTTTCCGTGCAATAGGGACAAGTTTCTCATTCTGATACTTATATATGGTATCTAATGCGAAATTAGATATAATCAATTCGTTGTTTATGTTTGACACAGGAAATATATCTACACTCATGGACGTAATTTTACCTGTTTTCTCATCATACATTTTAAGAGCATTGCCAATCCGTTTTTTTAAAGTTATAGGAAGTCTATACTTTGTACCGTCTGCAACAGATATATTATAGTAGGGTCTCGGATTTGTTGGCTTGTTATCGACATAATCCACATTCATGATATCTTCTGCGAAGAGCGCTTCAGAATCATTATAATAGATTTCCCCGAGAGTAAAGTTTTTGTCTTTTATCTTTAGAGTCCTTTTGTATTCACCATTATATGTGTACACTTGTATCCACCCACGTTGCCCGTCATGAATATAAACCTCTTTTTCTTGAGGATTTATATGCAAATGGTTTAACAAGGTATATTCCTCTCCACTGCCGCCTTTCCTGTTAAGGACATGAGAAAAACGCCCATCCCTTTTAAAGAACACGACATCTTCCATTCGTCTTGTCACAATAAAGCTATCCGTGACAATTGTTCTTTTAGTTGTTATTAAAGCATCATCATGAGTTTCCAATACAATGTACTCCACATCTGCGATATCCTGTAGGCATACATTTTCAAAAGAATACATTTTTTGTAAATCCACTACAGGCAAGCCCGTTGTGTTTGTAGAATCCCGCTCATTAAGGAATGCTATTACAGGGTGTTCTATTGCTGTAGGCTTTTCCTTCTCCGTATTAATGTGTCCTTGCTCAGCTTTTTCATTCTGGTTGCTGTTCATGCAACTCATGGCGAACAAACACAATTGTAAAATAAAGATGTAACCTTTCATTGTTGTTCTACTTTATAATTTGATGTTTTTGTCATTACTGTTGGAGAAGTACACTCAATACTTGCTGTTGTCATTCAGGGTTAACTATTTAAACTTTGCCAACACCAATACTGGATTGTCTTCTTCATCCAGCTTGGAAGCAATCTCCTTCAGTTTCCCTTGCAGTTTACCAAGTTCTAATAATTCTTTTAAGACATCGGCCGGATAATACTGTAATATGGTATTTTCCGGGGT
>JAFYQQ010000042.1 GCA_017559845.1 Bacteroidaceae bacterium | reverse complement strand
GCGTCCGCCTGTTTCTCAGGCAGTATAATGATTCCGGACGCAGCACGCTGCGTCCCTACCCCAAAAACACAAACAATAAAATGAACAGAACAAGACTGATGTGGCTTCTTGCCGCCGGCCTGATGACCGGAACTCCCGTCATGGCCAAGGGCGGAGACAAGCAGAAGCAACAGACTGAAAAGACAGAGAAGAAAGGCGGCAAGGGCTTCCTCTTCTGGAAAAAGAAGGACAAGCAGCCCGCCGCACAACAGGGACAACAGCCCCAGCAGGCCGAGAAGCCCCAGGTGGACCGTCCCGGAATGTTCCACGTAACCAAGGAGAAGAACGACTGGTACTTCCAGATTCACGACAGCCTGATCGGCCGCGAGTTCCTCACCACCACGCGCTACACCGCCACCCCGTCCAACAGCGGACAGTTCGGCGGCGAGCAGGTCAACGAGCAGACCGTGTACTTCCAGAAGGCGCCCGACGGAAAGATGCTCCTGCGCTCAAGGCTGTTCGTCAACGTGGCCGACACCGCCGCAATGATTAACAAGGCCATCAGCATCAGCAACGAAAGCCCCATCCTGGCCAGTTTCCCCATCGAATCCAGCAAAGACGGCATGAACAAGATTAAGGTCTCGCCCTACTTCGGCGGCGACATGCCCGGAATGGGACTGCCCAACTATCTGCGCCAACGCTACAACCTGCAGGGAATGAACGGCGACAAGAGCTACATCGAGGACATCAAGTCCTTCCCCATGAACACCGAAGTGCGCATGGTGAAGACCTACAGCAGCAACGGCGGTGCAATGCCCGCCACCCGTAGCACCGGACTGGCCACCTTCGGTCTGAACGTCAGCTTTGTCATGCTGCCCGAAAAGCCCATGACACCGCGCCATTTTGACAAGCGCGTGGGCTTCTTTACCCACGGATACACCGAATTCTCCGACAACCAGCAGCAGGTACGCGGCAAGGAGTTCATCGCCCGCTTCCGCCTGGAGGCCCGTCCCGAGGACGTGGCGCGCCAGAAGGCCGGACAGGCCGTAGAACCCATTAAGCCCATTGTGTACTACATTGACCCCGCCACGCCCAAGCAGTGGCGCAAGTACCTCATCCAGGGTGTGAACGACTGGCAGAAAGCCTTTGAAAAGGCCGGCTGGAAGAATGCCATCATCGGCAAGGAGTGGCCCGAGGAGGACAGCACCATGAGCATGGAGGACGCCCGCTTCAGCTGTATCCGCTATCTGGCATCGCCCATCCCCAACGCCTACGGACCCCACGTCAGCGACCCGCGCACCGGAGAAATCATCGAGGCGCACGTATGCTGGTACCACAACGTCATGAAGCTGGTTCACGACTGGTACATGGTGCAGGCCAGCAGCATTGACGAGGCCGCACGCAAGATGAACTACGACGAGGAACTCATGGGCCAGCTCATCCGCTTTGTCAGCAGCCACGAGGTGGGCCACTCGCTGGGTCTGCGCCACAACTTCGGCAGCAGCAGCACCGTGCCCGTGGACAGCCTGCGCAACAAGGACTGGGTGGAACGCAACGGACACACCCCCAGCATCATGGACTACGCCCGCTTCAACTATGTGGCACAGCCCGAGGACCAGATTAGCCGCCTGGGCATCTTCCCCAAGATTGGCATCTACGACGAATGGGCCATCGAATGGGGATACGGACCCATGGCCGGAGAAACCGCCGACCTGGACCACCAGAACCGAGAGCAGATGGTGCGCGAACGCCTGAAGAACCAGCGCCTGTGGTGGGGCGACGGCGAAATCAACATCGGCCGCCTGGACCCCCGCAACCAGACCGAGGACCTGGGCGACGACGCACTGAAGGCCAGCGAATACGGCATACGCAACCTCAAGCGACAGATTGTGAACCTGACCCAATGGACAGCCGACAACACCGGCGACCTCTATGACGGCGACGTGCCCACCATGTACGACGAGATGCGCCTGCAGTTCATCCGCTACTGCGGCCACGTGGCACGCAATATCGGCGGATACTACGTCACCTTCCAGCCCAAGGGCACAGCCGAGGACGTCTACGAGCCCGTGCCCGCCGAGCGACAGAAGGAAGCCCTGGCATGGCTGGACCAGTACATCCTGAACGAACCCGAATGGCTGCGCCAGGTGCCCTATGCCCGCCGCCTCACGCCCAATCCGCAGACGCTCACCGCCCATGCTGGAGAAAGCGTGGTAACCGCCATGATGAACCGACTGGAGGCGATGAACGAGAACTACACCGCCGAGCAGTACGTCTCTGACCTGCTGAAACTCATCTTTGCCGAGGCCGACAGCCGCAAGGCCGTGTCGCCCTACCGCGTTGCGCTGCAGAACACCATGATTCTGCACCTGACCCGCGCCTACGGCAACGGATACGAGCCCGTGCGCCCCGCCGCCCTTATGGGACTGCAGCAGATTCAGGCCAAGGCCAAGGCGGCCAGCACTTCAGCCCCCGACGCCACATCGCGTGCCCACTGGGCCAGCGTGTACGACAAAATTGGCCGCGTGCTTACGTGGAAGTAACACCGCACACATCACCATATCCCAAGAAAGGCAGACTCCCCACGGAGCCTGCCTTTCCTTATTTATTTTAACGTGAAAGAATAAGTTTCCCTATCCTTCCAATCCCCCCTCATCATCGTCGTCACCGCCGCCCGTTCCGGGGTCAGGAGTGGGCGTAGGTTCGGGTTCGGGAGTGGGTTCTGGGTCGGGCGTTGTGCCGCCGCTGTCATCTGTTGCCGGTGGCAGGGGAACGCTCTCCGTCGTGGACTTGGTCTGGCCCGTGCGCTGGTTGTAGGCAGCGTTGGTCTCGTCAATCAAGTCGTTCACACGCGTGATGTAGCTGGCAATGGACGCATCGGGGGCAACCACATTATGGGCAAAGGCCACGTTGGTGATGTAATCATACAGTTCGTCCATCTCGGCACGGATGTCCTTGCTTGCCGCCGTCTTGTTGCCGCTGCGGGTGGCCAGGCGTTCGTCCGTCAGCTGGGCATACAGCAGGTTCAGCCTTTCCAGTTCGGCCACATAAGAAGTAAGGCCCAGGGTCTGGATATGCGCAGCGTTCCCGTCCTTTTTCAGGTCGACCAGCATGCCGTTCACGGCCACCGTCTCCTGCATATTGGGAAGCGCATAGAACCCTTCATAGGGCTTCAGCACAAGATATAGCGCTTGGGCAGACGTTGCCACATCGGGCATGGAAATCCGCTGGTTGCTGCGCACCACATCAAGGATATAGCGTCCCACCATGTCGCGCTGTTCTTCCACCTGCTGCATCTCCGCCGTCTCGGCCACCGCCGAGGTGCGGGCCATATTGTCCTGCAGCAGGTCGCACAGCTGGCTGTATCGAGCCACGTCGGCCTCCTTGTAATGCAGCACTGCGGCGCCCACCGCTACGGTGAACTTGTGGAAACGCAGGGAAAAGTTGAGGTACTCCGCAAGATTGTACTTGTGAAAACTCTGGACGTAGAATTTCAGTAATTTCTCCATAATTGCTTGTTTTTTTCATTATGAAACCAACTTTCCGCCTCCCGGACACCTCGTCCCGAGTCGGGACGGATGTTTTTTCCCTCAGGAAATGTCGTCCCAAGTCGGGAAGCCATTTTTTCTCTCAGGAAATGCCATCCCGCATCGGGAAGCCGTTTTTTCTGCCGGGAAATGCCGTCCCGAACCGGGAAACCGTTTTTTTCGTCTGGAAATGCCGTCCCGAATCGGGAGACCATTTTTTCCTCCGGGAGGGGTCGTCCCGAATCGGGACGCTGTTTTTCTCTCTCGCTGCGTGCCGCATTACTGCTCCGCTCCTTTCGGCGGCTGGGCGGCTGGGTTGGACAATAAGGTTAGTTATCTCATCTATGCCTTATCAAGTGGCATCGTATCATTCGTCCAGCTTGGTCATAAGTTCTGCCACGCTTCCCACTCTTGTCACCTTGCCTTTACGCACTTCATCCGCAGCACGCAACAAGGTTCCCTTTCGTTTCGCACCCGGCAAAAAACTCTTGTTTTTGATGTTCAATTCGATTTGCGTCATAGTATCTGATTTTATCAGCTTCCACTTGCAAAGATAGTAATAAACATGCGAGAAACACCAAGTTTGCCTGAATAATTTTTGCAGCGAGAGAAATTTAATCAACATAGCTGCCTGCTGAAAACGATTCATGGGAAAGATGAGGTGCGTCATCACTCCGTTCTGATGCTCTCCACCGGATTGCGCCTTGCCACGGAAAAGGTCTGCCAAACAACGGAGAGGACAGCCACGGACAAGGAGATGAGCACGGCAAGCACAAGCACCCACCAGGGGAAGTCAATGCGGTAATGGAAGGGCTCCAGATATTCCCGCATGCCCATTATGCTTATGGGAACAGCAATGACCGAGGCCAACAAGGAAAGCAGCAGGAAGGGACGCGACAGTTCCCAGGCTGCCCCCTCTACCGTGGCTCCCATCACCTTGCGCAGCGCAATCTGCTTGCTCTGCTGCTCCGTGTAGCTTACGGACATGGCAAGCATGCCAAGGGCGGAGATGAGCAGGGAGAGGAACATAAAGCCCAGAACAACCTTCCTTGTATCGCGAAATCTGGACAATCTGCCGTCAAGTATACCTTCCACAGTCATTACACTGACATTTCTTTTCGCTCCGGTGACCTCCATCGCCACCTCATTACAAACAGCCTTGATGGATTTCAGCGCATTACCGCCAGTGCCGGATTGCCCGTCAAGTTCCAGCATAATAAAAACAGGTGTAGGAGCTTTCTCTTTGATTTGTATCACATTCTCATATTTGGACGCATCGCGGGGAATTGCAGAAGTACGAAAATCCTTTACCACACCACAAACCGGAAATCTTATAATAGAATTGACGGTGAACTTTTTATCATACTCATTATAATCGACATCATTGATGTACGGGCGGTCTTTTGACACATTGGATTTCCGCTTTGCGCTCTCCGTCAGCCAGAACATTCCGTCCCCAGGTTCACAATACTGTTCCACCACCTCGAATCCGAACATATCCACACAGTCTTGGTCAATCTCCGTCACGCATACTTCCACAATTCTTCCGTCTGTTCCCTCTTCGGCCACCCCAAAGTAAGTAGGAAGGTCTGTCCACGGTTCAGTGTCAATATACCCTACTCTCTTTACCTGCGGCAAAGACTTCAGACGGTTGTAAAGCGGTTCTGACTTAGCAGCCTTATAGTCAAAATCACTCAAACTTACAAGAAGAAGATTCTTTGTATTATACCCCAAAGGCAGGGTGGAAAGATGGTGTATCTGCGCGCTCATGGTCAGTGCGAGCGCCAACGGTACGGTACTGATTACCCCCTGCACCACAATGAACACACGGCTCAGCCACATCTTGCTTTGCAGGCGGAAACTGCCCTTCATCACGTCTATGGACTTGAAGCGGGACACAATGACAGCCGGTATGAGACCCGCCAACAGCGATACCGCGACAATCAGCCCCAGGGCAACGCCAATGGTCAGGGAGTTGGGTACCAGGTCGAACTTTCTGGACAGCAGTTCCTGGAACCAATCCTTGCACCAGACGGCCACCAAAAAGCCCAACAGAAAACAAACGCTTGTGAAAAGGAACGATTCGGCCAGACTGCGCCCCACCACCTGCCACACGGAATCGCCCAGCAGACGGCGCATGGCAATCTCCTTGGCACGCTTGCCCGCCAGCGCCACAGTTAGGTTTACATAATTGAACACCGCCGACACAAGCAGCACCATAGCCACGGCCAACAGGTTGAACATCTTTTCCTTATTACCGCTGCGGAAGTGGGCTTGGTGGGATTTGTCGCACAAATATACCTCGTCCAGTCGTGTGAGCGAAGAACCCGAGCAAGGAGTTGCTTCATCAGGTTTTTCCTCCCAATAGGGCCACACCTTTTTGTACATCTTCAGCAGGGCGTGCTCGGCATCCTCCCGTGTGGCATCATCGGAAAGCGTAACGAAAGAATGCGTACCAATCTCAGCCATATGAGGTCTCTTCTCCATATCCAGCGACATATTGTAGAAAAGGTCTGTAGGCCTAAAGATGTCGTTTGGTCCGAAATCCTCCATCACTCCCACCACGGTACAGGTCTCATCATAAACCCTCACCTGCTGGCCAACGGCGTCCTTGTCAGGGAAAGCCTTTCGGGCAAAGCTTTCGCTAAGGATAACCTCATTGCGGGATGTAAGCACGCTGTGGCGGCTGCATCCTCTCAGCCCATAGTCGAACAGACGGAAAAAGGTGCTGTCCACCGCTTGTGTCTTGGCATTCGGAAGTACGGTTTCATCTTCCAGAATGACGTCCAGACGATTGTAACACGTCATTCGCGTCCATTCCTTAATCTGCGGCGGAACAGGCACATCGGGAGAATAGTTGATGTTTACGCCCAGCTTTGTGCTGGAACCAATCGTATAGAGCTGTTTGTAGCAGGGGCGTGTCTTGCCCACCCTGTAGTCCTTGCAGACGATGGACAAGAGCAGGATAACAAATCCCAACGCCACGGAAAGGCCGAATATCTGTATGGCCGTATAAAGTTTGTTACGGCAAAGGAAAACGAAGTATGATTTCATATTGTCTTCAGCATTAAGGTTTTCACATTACAGCAATCCGTCCACATTGGCCACTTCCTGTCCGTCGTAAAGATATACGATGCGGTTGGCATGGGAAGCGTCGCGCTGCGAGTGCGTCACCATCACAATGGTTGTACCCTCGGCGTTCAGTGCGGTGAGCAGTTCCATTACCTCGCGTCCGTTTCGGGAGTCCAGGTTTCCCGTAGGCTCGTCGGCCAGAATCAGTTTCGGCCGCCCCACCACGGCGCGGGCAATGGCCACACGCTGCTGCTGTCCGCCGCTCAGCTGCTGGGGATAATGCTTGGCACGGTGGCTCATGTTCACACGGCGCAGGATTTCCTCCACCCGCTCGCGGCGCTCGGCCTTGGGCACATCCAGATACTTCAGCTGCAGGTCGACGTTCTCCTCCACGGTGAGTTCGTCAATGAGGTTGAAACTCTGGAACACAAAGCCTATGCGTCCCTTGCGCAAACGGGTGCGCTGGCGTTCCTTCATTGCGCCCACTTCCTCGCCATCCAGCCAATATCTGCCCTCGTCGGGATTGTCCAGCAGTCCCAATATGTTCAACAGGGTGGACTTGCCGCATCCGCTGGGTCCCATGATGGCGACAAAATCGCCTTCCTTCACCTCCAGGCTGACGCCGTTCAGCGCCATGGTCTTCACTTCCTCGGTACGGAAAAGACCTTACAATGTTTTCTGTCTTAATCATCTCTTTTCTGTCTTTTTTAATCGGGTTAATGTGCAACAAACTGCCGGCCATGCAATGTTTACATGGGCAAAGATAGGACTTTATTTCCATTCCGTTCCAAGGGGACGGGAGCACTGAAGCAAGATTGTATGAAAATCATACAGGAGATTGTATAAAAGTCATACAACTTTTCTTTACCTTTGCACCGCACATCATCAAAAAGCACACGAAAGGAGAAATATGAAAGACTACGGTACCATTCTTGTTGTGGATGACAACCCGGCCATCCTCACTGCCGCCAAGATATGCCTGGGCAGTTCCTTCGGCAAGGTCGTCACCCTGAAGTCGCCCGAGGACATTCCAACTGTCATGAGCCAGGAAACGGTGGACGCCGTGTTGCTGGACATGAACTTTGCGCCCGGAATGAATTCGGGACAAGACGGACTGTTGTGGCTGAGAAGCATCCACAAGCTGCACCCCGGCATTCCCGTAGTGCTTGTGACGGCATACGCAGACATCGGCCTGGCGGTACGCGGACTGAAGAACGGCGCCGCCGACTTTGTGACCAAGCCCTGGGACAACGACGAACTGCTCAGGACAATGAAGGACGCCATTGACAACAGCCGAAACATTGTGCCGTTGGAACAGGTGGAGATGAACCACGTACGGCGCGTAGTGGAAAAATGCCATGGAAACATGAGCCGGGCTGCCGGACTGCTGGGCATCACACGGCAGACACTCTATGCAAAAATGAAAAAATGACAAGCGGACACATACATATAATTATATATATAGCAGTGGGGATACTGGCTGTCCTGGGATTTGCCCTTTGGAAATTCCACCGCCACCAATGCCTGCTCAGAGACCGCGCCTATCTGATGCGCGAGGCAGTGAGAAACCGCGACTTCTCCTTCAGCCTGCCCGTAAAGGGACTTTTCTTCGGCGAACGCGCCATGCAGCAGGCGCTGAACGACATGAGCCAAGACATCAAGGCATTGGAAGCCCGGAAGGAAGTGGAATCGTGGCAAAAACTGACCCGGGTGCTCACGCATGAAATCATGAACGCCGCCGCACCAATCTGCAGCATCAGCCAGGCCTACCTGTCCGCACCCCACATAAAAGGCACGCCCTACGAAGAGGGAATCACGGCCATACACCAAACGAGCCAGTCACTGGCTGCCTTTGTGGAAAACTACCGCAAACTGACCAGCCTAGAGGAGGCCGACCTTGCCGAAGTGGACCTGAACGCCCTGGCATGTTCTCTAAAATCGCTGTTTACGGACGTGGAATGGCACATCAGACTGCCAAAAGACATCAGCATAAATGCCGACGAGGGCATGATGCGCCAGGTACTGACCAACCTGATAAAGAACGCTTGCGAAAGCGGTTCACGGGACATAGAAATCCGGTGGGACGAGGCATTGCTCGTCAGCAACAACGGACAGCCCATTCCGCCGGATGTGGCACGCGAGATTTTTGTTCCTTTCTTCACGACGAAACGGACTGGGTCTGGCATAGGGCTTCCGCTTGCCCGGCTAATGCTGCTTAAACAGGGAATGAACCTCAGTCTGGCAGAACATCCCTCACCTGGATTCCATACCACATTCGTCATTTCCAGACTTCCATAACAACATGGACATACGGCAAAAAGTCATCCAGTCAAAGGACATTACCCCTTTCCAGCGAAAAGTTTATCAGGAACTGCTCAACGTTCCCAGGGGAGAATGCATCACGTACGGCGAACTGGCACGTCGTATTGGTTGCCGCAGCGCACAAGCCGTCGGACAGGCGCTCAAGCGGAATCCTTTTGCTCCCGAAGTGCCGTGCCACCGCGTCATAGCCTCCGATGGCAGTCCGGGCGGTTTCCACGGCGAGCGCAAAGGAGAAATGATTACACGTAAACTGAAGATGCTGGAAGAAGAAAAAATTCCAATATCCGAAAAGACACAAAAAAGAGGGCAATGAGCCCTCTTTTTTTCCATTATTCCAAAAATGTTGTATCTCAATAACCGAAACCATAATCGCGGCTGTAGCGGAGCATCTGCTCGTCGTAAGCCTCATCGTAGCTGATGGTCACGTCGGTAATCTCGTTGGTCTTCTCATCGCGCACGAGAGTATAGCAGGGATTGATGAATCCCTTGTAGGGAGCGATGTCAAGCGCCTTGTAGCGTTCCAGAATCTCATTATGCAAGGCGGGGTCAACCTTCACGCCATATTCTTCCACCAAAGTGCGGGCAGCGTTGAAGTCGCCTTCAGACTTGATGCGCTGGATTTCGGCAAGCTGTTCGCCGAAAACCTGACGCAGGGCAGCATAGTCGTTGATCTTGACATAGGTCTTACCGTCGCGAACGGGCATTTCAATGACATCGGCACCGCCGGCTGCCTTACCCTTGCCCATCGCCATGGCCCAACGGGCAATGAGAGCACGGTTACGCATGTGAGCTTCCTCAATCTGGTCGCCGGGCTTGATGCGTACAAGCTGAGTAAGAATACCGTTCTGCATCTGGCCGATGTAAGATGCCTTGTAAGCCTCAGCATCGGGCATGAGACCCAATTCCACCAGCTTGGGGTCGGCAAGATAGTAAAGTGCGAAAAGGTCGGCACGGGCTTCCTCAATGGTGCTGCCGTAAGCCTTCAGCGTGTCGGGGTCAACTCCGGGGAGCAGCTTGCCACTTCCGTGGCCCAGACATTCGTGGAGGTCGGTGTGCAGGTCGTCGGTTACATCGCCATATTTCTTCATGATTTCAAGTTCTTCGGGACCGAAGGCAAACTCCTCGCCCATTCCGCTTCCCTTGGATGCCTGGGCATAGGCATAGGTAAGGTTGCCGATGGTTACGCTCTTGCTTCCGTATTCGGCACGCACCCAGTTGCTGTTGGGCAAGTTGATGCCGATGGCGGTTGAGGGATAGAGGTCGCCGCCAAGGATGGCAGCACGGATAACCTTTGCGCTTACGCCCTTTACCTTCTCCTTCTTGAAAGCAGGATTTACGGGCGAATTGTCCTCGAACCACTGGGCATTGTCGCTGAGCAAAAGGGTGCGCTTGGTGGCCTCAAGATCCTTGAAGTTAACGATGCTTTCCCAAGAGGCCTTCATGCCGAGGGGGTCGCCGTAACTTTCTGTAAATCCGTTCACAAAGTCCACCTGAGGTTCGGTGTTCTGTAGCCATGCAATGCTGTATTCGTCGAAGGTCTTCAGACAGCCGGTTTCATAAAAACTGATAAGTTTGTCCAACACCACCTGCTGCAAAGAATCTTCGGCATAAGGACGGGCAGCCTTGAGGTTTTTCACAATCTGAAGAAGCGGTTCTCCGTACCGTCCAGAGGTAGTCCAGACATCCTCGCGCAAGGTGCCGTCAGAACCCTTCACCAGCGTGCTGTTCATACCGTACATTACGGGGCGCTGGGGGTCTCCCTCGGCCTTCATCTTGGCATAGAATTCCTCTGCCTCCGCCTGGGTTACGCCCTCACCATAATAGTTCATGGCTGAGGTGAGGATGAGGTCTTCTCCCTCGGCAAGGTTCACACGCTTGGCCATCACCTCGGGGTTGAAAATAACCTCGAGCAACTGGTCGTCAGAGCATCCGGAATGCTTCACAAACCATTCGCGTGAAAAACCGGGGATGAACTTGTCCGCGCCGTAGTGGTGGTGGATGCCGTTGCTGAACCAAACACGCTTGAGGTACTCTTCCATGGCCACAAAGTCGGCATCAGTGCGGTCACCCTTGTAGTCGCGGTAGGTCTTCTCCAGAAGGTCACGAATCTGCAGGTTGTAGCGTCCGTTCTGGTCGAACAGGATGTCGCGTCCCCAAAGGGCTGCCTCCTGCAGATAATAGATGAATGTCTTCTGCTGCAACGAGAGTTGCTCGAATCCGTCTACACGATAGCGCAACATCTGTATGTCTGCAAAACGCTCGTTGGTGAACTCAAAACCGTCATCCTGGGTGGGTCCGCCACAGGATGTAACAGCGCATACTGCTGATAACATCATTGTCTTTAAATAAGTCTTCATTTTGGTTAAAAAATATAATCTGAATTGTTTACGGTTCCAAAGGTACGCACTTTTGGGCAATTTTTGACATAAAATTGTGCTTTAACTGCAAAAGAACCCGTTTTGGTCCGTTGGATGCTCCTTTTTTGATACCTTATGCCAAAACTTCCGTATAACAATCTTATCATTTTCACTGACGAAAAAAAGAGAACCACTACAATGACCTGCGGCCAAAGAGTAGTTCTCTTGTATATTTTTCTTCCAGACAAGCTGTGCGCCTTAGAAAGGCAGGTCGTCCGGTGCAGCAGGAGCGCTGCCGAAGGGAAGAGCCGAAGAAGCGTCGGGTTGTGCAGGAGGCACGGGACTGGCTCCGAAAGGAGGTATGTCAGCGGGAATAGGAGCCTGAGGCATGGAAGCTACGGTATTACGGTCTACCTTCCATGCACGGATACTGTTGAACCAACGACCCTGATACTCGCGGGCATCAATGTCGAAGGATACGGTAAGCACCTCGCCAAGCTGTATGTTGCACTGTGCAATACGGTCGCTGCCGAAGATTTCAAACACCATCTTGCGGGGATACTGCTCCATGGTTTCCAATACATAGGAAGCCATTTTCCACTCACTGCCGGTGCGGGCCGAAACACCGCTACGCTCGGGCAGCACTGCTATAATCTTTCCTGTTAATTCCATAAAATTTTTATATGTGTAAATTCTAAATTGCACGCAAAGGTATTCAAAAAAATCAACAAACCGACTTTTTCCATCCCTTTTTTTTGTCACATCATGGATTTATTGTATTTTTGTGCTAAATATAAATTAACGTAAAAACATACACAGAGACTTATGAACTTTAAAGTTTCCTCCACGGCTCTATACAGCCACATGACCGCAGCGTCAAAAGTTATGGCATCGAAGAATTCAATGGCCATTTTGGACTGTTTCCTCTTCGATGTAAAGGACAACACCGTTACCATCACCGCATCTGACAGCGAAAAATATTTCATCACCCAGGTTCCCCTGTTCGAACAGAGCGAGAACGCACGCTTCTGCATTCCCGCAAAGACCATCATGGACTCCATCAAGGAACTGGCCGAACAGCCCCTGACCATTGAGTTCAGCCCCGAAACACTCAGCATCAAAGGCTACCACAACAGCGGCACGTTCGGCGTAATGGCACAGGATGCCGCCCCCTATCCCGTTCCACGCACCGTAAAGGAAGAATGCACAACCCTTACCATGCCAGCCGAGACCTTGCTGAAGGGTATCAACAACTGCTTGTTCGCCACCGCCAACGATGAGGTGAGACTGGTGATGAACGGCATCTATGTGGACGTGAAACCCGAATCGCTCACCTTTGCGGGCACAGACGGACGCAAGCTGGTGCGCAACATCATGCACAACGTAAAGAGCGGATTCGAGGCCGGATTCATCCTGCCCAAGAAAGTTGCCTCCATTCTGAAAGCCGTACTCAGCAAGGACGCAGGCAACATTGAGATAAAGTTTGACAGCGACAAGGCGTGCATAAAGACCAAAGACATTGTAATGCACTTCAGCCTGATTGAAGGAAGATATCCCAACTACAACGGCGTAATCCCCGCAGACAACCCCTTCAAGTCTGTAACAGACCGCCAGGCACTGGCAAGTGCTCTGAAGCGTGTGAGCGTATTCTGCAACCAAAGCAGCGGACTGGTGAAGCTGGAACTTTCCCAAAACACACTGAAGCTGACCGGACAGGACTACGAGTTTGCCACCAACGCCGTTGAGTACCAGAACTGCGAATACAGCGGACAGAACATCCACATTGGCTTCAGCTGCCAGTTCCTCATTGAGATTCTGAACATTCTGGACAGCGAAAGCGTATCCATCGAACTGGCAGACCCCAGCAGACCCGGTATCATCAAACCCGTTCCCGCAAGTGAGGACGAGGAAATACTGATGCTGCTCATGCCCATGAGAGTGGAAGAATAAGCGGAACGCCCATACCACACAACCAAACAACAAGAATTGTAATGAAACTCAACGTAAAGAAACCCATCATCTTCTTCGACCTGGAGACCACAGGCATAGACATATCAAGGGACCGCATTGTGGAACTATGCTATATCCGCCTGGAACCCGATGGCACTAAGGAAGAGAAAAGCATGAGGTTCAACCCCACAATACCCATTCCCGCACAGGCCAGCGAGGTACACGGCATCACCGACGCCGACGTGAAGGACTGCCCCACCTTCAAAGACATGGCTGCCGAACTGCAGCAGAAATTCGAGGGATGCGACCTTGCCGGATTCAACAGCAACCACTTTGACATTCCCATGCTGGTGGAAGAGTTCCTGCGTGCTGGTGTGGACATCAACCTGAAGGACAGCCGCATGGTGGACGTGCAGAACATCTACCATAAGTTGGAACGCCGCACACTGGTGGCAGCATACCAGTTCTACTGCGGAAAAGACCTAACAGACGCCCACAGCGCACTGGCAGACACACGAGCCACATACGAAGTGTTGGAAGCCCAGTTGGACAAATACCCCAACGACCTGGAAAACGACGTAGACTTTTTGGCAGACTACTCGCAACGCTCCAAGAACATCGACTTCTCCGGACGTGTGGTCTATGACGACAATGGAGTGGAAACCATCAATTTTGGAAAATACAAGGGACGTGCCATAAAAGACGTCGTCATGCGCGACCCTGGTTATTTCAGCTGGATTCAGCAGGGCGACTTCCCATTGAACACCAAGCGCGTATTTGAACAACTGAGACTGAAATATGCTAAACGGTAAGAAAATCGTACTCGGAATAACAGGCAGCATTGCGGCATACAAAGCCTGCCTGCTCATCCGCGGCCTCATCAAGCAAGGAGCCGAGGTGCAAGTGGTCATCACACCTGCGGGAAAGGAGTTCATCACCCCCATCACGCTGAGCGCACTTACAAGCAAGCCTGTGATAAGCGAGTTCTTCAGCCAACGAGACGGCACATGGCACAGCCACGTAGACTTGGGCTTGTGGGCAGATGCCATGATAATCGCTCCGGCCACAGCCAGCACCATTGGCAAGATGGCCCACGGCATTGCGGACAACATGCTCATCACCACTTACCTCTCCATGAAGGCTCCCGTTTTTGTGGCGCCGGCAATGGACCTCGACATGTATGCCCACCCAACCACGCAGAACAACCTTGCCCTGCTGAAGTCTTACGGCAACCACATCATTGAGCCGCAAACCGGATTCCTGGCAAGCCACTTACAAGGAAAAGGACGCATGGAAGAACCCGAGGAAATACTGAGACAAGTGGCCGAGGCGCTTGTTGGAAACAGCCAAGACCTCAAGGGAAAGCGCATCATGATCACATCCGGCCCCACACACGAAAAGATTGACCCCGTGCGCTTCATTGGCAACTACAGCAGCGGCAAAATGGGTTGTGCGCTGGCAGAAGAGTGTGCTAGACGAGGCGCAGAAGTGGAAATGGTGTGCGGACCAATGAGCCAAAAGCCCAAGCACCCGTCCATAATCTGTACCAATGTGGAAAGTGCCGCACAGATGTACGAGGCTTGCGTTAGCATCTTCCCCACCTGCAATGCGGGCATTCTATGTGCCGCAGTGGCCGACTTCACACCCGAACACACGGCCGAGAACAAAATCAAGCGCGAGGGCGACCAACTCGTCATCAGACTGAATCCCACACAAGACATTGCACAGGCAATGGGACAGATGAAACGACAGGACCAGAAACTGGTGGGATTTGCCCTTGAAACCTGTAACGAGGCTGAAAACGCACGGAAGAAACTGGAGAAAAAGAATCTGGACTTCATTGTGCTGAACAGCCTCAACGATGAAGGCGCGGGATTCCAGCACGACACCAACAAGATTACCCTCATAGACGCAACCGAAAGCCAAAGTTTCCCGCTGAAGAGCAAGACAGAAGCCGCAAAGGATATCATCAACCGTCTAAAGCAGATAATGGCATGAGAAAAATTCTGTTGAAAGCGCTGTTTTGCACTTCGGCTCTGGCAATTCCCCAAACCACACTGGCACAGGAACTGGAAGCTAAGGTGGTAATCAACCGTGCCCAGGTTTCGGACACTAAGGGAGGCGTCTTTGAATCGCTTGAAAAGAAACTGACCGACTTTCTGAACGACCAGAAGTGGACCGACCTTAAACTGAAGGACAAGGAAAAAATCCAGTGCAATTTCAACATCACCGTAAATACGTATAGCGACACGGACAATTCCTTCACCTGCACGTTGCTGGTAACAAGCAGCCGACCGGTCTTCAACACCACATATATGACCACCGCGTTCAGCAACAGAGACCCGCAGTTCAACTTTAATTTCCAAGAACACGACAGACTTGAGTTCCGTCCCGAGCAGATTGACAACCAGCTGGTTGCACTAATGGCCTACTATGCCTATATGATAATAGGTATAGACCTTGACACCATGTCGCCCATGGGTGGAACGGACATTCTTCACCGCGCAGAAGAAATTGTAACAGCCGGACAAACGCTGGACTACCCGGGTTGGAAAGCCTTTGACGACAACAAGAACCGCTTCGGACTGCTTAACGACTATCTGGACGGTTCAATGGAAAAGTTCCGCGAACTGCAATACCAGTACCATCGCAAGGGATTGGACCAAATGGCGGAAAACCCCGATACTGCAAGGGCACGCATCGCCGAATCGTTGGAGTTGCTCAGCGTGGCAAAGAAAGCAAGGTCTAAGAGCCATCTTCCACAACTGTTCAGCGAATACAAGCGCGAGGAGCTCATCAACCTCTTCGCTAAAAAGGGAACGCCCACAGAAAAGGAAAAGGCACACAAAATTCTTTTTGCCATTGACCCCTCTCAAAGCGCGCAATGGGAAAAAATCAAGAAATAAAACAGAACCACACCACTCAGACAAATGCTCAAGCATCTTTACATAAAAAACTATGCCCTGATTGAAGAACTCGACATGGATTTCCAGGAAGGGTTCTCCGTCATCACCGGTGAAACGGGTGCGGGAAAATCCATCCTTTTGGGCGCCATCGGCCTGCTCCTGGGACAAAGGGCAGACAGCAAAAGCATTCAGACAGGAGCCAGCCGCTGTGTCATTGAAGCGGAGTTTTACCTGGAAGGTTTCGGACTGGAAACATTCTTCAGCGAAAACGATTTCGACTTTGAAGGCCACACTTGCACCCTTCGGCGCGAACTCACATCCGCAGGCAAAAGCAGAGCCTTCATCAACGACACACCGGCCACCGTGGCACAGCTGAAAGAACTGGGCAGCCACATCATCGACATCCACTCCCAACACCAGAACCTGCTTCTTGCTAACGAGAATTTCCAAATGGAAATACTTGACATCCTGGGCAATAACGAAGAACGAATAAAGCAATACTCCACAATCTATCAGGAATACAAGACGCTGGAGCACGCACTGGAAAAGCTGAAGGAAAGAATCAACTCTGACAAGGAAAACGAGGATTACCTTCGTTTCCAGTTGAAACAACTTTCCGAGTTCAATCCTGTTGCCGGAGAGGACGAGACGCTTCAGGAAGAAGCCGAAACGCTGAACCACGCAGAAGACATCAAGTCCGCACTCTTCCAGGCCACCGAAAGGATGAGCGGCGAACAGTATGGCATTGTGTCCTCACTGCGTCAAGTGCTCCAGACATTGCAGAGCGCAACCAGACATTATCCCGCTGCCGAAGAATGGCGCGCCCGAGTGGAAGAAGCCTACATCGACCTGAAAGACTTGTCCCAAGAACTGGAAGAGAAAGCCGAATCCATTGCCTTTGACCCGCAACGCCTTGAGGCCATCAACAACAGGCTGGACGAACTTTACACACTTGAGAAAAAGCACCATACCGACAGTGCGGAAGGGCTGGTTCGGATAAAGGAACAGTTGGCGCAGCAGATTGGGGAAATGGACTGCAGCGAGGAAGACATCGCCGAAAAGGAAAAAGAGCTGGCACAAGTGAAGAAAAACCTAGTGGAAAAGGCTGGCGAACTCACCCAATCACGTTCTGAGGCGGCCACCCTGCTGCAAGAAAAGATGCACAGCATGCTCGCACCTTTGGGAATGCCCAACGCCCACTTGGATGTGCAGGTCGCACCCCTGGAAACACCCTCTGCCAAAGGAATGGACCAAGTGGTTTTCTTCTTCTCCGCAAACAAGAACGGCACGCCAAGACCCATTGCTGATGTGGCCAGTGGCGGTGAAGTGGCACGCGTCATGCTCTCGCTGAAGACCCTCATTAGCAAGGCCAAGCAACTGCCAACCATAATCTTTGACGAGATTGACACCGGAGTAAGCGGAAACATTGCCGACTGCATGGCACAAATGATGAAAGAAATGGCCTCAAACCACAAGATGCAGGTCATCAGCATAACCCATCTGCCACAAATTGCGGCAATGGGCGCCACACATTACCGAGTGTACAAAGAGGACACATCTGACCAGACCCTCAGCCACATCAAACAGCTGGACAAGGAAGAACGTATAAAAGAAATAGCAAATATGTTAAGCGGAGCACAAGTGTCGCAAGCCGCAATTGAAAACGCAAAGCAACTGCTGAATTTATGAAAAAGACATTGATAGCCCTTATTGCCTTTGCTTGTGCAATTTGCACAAATGCAAAACCGCCCAAATGGCTCAAGAACGCCCGCAAGGCACAAGTTACCGTCATCGCCTTTGACAAGGAAGGAACCCCTAAAGAATCGCAAGGGGCGTTCATTGATGAAGAAGGCACGGTTCTGACAGAATATGACATTCTGAAAGGAGCGGTGAAAGCCACCGTTATCGATTTCAACGGCATTGAGCACCCCGTTCATCGCATCAAGGGAGCCAACAGCATGTACAATGTGGCGAAGCTTTCCGTCACAAAGAACAAGACCAAAGCCGGTTACCTGACAACCGACACCACGATTGTGTCCAAAGGAAAACTGCTTTATGTGCTGCCCACAGCCAAGGCGGACAAGTCTGTCCCCTGTACGCCCGACACCATCGTCAAGGAAGAACTGTTCAAGGACTCGTTCCATTACTACACACTGGCAAAGGCGCACAACGAACGCCTTGCAAACTGCCCCGTACTGAACGAAGCCGGCAAACTGGTCGGTCTGTTGCAGATGTCTGTAAAAGAAGGCGGACAGTCATTTGTCATGGACGCCTCTTATGCCGCACAGCTTGCCATCAGTCCGCTTGACGCCACAAATGCCGACCTAAAAGCCATCCAGATTCCCAAGGCATTGCCCTCCAATGCGCAGGATGCCGCAACCTTCATCTTCCTGTCCGGCCCCAAGGACAGCAACGACTACAAGCAATACATTGAAGATTTCCTTTCTGCCTACCCCGACAGCCTGCAGGGCTATGTCCTCAAGGCAGAGATGCTGGCCGGGCAGAAGGAATACGACAAGGCGGAACAAAGCTACAAGCAGGCGCTCGAGCTGAACAATGCCAACAAGGATGAAGTGCACTATTCGTGGGCTAAGACCCTTTACACACTGAATCTCGACCCCTCGTATAAAGTACATGGCGAGTGGACCATGGAACAGGCGCTTGCACAGGCCCAAGCCGCTTCCGCCGCCAAGGACATGCCCATCTATAAAAAGGTACAGGCCGACTGCCTGTATGCGCTGAAACGCTATGCGGAAGCCAAGGAAATCTATGTCGCACTGACCAAGACAAACCTTCGCAATCCCGACCTCTTCCTCTATGCCGCCCAATGCCAGCAGATGGAAGACGGAAGCAATCTGAACGCCATCATCACCTTGCAAGACAGCGCGCTGAACTGTTATTCCAAGCCCTACCCTGCCGAGGCCGCACCCATTCTGCTTATGCGCGGAAACAACTACGCCAAGGCTGGAAAGCCCCGTCAGGCCATTGCAGACCTTATCATCTACGAAGGGCTCTATAGCGGAATACTTACGGCCGAGTTCTATTACCAGCGCGAACAACTGGCCATGCAATGCCGCATGTATCCCACCGCACTCAACGACATTGACAAGGCCATCCGCCTCAACCCCGCCGAACCAATCTTCAGGGCAGAACTTGCAGCCATCTGCTACAGGCTCAACATGATTGACGACGCCATCGGCGCGGCACAGGCCGCCATAAACCTTGACAACAAGTTTGCAGACGCCTACCGCATATTGGGTGTGTGCCATGACAAGAAAGGGAACAAGCAAGAGGCATGCAAGAACCTGCAAAAAGCGGTTGAGCTGGGCGACAGCATTTCAAAAGAGCTTTTAAACAACATCAAGTGAGAGAACGTGTAGCCGCCTTCATCAAGCAACACCACCTGTTGGAACCCAACGGAACGGTGCTGGTGGCTGTAAGCGGCGGAGCGGATTCCGTGGCGCTGCTCCATCTGCTTCATGCCCTCGGCTATCCGGTTTCGGCATTGCACTGCAATTTCCACCTCAGAGGAGAAGAGTCAGACGCCGACCAGCAATTCGTAGAAAAGCTGTGCCAGCAATTCGGAGTGAGTCTGGGCGTCACACATTTCCACACAGCCGACTACGCCAAAAGCCACGGCATCAGCATTGAAATGGCGGCGCGAGAATTGCGCTACCAATGGTTCCGGGAACAAATGGAAGCCCAGAAGGCCCAGGCCATAGCCGTAGGCCATCACATGGACGACCAGGCGGAAACCCTCCTGCTGAACCTTTTGCGCGGCACCGGACTGCGCGGATTGGCAGGCATGCACCCCCAACACAACAGCGTCGTAAGACCATTGTTGTGTGTCAGCAGAAAGGACATCGAAAAATACCTCCGCCTCCACCACCTTGCCTATGTGACCGACAGCACCAACCTCCAGCACGACGTGCTCCGAAACCGCATCAGGCTGGAAGTGATGCCGCTGCTTGAACAGCTCCAACCGGCAGCAAGGCAAACTTTGTGGCGTGCCGCACAAAACGTGGGCAATTCCCTACCCTATTATATTAAAGGAGTCAATGAGGCCATGACCTTGTGCGGCTTCAAAGATGACAGGCTCAACATTGAAGCCTACCGACAGAACGGATGCCCCACCACCCTCCTTCATGAGTGGCTGCATCCCTGCGGATTCAACGCCTCACAGCTTTCCGACATCCAACATCACATCTCCGGACAGGCCGGAAAAATATGGGAAAGCCCAACCCACCGTCTGCTCAGAGACCGCGCACACCTGCTGCTGGATGAGAAACAGGACGAGACGGACAAGCCTGTAATAGAGATGAACGAAACAAGTGAAATCGGCCCCACTGGCGCAGAGTTTGCCTATGTGGACGCAGACCTCATCACCGCCCCCCTTGTCATCCGAAAGGTACAGAACGCCGACTGGTTTGTCCCCTTTGGCATGAAGGGCCGCAAGCTGTTGAGCGACTTTCTCACCAACCAAAAGCTGTCACGTTTCCAGAAAGAACGGCAATGGGTGCTTTGCCACGGGAACGACATTGTATGGGTCATCGGGCTGCGTTCCGACAACCGTTTCCGTGTAACCCCACAAACCAAAAGAATAATCCAATTAAGAATCAAGAAGAATCAACCAGAACAATGAGCATGATCAAATGTCCCGAATGCGGGAGTACAGTATCCACAATGGCCGGCACATGCCCCCAGTGTGGCGTGGCCATAATGGGCAATCTGATACACTGTTCACAATGCGGCACATACTATCTCAAGACAGAAGAGCAATGTCCCTATTGCGACTATAAAGAAGAAGAAGAAACCGAAGAAGAGGAGGAACTCCGCGCCGAACAGGCGGAAGAGGATACCATTGACATCCACCCAGAAGAAAAGAAGAAATCCCCCATCTGGAAAATCCTGGTTGCAATGGCATGTATCGCCCTTCTGGGCGGAGGCGGCTATGTGGGGTTCCAATACTACACAGAATACACCTACCGCATGGAAGAGAAGAAACGCTTCGAGGAACTGGCCCCGCTCACCAACCCCGACTTCTACCGCCAATACCTTGCAGACTATCCCCAAAGCATCTATCGGGATGAAGTGGAAAAACGCCTGCAGGCACTCACAGACGAAAGCATGGCATGGACCAAGACCCTGCAAGGCGGAACCAAAGCCGACCTCACCAAATTCCTTGAAACCTATCCCGGCTCGCTGAATTCGCGCAAGTGCCTGCAACTCATCGACTCCATAGACTGGGCGCAAGCCTCTGAAACAGGGACCGAACAGGCCATCAACCAATATCTGGAAGAACACCCCGAAGGAATGTACACAAGCGAGGCCGTTGATTTCAAAAAACAGCTCGACCATAAAAAAACAACCGTTGAAGAGAACGACTTGATTGACAACACCATCAATGAGTTTTTCTCACAGACGCTTACCAAGGGCGACAAGGGAAGCATCAGCGAATCAATTGCCGAGCCCATGCAGTCATTCTGCGGAACATCAAAAGCAACGGCCCAGCACGTGCTGAAGTTCATCAACGCCAAGAAAACCAAGAATGTGGCCACGCTGAAATACCTTGTCGGCACGCCCGTAACAAAATCACGCGAAAAGCTCTATGACAACACCACGGGCTTCCGTGCAGAATGCACCGTTGAAGAAATCATCACCTACAAAAGCGGAAAGCAGAAAACAAAAGAGAAACAATACACTGCCACCTGCCTGCTCAACGGCAAATACAAGATGGTAATGATAGACTTGAAAGAGAACAAAAACAGCAACGAGTAGCCACAGCTCATAACTCATAGCCCACAACTCAAAATGAACTATATCGGACTCATCATCGGAATGGCCACCTTTCTCACAATCGGCCTCTTCCACCCCCTTGTCATCAAGGCCGAATACCATTTCGGCAAACGCATCTGGTGGGCGTTCCTTTTGGCTGGAATCGTCTTCACCCTTTTAAGCCTTTATGCCCAAAACACCTATGCCAGCATCATCCTTGGCGTTGTGGCGTTCTCATCCTTCTGGAGCATTGGCGAAGTGCGCACTCAGCACAACCGCGTAAAAAAAGGCTGGTTCCCCATGAACCCCAAACGCGCAAAGGATTACGAGAAGTAGATATCGTGTTTGTCAGGCGTCTGACAGATTAAGGTGCAGTTGCTGTTTAGTTTCTGCGCCTTATTGTGTCACGTGTTTATAAAATCTGAACCTTATCACTTTTTTATGGGATAAAAGCTTCATCTTTGCGGAAAAGTAGGTACTTTTGTATATTGTAAATTTTAATTGTTCAAAATGTTAAGAAAAACAATCAGCATGAAGAAATTCCTACCTTTCATGATGGCAATAGTATTTGCCCTTATGTCATGTGCCCCTAAAAATCCGGCACAGGTTTCGGCACTTCTCGACAGAATCGGTGGAGAAGGCACATCAGAACGCATTGAAACGCAAGTGAAAACTTCCCTTTCCGAAGACGGGACGGATGTGTTTGAAATCAGTTCTAAAGACGGAAAGCCCTTTATTCAGGGAAGTTCGTTGAGCGCGCTTACAACCGGTATCGGATGGTATCTGAACCATTATGTACACGTAAACCTGTCATGGAACAACCTCACAACAGATCTTTCCGGAGTGGAGTTCCCCGTACCCGAAGGTACTGAACGCCGCGAATGTAGCGCGGACTACAGGTATTACCTCAACTACTGCACCTATTCCTATTCCATGGCCTTCTGGACAAAAGAACGTTGGGAGCAGGAAATTG
Source organism: Bacteroidaceae bacterium (assembly GCA_017559845.1). Classification (GTDB taxonomy): domain Bacteria; phylum Bacteroidota; class Bacteroidia; order Bacteroidales; family Bacteroidaceae; genus Physcousia. The sequence continues at coordinate 26,674 of JAFYQQ010000042.1, read as the reverse complement.
ACTGGATGGCTCTGCACGGCATCAATCTGCCCCTTGCCGCAGTGGGCATGGATGTGGTGTGGAAGAACGTACTGACAGAGGCGGGCTACACAAGAGAGGACATTGACAAGTTTGTTGCCGGCCCTGGATTCCAGGCTTGGTGGCTCATGAGCAACCTTGAGGGTTGGGGCGGTCCCAATCCGGACTGGTGGTATGAAAGACAAGAGCAATTGTGCAAATTCATCCTGGGACGAATGAGAGAACTTGGCATGGAACCGGTGTTGCCCGGCTACGGTAACATCCTTCCCAGCAATGCAGCCGAGAAGATGGGCGTGAATGCTTTGGACCAGGGCAACTGGTGTTCTGGATTCCGCAGACCCGCCTTCCTGATGCCTACGGATAAGAGATATGCCGAGATCGCCCAACTCTACTACAAGAACCTGGAAAAGGTGATGGGAAAGGCCAAATACTACAGCATGGACCCCTTCCACGAGGGCGGACGCACAAAGGGCGTAAACCTGAAGGAGGCATACTACACCATGTATGCAGAGATGCAGAAACATTCGCCCGAGTCAAAGTGGGTGATTCAGAGCTGGGGCGACAACCCAAGAAAAGAGGCGCTGGACACCATTCCCAAGGGCGGATTCGTTGTGCTCGACCTTTATGCTGACGGTCTGTCAAGATGGGAAAAGAACGGATTTGACGGACATGACTTCCTGTGGTGTATGCTGCACAACTTTGGCGGCAAGACCGGTATGCACGGACGTTTTGAACCCTTGCTGTCCAACTATTACAATGCGTTGGAAAAATACCCCGAAGGCGCAAAGGGATTGGGTGCCACACCCGAGGGTCTGGAGACAAGCCCTATTCTTTATGACCTGTTGTTCGAACTTCCTTGGATGAAAAGAGAGGAAGGCAAAGATTGGATCAAGAGATACGCAGAGGCACGCTATGGAGAGAAGAGCGAGGCAATGGAGAAGGGTTGGGACATCCTGGCCAAGTCTGTACTGAACTGCCCCACTCCCTCTCAGGATATCGAGGCCGTAATCTGTGCCCGCCCCTCGCTGGATGTGAAGCGTGTTTCTGGTTGGGGTACATGCAAAATCTATCACGACATAAACAAGGTGCGCGAAGCAGCAACCGAAATGCTCAAGGAAAAAGAGCGCTTCAAGGACTGTCCTAACTATCAGCACGATATTGCCGATGTGGTGCGCCAGACACTTACCGACTCCACCTACTACCTCATCAAGGACATTGCAGCCAGCTACGAGAAGAAAGACATGGCGGCTTTCAAAGCACAATATACCACATTCCTTGGCATATTGGGCGATTTGAACCGTCTTCTGTCACAGGTTGGCCTGTTCAAACTGGAGAAATGGACCAACTCTGCAAGATGCATCTGCGACGAGGTGCCTGGAACCACAGAAGCAGACCGCGACTGGATGGAATGGAATGCCCGTACCCTGGTTACAGTATGGGGACCGGAGCAATGTGCAGAGCAAGGAAGACTGCATGACTACTCAAGCCGTCAGTGGGGAGGCATGCTCAATGACTTCTATCTGGCACGTTGGGTAATGTTCTTCAAGGCTTTGGAAGAGGGCAAGACCATTACCTCGCCCGAGTGGTTCAAGTGGGAAGAGAACTGGACCCGCAGCAAGACCATCACCAAGGTTGCCGAAGAGAATGCAGTGGACGTTGCGTGCGAGCTGTATGACAAATACTTCTCAAAGCAGTAACATGGTACTTTAAGAAGTCAAGACATTGAATAGACAAAAGAAGGAGTGTGTCAGAAATCATGGCACACTCCTTTTTTTCATCCGACAAATGTGTAGTGCTTCGTAATATTTTCTAAAATATTGGTGTCCGCTAAAAATATTTGATGCTTTTAGTGATTTTTGATTTCTCGGGCAGCGGATGCGTAGGACGTGTTCTTACATTGGGCCGGTGAAGGGAAAAAACGAAAGGCGCTTCATATGCGGATGAATCGCCTTTCGTTGACATATGAATCGCCTTTCATCGGCAAAGTAAAGGCGATTCTTTTTTTCTCTGATTTTCCCCCTTATCCAACGCAATGCTTTCCTATGACGGATGCAATGCATTGCGTTGGGCATTTCAATGCCTTGCGTTGGCCGATGCAATGCCTTGCGATGATGAACGCAATACATAGATGCGTAAGCATCTTTAAGAAACGTCTTCAAACTCTTGCCACTCTGTTGGTGTTGCTGTTGTAACAATACAAATTCTTCTTTAGTCATAATATAACAATTGTTGTTGTGTGCACTATTGCGGGGCAAAGGTACAACACAACAACAACTGCTACAAGATGTATTTTATCGGATGCTTACAAAGCAATTGTAGAGTCTTTTGCTCTGCCATTCTCAAAGCTTGATTCCTATCAGCAGACAAATAGAATCCTTGTCCAAAGTCTTTGTATGGTTTGGACTTATTGAGGTCAGGCATTTCAACCTCTACGTTTGATCCATGATATAGTATCATCTCAATCCTCCTCCATTATGCCTGCAGACCTGTATCATAGCCTCTACGGCATCATCAAACGACAGCGTATGTATCACATCGTAATAGGTCGCAAGATGGGCCAAACCTTTGAAGCGCGACAGATAGTTAAAAGCCTGCTTCTCTCCGATACCAAATCTATCCGCAAATTCTGCAATTAGTGCTATCGTATATTTCAGTCTGTTTGTTTCCTCTCGTGACATACTAATGTTTTTACTGCTGGCAAAGTTATGTATTTATTGTTTAATATCCAAGAAATCCATCTTCTTTTATAATTGCAAACATCTGCTAAGTATAGTTTTGCTGCCTATACCTTATCGGATGGTTACTGTCAGTAGTTGAATGTGTGTGTTTATATGTCCCCAAAATGTCTACTGAAAGCAGGCAAAAACATCAAATTCCGCCCTGCCACAGTGTGCCATTTTTTACATCCCGATGTAAATGGATTTACACTTCGATGTAAACTCACTTACATCCCTATGTAAATCCGTTTACACTTAAGTGTAAATGCTTTTACATTTCAATGAAACCATATTGTAAATGCAATGCGTTGATAATCTGACTTTAATGGCTTTTTTTAATTGCTTATATCATCCCACTTTTAGGACAGGAACGTAAACGTCAGACACAATCAATGACGAATGGATAGAATACTACCAACAAGAATAATAACAAAACGATAGCAACAATTACTCATGATGGAGCTTTTGTTGCTATTGCTGTATAGATAGGTATTACTACCTGTAGTTTATCGGATGGTTACCGTCAAGACCACGCCTACATAAAAAGACTCAGCAGCAACTCTGGGTTGCTGCTGAGAAATGTGTTATTAAACTACTCAACAAAACTTATACAATTAATTGAAAATCGTTTGAGTTTTTCCTGATTTCAGATTATTGTAAGTCATCGAGGTTCTATAATTCCCGTTTTTGTCTTTTATGTAAACATTACCACCATTATCTTCAATGGCTTGGCTTGCTTGATAGCTAACGCTTATGTCACAATTGTAAGTTTTGTTACTTTTGCTTTGATATTTTCCTGTAAAGGTACCTATTTGTATCTGACATCCATTATCTGCATAAATCGTAAATTCTGTATCTGAAGTAGGTCCCTTATTACTTCCTATTTTTATTTTTGCCGTAAATGTTATATTTTCCCATGGCTCTAACGATACGCGATCAACAGCTTCAAAATAATCTGCAGAAAGTCTGGCGGATACAGTTTTTCCCCCTTCTGTAACTTTGAATGTTAATTCTACGTTCTTGCTTTCAGGTTTGAAAGTATATTCTTCATTCTCGAAAGTCGCGCGGGTTGCACCTGTAGGTTCAAGATTGCCCAAAGTAACCTTCACATCACCACTAGGCATATCGGACATCGTAAAACTGAGTTTTACTTCAGCACCTGCTGGTAATGTCTCGGAACCAGGAGCAGGCACTAATGATATGTTTTCAAACCTTTTATAAGTAAGAGGTAATTGAGCTGACGCAAGTGCAAATTGATGTGCTGACAACTTGACTTGTGCTGTGTTACCAGTAGGATTGGTTATGGTTTGGAGATGCAGGGTCACAGACACAGTTTCACTTGTACTTTCCGGATGTCTGTATTCGTAAAGTTTTGTAGTTGAATTATAGGATAAATTTGCATTTTTACCAGGCTCTGGTTCGAGATTCGCCAAATCAATCATAACGACATCTGGCATTTTATCACCGCCGGGCATAGAGAAGGTGAAATCAACCTTTTCCGTAGTTGCTATCGGAAGTGAAGTTTTGCTGAATCCTATGATAGTAAAATCCTTCTCATCATAATTACCCAGGTATGTTTTGGCTTGGTAGAAATATTCGTTTTGTACATAAATATTAGTCGCACTGATGGCTCTATTACTCTTGAAGTGACAGTACACAGGTCTTTTACCATCTGCACTCGCCTGGCTCTCTGCTGCCTTATAATCTGAATAGTCCAACTGTTTGATAAAACCAATAGCAGGTTTTTCATTCTTTTCCGGAATAATACTTTTTCCTGTAATTACAGGCAAGTTATCGCCTGGAATAGGAGTTATACTTTGTTCCTTTGCTTCGATTTGGAAATCAAGGGGGAACATCGAACTTCCCAATCCACCAGGAACCCAAATAACAAGGTCAAAAGGCTCACCTAATACCTCCTTGATTTCATTTGGAACACATTCAACGTCCATAGAATATTTGGGGCAGAGCTTCACAATCACCTTACGTTGTAACCTATTTCCGTCAAATTCTCCAGTAATGACAATTTCCTGCCTTCCCTCAAAGTTTGTATTTTCAGGTATTGATATTGTCTCCATTTTAATTTCTCGCCAACCATCGGTGTCATCATTATCATCCCTTTCCAATGATGTTATTATTCCATTTTGAATGGAAGTACCCTCTGGATTAATTGTCACCTCTGTGCCATTATGAGATTCTGTATCACTGAATGATATAAATTTATATCGCAGCGTAAATTCGGTCTCTTCCATACCTTTAGTTTGGTCATAGACCAGCGTTGTATCAGTGTAACTGACAAAGAGACGTACTGCATCATTGGATATATTGGTAAAAGACTGCGTAGCCTGTGCTGTAGACACATCACCACTTCCGCTACTGGCAGCAGCATCTTCTGGTGAACTGTAACCTTCGTGTCCAACATGTGTAATTGTTATACTATACTTGAAATTACGGATGATAGGGAAATAATCTCCGTTGTCTTTACGGAAATCAATTTTGTAATATGCTGTCACCGGATTTCCTTCCGCATGCTTATATTTTCCTTTTACTAATATATAGGACGGATCTGTAATAGGCATTTCGCGTTCATAAATAAAGTAAGGAGTTTCACTTGTAACGGAATGCCAATTACCAACTTCTGGAATTTTTGTATTTAATTCTGCTCCATTCGGAATGAATCCACTGTATCCTTCATTACTTCCTGTAAGCATATCATAAGAATTGTCTTTATAGTTGGTAATCCATCCTTTCCCGTCTTTCGTATTATAGGGAGCAATGGAGCCTTTGTCATATGTGTTTACAACATAATATGACTCAATCGAAAAGTTTTCACAATCCTGAGAAGTTGTGAGTTCAATCCATGCAAAATTACGTATAAGTTGTACCCCACTTAATTGAGCCTTTGTTTCTTCATTTATTCCATTGTCCAAGACTTTTCGTTGCCAATAGGCATCAGCTTTATCACCTTTTTCTTTATAGAGATTAGCAATAGCTTGAATTTCGTCACCATAATTGATGCTTTCAGGGCCATTACCAATAAAATGTACAATCCTACGTGAACTTGAAAGTTCTAGGTTTACTTTATAAGTATAATGAGTTTCTCCATTATCAGTAACTTCGTTCAAATTCTCTGCCTGCACGTATTGTAACAAATATCCATTCTCATCAAACACAGCCAAATGAAGTGTTCTTAGATCTGCTTTTTCGCTCATAGCTCGTGTTCCAGATAGCGCATCTGTCAGTTGAGGTAAAACAACTGATATGGTTGTGCTCAGTTTGTTGTCTGCTGATATATTGCGTTCCATCTGCTCCGAGCAAGAGAGCATAGCCAGGAGGGGTAGAATGAATAATAGTATATTTTTCATTGTCTTCATTGTATCAAATCTATTTAGTTAGTTTGCTGAACCTCATCACCCCATGTGAATTGTGTGTATTTATCTTGTGGCAAACGATTTACTGGAGAGTTCTCCCAGTACCATACATCATAAACGCTACGAAGGGCGCAATTTCCACGACTTGTGTTATTGTTAATCGTAACTGACCCCGTATTGCTGGGGGTAACACTTCCGCTTGCACACCAGTATCCAGTTCCAGAACTGAAAAGTGGTGGAATATGAGTATCTGCGTATAGTTTAGCTACAAATTTAATCTCAGCCATTGTGGGTAGACGCCAACGTCCAGCTGGATAGCCATCTTCTTGATAAGTTGCCGAGCGTTTTAAGGCAATTGAATGAGTCGGAAGTGGGTTTTTTGTCACTCTACCATGTGCTGAAGAAATCCTAAATTTAGGTGCAATCATATTTTCGAAAGAAACATCCTTATTAGTTCCATAATAGTTAGAGAGTTTCCTTGGTGTTCTTCCTTCCAATGCAGGTGCTTCCGCAAATTCATTCATATCATCCGAAGTCCAATCATACTTAACACGCGGATCTCCCAAAATATATTTAGAATCATTGGGTAAAACCGATATCTCAATCGTGTACATGTAAGGATTTGAGTTATTACCCGACGTAGCTGTCAAATTACCAACTCCACCAAAATCATAACTATTGTTAGTCTCACCGTAATTCGGAACACTGTTCGCATTTACAAAAACATAGCCATTGTTTTCATTACTGTTTTTAATATATTTTGAGTTAAGTTCAGCAGTAACGGAAATTGCCGGTTTTTGTATAATGGTAATTTTTTCTTGGAAATTATCTTGATTATCCTTATGACAGATTGTAAATGTAAAGGTATATGGCGTATAGTCGTAATTTTTATTTGAGGTACTCTCAAAATTATTGTTGAGAGTATGGTTCAACTTAATGGTATTTCCTACGATTGTAATCCAATTTCCAGCTCTGGCATCACCGGTAATATCATCGTCTTCATTCACAGGCTTTCCATCTTTTATGAATATTTTTTTTGTCACCTTAAAGTCATTAGCAGGATTACCATCCGAATTTGCGCTATAGTCCTTAATAATACATTCATGACTACTGATAAAAGGAATCTCTAATTCATTCTGGTTATTCACCACATACTCATTCTGCTCCACTATTAAATAGCGAGCTCCCTTGATTTCTGAATTTATTGCTAGTCCACAAACCCAATCATCGTTATCATTGTTCCAATCTACGACACTACAAGAACCCGTTATCTCAATATATTTTTCCACTTCCTCTGGGTTAATTGAGAGCACGCCGATATTAAGGTTTATGTTATACCAACTATTTCTATTTAATTGGGTTGTGTTTGGAATTACTTTGTAAAGACAAGTTGTTCTTTCACTTGTGCCATCATTTTTCACATGCTCCCATGGTAATTCTACATAGATGGCCAATGCATCATCCTTGTGTATTTCCCATTGGCAGGGATAGGAATAGAAGGGATTAAAGACATCGTACTCCTTATTTCCTATTTCCTTTGTTAGTCCGTCCACATTAACACGAGGTGCATATTCAAAAAGATTTGTGCCGAACACACCTTTCAATGTGGTGTTTGAAACGACATTCTTTACTCGTACCTTCATTTCATCACGTACGGGTTTCCACACTTTGTCATATTCTTCGCCACCATCATCCTTTACTTTTTCAGTAAATGAAGTTTCAGTAGATATGCAAATGGTATATTTTGCTGCGAATCTCTTGAGCGTAATAGATGCTTCTGCTACTGTTGTTTCACTACGATTATCCAACAATATAGTCCCTAAGCCATCCATAACAAAGGATTCCTGCTCATCAAAAGTTGCGGGATTGCGTACACCACCAGTTCCTTCAGAACCATTATCAAATGCGGTTAAGGCTAACGCTTGAAGGGTCTCAACTCTGGTGTCGGAAAGAGACTCTAAATTAGAGGCATTAGGGAAATTGGCGATGAGATATACTTCACATTCTCGATTGGTTCCAGGAAAAAGGTTTTTGTTCAAAACTTCCTCAACTAATGGAATATCTATTGTGGCAGAGCCATGTTGTCCTATGTTTGTAATTTTTCCCACTAATACGGCGTTAGCATTAGTTCCGCCTTCGGGATAGAGGAAGTAGTGTATTGTCGAAATCAAATTCTCGTTAAGATATTCCTCTCCAGGCTTTGTTGTTTCAGCATCACCTTCTGCGCGAGTGGTATTCAGATTTACACAACTTGCTGTAATCCTTATGCTTTTACCTTTATCTGTCTCAAAAATCTCATGCTCAGTACACGACACCATACCCAATGAGGCAAGGAGTAGAAGCAAAATGTAAAATATATAGTTCTTCATACGTTTCTCGTTTAGGATTGATTAGTTCGCATTTCTTAGTACGATGGTGTATATTTTCTTTTTAGGTTTACCATTTTCCTTAATAATATTCCCATTTGCATCCTTTTCAACCTGTATCACATCATCGATAGGAATAGTCTTTCCATCTGCTGTTTGGACTGCAAACTTTAAGCGAACCTGATAGTCTGTTTGAGGGTTATTTTCAAGCGGTTTAATCTTAATGCGATGAATCCTACCATCAATAGGGCCAATACCTTCAGTCTTATTGTCCACGTCGTCAATAATCTGGAATGAATTCACAGCTCCATCGCTGAACGAAACCAACCATGAGCCGCCCACTGGAGCAGAGAGAGCAAATGTCGCCTCCACTGGTTGTCCGTTTCTTACGTAGACTTTTGCTTCAGTGTCATTCACTTCACATTTTGTCTTGTCCCAGGTCAAGCTATTATTTCCATTGACCTCGATAGTTCCGTCACTAAAGTTTACATCTGAAGAGCTATATGTCCAGGGTTCAACCGTAGCATTAAGCTCAATGAGTTTATCTGCGATTTTTACATCAAAACTGTATTTTTTTCCAGGTTCCCAATCCATTTTGGGGAATTTCATCCTTTTGGTTAATACATTATCATCGTCGTCTCCGACGTAGTATTCCATAATCAATGGGTAATATCCATTATACTCAGGACCTAATTGCTCCTCATCCTCAGGTGAAAGATCTTCTAAATTCTTATCAAATATAACGTTTTCAGCTTGCGGCCATACCATGTAATACCTTTGTTTGGTGTCAGCGGGGTTGAATAAATTAGGTATACTAGTACCACCAGGTACTACTTTTGTGCCATATAGTGTATAACCTGTATTATTTTCGTATGATGCGAGCGTAGTTACAGTTGAATAGTCTGAATAGTCTGCTGCGTTGGGATAATTAGAGTAAGTAACACCAGTTGGACCAGTTGGAATATTATAATAATCTGTCGCAGAACTTGTCGTTGTTTTGCTGAAATTAATTGTGGCAGTACCTGTCGTGTGTAAACGTTGTAGTTTAATGCTTTTGATAGTAATATTGTCCTGAGAAGTATTCTGGATACCTATTCTGAATGCTGTGAACAGGTGGTGCATGTTCAATGCTACAGGAACGCGCTTGTCATCCTCGGGCAAAACTCGTAAATTAATATCAGAATAGAGGAAGTCGAACTGGTTGTAATTCATGTCCAATACGGTCTCGGGGATTGTAAGTTCTTTGGTTGTATTGTTATACGTCAATGTATTTGGAACAGACAAACCACTTGTCGGATCATATTGCAACCAACCAAAGAAACGGTAGGTGCCGGTTCCTTTCCAGAAATATGTTAGGGGGTTGTCACTGCCGTCTACGACTGACCAGTTACCATTGTTATCAAGGCACTTTAGGGATTTTCCATTTAATATTTTTGCATCGTTATTTGCGGCAAGGAAGTTTCCGTCATGATAACCATAAAGGGTGATTTTGGTGCCTTCCTGGGCGAGGTCATCTACGAGGCCTCTGGTGGGGGTTCCTGTCTGGAAACGGATTTCGTTTTCTGTGTCCTGTGCAGGGGAGATGTTATCCTGGTTGCAGGAGAGCAGCAGGAGGGTGCAGAGGGGGAGGATTATCGTATGGAGTTGTCTATTTTTCATCATATTGGGGCCGTCTGTCGTTTTTTAACGTCATTGTTCTCTTACCCAGTCACTGGCTCCGGCCTCGAATTCGATGTGGGCCGAGCAGACAATTAAGGTGAGGGTGTAGTTATATCCTGATACGAAGCGGCTGAAGGCTTCGGTCAAGGGCATGCGGTAGCGGCACTGTTCGGTGTGTCCGTCCTTGAAGTGGTAGCTGTAGTAGAGGGTCAGCGTGGAGGTGGGGCCGATGTGGTGTGGTATCACCAGTGATTCCACCATGTATGTGGGGTTCACGGTAACTCCGCACGCATGGGTGCCTTTTATAAATAGTGTGGTGTCGCTGGCAGCCCATTCCTGTATGTCGGCCTCTGTGGGGTCGCTGGTGATGGGTGTGTGGGTGAGCTGCTGGGCAAAGTCGCCGTGTGCGGGCAGGTTGCCCACGATGATGCTGTCGGCAGTGATGCCTGAGAGGTAGGGGCGTATGGCCAGTTCTTCACACTCCTTGATGCGGATGTTCAGTTTGGCCAGGATGTGCTGCATGGTGAATTCAATGTCCATGCCGGCTGTACCGGTGGCGGTCTGTCCGTTGCGGTCTATCATCCAGTCGGTATCGGGAGTGCCCCGGAAGAGTTCCTTTACCGAGTCGGTGGGCGCTTGCTGCAGGTTATGGCCGTGCAAGGTGACGTCCTTGATGGTGATCATGTGTGTGAGGGTGTCTATGCTTACCTGGGCAGTGGTCTGTCCGTGGTGGGGAGCATAGGCATAGAAGTTGTACTGGCTACCCTGGCGCCAGTATTTCAGGGGGGAGTATTCCCAGCGTGTGCTGTCTGGGTTATAGACAACAGCCTGGTCGGTGAAGACTGCGGTGCAGCTGTCAGCCTGGCTGGTACACCATCCCCACACGCCCATTGTGGGCAGGTGGTCGCGCAATGCGCAGGAATGGCGTGTTGTGGCATTGTCCACATAACTGCCCTTGAAGCTGATGGGCACTGCACGCAAAGGTTCCACGGCAGGCTCGGGTGTCAGCACGTCGTTCTTGGCACAGTTGCCCAGCAACAGCGCCCCAACGAAGGCCAGCAGATATGTATACCAATGTTTCTTCACAAATTGTCTTTTTTATTTTTCCTCGGGAGGAAAATTTTTCTCCCTCCCGAGGAAATTATTTTTTTATGTTGTTGGGTTATTCGATGGTTGCTGTGCCAGGAGTATCAGCCCAAGTAGCTACATTACCGCTGAACTGGATGTTTTCAGGATTGATTGTAATAGTCAGAGTATTCTGGTAACCTTCGTTGAAAGCAATCTCATTTTCCTTTTTAGCTGTATTGGGATCATCAGTTGTTGATGTTGCTCCAAAAACTGCTGCCAAATTATAATATGCCTTGAAGATTTCTCCATTGACAGTATAAATGATTTCTACGTATGGTTTATGAGACCCTGTTGCCAGTCCGGTTCCATCTGTCTTTACCTCTTCATATCCGACAGTCTGTGGAATAACAAAGCTCTGTAGTACATAATCATTATTTACAGTAAGTGCGTAACCAGATGCAGAAGTAAAGTTGTAGTCTGTTGTGGTAACAGGAGTATTGGCCGGTATCCAACGTCCTGTCTTACCTGCTCCGTTAGCATCAGCAAGACCCTCATCAAATGAACCTTTCAGGTTTATACCCTTAACTGTAACACTTTTCAATTTAATGTTATCAGGGGCTGTGCTACTCTTTTTAACAATAATATTCAGGCGAGAAAGGATATGGATGAAATTAAGTTGTACTTTGTAGCTTCCTGCATAGTACGTATTTACAACTTTGCACTTATCAGCAATCATCAAGTCTACATCGCCAGACTGACCTTTGAACTCGGTAATTTCTGTTGTAGGAGTCGTTCCAACAAAATTCGTAGCAGCAAGAGTTAAATCAGTTAATTTAAAACATGCTTTGTCCTTATCTGTTGTATTTCCTACAAATTCCCATGCTGGATTAGTTGAATATGGCGCAGCAGCATAAAATTCATACCAATCAGCAGTTTTATCCCAATAACGTGTACCATATTCTGTATAGGTATAGTTTGTTGTTACTACCTTGGCATTATCGAAAACAAGAACATCAGATGTTGACTTATATGCCCATACAGCAAAATCGCCGTGGTGCAGTTTTAAATCTTTGTCATATGTACCTGTGCTGTTCTCTGTAGCACGAGTTGCTTTTTGGGTGAATGTTTCAAACTCAATAGCCTGAGGAGTTTCCTCTGTCACTACTTCATTGACCAGGTCGGTCTGTGCGCAAGCTGCGAACATCATTGTGGTGGCAGCGAGCAAAAAATAATTCTTCTTCATAATCTTAATACAATTTTTATTAATTAATACAATATTCTTTTCTTCTTATTCCATATCTAAGTTGCCTTCAACTTCTGTTTCCCAAGGTGTGACTTCGGCAGTGAAGACGATGGGCTTGGGGCCTACGGTGATGTTGATGGTGTACTGCTTGCCACCCTCGAAACTGTAAGATGCCGCATTGCTGAAAATGTTTGCCAGCGGAGTATAGCTCTTGAAGGTCTCGCTGCCGATGGTGTACTCTACATATACGCATGCCTCGTTGTAGGGATTGAGGGAAGGTATGTCTTCTCCTTCTTCGCAATTCAGAACGGTTTGCGGAATGATGAGCTGTTCCAGCACATAGTGGTTGTGGTAGTTGGCGTTGGCATTGTTGAGCGAATAGGCCTCCGGAATCTGAAGCTCATAGCCTGCAGATGTTGCGGAAATGGTCCATCCGCTTACTCCGGCAATTTTGCCTTTTTCATCCAAAGCATTGGTATAATAACCCTTGTCGCCGAGGTTGAAGACCGTCAATGCCTGCACGGTAACATCCTGTGCGGTGGTGATGCTCTCATCCAATCTGATGCGTACGTTCAACTTGGCCATCAGATGCTTGAAGTTTAGCGAAACCTCATTCAGGTTGTTGTTGGTGGACTGTGCCGTCATGTAGTCATACTTGAAGCCGGTGAAAGCGAGTTCTGTGGCGGGCGTGGACATAAGGTTTGTCTCGTCCACTGTGATGGGAGAGTCCTCTGTACCGATGCTGATTGTGCCGTCGGGGGTACAATCCACTTCGTTTGAAGCGTATTCCGGGGTGTAGGCGCTGAACTGGTAAGCGCTTGCCATGTTGTCCCAGTAACGGATGTTCTCATAGTACCAACCGGTTGCCACATCCTCGCCCCATTCCTTGCCTGGAGTGTATGCGTCTTCTGTGGTGGCTTCTGCATCGTAATAGTTTACGACAATCTCTTCGAAAACCTGGGTTGTCTTTTCGCCAACTGTCTTCCAACCGTTCACTACAAAGGCGGGGTAGAAGTCGTTGAGGGCGTTGGAATTTGTTCCGGTGGCACGTGTGGCCTTGTCCACAAAGGTGTCGAAGCCGATGGGGCGGGGCATCTCGGGAGCGGGTGGTGCAGTGTCGACCAGAATCTCACCTTGTGTACAGCTTGCCATCAGGGCTGCTGTAGCCAACAGATAAATAGCTCGTTTCATAGCCGCTTCTTTTTTTGATTATTCTTTATTTTTGTTAGTATATCTAGTGTTTCTTGGGATTCTAGTATTTCTAGTATTTCTAGTATTTTTGGGGATTCTAATTGGCTGCTGCCGGGGTTTCAGTCCATTCTGTGACACCAGCATCGAAGGTGATGATGTTCTTCTCGGGGGCTATGTTGAAGTGGATACTGTAACTGCTGCCTCCCTTGAACCGTGCAGCCTTGTTGCGGAACAGGTCGGCCAGAGTGGCTGTGTAGACAAACTCTTCGCTGTAGGTACCCGATGTGATGGTGTAGTTGAGCGTAACCACCTGTGCGGCATCCACGTTCTGTGGCATCAGAAGCGACTCAATGAAATAGGTCTTATCAGTGGCGGAAAGGGCGGTGGAAGGTGAGGTGAAAAGATAGTCCACCGTGGAAGTTCCTTTTGCCACCCAGCCTTCTGTGTGGTCGTATGTGCCGGTACATGACAAGTTGCCTACAATAACCTTGTTTATGGTAATCACATAGGGGGCAGCGGCATTGGCCTTTACGCTGACAAGCAGTTTGGCCAGCGTGTGGCTGAAGTTGAGCGTAACCACCGGAGTGGTGGCGGGGTCTGTTACCGCAAAAGGGGCGGACAGCATCACGTCACAGTCTGTTCCTTCTTCACCAGTGAAGCCTGCGTTCTTCTCTGCCTTGGCGGGTGCGCCTTCCTGCAAGTTCTGACCCTTGATGGTGAGGTCGGAAGTGGAGAAGAACGATGCCGTCTCATGGTTCACCTCAACAAGGTTGTGCTGATATCCGAGTGGTGCTGTGGCTGGGGCAAAGGCTACGAACTGGTAGTTGTCGGCCTGCTTGTCCCAATAGCGGTCTGTGTCGTACTCCCATGTGTTGGGCGTCTCCTCGTCCTCGGAAATAGCAGCGGTTACAGTCACACCATTGAAGATGGGCTGGATCTTGGTGCCGCCATTACTGGTCTTGGTGGCATATACCTTGAAGTCTGTGTGGTAGAACTCCAGGTCGTTCACTGTGGGTACGGCACGGGTTGTGTAGTCTGCAAAAGTGGCAAACCCTATGCGTATTTCTTTTTCCTGCTGGCTCACTTCCACGTTCTCGAATGTGGTGTCTACAAGAACGGGACCTTTTGTACACGCTGTTGTGCCTGCCAGCAGGAGCGTGATGAGGAATTTGTTGGTCTTTTGCATATTCTTTTCTTTTTTTGATATTCTAGTTGGATTAGATGGACTAGTTGGGCTAGATATTCTGGTTGTTCTAGATTATTATATCTGCTTCCACTTCGTTTTCCCAGTTTTCCACGGATGCGTCGAATCCGCCGCCGGGTTTGGGCTCTCCGCCAATGATGCTGTCCGGTATCTCTGACGCGTCCACTACAATTGTAATGACGCCTCCAGCCGGTTTTTGCCTTATCAGTTCTGTAATATCCCTTTCTATGGAATATACCGCACCATTGCGCAAGGTAAGCCCTATGCCTGCATGTACGGGGGCACGGGGTTCTGCATAGGTGCGGGTGGCTACATTGGCCAGCGGGTCTATGCCGGGAAGTCCCCAGGTGAGGATACGGGCCGCCATGATATCGCCCACGGTCTTTGTGCCGTCGGGGAGGGTGAGGTCGCGGTCGGCCTGCATGGGTTGTGTCTCTTCCTGGGTAATGGTGACAATACGGGTTGTGTCCGTCATTCGGGTAAAGAGGTCAACACCTCCAGAAAGTCCGTTCATACTGATACCCTGGCATCCGGTAATGCGCTTGCCGTTCTCGTCCGCGTTGTTGACGACCATTACCTGGCACAGGTAAATCATGGTGTAGGGGGTAAGCTCGGCATTTACCTTATATACATAATAAGGCATGCCGTCGTTGTCGTAATGTATCTCGTATGCTTCGGGGTCTTCCGTAACGTAGAGGTCCTGCATGAAGGTACCGAAGAGCTGGTCGGGTTGGTTATAATGTGCATAGGCACGGGTGTATGCCACACGGGCGTTTGAACGCGTTGTGGCATGGTAATAGGCGTTGGACTCGTCTGTGGAGAAGAGGATGTACTCGGTATCGTTATTGTAGAACGCCATATCATAGGTCTTACGGGTGGTAAGGCTGACACGTCCACCATCATTGCTGAAATTTCGGGTGGTGTAACGTACACGCTTCAAATCTTCGTTGAGGGTATATACATTGGCACGGACACCGGTGGGTTCGGTATAGCCAATGGGTCCATAGAGCGACTCGTCCCAAAGGTACTGCCACTGGGTTTTCCATTCCAGTCCCCAAAGCAGGTCGAGATCGATATCATAAACAGAGACGTTGACATCGATTGTACCGCGTTGGGCCAGATAAAGGTCCTTACGTTCGCAGCCCGAGAGCACCATGACGAGGGATGTCATCAGGGCGGTTAGGGGGAGGATATGGCGGCGGAGGTGAGTCACTTTTTTTGTTTTTTTGTTCTCTAGTAGTTATAGCCTTGCCAGAGGGGGTTATTTACTTTCTTTACTTACTTTTCTGTTCAGGAGGTCGTAGCTGAGGGTTATGCCCAGGCCGGTGGGGCCGAACCAGCGGAGGCGGTGGTTGCGGCGGACGAAGTTCTCGATGGGGCCTTCCCAGTCGTAGTAATACTTGTCATTGCCAGGCTCTCCTGCATGGTAGGGGTCGTACACACTATGGTAATAGCCCACACGAATGAAGGCCTCAAGCTTCCATTTCTTATTCTTGAAGGGCTGCCATACATGACCGTAGCCAAGGCCAGCGCCCCACCCTTCGCCCTGCCAACCGAGTTCTTCGTCGAGACCAAGGTCATAAAGATTGGCATGACCATAGAGAGAAAGGTAATGGCCAGTATGACCGGCTTGTCCATTAAAATAATAACGGGGTTCGATACTACCGTCAAGCACCTGCAGACACAAGTGGTTCTTCTTACTGCTCCACCACGGGAATGTATAATGTGCCAATATGCTCCAATGCGGATTGCGGGTATAATATTCCACGCCCACATTAAGGGCGGTGGCCAACGTATAGAGCAAATTTGTCCTTACGGCCAACATGGGCTCACGCAGAACGGGCTGTTCTTCTATGGTGTCCGTAACTTGCTGGGCAATGGTGTCCGTAACCACCGGAGCGGGTTCAGGTATGATTGTTTCAGTCTTCTTCTCTATTGGCGCTACTGGCTGTATCTCGTTAAGGACAGTCTGCAAGAAAGATTTCATTTCCCGAAGATTGGAGGCGTTGTCCATATAGGCTGTGTCGAGGACAGTTGTGTTCCCCCTGAAATCAATGCAGATTTCTGTGTGTTTTTTCTCCTGCGCCAGAACGATTGTCCCGAATAGCAGGAAAACGAGTGTCATTATGTATATTCTCAATTGCATATATCCAATTTATTCATTTATCTGATATAGGCCTCTTTAGTCTATTCGTCCGATGAAGCGATCAATGCTTTGTGCATTTGAATGGCTTCCGGATGGTTTCTGCGGATGAATCCACCCACGCTTTTATAGGTCAGTCCCAGACGTTCGGTGATGGATTTCAACGTTTCCGTGGTGGTCTGGTAAAGATGCAAAGCCTCGGCATACTTCTCCTGGCTTCGTCTGGAGATGAGTTTCCCATCGGATGTCTTTGTCATTCCGCGCTGTGCCGTCAGTTCAGGAAAATGTTCCTTCAGATACATGCGGAACGTTTCGGGGTTCAGTCCGAACTCTGCCGCCACCTTTGCCGTGGGGAGGTCGGTCGCCTTCAGCCGCTCTATGGCTGCGGCGTATTTCTCCGCCGTTGACTTTTTATAGCGCTTGGTCTGTGCAAGGTCTGCACCTTCGTCATAGCCCCGGCGCTGTACCATCAGTTCGGGATGCCAGGTTCTGAGATAGTATCTGAATCCGTTCACACTCACGTTAGTTCTCCGGACAATCTCTTCCAGGTTTTCAGAAGTGGTTTGGTATAGCGCCAATGCTTCTTCGTATCTGCGCACGGTCTCTTCCCCTGGTTTGTGTATGCCCCAGTTACCGTTGCGCATGCCTTTTACCTTTTGCCCAATGGCGTTGGTGCGCTTCCGTTCCCTCTGGCGGATGATGTGGGGGTAATAGGCGGTTAGATGCTCACGTAAACCACTATAAGATACGTTGCATGCCTGAGCCGCCTCTTCAACGGTCATGTCTGATGTCTGCAGCATCTTTACTGCCTGGGCATACTCTTCCTTGCACCATTTCCGTGCTCCGTATTGCAGGTTCACGGTGATGCCCATTCTTCTGCGTTCCTGTTCACGCCGAGGGACAATGTCGGGATAGTGCCGGCGCAACTGGCCAGCCAGTGAACAGCAGTCCACATTGAAGAGGCGTGCAATCTGGGAAATGTTGTATTCGATGTATTCACGGCTGTCACAGGCGGCAATGGCTTCCTTATATTTATAATGTGCTGCTGTGGTTTGTCCCTTCTTGCCTCTTAGCCTGGCATTTTCCTGGCCGGAAAGGTTATGGCGTATAAGTATAAGGTCCCGATGATATTTTGACAGATAGTTGCAGAATCCCACAAAACCCACGTTGGTCTTCTCGCAAATTTCCTTGAGGGAAAGACACGAATCGGCATATAGGGAAATGGCTTCCCTATATTTCAGTTGGGTTTTTATGTTCGCTCCTCTTTGTGGCATTAACCTTCAATTTTCATCGGACAACCACTATGATGCAATTCCGATATAGATGGTTTTGCACAACATCTCTTGGGGAGAGAAGTGATTATCGATGCAAATATATATATATTTTTTGTAAATCATACCACATAAGTCGTAAAAAGTTATAAAATTTAACAGTTTTGTAAGGTATTATAACCGTTTGTCTATCTAAAGGGCGTTTTTTAAAACCATTAAATCATTTATTTTCAAACCAGGAACAATGTCCTTACTTCTCTCCCCAAGAGATGTTTTAGATGTATTCAACTTCTCTCCCCAAGAGATGTTACCCGCAGTTTCTTTCCAAAGATTTCAGTATCATATTATTCGCCTTGTCTATGGCCAGCGTGTCCAGAGATGCAAGATAGATGCGCGTGGTGGTTTCTGAATCGTGACCCAGCCCTTCACTGATTACAGACACTGGCACGTTCTTGCTTTTGGCGATGCTTGCCCATGCGTGACGGCTGACATACATGGTAAGCGGCAAGGGCAAGCCCAATCTGCGGCCAATGACTTTTAGACTCTGGTTGATGTTATGCGAGGCATAGATGTACTGCTTGCGCGCATCCACATTGCACGGTGTCTTAATGATGGGCAACAGATAATCTGATTGCGGCATGGCATACTTGTCCACAATCTCCTGCATACACTTCTCCCACTTGATGAACAACTGTTGGCCTGTTTTACGACGGCGATATGACAGGATGCCGCCCTGCAGGTTTTTCTTTCTCAGATAGGCCATATCCACAAAGGACATACCGCGGGTATAGAAAGAGAACAGGAACATGTCTCTTGCATAGTCGGCTGCGGGGCTGTCAGACAAGTCCATTTCCCTAATCTGCCTGATGGTCTTCAAGGGCACTGCTCGCTTTACCGTCTTTTCCACCCCGGTATATACATGTTTGAAAGGGTATTGCTGAGTGGTGAGTCCCTTTTCCACAGCCCGATTGTACACCGCCCTAAGGTTGCGCATGTAAAAAGAGCAGGTGTTTGGACTTAGCCCGCAGTCCTTCAGCCAGGCCTCGTATGCTATCATCGTATCAGAATCCACTGCCTCAAGTGCCATATCCCTGCCCTTTCTGAAACGCTTGAAACTACTGAGCGATGTGGCATAGGTTTCCGAGGTGCGAATCTTGCCCAATGATTTAAGGTTCACGATGACGCATTCCATGAAGATGAACAGCTGATTTGCTTCTTTACCTTCTTTGATAGTAAACACTCTGAATTTTGCTTTTTCTGTTGTCATGTTACACTTTTTTAGTTGTTGTATTTGTTATTACTCTATAGGGGTATTCTTAGAGGAATAACGGAAGGAATGTTTTCAGATACAACAGAAATTGTTTTTTAGGGATATTCTAAAAATTATGTCGAGCTGATTTCCGTTCTATTTTGTGTGTGCTTTTGTAAGTTAAAGAAGGAACATAGCAGGCTATGTGACTGATGAGACTTGACAAAATGACACCGAAAAATTCGAAAATCGGCCGAAATTGAGCACATCAGAATCGGTAAAAACATAAATCCGGAATTTTTAGAACCACCTTTATGGTTTGAACGCAACACATTACGTTATCTTATGCAATTTTTTGTAAAATCTTTTTACTTTATCTTTTACCGTTTTTCGGATACATTAAAAGGGGAAAAATGGAAGATTAAGCATTAAAAGCCAATAACCCCCTAAAATAGGGTTTCCAGTTGGGAAAAAATAATTCTCCAACTGGAAACATATTTTTTTCCAACTGGGCACTTTTTTTCGGCCAACTGGACATTTTTTGTTTGTCTTGTTACATCCAACAGCTTTCCATCTTGCAAATTTGTAAAGATTCTTTACCTTCATTGATTTCTAAAAGTTCTGGTTTCTTCGTTTCGGCAACTGCGGACGCTACACGCAGAAGTTCTTACAGGCTGATCAACATCAAAAAAGCAGAGAGGCGCCACCTTGTGACGTCTCTCTGCTTTTTTGGATTATTTGTCTAACTGAGCCGTTACTGCTCTATGGTCATTGTCATGGAAATGTCTTCCTTGGGGCGGTCTGCGCTGAGCGTTGCGCATTGCTGGATTTCGGCCACCACTTCCATGCCGCTCTCCACCTCGCCAAACACCGTGTACTGGTTGTCCAGGAAGGGTGTTCCACCAATGGTTGTGTAGGCTTCCTGCTGCTCGGGGGTGAACTTGGGTGCGGGAAGTTCCTTCATCTGCTTTTTGGTTTCGGCAATGAGCTGGTCCTGGAGTTCCTGCAATCCGGCCTGGTTTCTGGCCTTGCGCAATTCCAGTATCTGGCTACGGTTTTGCTGCACCAGCTTGTTGAAGATGGCCTGCTCCTGCTGCATGGACATCTGCTTTTCCATCTGCTTGAGTTCCTGGGGAGTGTACACCTTTCCGTATACCAGATAGAACTGGCTGCCGCTGCTTTCCCTTTCGGGATTTACCTCGTCACTCTGTCTGGCGGCACACAAGGCTCCGCGCTTGTGGAAGAGTTGCGGATAGACGATTTCCGCGGGCACATTGTATCCGGGGCCTCCGGTTCCCAACATTTTGCCTGCGGGCGCTCCAATACTGTCCGGGTCGCCGCCCTGAATCATGAAGCCCTTGATGACACGATGGAAAAGCGTGCCGTTATAAAATCCTTCGTTTACCAACTTCACAAAATTGTCTCGGTGCTGGGGGGTCTCGTCGTAAAGGCGTACTCTGATGTCGCCCTTCGGAGTGCTTATCTTTACTATTACTGGCATGTTTATGATTGTTTTTCTATCAGTTTCTGCACGCTTTGCCATACATTTTCCTGGGGCAAAGGCGCTTTTACGTCTATTTGGAGGTGGCTGACGGGATGCTCAAACGTAAGCCGGTGGGCATGCAGGCTGATGCTTCCGTCAGGATTGCTGCGGGGAGCGCCATATTTGAGGTCGCCTCGTATGGGGCATCCCATCTTTGCCAACTGGCATCGAATCTGATGATGGCGGCCTGTGCGGAGATGCACCTCAAGGAGATAATAGCGGTCGGTCTTGCCCAACAGCTTGTAGTCCAGGACAGCCTTCTTGCTTCCGGGCACCTCGCGGTCATAGGCTTTCGCCTTGTTGCGTTCCGTATCGCGAGTGAGCCAATGCGTCAGGGTGCCTTCCGAATGTGGCGGAGGCGTGGCAGAAAGCGCCAGATAGGTCTTTCCCACCCTGTGGTCTTGGGCAAAAAGCTGGTTCATGCGGCTCAGTCCCTTGCTGGTGCGGGCAAAACAGATGACGCCACTAACGGGACGATCCAAGCGGTGAACCACGCCAATGAACACCTCTCCAGGTTTATGGTACTTCTCCTTAATATATAGTTTTATCGTCTCAGAAAGAGGGGTGTCGCCGGTCTTGTCGCCCTGGACGATTTCACCCGCTCTCTTTGAGACGATAATCAGATGGTTGTCTTCGTAAAGGACTTCCATTACATGTTCATACCGCCGTCTACCTGAATAACCTGACCCGTCACATAGCTTGAGAGGTCGCTTGCCAGGAAGGTGGCCACGTTTGCAATATCCTCAACTTGTCCGCCACGGCGCAGAGGAATCTTCTTCTTCCATTCCTCGCGGATTTCATCGGAAAGGGCTGCGGTCATGGCTGTCTCAATGAATCCGGGGGCGATGGCGTTGGCACGGATGCCCTTGGGTCCCATTTCCTGGGCCACACTCTTGGCCAGGGCAATCATACCGGCCTTGCTGGCGGCATAGTTGGCCTGTCCGGCATTGCCGTGAACGCCCACCACAGAAGCCATGTTGATGATGCTTCCGCCGCGCTGGCGCATCATTACGGGAACGCAGGCGTGGATAAAGTTAAAAGCGCTCTTGAGGTTTACGTTGATTACGTCGTCCCACTGCTTTTCTGTCATACGGAGCATGAGGCCGTCCTTTGTGATTCCTGCATTGTTCACCAGAATATCAATGGTACCGAAGTCTTCCTTAATCTGCTTCACGGTAGCTTCGGTCTGCTCAAAGTCGGCAGCATTGCCTGCGTATGCACGGCACACCACACCCAGAGCCTCAATCTCCTGACGGGTGGCTTCCAAGCCAGCTGCCATCTCGTCGTTCAACACCAAGTCTGTAAACGCTATATTGGCTCCTTCCTGTGCAAACTTCATTGCAAGAGCCTTACCGATACCTCGTGCCGCACCAGTAATCAATGCGGTCTTACCTTCCAATAGTTTCATGTCTAAAATGTCTATTTAATGGTTATATTATAAATATTGTATTGAACAAGGAAGGGATTACCCCTGCTTGCTCAATGCTTTATGCAACAGTTTTTGAACGATACCCCTGCGCATGCTTATGGGCAATCCCTCGGACAGACGGCCGTAGATATAGGGGATTTCCAAACCACGCACGCTATAATGGATGATGTCAGCAACCAAAGGAATGTTCTCCACTTCGTATACTCCCTTTTCCACTCCTTCTTCCAACAGGCGGGTGAGGATGGCGGTTTCGTTGTTGTCGAAATTCTTTCTCACCTTTGACACCAGAAAAATGTTGCGGAAAAATTCCGCACGCAGATTTCCGTTGCGCTGAACGGCTTCCTTAATCAGATGGAGATGGGTGTAAATCACTTCCACAAGCTTGTCTTCAAAATCCATATCCCTCTCGGCCACAACATCCATCTTGCATGAAATGCGGTCCAGTTCCATCTCGATGACGGCATTGTAGATGTCTTCCTTATTCTTGAAATAGGTATACAAAGTACGTCTGCCCTTGCCCGAAGCCTGGGCAATGTCGTTCATTGTGGTGTTTTCAAAGCCCTGTTTTGCAAACAATTGACGGGCTATGTCCACGAGCTTTGCTTTTGTTTTTGTTACTGGCATATCATTTGCAAAGTTATTGAAAATCTTCTATACTTGCAATAAAAATCCTCCGGTTTTTGCACAAAAACATAATTTTGTGCCATTTTGGAAACGATTTTTTGCGTTCAGAAAGATTTTTTCGTGCAAAAACTTGCGTGTATGGAAAATTGTCTATACCTTTGCACTCGAAATCAAGAAAACATCGCGGGGTGGAGCAGTTGGTAGCTCGCCAGGCTCATAACCTGGAGGTCGCCCGTTCGAGTCGGACCCCCGCAACTAAGCACATCAAAACGATGTGCTTTTTTTTGTATAAATTCCCAATTCCGCCTGCCCTTTATGTTGTATTTTTTTCGTAACTTTGTAGCCGTTTTGGGAAGAATGCGGTAATTTATTCCTGATTTTTTATCTATAAATGAGAGGAAACAGTTTCAGACAAGAAGCAAGAAAAGCCAGGCAGAGAGGTGCAAAAATTTCTCTGTTGCTGCTTTCGTTGTTTGTCAGTTTCCAGGTCTGCATCACCGTTTACGGACACGCACACCAGATAAACGGTGCATTGCTGGTCCACTCCCACCCCTTTACCAAAGCACAGCACAACCATAGCGAAGGACAGATTCTGACCCTGGCACAGCTTTCAAGCTTTGTGGGGCTGGAACCGGTCGTCAACTTGCTGATGATACAGCTCTTTGGTTGTGTTGCCGAAATCCGACAGGTTTTCCATTCGGATTTCCACCCCTCATGCACCCTTGTCCTCAGAAGCCTAAGAGCGCCTCCCGTTTGTCTTTAGGGTGATTCTAAAAATTCTGGATTTAAGTTTTTACCGACTCTGGTGTTCTCAGTTTCGGCCGCTTTTCGTCTTTTTCTTGTGTCATTTTGTCAAGTCTCATCAGTCACATAGCCCGCTATGCTCCTTCTTCAACTTACAAAAGCACGCACGAAAGAAGAACGAAAATCAACGCGACATAATTTTTAGAACCACCCTTAAATAATTAATGTATTGCCGCAGTGTGGGCAGAGCGCACGTTGCGGAAGCATACAGACAAACGGAACTTGTATATGCAGTTCACGCTCTGCCTGCATATATGCTTATTTTTGAGGATTAAACAAACAAATGATCAAAAGAATACTGATGTCTGTACTCATTATCATGAGTGCAGCTATGGCCGTGTGTGCGGCCGAAGACAAACCCGTACGCGACGGAAACACCATTGCCGGTCATGTCATTGAAGAGGAAACCGAGGAGGGACTGCCTTTTGCCACAGTAAAAATTGTAGAGACCGGAGCCGGAACCACCACTGACGAGAACGGAAACTTCCTGTTCAAGCACATTCCCGAGGGAGAATATACCCTGCGTGCCGAGATGATGGGCTTTGTGCCATTGGAGAAGAAGGTTACGGTGAGAAAGGAATTTGCCGTGGACGTACACTTCGCCCTGGAAGAGATTGCCCTGGACATCAACGAAGTCGTTGTCTCGGCCAACCGCAACGAGGTGAGCCGCAAGGACGCCCCCGTGGTGGTGAACGTGCTGGGAGAGAAGCTTTTTGAGACCACCAACACCACCGACCTTGCCAAGGCGCTGAACTACCAGTCGGGCATGCGTGTGGAGAACAACTGCCAAAACTGCGGCTTCCCCCAGGTGAGAATCAACGGCTTGGAAGGCCCTTACTCGCAGATTCTCATCAACAGCCGCCCCATCATCAGCGCCCTCTCCGGCGTGTACGGACTGGAGCAGATTCCTGTGAACATGATTGAGCGCGTGGAGGTGGTGCGCGGAGGCGGATCGGCCCTCTTCGGCGCAAATGCTGTGGGCGGAACCATCAACATCATCACCAAAGACCCCATCAACAACTCTTACCAGGTGGCCTCCACCCTCTCCAACGCCAACGGAAAGTCGTGGGAGCAGTACATGGGCGCCAACGCCTCGCTGGCCGGCAAGGACAATGTGTACGGACTGGCGCTGTACCAGACCTACCGCAACCGCAATCCCTACGATGACAACGGCGACGGCTTCTCCGAAATAGGAAAGCTCAACATGAACACCTTTGGCTTGCGCGGATATTACCGTCCCACGCAGAACGGCAAGCTGGGCGTGGAATACCACACCACAAACGAGTTCCGCAGAGGCGGCAACAAGTTCAGCCTGGAACCCTTCGAGACAGACATCACCGAGCAGACCAAGCACGTCATCAACAGCGGCGGACTGAACTATGACCACTTCTTTGCCGACTACAAGCACAAGCTATCCGTCTTCGCCTCGGCACAGCACGTAGACCGCAACAGCTACTATGGCGCGCAGCAAGACCCCAACGCTTACGGCAAAACCAAAGACCTCACCTGGGTGGCGGGCGCCACATACACGGGCGATTTCAACAAGGTCATCTTCTCCCCCGCACAGTTCACCGCCGGAGCCGAATACCAACAGGACAACCTGCACGATGTGATGAGCGGATACGGACGCGACCTCAAGCAGGACGTCAAGATTGCCAGCCTGTTTGCGCAGAACGAATGGAAGATGAAGCTGTTCAGCCTGCTGGCCGGCGTGCGCATGGACAAGCACAACCTCATTGAGAACGCCATCTTCAGTCCGCGCGTCAACCTCCTCTACAAGCCCTTGGACAAGTTGCAGGCGCGCGCCACTTGGAGCACAGGCTTCCGCGCTCCGCAAGCCTATGACGAGGACCTGCACATCACCGCAGTGGGCGGCGAGGGCGTGCTCATCTCGCTGGCAGACGGCCTGAAGCCCGAACGCTCCAACAGCTTCAGCGGATCTGTGGACTGGACCGACCAGGTGGGCCACTTCCAGTACAACCTGCTGCTGGAAGGATTCTACACCAGCCTGGACAACGTCTTCTACCTCCAGAACATCGGTTCCGACACCAACGGAAACACCCTGCAGGAACGCCGCAACGGAAGCGGCGCCGAGGTGTACGGAGTGAACATAGACGGAAAGATTGCCCACGGAAACGACGCGTCGCTGCAAGTGGGATTCACCGCACAGCGCAGCCGCTACAAGGAACTGACCTCGTGGAGCGAGGACCCCACCGTGCCCGCCATCAAGAACATGCCCCGCACCCCCAACCTCTACGGCTATTTCACCCTTACCGCCGCACCGGTGCGCCACCTCGACATCTCCCTCTCCGGCGTGTACACCGGCCGCATGCACGTTCCCCATTACGCCCCCACCGATGAAATCCCCGACGGATTCCCCCACTCCTACATCGCAAAGGACGAGATGGTGCGCACGCCCCACTTTTTCGACTTCAACACCAAGGTGGCCTACACCTTTGTGCTGCGCGAGCACATGAAGTTGCAGCTCAATGCCGGCGTGCAGAACATCTTCAACGCCTTCCAGAACGACCTTGACAAGGGCACCTATCGCGACTCCGGCTATTTCTATGGCCCCACACAGCCCCGCACCTTCTTCATGGGAATCAAGATTTTCAATTGATTGGGCGGTGAGCGATGAGCGGTGAGCGGTGAGTTGCGAGTTTTTGTTTGGACAAAAGAAACATTTTGAGCGATGAGAAATGAGCAACGAGTTATGAGTTTTTGACAAAAGAACATAAGTTCAGAAGAAGCTCAATGCTCACTACTCAAAAGCGTCT
>JAFYQQ010000041.1 GCA_017559845.1 Bacteroidaceae bacterium | reverse complement strand
TAATTTTATGGAACAATAGCCGCACTTGTAATACTATGAGTGCTATTCTTTCTTGTCTTTCGAAAAACTCAAATAGTTGAATTGAATATAAACAATGTTCTACAGCAATGTAGGACGCTTAATAATTTACGTATGAAAAAAACAATACTTTTAATATTTATAATTATTATACTGCCATGCCTTACCTTCTATTGTTTTATCATGTACAAACAACAGCGTGAAGCAATTGAACACTTGATTTGGAAGGCAAGGATAGAACTGGAACCATTATGTAATGATCGAACTGTACAGTATCTTAGTATGCATGATCTTAGTTGCGAAAGCAATCAGTTGAGAATAAATTTTTTATATGAACCATTATCTTCTTTTGAAGATAAATACAAAAATGAAGATGATGATAAGATTAAGTACGCAGAATTGATGTCAATTATTAATTTGCATCCTGATACGTGGAAGGCTGCGTCAGGGTACTTGTTAAAAGCTAATGCGAATGTCTCTTTTACGTTTTCAAGTAATATTGAAAGAACAATAAATATAACGTCTCAACAATTCAAAGAAATACTTTCAGACAAGAAACTTCGTGAAATTGGTGAAGAAATTTTTCTAATACGTAAGAAATTGGAAACATTTGAATATGCACGTTTTCATTTTGCCGGAGATAACTATTTTGATGTTGACAGCCTATCTATAGATGAGAAATTTGTTACTCTTCATTTGTCTCATGATGATTCTAATGCACAATTAGGACCTTCTTTTTTGGATACAACTAGAGTGTCGTTGCACTTTACCGACAAAGTAGGACGTATGGGAAGTATTTTGGATAATATGTTAAGCATTTGTGCCAAAACAAAAAAAGGATTTGCTTTTTCATATTATGGTAATAAAAGCCATAAAGTTCAACGTTGCGAATGGAGTGCAGAAAAGGCGATGAAGATGCATGAGGAAACCGTGGATAAAAAATGGTTGGATAATCGCAAAACAAATCGGGTACGTACAGTGATAAGAAGAACAAAAAAATAATTATTTGAATATGGATTATAGTATGAGAACATATTTTTTAATAATATTTGCTTGTATTTTGGGGTTTCCCGTTGGTGCTCAAAATAAACGGTTGGTTAAATCTAAACGACCCAATGTGAAGAGTTTTGTTGCAGAATCTACAGACTCTGTTGTTCAAGGAGAACCTTTTACTGTAGAATATACACTTTCTTCAAATGGATGGAAAGATGCAGGAAAGCTTACCGGGAGAAATGGCTTTAATGTTATCGAATTAAAATATTCAAAGTTAGACGGCAATCCGTATCCTAAATTAACAACAAAAGTTGTTTATTCAACATCTAAAACTGGACATGTTGAATTGCCGAGGATGAGTGCAATAGTAAGTGATAGTTTGGTGTTTTCAGATGTAAAGCGCGTATATGTCAAGGCTAATCCGAAATATGGGAAAGAAATGTCTATAGCGTCTGATTGGTTAAGCAAAAAAGTCCAATACCCAGATTCATTAATTTTAAAAATCTCAAAAGAAGATGATAATTTTTGGATTTTTGAAGATAGATCGAATGATTGCTTCTGTATAGTTGCCAAACAAAACATTTGGTCATTGATTGAACAGCCAATTCTTGCATATAGTACAGAGTCATCAATGTATTATAAACCGATAGTCTCTTCTTATAAAGAACAGATTTCCGCAATGATGAAAGATACAATCAGGCATCTCAATGACAAAACCCCAATTACCGTTTCAGGTAAATCAGTACCACCATTGTTAGATGGTGTGAAATGGGGACAAAGCGCCCCTTATAATATAAGTGCTCCTATGCTTAATGGCAAGAAAACACTTATTGGATGTGTCTCATTATCTATTGCAATGATAATGAATTATTACAAATGGCCAAAACTAGGAACTGAACATGTGTATGCAACTCCAAATGATGAATTATATAAAGTTGATTGGAGTAAATTGTCTTTTAATTGGGATACCTATAAAAAAGTCTACTTAGAGAAGGATTCTGCTGTGTTTCCCAAAGACTTGTCCAAATTATTTACTTGTTTAGGTTTGTCTTTAGGTGCAAATTATACAGAGGAGATAACTTCTGCAAAATATTTATATATCAAACCAATGTTGTGCAATAATCTCGGTTATTCTGGCAAAATGAATTATTATCAAAGACACTTAACAGATGATGATATGATTTCATTGATATATCGTGAGCTTGATATGAAACGACCTTGTATTTTGTCGGATGAAAGTCATGCTTTTGTATGTGATGGTTACAATAATGAGTATTTCCACGTCAATCTGGGGTGGAAAGGTTCACATAATGGATTCTATAGACTGAAATTAGGAAACTATCCCTCTCAGAATAAAAGTTTATTGGCTGTAAATGGAATATTATGTGGTATTGAACCACAAACTGATGAAAGAGTTAAAAATGTTGTGCTTAAAGAAGCGGGAACATTAGAAACACATTTTACAAATGATGAGAAGGAATATGTAACAAAACTAGTTATTTCTGGTCCGATAAATAGTGAAGATATTAAGTTTTTGCGAAAAATGGCGGGTGCTTTTCAAAATAACCCATTGCAAAGCTGGCAAGGAGGTTCATTGCGGATTCTTGATCTTGAAAATGCCAAAATTCTAAAAGACAATGAACCGTATCTTGTTGAGGTGGCTAAAGGTGATTGGACTAGCATTTCATTTTTGGAACGCTCTGGATTTAAGTATGACATAGATTATAAAACTTTTAATTTTGAAACAATGGATGAGAAACAATGGAAAAGTTTTAAGAACAGAGTCGGATTAAATCATGAGGGCTTATACTATAGTAAGACAGAGAATGAAGAGATTTTAGCTAATTATACAAGTGAAAAAAATACAATTGGAAAATTCATGTTTAAAGATTGTAACTCTCTTTATTCTATTATATTGCCATCTTCATTAAGAAAAATTGATGATTTCGCATTTCTTGGCTGTGTTTCTTTAAAAAATATACGAATACCGGAAAAAGTTAAAGAGATCGGGAATACTCCATTTTCATATTGTTTTTCTTTGGAAAAGATAGAAGTTCCTCGCGGCTTTATGACAAATAGCACACTAGCCACCAAATGCTCCCCTGTGTTGTCATCCGTTACACATTATAAGCCAGAATAGAAATCTTTTAGAAAGTCATTGGAGTTGTTTCGTTAATACCAATTAAAAACCAAAAACAAACTCCTTGACCCTCTTTGTATACTCTTCCGGGAAATTGATATATGAGTCTGCATGTCCGGTGTTGGGGACGATCCAGAGTTGTTTGGGGGCGGGTTTGGCATCATAAAGGCGATAGACCATTTCTGTGGGGACGTATGTGTCTTTTTCGCCATGGATGAAGAAGAATAGTGGTAACAAACCCGGTGGAAATCTATAAAAAAGATGCGATTTCCACCGAGTTCAGCATTGTTTTGCGTTTGTTTGGGATGATAATAGGGAAAGATTTTATAACTTTGCAATTGGTTCATAATCCCAATGGAAAGAGCAAAAGTAGCATATACCAAACAAGCAACCACATATGATGAGCAGATTCGTATTCTCCGTAATCGTAATGTGGTAATTTCTGATGAAGCAAAGGCTAAGGAGTATCTGGCTGACATAGGATATTATCGTCTTGGATTCTATATATATCCGTTTGAGAAAACATATCCTCTGCTTGATTTCCGTCGTAACCATATTGTTTGTCCCGGAACAAAGATTGAAGATGTAGTTTGGCTTTATTACTTTGATTTGGATTTGAGAAATATTCTTAATCGCTATTTGTCAAGAATTGAGGTTGCAATACGTACAACTATCATCTATGAGCTATCCAATAAGTACGTGGCAGATCCTACTTGGTTTGTTAACCCTTCTGTCGTTTCTTCACAGTTTATAAATGATTTTCCAGTAAAAGCCTATCAGTCAATCAAGAAGAAGCCTACAATTAAACGTCATCATTTGAAATACCTTGGTCAATATGCTCCAGCATGGAAAACATTGGAATACATGACGCTTGGTAACCTTGAAGTATTATACGACAGCCTTGTCCTCGATATAGACAAACGAATTATCAGTACTCATTTTGGTGAACCTGCAACAGCTACATTCAAAACCTACTTGTCTGCCATACGTGAAGTTCGCAATGCCTGTGCTCATGGTAACGTCTTGTTGGGTATGACTCTGGCTTCTGGTATCAGAACTGGTGTGGCGTGTCCTTCGTTTCCTGATCACACTCAGCAGACCTTTCACGGAGCTATGCGAGTCATAGATTATCTTATGAAAATGGTTTCAGTTAATAGAGCAAATGATATGTGGAAGGAAATTTACGAGGCAATGCGATTATTATACTCTAAATCACCGATGCTACAGCCGCTTATAGAATCTCAAACAGGCATAATTTTGCCGGTTAATACTGCCCAAAAAGTTTCTTTTTTCCAAAAAATTGTTAATTCGATAAAAAAGTTCTTTTAATTAATTGTATTTTGAGAAAAATGATGTAAATTTGCATAGTTGAAAGTGTATCTGGGAAGCCCTGTCGCACCCATCTGCACTATAAACAAGATTAAATCGAGTTCTCTCTGCTTGCAGTAAGAGCTCGTTTTTTTGTTTGTGTATGGGATAAGAATGTTGTGGAATTTCCTTACTCCGAAACAAACTCCTTGACTTTCTTCGTATACTCTTCCGGAAAGTTGATATATGAGTCGGCATGTCCGGTGTTGGGGACGGTCCAGAGTTGTTTGGGGGCGGGTTTGGCGTCATAAAGGCGATAGACCATTTCTGTGGGGACGTATGTGTCTTTTTCGCTATGGATGAAGAAGAATAGTGGTAACAAACCCGGTGGAAATCTATCAAAAATGATGCGATTTCCACCGAGTTCAGCATTGTTTTGTGTTGTGGGGATGGACGTTAATCCATTCCCATTTCATCTTTCAGCCGTTTCACTTCTTTGTCAAAGTCTGAAAGATATATTCTGTCCTGTATCACTCTGTATTTGTCATACTCTTCGTATGCCTTGAGTTTTGCCTGTAATGCTGAAATTTTACCCTTATCCATAAGGATTGGATATGATGCCAACGTAAGGAAGTTATCCAGAAATTCTGCCCACTGTTGCATCGTTGTCGGTCTGCGGTTCTTCGCCCTTGTCTCTGCCAAATTGATATATGCTTCCACTATTCGGTTCAGTTCCCGCATGTGTTCTTCTGAAAGATAGTTCTTGGCAATGGCCACATCTGACTTCATAATCTTACCATCAGGAGCCTGTGCCCATGTTGTCAATCCCATATTCAACTTCGAGGCATCAGCGTTGAAATAGATTATCTCTGCTGCCGTCTGTCCAACTATCGCCCAATGCAATTTGTTCTGGACTTTGGCATAGAAGTCACGTGTTTCCAATGCATCCTTCTGATAGTCACAAGCAGTTGCATAGATGTCTGTAATCTTTTGGTATGCCATCCGTTCCGATGCCCTAATCTCACGGATGCGTTCCAATAGTTGTTCAAACTTGATGTCAGTCAGTTGATTGCCATATTTGAAACGGTCATCATCCAGCACGTAGCCATTTCTGATATAATGGCTCAGTGTATTTGTTGCCCATTGACGAAAACGTGTAGCTTTGTAGCTGTTCACCCTATATCCCACAGCGATGATGACATCCAGATTGTATAGCTTCGTTTCATAGCTTTTTCCGTCAGCGGCAGTTATCCAATCTTTTCGAATAACTGAATAGCGGTTTAGCTCGCCAGAGTCGAAAATCTCACCTAAATGATAGTTCACAGTACTTACCTCCACTTGGAAGATTTCTGCAATGCGCTTTTGCGTAGTCCATACCGTATCACCATCAAAGAACAACTGTACACGCAGATTCCCTTCCGGGTCAGAGAAGAAGATAATGTCTGTATTTGTGTATAATTCAACACCTTTTGCTGCTTTTTGCTTCCCGGAAAAGTATTGAAGGGCACTCAGAGACTGTGGCTTTTTTGCATTTGCACACATGGCAATGAGTAGGCAGGCATAACGGGTAAGCCTGAAGGAAACCACCTCTCGTTGGGCTCCGGATCCCACCTCAACCATCTCGTTGCACTCAACGAAATGGTCTTCAATCTTGGCGTTATTCTCCACACAAAGTTTCTGAGCCTTTCCGACGAGACTCCAAAAGTTCCGCCAGTCCTTATAGTCGAGTGCTGAAGCCAGTTCTCTTGCCATCCAGTATTCCCGGCCGTTTTGCTCTTTGTGGCAGATTTTCTCAAATATATTCTTTTCTTCCATATTCTTATAACGTTATTATGTTATTGTCCGCTCAACACTGCTGCTCGGTTCGTACAAGAGAAGAAATGCTGACAAAAAGAGTCTTAATCCTGTGAAAAACTATGAACAACAAACTTCTTGACTTTCTTCGTATACTCTTCTGGAAAGTTGATATATGAGTCTGCATGTCCGGTGTTGGGGAGTGTCCAGAGTTGTTTGGGGGCAGGTTTGGCGTCATAAAGGCGATAGACCATTTCTGTGGGGACGTATGTGTCTTTTTCGCCATGGATGAAGAGGATGGGCTTTTGGCATTTGGCAACTTGCTTTAGGGGGGATGCCTCACGGAATGTCCATCCGTATTTCATGCGGCAGAGGCTGGAGGCGATGTGCATGAGCGGGAAGGGGGGTAGAGAGAATTGTTCCCTTAACTGCCCGCGGAATTCGTCCCAGACGGAGGTGAATCCGCAATCTGCCACAAAGCATTTGATGTATGAGGGGTGGGGCTCTCCAGAAAGGTTCATGGTGGTGGCCGCTCCCATGGAAACGCCATGGATGACTATCTTTGATTCGTGTGATGGGCTGCGGAATATCTCTTCGGCCACTTCTGCCCATCGGATTACGTCGTGTCTTTCGTTCCATCCCATGCCGATGCCTTCGCCATCGCTAAGGCCATGCGCATGAAGGTCGGGCATGAGGATGTTGAAACCTAAATCGCGATGGTACATCCGTCCCAGATAGAGGTATTTGGGGGCAGTGTCCCTGTAGCCGTGTACTACGATGGCTGTGCGTCCCTGTGCCGAATCTGCCCTCAGGTAGATGGCATGGTGTCGTTCTCCGGAAGGCATTGTTATGAAGGTGTCCCGCAACAAACCGTTCTGCTTCAGGCTGTCCACCCAACACCTCATGTCGGGCACTCTCTTGTAAAGGACGTTGTATGCACTGTCCACATCTTTGCGGTTGGGGTCTTCTCCAAGTGAGTATGAGAGCATATAGCAACTGCCCGCACCAAGCGAGAACAGAATGATTGCCAGTGGGACTGTAAAGGCATAGATTGTTTTGCGAAAGGTTACCTTCATGTTCGTCATAAGCTTTCCTTATTTTTATGATAACTTATTGCTGAGGTGAGGACAAAGCCTTGTTCAAGATAGTCGGTGGTGGAAAGGTGGATGCCTTCCAGATTTTGCGGTAAGAGAACCTGATGCAGATGGTCTGTTATGCCGGTTCCGTTTAGCTTCAGTACGGCTTCCTTTTGTGTCCACATCCGGATGAAAGTTATATCGGGTCGCGAGGAAGAAAAAATCTGCTGACATTCTTCTTCGTTCATGGTGTGGCGAACCAGCTGTGGATTTAGCGGGCGGATGCGTTCAATGTCCAGTCCGCATGGGGTGGTGCTGATTAGGCACCCCACTGCATTGCGGCAGTGGCTGATGCTGAAGTGGATATGTGGATGGGCGCTAAGGAATGGTTTGCCTTTGGGAGTGTAATCAAAATCGGGCTGTTCGGTTATGCCAAATTCTTCTTTCAGTCCACGGCAGAGTTCCAGATAGGAGAGCACACACTCCCGACAGCCCTGGAGATGGGTGAACCTTTCTGCTTTTTGTCTTCGTTGCAAGGGCAGCAGCCGGATTAGTTCGTCCAGCTGCTGCTCTGTGATTTCGTTTATCTTTGTGTTCAGATAGAGCATTCCTACATCAGTCCGGTGAGCATGCCATGGAAGAACATCGGCTTGAGGAAATGGCGCTTGAGCATCCATGCAGAAGCCTGTTCCTTAGACATGTCTTGTAGTGTGAAGGGGAAGGATGGGTCTGGGTCCTTGTTATAGTCGAATTCGCACAAAAGCACATGACCGTAATCCGTCACGATGGGGCAGCAGGCATAGCCGTTGTAGATTTTCTCGGGATCCTTTCCTTGCATGATACTGAGCAGGTTGTCCACAGCAATGGGCAGTTGGATGCGGATGGCTGAGGAAGTTTTGCTGGTGGGGATTCCGGCCACATCGCCCAGGCAAACGATATTGGAGTATCGGATGTGGGTGAGTGTCTTCTTGTCCACCATGGCCCATCCGTCCTTTGCCAGTTTTCCTTCGGTCCATGAGAGTCCGGCTTCACGCACAAAATCGGGAGCGGACTGGGGTGGTACGAAACTGAGCAGGTCATAGTCTTCCACCCGAGGGGTGATGATGGTGCGCTCCACCTCCACTTCTTTTCCAAGTTCGTTTATTTCCTTGACCTTTTTCTTCTCATGATGTTCCAGATAGACTTTCTTGGCCTGTGTGTCAATGCCTTTCACTCTGTGGTTCACCTCCAGACCAATGTTTCTTTCCTCATAGATTTGAAGTAGGCGAGGGGTGTACAGGGGAACATTGTAGAGTGCGTCCGAACAACAGAAATAATCAATCTGCACCCCATCTCGCTTGCCTTCCTTGCGTGCAAGATGTTCGGTCAGCATGCAGATTTTCTTGGGCGCTCCGCCGCATTTGAGTTTGGTATAAGTGTCGGTGAATACGCCTCGTCCGCCCTTGGCCACCAGTTCCTGAATGGCAGGCCAGATGCGTTGTGCTCCTTCAAAATCATAGATGCAATGGGCGTTGCCTTGTCCCAATGTTTCACGGCTGATGCCTTCCACCTTGTTCCAGTTGATTTGCAATCCAGGGGTAAGTACAAGGAAGTCATATTCAACAACTTGTCCGCCTGCTGTACGGGCGGTCTGTTTGATGGGATCCAGTTCCACAACCGAATCCTTTATCCATTTTACGCCACTGGGAATGCACTTTGACATGGGTTTCCACACTTCGTCTGGTTTGAAGATGCCCGAAGCAATGAAGGTGAACCCGGGTTGGTAATATTGTCTGTCCGCAGGATCAATGAGCGTGATGTCTGGATTGCTGATTCTTCTCATAAGGCGTGCGGCAAAACAGCATCCGGCCGCACCACCACCGATGATGAGAATACGCCCTTTTACGTCAACCATATTAAGGTAATGCATGGTTCCGCCTCCGATGCCCAATACAGCGGCGGCACCTAATCCGCCTTTCAGAAAGGTTCGGCGAGTCATAAATGTCTTGTCCATGTTATATCTAAAGTGTTATGTTTTTGCTTTTACTGATACTGATACCCAGTCTTATCCCAACAAAGTTACAAAAGTTTTTCCAAACATAACGGATTTTGGTGAAAATAATTGACATTTATATTATTATGTTTGTATGCGCGAGTTTTATTTCGTAAATTTGCACGCAATTTATATATCAGAAAGGTAAAATTAAAATTATTAAGAAATATGAGTGACAGATTGTTTATTTTTGACACCACCTTGCGTGATGGTGAACAGGTGCCGGGATGCCAGCTCAATACTGTAGAGAAGATTCAGGTAGCCAAGCAGCTTGAAGCCTTGGGTGTGGATGTGATTGAAGCCGGATTCCCTGTAAGTAGTCCGGGAGACTTCAACTCTGTAATTGAAATTTCAAAGGCAGTAACATGGCCCACCATTTGTGCGCTGACCCGTGCCGTACAGAAGGACATTGATGTGGCGGCTGATGCTTTGAAGTATGCAAAGCGCAAGCGTATTCATACCGGAATCGGTACAAGCCCTTCGCACATCAGATATAAGTTCAACAGCAATCCCGAGGAGATTATAGAACGTGCCGTTGCAGCAGTGAAATATGCCAAGCGCTATGTGGAGGATGTGGAGTTCTATGCCGAGGATGCAGGCCGTACAGACAATGAGTATCTGGCACGCGTGATTGATGCAGTCTGCAAGGCTGGAGCAACCGTCTGCAACATTCCTGACACAACAGGTTTCCGCACTCCCTATGAATATGGCGAGAAGATTAAGTATCTCTATGAGCATGTAGACGCTTTTGCCGCTGGAACAAGCATCCTGTCTACCCACTGCCACAACGATTTGGGTATGGCAACTGCAAATACCGTTGCCGGTGTGCTTAATGGTGCCCGTCAGGTAGAGGTTACCATCAACGGTATTGGCGAACGTGCCGGAAACACCAGTCTGGAAGAGGTGGCCATGATTTTCAAGACCCATCCCGACTTGGGTATTGAAACCAACATCAACACCACCAAGATTTATCCCACCAGCCGTATGGTAAGCTCATTGATGAACATGCCCGTTCAGCCCAACAAGGCTGTTGTGGGTAAGAATGCGTTTGCCCACAGTAGTGGTATCCATCAGGATGGAGTGCTGAAGAACGTTTCTACCTATGAGATTATGGATCCCAAGGAAGTGGGTATCGATGACAATGCCATCGTACTGACTGCCCGTAGCGGACGTGCTGCCCTTCGCCATCGCTTGAGCGTGAACGGAGTGGAACTGGATGGCGAGAAGCTGGACAAGGTTTACGAAGACTTCCTGAAACTGGCTGACAAGAAGAAGGAGGTGACAGATGATGACATCATGGTATTGGCCGGTGCCGACCGTACTGCCGCCCACAACATCAAGCTCGACTATCTGCAGGTAACCACCGGTAAGGGTGTGAAGAGTGTGGCCAGTGTGGGCCTGCTCATCGCCAACGAACACTTTGAGGCAGCTGCCAGCGGAAACGGTCCTGTGGATGCGGCCATCCGTGCGTTGAAGACCATTATCCGCAGAGAAATGACCTTGAAGGAATTCACCATCCAAGCTATCAGCAAGGGTAGTGATGACATGGGTAAGGTTCACATGCAGGTGGAATACGAAGGACGCGTCTACTATGGCTTCGGTGCCAATACAGATATCGTAACCGCCAGCGTTGAAGCTTATATTGACTGTATAAATAAGTTTAAGTAAGACCGGACCCTCCCCCTCACCCCTCCCATGGGAGGGGCGTAGAATGATTTCTGATGATTGACTATAAGACTGCATCGCCAGACCGTTACAGGCTGCTAAAAGGATTTGCATTGGAAAACCGGCAGAATCCTACATTGGCGGAACAGGTACTTTGGAAACATATCCGTGCAGGCCAGTTGGGCGTTAAAGTTCTCCGCCAACATATCATTGGGGATTATATCGTGGATTTTCTGATTCCAGATGTAAGTCTTATCATTGAAGTTGATGGCGCATATCATACGGAATGCGAGCAAATGCAGGAAGATAAACAAAGAGAAGAAACATTAGACAGAATGGGGTATCGGCTTATTCGTTTCACGAACGAAGAAGTGTTGTACGACACAGACAATGTATTAGAAACAATAATAAAAGAAATAGAAAGTTATGAGCAGTAACAAGGTATCTACTCCCCTCCCCAGGGAGGGGCAGGGGGGAGGGTCCGCTACCCTCTTCGACAAAATCTGGGATGCCCATGTGGTGCAGAATGTGCCTGACGGCCCAACGCAACTCTATATTGACCGCCTTTATTGTCATGAGGTGACATCGCCACAGGCGTTTGACACTTTGCGCGACAAGAAGATTGGGGTGTTCCGTCCCCAGCAGGTAATGGCCATGCCAGACCATAACACTCCCAGCGACCAGCAGGAACGAATAGACGATCCCGTTGGACGCAAGCAGGTGGAGACATTGAAGGCCAACTGTACAGAATTTGGCATTCGCCATTTTGACATGGGAACCAAGGACAACGGAATCATCCATGTGGTGGGACCCGAGAAGGCTCTTTCGCTGCCCGGAATGACTATTGTGTGTGGCGACTCTCATACCTCTACTCATGGTGCTGTGGGTGCCATTGCCATGGGCATTGGTACCAGTGAGGTGGCTCAGGTGCTGGCCTCTCAGACCATCCTCCAGAGCAAGCCCAAGACCATGCGCATCAATGTGGAGGGAACCTTGCCCCAAGGCACCACAGCCAAGGATGTGGCGCTTTATATCATGGCTCAGCTTACCACTTCCGGAGCCACAGGTTATGCTGTGGAATATGCCGGCTCCACCATTCGCAACATGAGCATGGAAGGCCGTCTCACACTGTCCAACCTGTCCATTGAGATGGGTAGTCGCGCCGGGCTCATCGCTCCCGATGAAATCACTTTCGCCTATCTGAAGGATCGCGAATATGCCCCCAAGGGTGAGGCATGGGACAAGGCTGTTGAGGAATGGAAGAAGCTTTATAGCGACCCTGATGCCGTGTTCGACAAGGAAGTGACCTATCGTGCCGAGGACATTGCTCCCCGAATCACTTACGGAACCAATCCCGGTGCCGGAATTGCCATTGACGAGTGCATTCCCGAACTGG
This sequence comes from Bacteroidaceae bacterium, assembly GCA_017559845.1. Lineage (GTDB taxonomy): Bacteria > Bacteroidota > Bacteroidia > Bacteroidales > Bacteroidaceae > Physcousia. The sequence continues at coordinate 23,395 of JAFYQQ010000041.1, read as the reverse complement.
AAAACATTCCCGAGGCAGACCGTGCACAGTTCCTTGCCATGCTTGACTATATGCAGTTCCATCCCGGACAGAAGCTTGAGGGTACGCCTGTGGACTACTGTTTCCTGGGTGCCTGCACCAATGGCCGCATTGAAGACTTCCGTGCCTTTGCTTCTGTGGTGAAGGGCAAGAAGAAGGCCGACAATGTGGTGGCTTGGCTTGTTCCCGGTTCCTGGGCTGTCCGTCAGCAGATCATTGACGAAGGCATTGACAAGATTCTTGAAGAGGCAGGTTTTGAACTTCGCCTTCCTTCATGCTCTGCCTGTCTGGCCATGAATCCGGACAAGGTGCCTGCCGGCAAACTGTCCATTTCAACCAGCAACCGCAACTTTGTAGGCCGTCAGGGACCCGGTGCCCGCACCATTCTTGCCTCTCCTCTTGTGGTGGCGGCATCAGCCATTACCGGCGTAATAACAGACCCTCGTAAATTGTAATAACTATGGCAAAACAGAAATTTGATATCATACAGTCTACCTGTATTCCAATAAAGATAGACAACTGCAATACTGACCTCATTATTCCTGCAAGATATTTGGCCAGCACAACCCGTGACCCGCAGTTCTTTGGCGAGGCTTTCATGCATGATTTGCGTTTTGATGCCGACGGAGCACCTGTGGCAGATTTCGTGATGAATCAGCCTGAATACTGTGAACAACCTAAAAAGGGAGTTCATGAAATCATCATTGGCGGACAGAACTGGGGTTCAGGTTCCAGTCGCGAGCATGCCGCATGGGCCATTGCCGGTTATGGTGTGCGTGTGGTCATCAGCAGTTCGTTTGCCGATATCCATCGCAACAATCTGCTCAACTGCTTTGTGCTGCCCGTCATTGTGAGCCGAGAGTTCCAGCAGGAACTTTTCGACACCATCGAGGCCAATCCAGCTGCCGAAGTGAAGGTGGATGTGCCCAACCAGACGGTTACAAACCTTGCCACCGGACATAGCGAGACATTTGACATCAACGGATACAAGAAGTATTGTCTGATGAATGCCCTTGACGACATTGACTTCCTGCTGGAGAACAAGGAGAAAATTTCAGCTTTTGAGATGGCCCGCTGATGCCGCAGATACGACAGATGACCGCAGATCTATATCATATAAGTTCTGTCTTTTGAGATGGCACACTGATTTAACAGATTTGACAGATGGACACTGATTATTTATATAAGGAAGAGACAGATAAAATCATCTCGGCTTTTTACGAGGTTCATAATTCATTAGGATACGGATTTCTTGAACGCGTCTATCAGAATGCACTCTATCACGAATTGTGTCTCCGTGGCTTTAAATGTGAAACTCAGAAACAGATAAAAGTGTTCTTTAAAGGGCAGGTAGTTGGAGAGTATTTTGCCGATATGGTGATTAACGACCACATTATTCTTGAACTTAAGGCAAATCAGAGAATTTGTCCGGAAAATGAGGCTCAACTTCTCAATTACTTGAAAGCGACCAGAATTGAATTAGGATTGTTGCTGAATTTTGGTGAAAAGCCACAGGTGAGGCGCAAAATTTATACTAACGATAGAAAAATGAATCTGTGTTCCTCTGTAAAATCTGTAAAATCTGTGTCCCATAATGATTTCGATTACGACGACGATGAAGAATAGCAGAATAGAAATAATGGACACCACCTTGCGCGATGGTGAGCAGACCAGTGGCGTAAGCTTCATGCCTCATGAGAAGCTCATGATTGCCCGTGCCTTGCTGCAACAGCTCAGGGTAGACCGCATTGAGGTGGCTTCCGCTCGTGTGTCCGAGGGTGAGAAGGAAGCCGTTTCCAACATCACCCGTTGGGCAAAGCGCAACAACTGCTTGGACAAAGTGGAGGTCTTGGGCTTTGTGGACGGCCATTCTTCCGTAGACTGGATTGTGGAAGCCGGATGCCGCAACCTGAACCTCCTGTGCAAGGGAAGCCTTAAGCATTGTGAGGGACAGCTTGGAAAGACACCCGAGCAACACTTGCAGGAAATACTCCAAGTTATTTCCTATGCCGAAAGTAAGGGCGTGTCCGTGAACGTGTATCTTGAGGACTGGAGCAACGGCATGAAGGACTCTCCCGAATACGTTTATGCGTTGGTGGAAGGTCTTCGCCATTCCGGCATCCGACGTTTCATGTTGCCCGATACCCTTGGTGTGCTGAACCCCAAGCATCTTATCCGATATGTCCGTCAGATGGTAAAGCGGTTCCCCGAACTGCACTTCGACTTTCATGCCCATAACGATTATGACCTTGCCATCAGCAATGTGCTGGCTGCCGTTTGGGCCGGATGCAAGGGCATACACACCAGTGTAAACGGCCTTGGCGAGCGTGCAGGAAACGCACCTCTGGCCAGTGTGCAGGCCATCTTGAAGGACCAGTTCCATGCCACAACCAATCTGGACGAGAGCCGTCTGAACGAAGTGTCCCGTCTGGTGGAGAGCTATAGCGGCATTGCCATTCCGCCCAACCAGCCCATCACGGGCGACAGTGTCTTTACACAGGTGGCAGGCGTGCATGCCGATGGTGACAACAAGGCCGGACTTTACCAGAACGACCTGTTGCCCGAACGCTTCGGACGCAAGCGCGAATACGCCCTTGGCAAGAACAGCGGAAAGGCAAACATCCTGAAGAATCTGGAGGAACTGGGACTTGAGCTTACAGCAGAGCAGACCCGAAAGGTTACTGAACGCATCATTGAGTTGGGAGACAAAAAGGAAATTGTCACCCAGGAAGACCTGCCTTTCATCGTGAGTGACGTGCTCAAGCATATAACTCCCGATGAGAACGTGCGTCTGCTGTCTTATGTGGTGACCACAGCTTATGGCTTGAAGCCTCTGGCAAGCCTTCGTCTTGAGGTTAATGGAGAGATGTATGAGGAGAGCGCACAGGGCGACGGTCAGTTCGATGCCTTTGTGCGTGCCGTACGTCATGTCTACAAGAACAGGCTGGGACGCAAGTTCCCCTGGCTGTCCAATTATACCGTAAGCATTCCCCCTGGCGGACGAACCGATGCCTTTGTGCAGACCGTAATCACATGGCAGTGGGAGGGACGTGTCCTGCGTACCCGCGGACTTGATGCCGACCAGACCGAAGCGGCCATCAAGGCAACCATCAAGATGCTGAACCTCATTGAACAGGACTTTTGATACCGAGACTATACATTATATATATAATATAAGGAAAGGAAAATAAATATGAACTTGAAAATTGCTGTGTTGGCCGGTGACGGAATCGGCCCCGAGATTATGGAACAGGGTGTGGCCGTGATGAGTGCCGTGGCAGAGAAGTTCGGCCATCAGGTTTCTTATCGTGAGGCACTTTGTGGCGCACATGCCATAGATGAGGTGGGCGATCCCTTCCCCGAAGAGACCTTTCAGGCCTGCAAGGAGGCCGATGCTGTTCTCTTTGCCAGTGTGGGCGACCCCAAGTTTGACAACGACCCCACCGCCAAGGTGCGTCCCGAGCAAGGCTTGCTGGCCATGCGCAAGAAACTGGGACTTTTTGCCAACATCCGTCCCGTGGAAACCTTTGAATGCCTCATTCACAAATCTCCCCTGAAGGACGAGATTGTCCGTGGAGCCGACTTCATCTGCATCCGCGAACTCACTGGCGGTATGTATTTCGGAGAGAAGAAGGAAGGAACAGACGAAGCATATGACACCTGTGCCTATACCCGTCCCGAGGTGGAGCGCATCCTTCGTGTGGCCTACCAGTATGCCCGCCAGCGTCGTCGCCATCTAACCGTAGTAGACAAGGCCAATGTGTTGGCAAGCAGCCGTTTGTGGCGCAAAGTGGCACAGGAGATGATGGTGGAGTATCCCGATGTGGAGACCGACTTCATGTATGTGGACAATGCTGCCATGCGCATGATTCAAGACCCTCGTTTCTTTGATGTGATGGTTACGGAAAACACCTTTGGCGACATCCTTACAGACGAAGGTTCTGTCATCACCGGTTCTATGGGTCTGCTGCCTTCCGCATCAACGGGCGAAAGCACTCCTGTCTTTGAACCCATTCATGGAAGCTGGCCCCAGGGCAAGGGGCTCAACATCGCCAACCCCTTGGCACAGATTCTTTCTGTGGCCATGCTGTATGAATATTTTGACCTCAAGGCCGAGGGCGCGCTCATTCGTGAGGCTGTCAATGCCAGTCTGGCTGCCAATGTACGCACACCCGAAATTCAGGTAGAAGGCGCACCCCAATACGGAACCCGTGAAGTGGGCGCTTGGATTGTAGATTATATCCGTCAGAAATGATTTTCAGTAAATACAGACTTTTGACCCTCTTGTTCCTTGGCTTGCCTCTTTTTGTGCAGGCCGAGGAATATCAGGAGGGGTTTCTCACGTCCCACCTCAATCGGGCGGTGGAGAAGGTAACCCCCTCTACTTCATGGGCTTCTGCCCCTCAGTTCGGAGGCTATATCAACGGACAGTATTGTTATGACGACAAGAGCGGAAACCATGGCGGAAACGGCTTTGGCATCCGTCTGCTCAGAATGTATGTCTCTGGAAGCCTGCTCAACGATTTCAAGTATAGGGTACAGGTGGAGATGAACGGAAGTGTGGCGCTTCGGGATGCCACCATCGAGTGGGCGCGTTGGAAGGAGTTCTCTGTCAAGGCGGGTCAGTTCAAGCGTTGTTTCACCTACAGCAACCCCACACATCCCATGCTCATTGGCAATGGTGTCTATCCCCAGATTGTCAATAAGCTGGCTGGATTTGGCGATTATTGTGGCGAACCTTCCGTAAACGGACGCGACATCGGCTTGCAGTTCAGTGGCGACCTTTTCCCTGTTGGCAGAACCGGCCATCGTCTCATCCGTTATGAGGCTGCCGTCTACAACGGAAACGGACAGAACCGTGCCGACAACAACGGTCAGAAGGATTGGATTGGTAACCTTCAGGTGCAGCCCATCCCCAATCTCTATGTCGCTTTGTTCGGCTGGAAGGGTAACTATACACAGGATGGTGTAACGGTTGGACGCAACAGATGGGGTCTTGGAGCAAAGTATACCAACGACAAGTGGACCGCCTATGCCGAATATGCCCACAACACAGGCCATCGCATTCAGGACTATGATGCCGACAGCAAGACATGGAGCGGAACCGGACGTGCGGATGCATGGTATGCCACCTTGGGTTATCAGCTGACACCCTGGCTCCAGCCATTCCTCCGTTATGACGCTTATCGCGAACAGGCCACATGGGAATCAGCCAAGACCATCTATTCTGTGGTCTCAAACTTCACGCTCCACAAGAACCTCATGTTCCAGTTGCAGTACAACTTTGTCCATGACAAACCCTTTGTGCGCGACTGCAACTACAACGAGCTGAAGGCTTTGTTCTATATCCGTTTCTGACAAATCAAGCAAAAAAGATGAAGAGTTTCCGATACATGGCAGTCTTGCCCTTGCTGATGATTCTGGCATCTGTCTGGATGGGTGGTTACCGCTATTGGCAGACCAAGAACCAGATGAGACAGGACCTCAACCAGGCCTTGCAGCAAATGGTCTTGCAAGAACCTGAACAACAGTGGCTCATAGACTCGCTTTCCGCACTTCCTCCAGAGGGAATACTTACGCCCTCGGGACGGAAAAATCCCTTCCATCACCATCTGTCCATGAATCCGCTCAGGGATACTGCCCATTTTTCCGTCTGTCTGGCGGGCAATGAACAGTCCTTTGCAGAGCGGGCCATGGTCTGTAGCGACACGTTGATGTGGTCGGTTGACAGAGCTGGGGCTGGCCACACCACTCTGGTGCTGAAAGCTTTTGCCAATCCCTCCTTTGCCTCCATCTTCACCCATTCCCGTCCAGCAATGCCTTTGGCCACCTTCTTCTCCGGCCTGTGCATGCTGGCCCTCATCCTCTTCTGGTGCCGAACCGCTCCCGTGCAGCTGAAACCCGTTGCTGTTCCGCCTGCCCGTCTCAGCCTCACCCCCATGCAGGAAAAGCTGATGGAAATGTTCCGCTCTGCCCCCGGACAGACGCTCACCAAGGAAGAGATCTGTACAGCCCTTTGGCCCAAGAAAGAGAATCCCGAGGACACCTTATACACCTTCATGTCTCGCCTGAAAAGCAGCCTCAAGAACCAGTCCACCTTGCAGATTGTGAACCGTAGAGGACGTGAATACGTGCTTTTGGACAATGATGCAACCGCTTGATAATCTGTATTGTCAGTAAGATGTAAGGTAAATGTAAGGAAAAAAATCCGCATTTTTTACGTCCAGTTGCTACCTTTGCCGAAAATTCTAATCGGTATCATATGCAGCAACACACATTCAACCGCATTGACATCTGCATGGGATGGCTTGCGTTTGCCATAGCCTTGGTGGTGTATGGCACATCAGTTGAACCCACAGCCAGCCTGTGGGATTGTCCCGAATTCATTGCTTCCGGCTACAGGCTGGAGATTGGCCATCCCCCCGGTGCGCCTTTCTTTATGCTTACCGCCAACCTGTTCTCCCATCTTGCCGCCACACCCTCGCAAGTGGCGCTTATGGTCAATCTCATGTCAGCCCTCCTCAGTGCCGGCTGCATCCTTTTCCTCTTCTGGACCATTACACATTTTGCCCGTAAGCTGATTGTGACGGACGGAACCTACACTCGTGAGCGCATTCTGCTGATAGAATCCTGCGGTCTGGTGGGCGCGTTGGCCTATGCCTTCAGTGACACCTTCTGGTTCTCCGCCACCGAAGCCGAGGTCTATGCCTATTCCAGTTTTCTCACGGCTGTGGTCTTCTGGCTCATGCTGAAGTGGGAGGAAGAGGCCGATTGCGCACGTTCCTGCCGTTGGCTCATACTCATTGCCTATCTGATCGGACTTTCCATAGGCGTGCATCTGCTCAATCTTCTGTGTATTCCGGCCATGGTGCTGGTCTTTTATTTCAGACGTTGGCATAATGTCAGTCGTGCCGGAATCCTGCTGGCTTTGGCCATCAGTGCCGCCATTGTGGCTGTGGTGCTCTATGGCATCATTCCCGGTGTCGTATGGATGGCAGGCCTTTTCGAGCTGTTCTTTGTCAATGTCTGCTCCCTCCCTTACCAAAGCGGTCTGCTTTGTCTGGTCTTGCTTTTGCTTGTTGGCCTTCCTCTCTGCATCTGGCATAGCCGCAATAGGGCGGCACGCGTGTGCCTGCTTTCCCTTTCCATGCTGTTGTTGGGGTACAGCACCTATGGCGTCATCCTTATCCGAGCCAGTGCCCGTCCGCCCATGAACGAGAATGCACCCGACAACGTTTTTTCCCTCCGCAGCTATCTTGCGCGCGAGCAGTATGGCGACAAACCTCTGCTTTACGGACAGGCATATACCAGCAAACTGGACTTTGAGCAGAAGGGCAATTATCTGGTGGCAAAGTCCGATGACGAAGGGCCCGTCTACCGCCTCTCGGCCGACACCACCGTTTGCCGTTACGATGTGGTCAGACACGACCTCAAGTATCGCTATGCCGACAACATGTGGTTCCCTCGCATGCACGACAAGCGCTTCCAGAACCAATATGAGGACTGGATGGGAGGAGTGGAGAAGAAAGATGGTATGCCCACCATGGTGGAGAACATCCGCTTCTTCCTTTCCTATCAGGTCAGCTTCATGTATTGGCGCTATTTTCTCTGGAATTTTGTGGGCAGACAGAACGACATCCAGGGACATGGAGAGGCAGAGCATGGCAACTGGATAACGGGAATCTCCTTCATTGACAACCTGCTCCTGGGATGCGACACCTCAAAGATGCCCGATGTGCTCAGGCACAATCCCGGCCGCAATGTCTATTATGCCCTTCCCCTGCTGCTCGGCCTTATGGGGCTTTATTGGCAGTTGGGCAGGGGAACAGTCGGGCGCAACCAGTTCTGCATTGTCTCTGTCCTCTTCTTCATGACCGGACTTGCCATTGTGCTTTACCTGAACCAGACACCCCATCAGGCTCGCGAACGCGATTATGCCTATGCCGGCTCCTTCTATGCCTTCTCCGTTTGGATTGGGCTTGGAGTGGCAGCTGTGCACTCGCTCTTTGGCCGCTTGCGCATGAAGGGCCGCTTGCGCGCGTTGCTGTCTTCTGTGCTTTGTCTGCTTGTCCCCCTTCAGATGATAAGCCAGACGTGGGACGACCATGACCGTTCCGGACGCTACACCTGTAGGGACTACGGACAGAACTATCTGCAAAGCCTGCCCCAGGAAGGCTGCCCCATCATCCTTACCAATGGCGACAACGACACCTTCCCCCTGTGGTACAATCATGATGTGGAAGGCTTCCGCACAGACACGCGCGTCTGCAATCTCTCTTATGCGCAGACCGACTGGTACATAGACCAGATGAAGCAGCCTGCATGGCAGTCGCCAGCACTGCCTTTCACATGGGACAAGCGTCAGTATCAGGAGGGAACGCGCGAACGCATACCCGTACGTCCAGAACTGGAGGAGAGCATACGCAAACTCTATCGGGAGAATCCGGATGAGATGAAGAAGATGCTGGGCGACGACCCCTTTGAACTGAAAAACGTGATAAGGTACTGGATTCTCAGTGACAATCCCGACATGCAATGTATCCCCACGGACACGGTAACACTGACCTCGCCCGACGGTTCACAGCAGATGACCCTCTCCTTCAAGGACAAGGAGGCATTGTTCAAGAACGATCTCTTTGTGCTGGAGGTGCTTTCCCATGCGATGTGGACACGCCCCCTCTATCTGTCCGTCTCTGTGGGTCCGGACGAAGTCTCATGGTTGCGCAACCATCTTGTGCTGGAAGGGCTGGCCTATCGCATTGTGCCCCAGACCACCGAAGGGGAGATTGATGTGGACAAGACGTACCGTTGCTTCATGAACCTTTTCCGCTATGGAGGGCTGAGCAACACAACAGTTTATGCCGACGAGCACGTCCGCCATCTGGCCTATACCCACGAACGGGTGATGGCAAGGCTGATTGACGCCCTGCTGGAAAAGGGCGACAACAAGCGTGCCTTGGATGTGGCAGTCCTGTGGGAGAGGGAATTTCCCCGTGCCAGCGTGCCGCACAACGAGCTGGCCTTGTCCCTGGCCCGCGCTTTCTATGCAGGTGGCAGCACGGAGCGTGCCGATGCCGTACTGGAAGGCCTGCTCAGCCAGTCGGACCAGTGGCTCTCATGGATGGACACCTTCAGTCCGGAGCGCAAGGCATCCTCCTCCCATAACGTCTACCGCCATTTGCGCCCCATGCAGCTCTCGCTTGCCCTTGCCGGAGAATACCAGCGCCAATCCTTAATGCAATCATACACCCCAAAATTCATCCGTTATGCAGAACAGAACAAACCCCTCTGAACCCTCCTTTCCCATGTCCCGCAAAGGACTGCTGTTGCTGTCCCTCTCCATCCTCCTCATCATTGCCGGCTATGTGCTGATGGGGGGCGAGGGCAGCAATGCCCACCGCTTTTGCCCCAGCATCTTCTCTGTGTGCCGCACCCTTGTGGCGCCCCTTCTCTGCCTGTCGGGCTATCTGCTTGCGGTCGTCGGCATTGTGTTTTTGCCGTCGGGGGATTAAATGTGGGTTCAGGATACCACACTGATTATGCCTCACACCACCCGTCATGCTGAATTTAGTTCAGCATCTCACTGCGAGCCTTCACTAACCCTTCTCCGCGGACAGATGCTGAAACGAGTTCAGCATGACGAAGTGAGAGCAGAACATCGTGACGTATGGCATCTGCATGCCGATAAGGCATCAACGGCTTCCGCTAATGGAGTATTGGTCACGAATCCCGTCCACCAAATCCTGGGTGACCCCAATAGCCTCGGATAAGTCCGTAAAGTCTGGATTCTGCTGACGGATAAGATTCTCTTTCCATTCTCTATGCCAGTTCTTCAATTGCTTTTCACGGGCGATAGCTTGCTCTGCAGAGGGGAACGCTTCATAATATACCAGCACCTTACAATCGTACATGGCTGTAAAGCCTTTGTTGATATGGGCCTTATGCTCTGCCACCCTAATTGTCAGATCGTTTGTAACACCCACATATAACGAACGTTTTGTGTAATTGGTCATTATGTAGACATAGTATTGCTTTATCACTTTTCTGTTAAAAGGTTAAACGGTTAAATCAGCGGACAATGCGTGTGGTGTGCTTCAATAAGCCTGAGCCTGTGGAGGTCCTTGGGCCTGCCGAAGAGGGTGAGCAGGCGTTTGCACTCAGGGAGCGAGCAGTGGCGGATGCCGGTGGGGGTGGTGAGCACTTCCCTGGGGCGCACGGGCATCCAGCCCTTTTCCGTGCGGATTTCCAGCCCTCCGCTCAGTTCCACCATGATGGAGGTGGAGTTGTTCCGGACAAGGTGGGAGCGGAACAGGCTCTCTGGGGCGCTCTCTTGGTCAAGGGGGAGTGCCATTCCTGTCCTTAGCCATTCCTGTTCCATGCGTGCGGCTCCTTCACGGCTGAGGATGATGTCTATGTCGGCCACCGGCATGTCCATGCCGCAGAGTGCCAGGGCTGCCGAACCGAAGATGGCCCACCCGGGGTCTGCCTTGTCAAGGGCTGCCACCAGGGGCGACATACAGTTTATAATGCGTTCCTTTTCTGTCATGCGAGAAGAGTTTTTGGGTGATGGGTGGTGAGTGAATGAATGAATAAATATGGTATAATGTCATGCTGAATTTATTTCAGCATCTCACAGCGAGCCTTTTCTTGTTCTTGTCCGCGGACAGATCCTGAAACAAGTTCAGGATGACGTTTCAGTATCAGGATGACATAATAATGAACGTTGAACGAGTGAACGTCTTTCAGACGGTTTTTCATTCATCGCTAATCACTCCCCTCCATAGAGGGAGGGGCAGGGGGAGGGCCCTTCTCACTATCTCACCACCCGTGTGAACTCGGGCTTGGCGTCGGGGGCGTTGCCTACGGTTACATAGATGGTGCTTGGGGTTCCGTTGTTGTCCACCTGATAGATGTAGTCCACCCCTTCCGGTGTGCCTCTTTTGCCAGCCAGCACGGGTGTGCCCAGGGGGAACTGGTAATTGCCGCAGGCGGCATCGAATATCTGCTTTTCCTCTTCCGTTACGGGCTGCATCTCGGAATAGCCGGGGAGGGCTTCCACGTTTCCTTCGATGAAGTTGTGCTCTATCAGGAAGCGGTTAAGTTCCTTTGCTGTGGATGCAACCCGTGCATTGCGGATGCCGAAGCCTGTTTCTTTCACCTGAGCATTGGGCTGTGCCTTCTTCAAATGCTCGATGGAGGTTTCCAGTCCACCGCTTCCGAAGGTGCAGAAGGCTACGATGTGCTTGCCCTGAAAGTCGTTTTGCTCCACAAGGGCTGTGATGGGTCGGGCGTATGTGCCGTACCAGATGGGGTAGCCCAGGAAGATGGTGTCATATTGTGCGAGGTCGGCATTCAGGGGGAGGAGCTTGGGCAGTTCGCCTGCCTCACGTTCCTTGCCCACTGTTTTTACCACTTCTTCGTATGAACCTGTATAGGGATTCTCCAGTTCTATGGCTTCCATGTCGGCATTCAATGCTTTCTGGAGTTCTTGTGCCACGGTTTCCGTTGTGCCGGTGAGCGAATAATACAGGATGAGGGTTTTGGTTTCTGCCTCTTTTGTGCCACATGAAGTAAGGGTGAATAGTAGCGCAAGTGTTGCTAAAATATAATGTTTCATTTTGTTCTTGTTTTTTTTTATTTGTTGTTTGCTATTTGTTGTTGGAGGTTGGGCTATGTCCGATGTTTGTCATGGGTTTCACAAAAACGTTGTAGCCCCAGTTGCGTGCCACCTTGGAGAGGGCTGATGAGCGTCGTTCAAAGTCGGGCCAGTTCTTCTTTTCTGCCGGTGTCCATCCCGTTTCGGCAATGGCGAACACACGGGGGTAGAGCATCATTTCGGCATGCCATGGTTCCATAACCCATTCGGTCCACAGGTTGCCCTGTACGCCAAGCACATGATGGGCGTCTGCCTCGGTGATGCCTTCCACCATGGGGTCGAAGGAATAGACCTTCTCCAGTGGCACATGGCGGCCGACGGGACGGTATTGTGTGGAGTCCTGATGATAGTCGAGATAGCAGAAGTGGGTGGGGGTGAAGATGACATCGTGTCCCTGTGAGACGGCCTTGAGTCCGCCCTCGGTTCCTCGCCATGACATCACGGTGGCGTCGGGTGCCAGTCCGCCTTCCAGAATCTCGTCCCAACCGATGATGCGCTTTCCGTGGTTGTGGGCAAAGCGCTCCATGCGTCGGATCATGTAGCTCTGCAGCTCTTCCACGTTCTTTAACCCTTCGGCCTTCATGCGAGCCTGACAGTCGGGACAGGTCTCCCAGCTCTTCTTTCCGGCTTCGTCTCCGCCGATGTGGACATATTTGCTGGGGAACACGTCAAAGACTTCCAGAAGGACATTCTCCAGGAACGTGTATGTGCTTTCCTTTCCGGGGCACAGCTCGCGCTTGCTTGGTCCGCCATCGGGAAGACTGCATGCCAGTTCGGGATAGGCTGCACGGGTCTCATAGTTGTGCCCGGGCATTTCAATCTCTGGAATCACCTCAATGTGTCTTTCTGCCGCAAACGCCAGAATCTCTGCAATGTCCTTTTTGGTATAGTAGCCGCCATAGGCATCGGGCGTTCCCTCCTCCACAAAGTCGCCTCCGATGGCGTCCACCTCCCAATCCCAGAAATAGGGCACAGGACGCCATGCCGTAAGCTGTGTGAGGCGCGGGTAGGCGTCAATCTGCATGCGCCATCCCGGATTGTCCACCAGATGGAAGTGGAAGCGGTTCATCTTGAGCAGGGCCATCATCTCCAGTTGTTTCAGCAGGAATTCCTTTCCCTGATAGTGGCGGCTCTCGTCCAGCATTACTCCACGGTACTGGAACCGTGGCCAGTCCAGAATGGTGCAGCAGGATACGGCACTGTCCAGGGCAGCCATCATCTTAAGCGACTGGCGGGCATAGAATACACCTTCCTCATGGGCAGCCTCAATCTTCACCTTGCGCTTCCCAATCTCCATCCAATAAGCCGACTTTAGCTGCCAGTCGGTCAGTTTCTGTCCGTTCAGTCGGTCGAGGAGAGCCTTTTCCGAGATTTTCACCTTTTGGGGTAGGCTTTCCAATTTGTTGGAACAAACGCTTCCGGAGCGTACGGTTAACTCAACTGGAGCCGGAATCAAGTCTGTGGGTTTGGGCTGGGGCTGATTGCCCTTTGTGCCACAGGCAAGCAATAGCATCAGGCATGCGCCTGCCATCATGAAATTGATTTTTTTGAACATTATTGTTGTGGTTTTATTCTTTTTTGTTCGTTAATGAAAGCGCTTATGCCTTTGTCTTGTCTTGGGCCATATTTGCCTTTTCTCTTTGCAAAGAAACGTTTTTTTAAATGAACTGGCAAATATTCGGCACAAAAACTACATTGCGGTTCTTCTTTATTGGTTGATTGCATCCTTTTCCATGGTGTCATGAGGAGGGTGGTTAAAAGGTTAAAAGTTAAACAAAAGCAAAAGCAAAACGCCATCCCGATCTCACCCGTCATCCTGATACTGAAACAAGTTCAGCATGACCAAGGTTTCAGGATCTCACTGTGAGCCTTCACTGTCCATTCTCCGCGGACAGATGCTGAAACAAGTTCAGCATGACGAGAATGATTGGCACTCCCGCTCTGAAAAATCCAAACGAGTTTGGTATTTCGCTCGCTTATTCGTACCTTTGGCGTTCCGCCGAAAGTACTCTCGCTCGGAAATTCTCAAACGAGTTTGGTATTTCGCTCACTTATTCGTACCTTTGCCAGCATGAAAAGGATGATTCTTATCTTTTGCGTGTGTTGTGTGGCGCTTTGTTCCAAGGGTCAGACGTACCAGCAATGTGTGCGAAAGGCCATCGACTGTCTGGCTGCGGACAGTGTGGAGCAGGCCAAGGCACAATTCAAGCAGGCACTGAGGCTGAGTCCGGCATCGAAGTCGAACGCCATTGTCTATCGCTATCTGGGACGCATCTACGAACGCGAGGGCGAGCACCAGCTTGCGCTGGACAACTATGGCAAGGGACTGCACGTTATGCCTGCCGATACCGCATTGCTCATGAGCAGGGCCGGACTGTACCTGATGTTGGGAAACGAGGAAAAGGCCGTTGCGGACTATACCTCCGTGCTGGAACAGGATGCGGAACACATTGACGCCCTCTTCTTCCGTGCATACGCCTATGCCGGACAGCGGAAGAATCCGCTGGCACGGCAGGACTATGAGCGCATACTGAGGCTCGACCCCATGCACGAGAACGCCCATCTGGGCCTTGTGCTGCTCAACAACAAGGAACGCAGGCCGAGAGAGGCCATGGAGGGCATAAACCGCCTGATAGAACATTATCCACGGCACAGCCATCTCTATCTGGTGAGGGCAGGGATGGAAGAGGAACGCAAGCAGTATGAACCGGCACGTCATGATTATGAACAGGCCGTCCTGCTGGCCCCACAGGATGCCGAGGTGTATCTGGCACGCGCCACCTTCCGCCTGAAGCTGAACGAACGCAAGGAGGCCATGGCCGACCTGAAACAAGCCCTGAAATATGGAGCCAATCCGGATGAGGTGGCCACCCTCATGCATCAGGCCACAACGAAGTGAGGCTCCCCCTCAGCCCGAAACGATATGGAAAGAAAATATCACGAATATAATAACTAATGTAAAGTATGATTAAGACCGCCAGAACATTGCTTTGCGCTTTTGTCGCGCTTGTCCTTGCTTTGCCTGCCATGGCACAGCAGAAGACGGGAACAGGAGAGTATGCCATCCGTCCCGACATGAATTTCCGCCCGAAGGCAAAACATACCCTTTGGTACACGTTGCCCGCAACAGCCCATAACATCTCCAACCAGTGGGAGGAGTATTCCCTGCCTCTGGGCAACGGCCAGTTCGGAGCTTCCATCTTCGGTGGGGTCAGGGTGGATGAGATTCAGTTCAACGAAAAGACGCTCTGGAGCGGAACAAGCACAGACAATGCCGGATATAACGACTATGGCCATTATGAGAACTTCGGCTCGGTATATGTGGAAGACCTGAGCGGAACATTCTCCAAAGAGAAGGCTGTGGTGGATTATCACCGTGAGCTGGACTTGTCCTGCGCCACCGCCCGTGTGGCATACAGCTGTGCCGATGGTGGTGTGAAATTCAATAGGGAATACATTGCCTCTTATCCGGACAAGGTGGTGGTGGCACATTACAAGGCAAGCCAGACTGGTGCCCTGAACTTGCGTTTCACCATGGTTTCGGGTGTGGCAGGCGACAAGGGCAAGACCACATACGAGAACGGTGAGGCTGTCTTTGGGGGCAAGTTGCAGACGGTTTCCTACAATGCCCGTCTGAAGGTGGTTTCAAAGGACGGACAGCTCAGTACTGCTTCGGACGGCATTACCCTGAAGAATGCTACCGAATGCCTGTTGGTACTGGCAGGAGGAACTGATTTTGACGCTTCTGTCGAGTCGTTTACGTCGGGCACAGCAGAACTTCCTTTTCAGATGAAGAAACGTGCCAATAAGGCCGCAAAGAAGGGTTGGGAGAAACTCTATAAAGATCATTTGGCGGATTATAAGCAACTCTTTGAACGCTCAATCTTCTCTCTTGCGTCACAAAATACAATGCCAACAGACGAGCTTATCCGCAACTATGCCAAGCGCACAACGGGCATGGAGGCCGAGGTGCTGATGCTTGAAGAACTCTATTATGCCTATGGCCGCTATCTGTCCATCTCATCGAGCCGTGGTGTGGACCTGCCTGCCAATCTGCAGGGAATCTGGAACAACAGCCAAAAGCCGGCATGGAATTGCGACATCCACTCCAACATCAATGTGCAGATGAATTATTGGCCAACGGAAATCACCTCACTTGGCGAGCTGCATCTGCCGTTCTTGAACTACATCATCAATATGTCTTCGCCCTCATCGCCCCACACTTCATGGAAACGTTATGCCAAGGATGCGGCTCAGGAACGAGGATGGACCTGCTATACCGAGAACAACATCTTCGGTGGTGTGGGCGGATTCATGCACGAGTATGTCATTGCAAACGCATGGTATTGCACCCACTTGTGGCAACACTATTGCTACACACTTGACAAGAAGTTCCTTCGTAGGGCCTTCCCCTCTATGCTTAGTGCCACTCAGTTCTGGTTGGATCGCCTGATTCAGGACAAGAAGGATGGGCTCTATGTCTGCCCCAAGGAATATTCGCCCGAGCACGGACCTGTGGAGGATGCCATGCCTCATGCCCAGCAGTTAGTATGGGAACTCTTCGACAATACGCTGAAGGCCATTGACGTATTGGGTGTTAAGCAAAGTGGGGTTGACACAGATGAACTTGAACTTATCCGTGAGCGTTTCTCCAATATGGATCGCGGACTTAGAACCGAGACTTACGATGGTGCTTGGGGCGAGAACGTGAACGGAATCAAACCGGGCGATAAAATCTTGCGTGAATGGAAGTACAGCCCGTACAAGGTGGGGCAGAACGGCCATCGCCATATCTCCCATGCCATGTGTCTCTATCCTTTCAGTCAGATTGAACAGGGCTCTGAACTGTTCAATGCTATGGTAAACAGTCTGAAACTTCGTGGAGATGCCTCCACGGGCTGGTCCATGGGTTGGAAAATCAATCTTTGGGCACGCGCGCTGGACGGAAATCACGCGCATGACATCCTTGAGCTTGCCCTTGCGCATTACAGAGGCGATGGCATAAACTATCATAGAGGTGGTGGAGTCTCTTACAACCTTTATGACCAGCATCCGCCTTTCCAAATTGACGGCAACTTTGGTGCCACGGCGGGCATTGCCGAGATGCTCATGCAAAGCCACAGTGGGGTCATACATCTTCTGCCTGCTTTGCCCCAGGTGTGGCAACAGGGAAGCATCAGCGGACTGAAGGCCATTGGCGACTTTGAGGTGGCCGTCTCATGGAAGCAGGGAAAGACGGAAAAGGCAGAGATAAAGAACAACCAGGGACAGCCTTGCAAGGTGAAGTGTGACGGACTGGACAAGGCTCAGATAACGGTAGGCGGAAAACCAGCCAAGGTCACCCCCATGGGCAATGGTGTCTATTCCATCAAGTCCAAGGCTGGCGATACCGTCACCATCGTATTTGCGTCATAAAGCCTCTTCGCCACCGACACCAAGGTCGGTATTTTGAATAAGGACTTCTATCCGCTTGTCATCCTTGATGAGCGGATAGACTTCTTTTATGAACCATTCGGCAAGTTCCGGATCTTGCTTGACTGGGGTTGAGTTGTTGCAGAAGACATTCACGCTAAAGTATTCGAAATGCGCTTTGGCCAGTTCAATGTCTTGCAGGATGTGTTCCCTGCTTTCGCCTTGCGTGCAGCAAAGCAGGCAGATGCCTTGGAAGTATTGTGCAATGTCTGTGGCGCTTACATGTTCCGGAATGCCCTTTTTCCATAGGCTTCGCAATGTGGGGTCGAAGGTCTCCACCCCACAGCGGAACTTCACCTCTGCCGGTGCGAACTGTGCGGCAAATGCGGCCAGACGCTTGCGGTACATGTAATGAGCCTCAAACCAAAGCGTGTGGATGTGCTTTTCCCTCACCACCCTTTTGATGTGGCCGATGGTCTGCTCGTCCAGCTCGGGTGCCGAACCGGAGTTGATGATGTCCAGCACTCCATATCTTCCTCTCACCTTTTCAAGGACGGGAGCATTGACGGTATAAGGGTCTGCTCCGGCATCCAGATGATAGTCGCAAAACGTGCATTTCCTCCATCGGCATCCAGTGCCCTGGAGCAGGATGAACTCCCTGGGCATCTTGTCATGAATGAGCGCATACCTTTCCATGGTCAGGACTTTTTTGCAATGAAACGTTGGAGCGCGTGTACGGTGGCGTATGCCATGGGTGTGCCGAAGAAGGCTTCGAGCAGCAGTTTGGCGGCATATTGGAAGACAATCATCATGAGCAGGTCATGGGTGGAGACCACACCGGCAAAGGCAATCAGCACAAAGGGCAGGCTATCAAACCAATAGGCTATGGCCGAACTACCTATGGTGCGCACCCATAACCGCTTGCCCTTGGTCTTCTGCTTAATCTTCTCCATGAACCATGCGTTTGACAATTCGCCCAAAAGGAAGCCCACAAGAGAGCCCACTACAATTCTGGGCACATAGGTGAAGATGTGGTTATAGGCATTGGCGGTTTCTGACAGATAATCGGGCGAGGGAAGCCACACGCCAACCTGTGTGCAGACGACCATGAGGATGTTGCAGAAGAAGGTCATCCAGATGACCCGTTTGGCTGTGCGGAACCCCCATATTTCCGTAAGTACGTCTCCCAACATGTAGGCAAAGGGAAAGGTGATGGTTCCGGCATCAAAATAGAACAGCCCGAAAAGGCTGATTACCTTGACCGCCATGACATTGGAAACGAGATAGAGCGTGACAAAAAGTGCCGTTACGGTCATCAGGGCCGTATGGCTGTTGGAACGGGTGCTCCGTTCTGCGGTTTTGAAAGGGTTTTCCGTAACCTTGTCCATAAAGTTAAAAAGTTAAGTGGTTAAATTGTTAAATTGAGCAATGTGCTGCAAAATTACAATAAAAAGCCCGATTAATCCATGCGTTTGGGCGGAATAATGTTTCTTTTTCATTCTAAGGTGGCAAGAAATAGGGCAAAAAACACTATCTTTGCACAATAATGACATCAATTACAGATATGAAATTCATGAGAAAACACGAAAGTTCAGTAGTGAATAACATTTTCAGGAGCCTCTTCATGGCCGTTATGCTCTTTGGCTCTCTGCTTCCACTGAGGGCTCAGCAACCGTCAAAACTCACAGGAACGCCCATCGGCAGCACCAGTGTGGATTACGCCACTGGAGCGGCATCCAGTACGGTCAATACGCCACAATGCGCGTTCGATGGCGATCTGAACTCATTCTATGCCTCCTATGACCGCTCCTACACTTGGGTGGGGCTGGATTTGGGTACGCCCCATGTCATCACACGGGTGGGATGGAGCCCTAGAAACGACCATAATGGCCCCAACCGTGTGCAGCTCGGACTGTTCGAGGGTTCCAATCGTGCGGACTTCCTTGATGCCGTTCCCCTTTATCTGATTCCCGAGACGGGAGAAGTTGGCGTCATTGACCATGCCGATGTCTGTGTGTCCCGCGGCTTCCGCTATGTCCGTTATCTGGGTCCGGACAATGCAAGGTGCAACATTGCCGAACTGGAATTCTACGGTTATGAGGGCGCAGGTGATGACAGCCGCTTTTATCAGTTGACCAACCTGCCTACCTTAAGTATTCATGTCTATTCGGGACAGGAGCCGTATGACAAGACACATGACCTTGAGTCCAACATGACGCTGGTCTATGACAACGGCACAAGGATTCAGGAATATCCCATCACCGCCCGTCTTCGCGGAAACGCATCCATGGGCTTTCCCAAGAAGCCATACCGCATCAAGTTCAACGACGGCAAGAGTCATCACATGCTGAAGGATTCTCCGCTTGAGAGTCCGGCCAAGGCAAAGAAATGGACGCTCATCAACAATTATGGCGACAAGACACTGATGCGCAACATCCTTGCGTTTGAAATCAGCAAGCGTGTGGGCATGCCCTATACGCCCTATTGCCAGCCGGTGGACGTCATCATGAACGGCCAGTACAAGGGCTGCTATCAGCTTTGCGACCAGATTACCGCTGACCCCAACCGTGTGCCCATCACGGAAATGGAGCCTTCGGACAATGAACACCCCAACATCACGGGCGGCTATCTGGTGGAGGTGGATGCCTATGCCTCGGGCGAAAAGTCGTGGTTCACTACCCGAAGGGGCATGCCCGTCACCATCAAGTCGCCCGGAGAGGATGACATCACTCCGGAGCAGAAGAAATACATCACGGACTATTTCAACCTGTTGGAGGATGCGGTCTTCTCCTCGGAATTCAAGGATTCGGTCAACGGATACCGCAAGTATCTGGACATGGAGTCTTTTGTGCGCCATTTCATTGTGGGCGAATTTACGGGCAACACCGATACCTACTGGAGCACCTATATGTCCAAGAACCGCAACAGCGACCAGTTTCAGGTGGCACCCAGTTGGGACTTCGATCTGGCCTTCAACAATGACTCCCGCACGTATCCCGTCAGCAACCGCGTCACTTGGGTGTATCTGAACGGCGGAAGCTCGGCATACAACATGAACAACTTTGTGAAGCGCATCTTCACCGACCCCTATGCCGACGGCATGCTGAAGCGCATCTGGAAGGAAAAACTGGAGAGCGGCGACATGGCCCCCGACAATCTTCTGCACTTTGTGGACAGTATGGCCCAGGTGCTCGACGCCTCGCAGCGGCTCAACTTTATCCGTTGGCCCATCCTGAACAGTCAGGTACACATGAATGCCTTTGCCCTGGGATCCTATGAAGCCGAGGTGAACGTGTTGCGCGATTATATCCCAGAACGCGTGGAGTGGATAAACGACTACCTGCATTACAGCGACGTGGAGATAAAGGATACCACCATTTATATCGCATCGGCACAGCAGATGGTGGAATTTGCCAAGTACGTGAACAGGGGCGGCGCCTATACCAAGGGCGTGCTGACGGCCGACATCGACATGGCAGGCATTACCAACTATCCCGCCGCCGGAAAGGAGAGCGCTGTATTCCATGGCGAGTTTGACGGACAGGGTCACGTCATCAGCAACCTCCACATCAAGGGCGGAAACTATACCGGTGTCTTTGGCGTGGTGGGCGAAGGCGCCTATATCCACGACTTTACGCTGGACGCCAGCTGCAGCATATCGGGCACGGCTTATGTGGGCATTGTGGGCGGCTCCAACGGCACCGGAATCGTTACGATTGAACGCGTGGGCAACGAGGCCAATATTTCGGGTACGGCACAGAACGTATCCGGTATTTTCGGCTGTAACATGAGCAGCAGCGCTACGCTCTTCATCGCCCATTGCTACAACACCGGAACCATCAGCGGCGGACACGAAAGCGGCGCCTTGTCCGGTTGGCTGGGCAGCAACGCCACGGTGGAGAACTGCTACAACATTGGTCCGGTGAGCGGAGTGGACAACAACACCCGCACGTTTGCACGCTATTCCGGTGGCTGCAGTTTCTACAATTGTTACGAGAGCGTGGGCGACCAAGTTACGCGCATTACAGCCGACCAGGCGGCCAGCGGCGAACTGTGCTACAAACTGAATGCCAGTGGCAAGCACGAAGTGTGGCGCCAGGACCTGCAGTCCGATGCCTATCCCATGCTGCGCCGAGATCGTCTGCTTGTGGCGTATGACAAGTCAAAGGGAGGATACTACAACCTTCCTGACGATAATCCCGACGGGCTGCCCGTACTGCCTGACGGCAACGGATACATGGCCGACGTATACGACCTGAATGGCCGCATGGTAAGAAAGGCAGCCACGTCCCTTTCCGGCCTCAAGAAAGGCATCTACCTTGTCAACGGCCGTAAGGTCGTGGTCCGATGATAGGGTAAAGATACCTCCAGGATACAAAAAAGTTTCCGCATACATCTATGTGGAAACTATGTCTGAAAATGCGGTGGAATGATGTAGGTGGTTTGAATAAAATTATGTACCTTTGCACCTCATTATATATAAAAAACAGTATCGTATGATAAAGCATGTAGTGTTGTTCCAGCTGAAGGACGAAATGACAGAGGCTGAGAAACTTCAGGTAATGAAAGCATTTAAGGAAGGAATTTTGGCTTTGCCGGTCCAGATTCCTTGCATCAAGCATATAGAAGTGGGGTTCAACGTTAATCCCAACGAGAAGTACGAGGTGGCCTTGAGCAGTGAGTTTGAGACACTGGAGGACGTTAAGACATACGCGGTTCATCCCGCACACGTGGCGGTGGCGCAGATTATCGTTCCGCACATGAAAGCTCGTGCTTGCTCGGACTATGAATTTTAATTGGATTTGAAAATAAAGGTAAAAAAGAAATAAATGTTACGAATAGCAGTACAATCTAAAGGCCGTTTGTTCGAAGATACAATGGCCTTGCTGTCTGAGGCCGGCATTAAGGTGAGCAGCAGCAAACGCACTCTTCTGGTGCAAAGCAGTAATTTCCCTATCGAGGTGCTTTATCTCCGCGATGATGACATTCCCCAAAGTGTGGCCACAGGAGTGGCAGACTTGGGTATTGTGGGACAGAACGAGTATGAAGAGCGTCAGGAGGATGCAGAGGTTATCCGTCCGCTCGGTTTCAGCAAGTGCCGTTTGAGTCTTGCCATCCCCAAGGCAGAGAAATATACAGGCCTGCAATGGTTCGAGGGCAAGAAGATTGCCACCTCTTATCCCGGAATCCTTCGTCGGTTCATGCAGAAGAACCGCATTGCTGCCGACATCCATGTCATCACTGGCTCGGTGGAAATCAGCCCGGGTATCGGTCTGGCCGATGCCATCTTTGACATTGTGAGCAGTGGCAGCACGTTGGTAAGCAACAATCTTGCCGAGGTTGAGGTGGTGATGAAGAGCGAAGCCCTTCTTATCGGCAACCGGGGAATGGACGAGGACAAGCGTGCCATTCTGGACGAGCTACTTTTCAGAATAGAAGCCGTAAAGGCGGCAGAGGACAAGAAATATGTGCTCATGAACGTGCCTACGGAACGTGTGGACGATGTGGTGTCTGTATTGCCTGGTGCCAAAAGTCCCACTGTTATGCCTCTGGCCACTCCGGGATGGAGTAGTGTGCATACCGTCATTGACGAGAAGCGTTTCTGGGAAATCATCCGCCAACTGAAGGAATATGGCGCTCAGGGAATTCTTGTGTTGCCCGTTGAAAAGATGATTCTTTAAAACCGACATTCTTTTTTTCGTCCCGATGAAAGTTTACGAATATCCCGAGAGAAATGTCTGGCCCCAACTTCTGAGCCGTCCCACACACGAAGCCTCCCACCTGAATGCTGTGGTGGCAGAGGTGCTTGCCGACGTGAAGGCACGTGGAGACCAGGCTGTACGCGAGTACGAAGAACGCTTTGACAAGGTTTGTCTGGACGCTTTGGCAGTGACCGAGGAGGAAATGAAAGAGGCGGAACTGCTTGTGAGTGAGGAGCTGAAGCAGTCTTTGCTGCTGGCTCACCAGAACATCCGCAAGTTCCATGCCGCACAAGCATTTCAGGAAATCCGTGTGGAAGTGGTGCAGGGAGTGGAGTGCTGGCAGAAGTCAGTTCCCATCCAGAAGGTGGGTTTGTACATCCCCGGCGGCACAGCCCCCTTGTTCAGTACCGTACTCATGCTTGCCACTCCGGCACGCATTGCCGGTTGTGAAGAGATTGTGCTATGTACTCCTCCCAACAGAGAGGGAAAAGTGAATCCGGCCATTCTGGTGGCAGCCCGCATAGCCGGTGTCGGCCGCATTTATAAGATTGGCGGTGTGCAGGCAATCGGTGCGATGGCATACGGAACGGAAAGTGTTCCCAAGGTG
>JAFYQQ010000040.1 GCA_017559845.1 Bacteroidaceae bacterium | reverse complement strand
GGGGGGGTGATAAATGCCATATTTTTTTGCGTGGCGAGGAAAATTTATCTGCCACGCCATCCCGTAATTTTTTCCATGCCACGCACTAGGAGGGGTGTAAAAGAAATTTAGATGCTTCGTCAATCGGCATAGATCATGTAAACTTGCCTTTGTGTTCATATTTTGCATTTTTGTGTTTTTGTGAAAACAAGTGTGTGTGCCTATAATATATATAATAATCAATAAATGATTCATTTGTTGATTTAATAAGGTGTATGCGACCCCCTTTATGTTTTTGCGTTTACAAAAACACAAAAATACAAAGTCGAGAGTCTGCCCTCCCATATTTCAGCCACCCCTTATAATTCCACCTCGTTATCCATGCCCCGATGCCCCAAACCGCCTTTTTTGAATGTCCCATTTCACCATTTGGGATGTCCCATTTTTCCATTTGGGATGTCCCATTTTTCCATTTGGGATGTCCCATTTCACCATTTGGAGTATATTTTCGGCACATTTGCGCACAATATACAGCCCCGATTTTCGGTTTGCCTTCTTCGATTTTCGCTGCAAAATATATGCGTTTTCTTTTGTCAATTGGAAAAAATTGATTTAGCACCTTTTTGCATTTTTGCGTTTTTGCAAATGCGAAACTGCTTCCGTTCGGCAATTGAAACAAGTTTCATTGCGCTCACTTACTCGCATTTTTGATGAATCTTGATCAGACATGACAAAGATACAAGCAAAATAGAAGGGTGGGGCTGTGGAAGGGTAAGTGATGAAGGAGCAAAACGAGAAAACGGGAGAAAGCGCTTTGTGGCTCTCTCCCGTTGTACATATTCGGGTTAATGGAATCAGTCTTCCATCAGCTTGCGGTAACGGATGCGCTTGGGCTCTTCCAGACCGAGGCGCTTGAGCTTGTTGGCCTCGTAATCGGTGTAGCTTCCCTCGAAGAAATAGACGCTGCCGTCGCCTTCGTAAGCGAGGATGTGGGTACAGATACGGTCCAGGAACCAACGGTCGTGGCTGATGACAACGGCACAGCCGGCAAAGTTCTCGAGACCTTCTTCAAGGGCACGGAGGGTGTTCACGTCGATGTCGTTGGTGGGCTCGTCGAGCAAGAGGACGTTTCCTTCCTGCTTGAGGGCCATGGCCAGATGGAGACGGTTGCGCTCACCACCGGAAAGGACGCCGCATTTCTTTTCCTGGTCGGCTCCAGAGAAGTTGAAGCGGGAGAGGTAAGCACGCACGTTGATGTCGCGGCCGCCCATGCGGATGAGCTCATTGCCCTGGCTGATTACCTGGTAAACGCTCTCCTCGGCAACGATGTCCTTGTGGGTCTGGTCAACATAGGCCAACTTTACGGTTTCGCCCACTTCGAAGGTTCCGGCATCGGGGGTTTCAAGGCCCATAATCATGCGGAAGAGGGTGGTCTTACCGGCTCCGTTGGGACCGATGACGCCGACGATACCGTTGGGGGGCAGCATGAAGTCGAGGTCCTTGATGAGTACCTTGTCGCCATAAGACTTGCACAGTCCGTGTGCCTCGATAACCTTGTTGCCCAGACGGGGTCCGTTGGGGATATAGATTTCCAGCTTTTCCTCGCGTTCCTTCTGCTCTTCGTTCAGCATCTTGTCGTAGCTGTTCAGACGGGCCTTACCCTTGGCCTGACGGGCCTTGGGTGCCATGCGTACCCATTCCAACTCGCGCTGGAGGGTCTTGCGGCGCTTGCTGGCCACCTTTTCTTCCTGTTCCATGCGCTTGGTCTTCTGCTCCAGCCAGCTGCTGTAGTTGCCCTGCCAGGGTATTCCCTCGCCGCGGTCCAGTTCGAGAATCCATCCGGCCACGTCATCCAGGAAGTAACGGTCGTGGGTTACGGCAATGACGGTACCCTCGTATTGGTTGAGGTGCTGTTCCAGCCAGTCGATGCTCTCGGCATCCAAGTGGTTGGTGGGCTCGTCGAGCAGGAGTACGTCGGGCTTCTGCAACAACAGGCGGCACAATGCCACACGACGGCGTTCACCACCGCTCAGTACGGCCACCTTGGCATCGGGGGCGGGGCAGCGCAATGCGGCCATGGCACGCTCCAACTTGCTGTCCAGGTTCCATGCGTCGGTGCTGTCGATGATGTCCTGCAATTCGCCTTGGCGGGCAAAGAGGGCGTTCATCTTGTCCTCGTCCTCATAATATTCGGGGAGTCCGAACTTGAGGTTGATTTCCTCGTATTCGGCCAGTGCGTCCACGATGTGCTGTACGCCTTCCTTTACCACCTCCATTACGGTTTTTTCGTCATCGAGCTTGGGTTCCTGCTCCAGATAGCCCACGCTGTATCCGGGGCTCCAAACCACGTTGCCCTGATAGCTCTGGTCCAGGCCGGCGATAATCTTCATCAGCGTTGACTTACCGGCGCCGTTCAAACCGATGATACCGATCTTTGCTCCGTAGAAAAAGCTGAGGTAGATGTTCTTTAAAACTTGTTTCTGGTTCTGGGGGATGATTTTACTCACGCCCACCATGGAAAAAATGATTTTCTTGTCGTCTACTGTTGCCATTATATAAGTTGTTGTTTGTTTTGTATTTTCAAATTCAGGATAAGAGGTAAACGGCACACGTTGCCGCACCGAAGAGCATGATGTTGAGGGCCGTCTGGCCGAGTATCTTGTTAAGCTCCTTTCCGTGGTTTATGGCCTTCATGCGTTTCCACACCGTGAAGTGGGGGACGAGCCACAAAACGAGCCAAGCGGCGTTATGGCGCAAGGGAACGGCCATCAGCAGGCAGGCGGCAATGCCCAATGCAAGATAGAGCCATTCGGTTGCACGGGCCCCGATGAAGGTTACCAGCGTGCGTTTGTTCACGCGTGCGTCGGTCTCGCGGTCGCGATAGTTGTTCACGATGAGCAGGCAGTCCGTCACCAGTCCGCATGCCAGGGAGAGGCAGAGGGTCTCGGCATCCAGCGTCTTGGTCTGGATATAATAGGTGGTGCAAACGGGTACGATGCCGAAGAAGAGCAGTACCAGGACGTCGCCCATCCCGAGGCGGCTGAGCAGGGTGGTGTAGAGGATGCAGAATACCACGCATGCAATGCCGATGGCAATCATGCCCAGTCCGCCCCAATAGACCAGCGGAAGCCCAATCAGACAGGCAAGCACCGTTGTGGCGATGATGGCGCGCTTCATGGCCGGAAGCGATATCCACCCCTGGGCACAGGCACGCTTAGGTCCCAGTCGGTCCTCGTTGTCCACGCCCTTGATACAGTCGAAATAGTCGTTCACAAAGTTGGCGTCAATCTGCATGACCAACGCAAACAAAAGACACAAGACAGAAGGAATCCAAATGAGCGAATTCCCTTCTGTCCAAACTTTACTCAGGGCCACCATTACCGGCACCGCCGCACCGAAAAGCGTAATGGGGCGCGAGGCAAGAATCCATGCTTTAACGGACCCTTCCTTAACGTGATTCATCGTTTGTGTAACGTGCTTATAGCGTTTATCTTAACCGCGTTTTGTTAATGTGATGATGCAAGTGCGGATTGCTTACTTTACCTTGTCGTTGCTGAGGCGGATTGCCTTGTAGGCCTGCTGAACGGAAAGCACCTTCTTGAACTCCTCGTAATACTTCTTTCTTACGGTCAGTTCGTCCATCTCCTGCTTGTGCTTGCTGTTGAAGAGGAGGTCGCACTGCTCGTCGGTGAGCTTACCGGCATCGTCGGCCTGCTGGTACTTGTCCTTCAGAGCAGAGTGGCTCTTCTTTACTGACGCAATTTCATCATAGTATTTGATAAGCAAGGGACGGAATTTATCTCTTGTCTCCTTGTCCAGCTTGAGGCCTTTCATAACGTGGCTGAACTGTGCCTGTTGTTTTGAGCTTGACTGTGCGATGGCGTTTTGTCCGCATGTGAACATGCCGATCATCAGGGCAAATAATAAAATGTTTCTTTTCATACGCTTTTGTTTTAGAGGTTATGCTTGTTTATTGAACGGTTTTTGAAACCATTGCAAAGATAATACATTTTTTCATAATTCAATGAGGCGGGCATGATTTATTTTGTTTTTTTAACTTGAAGCCTTGTTTGCGGGTTTTGATTCCAAATGTCCGGCATCGCAGAAAAAATAAAAGATTCAGGCTTTGCGCATTGCAAAAAAAAGCAATATATTTGCATCAAATTTCAGAAAAACAACATCCCTATGGCAAATGCGAGAGGTGGCAAAAGCGCTACAAAGACAAAGATTGTGGAAGTTCCACAAGTGGATACCTTGGGTCATAAACAACCCCAGAACCTTGACATGGAGGCGGCCATTCTTGGCGCGCTCATGATTGAACAGGAAGCCTATGCACAGGTTTGCGAGCTGCTCAAGCCCGAGAGTTTCTATGACCATCGTCATCAGCTCATTTACAAGGCTATACAGACGCTCAACGTTGAGCAGCGTCCCGTGGACATCATCACGGTCAATGAACAGCTTGAACACGACGGCGTGAAGGAAGAGGCCGGAGGCGACCCCTACATCCTTCAGCTCAGCGCCAATGTGGCAAGCAGCGCGCACATTGTGTACCACGCCAAGATTGTGGCGCAGAAGTATCTTGCCCGCCAGCTGATTACCCTCAGCAGCTTCATGCAGACGATGGCTTTCGACTCCACCGTGGACGTGGCCGACTTGATGCAGGAGGTTGAGGGACGTATGTTTGAAATCAGCCAAAACAACCTGAAGAAGGAATACACACAGATTAACCCCGTTATCGGACGCGTATATGATATGTTGCAGAAGGCGGCGGCACGCACCGACGGCCTTAGCGGACTGAGCACCGGATTTGACAAGCTGGACCGCATGACCAGCGGATGGCAGAACAGTGACCTCATCATCATTGCCGCCCGTCCCGCCATGGGTAAAACGGCCTTTATCATCTCCATGATGAAGAAGATGGCCGTGGATATGAAGACCCCCGTTGCCATGTTCAGCCTTGAAATGGCGAATGAACAATTGGTTCAACGTCTCATGGTTAACGTGTGCGAAATCAGCGGTGAAAAGCTGCGTAGCGGTAACCTGGCTCCCCACGAATGGGGACAGCTGGACAGCCGTGTAAACATGCTTTATGACGCACCCATCTACGTGGACGATACGCCCAGCCTTTCCATCTTTGAGCTGCGCACCAAGGCCCGCCGACTGGTTCGCGAACACGGCGTGAGAATCATCATGATTGACTACCTCCAGCTGATGAACGCAAGCGGCATGAGCTTCGGTTCGCGCCAGGAAGAGGTCAGCACCATTAGCCGTTCGCTGAAGGGATTGGCCAAGGAACTGAACATCCCCATCATTGCACTGAGCCAGTTGAACCGTGGCGTGGAAAGCCGTGAGGGAAATGAGGGCAAGCGTCCTCAGCTGAGCGACTTGCGCGAATCTGGAGCCATTGAGCAGGATGCCGACATCGTATGCTTCATCCACCGCCCCGAGTACTACAAGATTTACGAGGACGAGAAGGGTAGGGACATGCGTGGTGTGGCCCAGTTCATCATTGCCAAGCACCGTAACGGTAGCGTGGGCGACATCAACCTGAACTTCCGTAGCGAGTTCGCACGCTTTTCCGATCCCGACGAACGTGTTCCCCTGCCCGGAGAGACCTTCAGTAGCGGCGATATGGGCGGCGGATTCATGAGTGCGGCACTCACCCCCGAGGAAATGGCCGAGGCACAGACCCTGGCAAGCAAGTTGGGAGGCGATCCTCTGGCACCAGGAAGCCGCGACGTGCCCTTCTGAAAGCGGCAGAAGGCTGCCCCTGTTTGTTGTAACGCCCGTGTTTGACCAAAAAACGGGCGTTTATCTTTGTAGTCTGCACAAAAAAGTGTAATTTTGCCCGGAAATTTTACAAACATTATAATATAAGCGATGAATATATCATATAAATGGCTGCGTGAATATGTGGACACCACTTTGAGTGCCCATGAAGTGGCCGTGGCATTGACCAGCGCCGGTCTTGAGGTGGGAAGCGTGGAAGAAGTGCAGACCATCAAGGGTGGTTTGGCCGGTCTTTGGATTGGAGAGGTCCTCACTTGTGAACCCCATCCCAACAGCGACCACATGCACGTATGTAGCGTGAACGTGGGTGGCGAGAGCCCCATTCAGATTGTCTGCGGTGCGCCCAACGTGGCACAGGGACAGAAGGTCGTGGTTGCCGTGGTGGGTACCGTTCTTTACGATGGCGACGAAACCTTCACCATCAAGCGCAGCAAGCTGCGTGGCGTGGAAAGCTTCGGCATGATCTGTGCCGAGGACGAAATTGGTATCGGAACCGACCACAACGGCATCATTGTATTGCCCGAGGACGCCGTAGTAGGAACCCCCGCCGCCGAGTATTACAAACTTGAGAGCGATTATCTGATTGAGGTGGACATCACCCCCAACCGCGCCGATGCATGCAGCCACTATGGTGTGGCACGCGACCTGTACGCATGGTTGGTTCAGAACGGATACGAGACCAGCCTTCACCGTCCCGATTGCGACGCATTCGTTGTGGACGACGAGTCGCTCCCCATTGCCGTAGAGATTGAGAACACCGAGGCTTGCCCCCGCTATTGCGCCGTAACACTGAGCGGATGCGAGGTAAAGGAAAGCCCCGCCTGGTTGCAGGACAAGTTGCGCCTCATTGGCCTTCGTCCCATCAACAATATCGTGGACATCACCAACTACATCATGATGGCATACGGCCAGCCCCTCCACTGCTTTGACGCAGACATGATAAAGGGCGGAAAGGTTGTCGTAAAGA
Source organism: Bacteroidaceae bacterium (assembly GCA_017559845.1). GTDB lineage: Bacteria > Bacteroidota > Bacteroidia > Bacteroidales > Bacteroidaceae > Physcousia. The sequence goes on along the minus strand of JAFYQQ010000040.1, from coordinate 9,219 downwards.
CCATGCCCGAGGGTACCGTTTTCCAGACTCTGGACGGTGTTGACCACAAGCTGAGCGACAAGGACCTTGCCATCTGTAACGCAGAGGACGCCATGTGCATTGCCGGCGTATTCGGCGGAAAGGGTAGTGGTACGTACGAAGGAACCACCAACGTGCTCCTGGAGAGTGCATATTTCAACCCCACCTGGATCCGTAAGAGCGCACGCCGCCACGGGCTGGGTACCGATGCCAGCTTCCGCTTTGAACGCGGTATCGACCCCAACGGACAGGTTTACGCACTCAAGCAGGCCGCCATCATGGCCAAGGAACTTGCTGGTGCAAAGGTGAGCATGCAGATTGTGGACGTTTACCCCAATCCCATCGCCGACTTCAAGATCAGCCTGAAGTATGACTATGTGAACGGACTCATCGGTAAGGAAATCCCCGCCGAGACCGTAAAGAGCATCCTTACCAGCCTGGAAATGCGCATCGATGCCGAGACAGAGGAAGGACTGGAAATCACCGTTCCCGCCTATCGCGTGGACGTTCAGCGCCCCTGTGACGTTGTGGAAGACATCCTTCGCATCTATGGATATAATAATGTGGAAATCCCCTCTGCGGTCAAGAGTTGCCTCAGCGTTGTTGGCGAGCCCGACAAGAGCCACCGCCTCCAGAACATCGTGGGCGAACAGCTGGTTGGTGCCGGATTCAACGAAATCCTGAACAACAGCCTCCAGCGCGGTGCCTATTGCGAGGGACTGGAGCAGTACAAGCCCGAGCACTCTGTCAAGCTGATGAACCCCTTGAGCAACGACCTGAACGCCCTGCGCCAGACGCTGCTCTTCGGCGGCCTGGAATGTATCGCACGCAACACCAACTATAAGAACCCCAACCTGCGCCTCTTCGAGTACGGCAACTGCTACCGCTTTGATGCCGCCCGCAAGTGTGCCGACATCATCCCCGGCGTAAGCTCAAGCCGCGACCCCGAGGTAATCAAGCACGTGCTGGACGCCTATAGCGAGGACGCTCACCTGGCACTTTGGGTTACCGGTAAGCGCGTATCCGGCAGCTGGGCACATCCCGACGAGGATACAACCTTTGCCGAACTGAAGGCCCACGCCATGAACATCTTCTACCGTATCGGTGTGCCCATGGGTATGCTGGTGTTTGCCGAGGGAACCAACGACATCTTCGACAAGAGCATCCTCATCCAGAACCGCGGCGGCAAGACACTTGCCGAAATGGGTATCGTAAGCGCACGCATCCTCAAGCAGTTCGGCATTGAAGCCCCCGTGTATTATGCCGACCTCCACTGGAACGCCCTCATGAAGGCCATCCGCAACCAGCACGTTACCTATCGCGAGATCTCCAAGTATCCCGCCGTAAGCCGCGACTTGGCATTGCTGCTCGACGAGAGCGTGGAATTCGCACAGATCGAGAAGATTGCTTATCAGACCGAGAAGAAGCTCCTCAAGGCCGTATCCCTGTTTGACGTTTACGAAGGAAAGAACCTCCCCGCCGGCAAGAAGTCCTATGCCGTCAATTTCATCCTTCAGGACGAGAGCAAGACCCTCACGGACAAGGCCATCGAGGCCATCATGAACAAGCTCACTCAGAACCTCACCAAGCAGTTGCAGGCCGAGTTGCGCTAACACAGAGAGAAACAACCGAAAGCATACAAAACAAAAAATCACAAAACATATATTTCTATGGGAAGAGCATTTGAATACCGCAAGGCAGCCAAAATGAAGAGATGGGGCCACATGGCCAAAACCTTTACCCGTTTGGGAAAACAGATTGCCATAGCCGTTAAGGCTGGCGGTCCCGATCCCGACACCAACCCCACATTGCGTTCAATCATCGCCGTGTGCAAGCGCGAGAACATGCCGAAAGACAACATCGAGCGTGCCATCAAGAACGCCATGGGCAAGGACCAGAGCGACTACAAGAGCGTTACTTACGAAGGATACGGCCCTCACGGTGTGGCTATCTTCGTGGATACACTTACCGACAATACCACCCGTACCGTTGCCGACGTGCGTTCCATTTTCAACAAGTTCAGCGGCAACATGGGTACCACCGGCTCATTGTCATTCCTGTTTGACCACAAGTGTGTCTTCTCTTTCAAGAAGAGCGCAGACATGGACATGGACGACTTCATCCTGGAGATGATTGACTTCGGAGTGGAGGAAGAGTACGATGAGGAGTATGACGAGGACAAGGACGAAACCACAATCACCATCTATGGCGAGCCCACAAGCTATAGCGAAATCCAGAAGGCTCTGGAAGCAAAGGGATTCGAGGATGTCGGTGGTGAGTTCACCTATATCCCCAACGACCTGAAGGAAGTTACTCCCGAACAGCGCGAGGTAATCAACAAGATGGTGGAGAAGATGGAAGAGTTTGACGACGTTCAGACCGTCTACACCAACATGAAACCCGAGGAGGAGTAAGAAGCGAGATGTCAGAAATCAGCCAACAGCAGGGAAAGCAACGCCCCGAACTGCTCTACAAGACACGAGGCACATGCTGCCAGTTCATCCAAGTGTCCCTCGACGAGGACGGATGCGTAAGCCAATGCCACTTCCATGGCGGGTGCGACGGCAACACAAAAGGCCTTAGCCGCCTTGTCATCGGCATGAAGCCACAAGAGGTAATACGCCGCCTGGACGGCATACGTTGCGGAAGCAAGTACACCTCTTGCCCCGACCAGCTTTGCCGCGCCCTGGAGCAACTGAGCAGCACCGTGCAGGACGACTGATTACCATACCGCATACACACAATGGAGCGAACGGAATGCCCGTTCGCTCTTCTTGGTTAAAAAACGATTAAACACACAGATAGAGATACTTATGCGAAACAGAATCCTCACCCTTTGCCTTGCGCTGTTCACGCTGAGTGCGTCAGGCATGTTGAAAGCAGAGAACGCAAAACCGTTTGTCATCCCCGAACTGCGCCATTGGAAGGGAGCAGAGGGCACGTTGCCCGTCGGCCCCGCCACCAAAGTGCTGTACACCGATGCCGCCCTCTCCACCGCTGCCACGGAACTGGCTGCCGACTATGGGCTGATGTTCGGAAAGAGCATGAAGGCCAAGGCCTTGAAGCCAGCCGCCAATACACCTTCTGGAGCCATTGTCATAAGCCTTGTAGACGACAAGGAACTGGGCGAGGAAGGCTACAGCATCGAGATTGCCGACCGCATACTGCTGAAGGCACAGACCGCCACCGGAGCCTATTGGGGCACACGCACCCTGTTGCAGATCATGGAACAGCATGCGGGCACGGCAATGCCCCGGGGTACCATACGCGACTGGCCCGACTATCCCGTGCGTGGCTATATGATTGACGTGGGCCGCAAGTACGTGCCGCTGGATTACCTCGAAAAGTACGCCAGGGTGATGGCTTATTATAAGATGAACACCTTCCAGATCCATCTTAACGACCGCGCCGCAAAGATTCACGAGGACTCGTGGGAAGACACCTATGCCGCCTTCCGTCTGGAGAGCGAATGGTTCCCCGAACTCACCGCCAAGGACGGCTACTATACCAAGGACGGCTTCCGCCAGTTCCAGAAAGACGCCGCCAAGCGTTGCGTGAACGTTATCCCCGAGATTGACGCCCCGGCCCATTCCCTTTGCTTCTCGCGCTTCCGCGAGGAGTTCGGCTCCCAGGAGTGGGGACTGGACCACCTCGACCTCTTCAACCCCAACGTGTACACCTTCCTCGACTCCCTCTTTACCGAGTATCTTGAAGGCGACGACCCCGTGTTCTGGGGACCTAATGTACATATTGGCACGGACGAGTACAGTAACAAGGACAAGCAGGTGGTGGAGAAGTTCCGCGCCTTCACCGACCATTACCTGGGCCTTGTACAAAGCTTCGGAAAGCAGCCCTGGATCTGGGGAGCGCTCACCCATGCCAAGGGCGAAACACCCGTCCGCTCGGAGAACGTCATCATGCAGTGCTGGTATCCCCAGTACGCCAATCCCATAGACATGAAGAATCAGGGCTATAAGCTGGTGTGCATCCCTTCATGGACAACCTACATCGTGCCGGCAGCCGGATACTATGCCGACTACCTAAACGTGAGGAAACTCTATACCGACTGGCACCCCGGCACATTCAACGCCACCAAGCTCGATCCTCACGACCCCTGCCTCTTGGGCGGAATGTTCGCCGTCTGGAACGACATTGCCTATAACGGCATTTCCGTCTCCGACATACACCACCGCACCATTCCTGCCACCCAGTATATGGCCGCCGTCACATGGAATCAGTTCCAAAGAACCGTGCCCTTCACCGAGTTCGACACACGCCGCAACATCCTCTCCGAAGCCCCGGGCGTAAACGAGCTCGGACGCTTTGCGGGCAAGCCGAACAGCGTGGTGTATAGCCTTCCCAAAGTCAAGCCCGGAAAGACGTATCCCGTCTCCAAGGCAGGTTTCTACCACACCATCAGCTTCACCATAGATGCCCAAAAGGAAGCGCCCGGTACGCTGTTCTTCTCAAATGACGAGGCAAAGTTCTGGCTTGCCGGTCCCGAAGACGGACGCATGGCCTTCCAGCGCGATGGCTATCTCTACACCTTCAACTACTCCCTGGAGCAGGGCAAGCGTAGCGAAATACGCATAGAATGTTCCAACAGCTTCACCCGCCTCTTTGTAGACGGTAAGTTGCAGGACGAACTCAAACGCGAGAAACGTTGGATTCGCGACAAGGAACAGCATGACTATGTGCAGACCCTTCATTTCCCCCTCAAGAAGGCCGGAAAGTTCAGAAGCACCGTAACCGACTTCAAGGTTGAGAATTTCATCCGTTGATTGACAAACACTCCCCGCATAAACAACCCACATTATAAGACGTATGAAGAAGACATTATTTTCACTATTGTTGGCAATGGCTTTCGGTGCCGCTTATGCCAACGACTATACAAAGTTCGTAAACCCGTTCATTGGCACACAGACGGACGATACCGGTGCGCTGAGCGGAAGCACCTTTCCGGGTGCCACCATGCCACAAGGTATGGTGCAGCTTAGCCCTGAAACCGAAAACAACGTCACATGGGACCCCTGTTCGGGTTACGACTACAACAAAAACAAGATTTACGGCTTTACCCATACCCACCTGAGCGGTACCGGTTGCACCGACCTCATCGATGTCAGCCTGATGCCCGTTTCGTGGGAGGTAACCCCAAAAATGTTGCAGGAGGGCGACTTCGGCCAAACCTACAGCCACGATGCCGAGGCGGCAAAGCCAGGCTATTACATGGTGCATTTGCAGGAGAGCGGCGTGAAGGTTGAACTCTCTTCCACCGTGCGCACCGGCATCCACCACTATACCTTCCCCAAAGGAAAGCGGCAGACGGTGGTGCTCGACCTTGACCGCAGCACCTTCAAGGGCGAAGCCTACTACACCGGAAAACGTGCCTATAACATCATCCAAAGCCAGATACGCATTGTGGACAACCGTACCATTGAGGGCTACCGCATCATCACCGGTTGGGCAAAGATGCGCAAGGTCTATTTCCGTGCCGAGTTCTCGCGCCCCTTCCATACCCGCCTGCTCATGGACGGCGAGCGCAATGCCGGGCAGAGCGAGGTTGTCAACGGCCGCGTATTGCGCAGCGCGCTCTCCTTTGACGCCAGCGAAGGCAACGAACTCACCGTCAAGGTGGCCATCTCTCCGGTTGACAGCGATGGCGCGCGCCTCAACATGAAGGCCGAGGCCACCAGCTGGGACTTCAACCACTATGTGAAGGCCGCACATGACACATGGCAGAAGGAATTGTCATGCATTGACATTGAGGCCACCGACGAACAGAAAACCATTTTCTACACCGGGCTCTACCATGTGCTCATGCAACCCAATACCATGAGCGATGTGGACGGCCGCTACATGACCACCAATTACGAGATCAAGCAGATGCCCAGGGGGCAAGTGTATCACAGCACCTTCAGCCTGTGGGACACCTTCCGCGCGGCACACCCCCTCTATACCCTGCTTGCCCCCGGTGTGGCCGCCCAGTTTGTGCGCGACATGGTGCTCCATCACGAATCATACGGCTATCTGCCCATCTGGGACCTCTGGGGCCAGGAGAACTATTGCATGATTGGCAACCACGCCATCCCGGTGCTCTCCGATGCCATACTGGCCGAATTGCCCGACATTGACGTTGAGAAAACCTATCGTGCCATGGTGGAAAGCAGCACGCGCAGCCACTACAACTCACCCTTTGAGGTGTGGGAAAAGCACGGCTATATGCCACAAAACCTGCAGAATATGAGCGTGAGCGTCACCCTTGAGCAGGCGTTTGACGACTGGTGCGTGGCTGCCGTGGCAAAGAAGCTGGGCAAGACCGCCGACTATGAGCGTTTCCACAAACGCAGCGAGTCATACCGCAACCTCTTCCACAAGGAATCTGGCTTCTTCCGCCCCAAGAACGACAAGGGCGAATGGGTTGAGCCTTTCGACCCGCTCAGTTACGAAGAGCCCTGCTTCATTGAAGGAAACGCATGGCAGTACATGTGGTTTGTGCCCCACAACCCACAGGGCATGATTGACCTCTTTGGCGGTACAAAGAACTTCATCCAGAAACTCGATGAGAACTTCACCCTCACCGCCACCAGCGGCGAGCGCAACGGCAATGCCAGCGGATTCATCGGCCAGTATGCCCATGGCAACGAGCCCAGCCACCACACCGTATATCTGTACAACTTTGCCGGAAAACCCTCGCGCACCCAGGAACTTGTGCATCAGGTGCGCAGCAGCTTCTACAATGCCACGCCTTGCGGCTATGCCGGCAACGACGACTGCGGACAGATGTCTGCATGGTACATCTTCTCGGCGCTTGGCTTCTATCCCTTCAATGCCGGCTCTGCTGAATATGTCATCGGCACACCCCTTTACAAGAAAGCCACCCTCCACTTGGCAGGCGGAAAGGACTTTGTCATCAATGCTCCCAACAAGACCGATGAGCGCATCTATGTGAAGAAAGTAAAACTTAATGGAAAACCCCTTACCGACCTCAAAATCAGTCATCAGCAGATTATGGCCGGAGGAACGCTCGACTTCCAGATGAAGTAAGCGGCCGCTCCATTAGAAAGACAATCCCATACGGAAAAAGGCAGGTGTTGAGCCTGCCTTTTTCCATTCTTGCTTTGCTATTATTTTGCTATATTAAATAAAGAAGGAGTCCTATTTGTATAGCCATAATCAAGGGAATGCCATATTTGAACTTCTTGTGCAAGGTCTTGTGGTGCCACACCCTCACACCACACCATACGCCCATGCTTCCGCCAACGATGGCCAGCAGGAGTAGGGTAGACTCCGGTATGCGCCATCTCCCTTTCTTCGCCTTCAGCTTGTCAATGCCATACACAATGAAGGTGATGATGTTGACTATTGCCAAGTAATACAACAGGCCGACTTTCATCACTTCAGCTCCTTTCCGTCCGCAAACGCGTTGCCCACCCGTTTGCCCAGCTCCACATAGCCATGATGCACGGGGTCATAAGTGATGAGCTGCATCCTCTCCACATCGGGCTTTCCGTCCTCGCCAATGAAGTCTTCATCCACCATGATGTTGACAATCTCTGCCACAATGTAGTAGCCCTCCTCGCTCTCGTCAATCTTGCGAAGGATGCGGCACTCCATCGTCATGGGGAAATCCGTGAATACGGGGGCGTTCACATGCTCCGCCTTTGTGGCCGTCCATCCCGTCTTCCGCATCTTCTCGGGGTCGTTCTTGGCGCTCACGATGCCCACGAAGTCGGCAGCCACCATCGTCTTCTTTGTAGCAAATGCCACAGTGAACTCATTGCATCTGGCAAGGTTGTCCGTGGTGGCATGCTTGCCCATTGATATCATGATTTCCTTGGCGTCCCATTGGCCACCCCATGCCGCATTCATGGCATTGGCAGTGCCGTCGCCATTGTATGTGCCGATAATCAGTACCGGTTGTGGAAGCATCCACGATTTCTGTCCAAAACTTTTCATTGGCGTAAATACATTATTTTTAAACAAAGATACACAATATTATTCAATATAAAGCAAAAACAATGAAAAAATGCGTCTTGGGGTAAATGATGATCCTGTTCACGCATTATAGGACAAAGGCTAAAATGCCGTGTTTTTTGAGGGGGCGTTTTCGCATTGCAAAGCCCATAAAACCGACAAAACCCACCCCAAAAAGGCAGGTTCTGAAGGTTTAGCGTTGAGTTACTCGTCGCTCAACAATTGCACGCAGATGACGCAGATGCGACAGATGAGCAAAGATTTTTGAGTTTTGAGTGGTGAGTTTTGACATAAGAACCATAAGTTCATAAGTGGTTTATGCTCATTACTCACCACTCATTACTCGCCACTCAAAGGCTCATTGCTCATTTCTCAGAGGCATGAATTCAATCCCAATGTAGTGGCGATGGCCGACAGGATACTGATTACGGTTTGGATGATTAGTTTCCAGGTTTCTTTATTTTTCATACTCATAAATGAACTACGGACCCCCTCTAAATCTCCCCCAAGGGGGAGACTGATTACCAAAGGCAGAGAGGGGATTTTGTTAAGATTTAGTTTTTAGTTTAGTTTACGTTAGCTATTGGTTGTTAGCTGTTAGCTATTGGCTGTTAGCCGTCTGGAAGACGGGAGTTAAATAGCCGCGGGTTTTCAAACCCGTGGAAGACATGAAGCCCTCATAATCAAGTCCGTCTGGAAGACGGGGGATTTCAATACCGAAGGGCTTTCAAGTCCTCGGACACGTTGCCGTTCCGCGTCTTTACAGACGCCATTTTTATTCTTCCTTTTATTTCCACGGGTTCAAGAACCCGCGGCTATTCGCCCTTCGGCTTCGCGTCTTGTCAGGCGCTTTTTCTGTGTAGCGTCATGCTGAACTTGTTTAACGTTGTTCAATTTGCTCACGCTCGGCAAAGTTCAAGCAAGCTTGACTCTGCACTCGCTTAATCGCAAATTTCAGCATCTCACCGCGAGTCTTTTCTTGTCCTTCTCCGCGGACAGATCCTGAAACAAGTTATTCGCCTTCGCTCATCGAAAACATCTTATATTTTGTTTGAATGAGGTATGGTCAGGATGACGTTGGTGGAGCGTTGTTAGCCATTAGCTTGTTGGATGAAGGGTTTGCTATATACTCCTCTCCATAGAGGGAGGGGCGAACAAGGCCTTTAGAGGATTGACTAAATGTCAATCTGTGCCGCAGTGAGGGGAGCGCAGTCCCCTGCGCGACGG
>JAFYQQ010000039.1 GCA_017559845.1 Bacteroidaceae bacterium | reverse complement strand
CTCCATAAAAGTTTATAAATGTGCTTGGCAGACGTGGCAGAAAATTATTCCTGATTGTCAGGAAGCGTGTGTGTAATGTCAAAACCCGTACGTTCAGATAGTGCCCAAAAACGTACATTGTTAGCTCGTACTTGATTGTAGCCCAAGTCTTTCATGGCTTTCCCAATCTGTGTGGCGGAGACTTTTACGTTGGGTGGGAAGCGCGAGAGGATTTGTGTGGATGAGAGATATAGCGGCAACTCATCTTTGTGGGGTTTGCGGAAATAGCTCAAGACCAGTTCGCGTGCCATGTTGGGCGTCTCGTACTGGCGGTTGTGGCTGTGCAGGCGGTCAATCTCGTTGTCTTGCAGCCAGTAGCGGAAACCCGAATCCAACAAGGCTTTTGCCTGTGCGTAGATACCTTCATAGGGCAGGAGATTGGCCCATGGGTTCTCTATATAATCCACCTCAAAGGGCATCCAGCGGCGGTTGCCCGTATCGTCCGTGAGGAATTGCAGGTTGTTGCCTGTAGCACAGAAAGATGCCACATGAGGCAGCCTTACCTTGTTGCGGCCATAGGGTGGCCGTTCCTGGATGTGTGTCACGGTGGTCATTGCTTTTAGTTGGTTCAGTTCCTGTCGCGACATGGAGTCAATCTCCTCGAAATTGATGAGCAGGTTCTCCGTCAGTGCGAAGTGGTCATCCTTGGTCAGCCGCATGGAGTTGGTTTTGGATGTGTAATATGCACGCAATTCCGGTGGCAACAGATTCTCCATGAAAGAACTTTTGAACGTGCCCTGTCTGCCCAGCAACACCAGAATCTGGTGGTTCACCACCCGTTCGTCCAAGGCCGATGCCACCATGGCCACAAACCAACGGCGTGCGAAGTAATCGAAGGTCTGCGCATCGGTGTCTTTGCAATGTACGCGTGCCCACAGCATACCGATATAGTCTGTCGTACCGTCCCAGGGCGGCAGTGTGTCCAGATAGGCATGGAAGGGCTTGTGCTCCGGTACAAAGTCGCTGATGAGCAGGGCGCGCAGGGAGAAAAGGTCGGTGTGTATGCCTTGGCGTTTCATGGCGCACCACAGCGAGTTCTCGAAAGAATCGTCTATCCGTGTCCATTTCCCGTCTCCATCAACAGGCTGGTATTCAATGGTGTGGCTCATCATGTTCTTACGCAGACGGTAACGGTGGGTAATGAAGTATTCCATGTCCTCAAGTGATGCTTTTTGGGGGTGTTGCGTGCTGGCCTTTCCCTTCTTTCCATAATCTGCAAGACGATATGTGCCGTATTCGTGCGTTTTGGCGTAGCAGCTGCGTACAATGCCGGCAATGGCTCCCGGATGCGTAGCCTCGTAGTCGGCAAATTCCTGCATGGCCCATTCCTGCGCATGCTTACGGCCCACGCCGAAGCGGTTCATCCAGTACAGGCAGCGGCACACGTAGTCATTGTGCCGGCCTGGTACGTATGCGGCATCTTCTTGCTCCACCAGTTGTCTCACAACGGCGGCGGCAGATTGCGCGTTCCGTGGGCGGCCTGCCTTGTTACCCGTTGTCTCTTTGTCGCTCTTTTCCTGTGTGGGCGGCGGCAGGGGTGTGGCATCGGGATTGAAATAGACATCAGCATCGTGGCAGAGCACGGACAGGCGCGTGGGATTCTTGCACTGGGCATCGTAGGCCAGTCCTGTAAGTTGTGCGTAATATTCGTTGGCTGCTGTCCAGTGACGGACAAAGCTGTGTTCGTCCGGGCATACCGCACCCCGGGCAATGACGCGTATGCCCCTACCGGACAGGGTGGTGTGCGCTAGAAAAGTGTGCCCGTCTGCCCTGATGCGCTTCAAAACATCTGCCATTTGCTTTGGTTCCACGCAGTCAAAATCAATCATATACAGTCCGGTAAAGGCTTTGATGTGGGCAGACGAACGACCTCTTTCCACTATCACACCGCACAGGAAGGCCGGTTGCAGTCTCTTGATGCGCGTCTTGTGTTTTTTCAGGCGTTCAGCCTCTTTCGTGTTTCCGCTTTCCTCTGCCGCCTCCTGTTTGCGGAGCGTATCGCGGTAAGCCGTGGTTTGGGGTGCATGCACGCCACTTTGCATCTCTCCTACAAGTTGTGCCCATGTGGATGGCTCGGGCATGTTGCTGCCCAACGAGGTGAATCGTGTGGGTTGCATGACTTCAGTAAAAATGTTTTTCTTCATTTCCATAAAATTTTACATCCTTTTGTTTATATTCACATTTTTTTGTTGTATCTTTGCTCATGAATCCTTCGGCCTGTGGGCCGGTGGAAAAATGTTCTGTGAAACTGTTGCAAAAATACGTAGAATCTGATTTGTGGTGCTGTACGCTATGGCGTGCAGCGGCAAGCCCGAAAACCTGCCAACTTTAACATAATTTAACGCAAATCCATTCGTGTACCAGGTAAATCTGCGCTTAAAAGCTGTCATCTGACGGTGTAGACATACGGACTTTAAGTGGTCCGCAACTTCACTTAATCAGAGACAGTGTCCATGGATCCGTTGGCCGGGAGAGGCGACCCCGGCTGGTTTGCCACGGCTGTCCGGGAGATTTCCCAAATCAGAGTACGTTTGAGTATGACTTCCGACCGTGCCTTTGCCCGTGCCATACACATGAATCCGCGCACCGTAGCCAAGTTGAATCCGGACCACCCGGACGCCACGCTGCAATATGAGACCGTGGAAAAGGTGTTCAAACAAGTGGGGCTGTTGCTGAATGAGTTCGGGGACGACCAGTCGGAAGAGTACCGGCTTGTCTTTCAAGCTCAGTTACGCGTTTATCTCGCATATACGAATGAAATGTACAAGCCCACTTCTCGTGAGAAAAGAGGCGATGGGAAGCAGCAACATTCCGGAAGGATGGATTAGCCAAAGGAAAATCTCCGTTGCATGTCCGTGCCGCCAGTCTGAGGCGAAGGGAAGCAGGACACACCGGAGTGCCGGTAACGAAGCGTAAAGAAGGGAAACCGCCCAAAGTGCCTCATGCCGCTCTGCGCATGAATGTGGTGGCTGAAACAAAGATATTTGGGAACGGGTCGTCCATGCAGACGGCCGACGCCGTACAGCCCCTGCCGGCCATTCATTTTCCGGTACGTCACTAACCGCCTTGGGACGGGTTCGCCCGTTCCAAGGTTTTCCCATAATAGGTGATTTCGTTATCGTGCAGGCTTTCGGCCTTCGTGCGGCTTAATGCAGTGCCTTCCATTGCCCAATGCAATGCATTGCATGTGCTGATGCAATGCGTTGTCTTTCCCGTTGCACTGCATTGCTTTTTCAACGGTAAAACATCCTATTTTAGTATGGTATTTGGCAAACGTGCCCCTGTGCGGAAAATATTCTCCCGTTTCTTTGGTGTTCGTCCTGATTTTTAGTATCTTTGTTCTTTATAAAAGAACAGAAACGTTAATGGAGAATACAAAAGGCGAAAATGAGCGGTGAGAGCCATCTTAAACGCCAAAAGCTAACAGCCAACAGCCAATAGTTTTGTTTAAGGTTTAGGTGACAGTAAATTATTTATATAAATTATTTAAAGAGACATAATGAAAAAAGCATTGATAACTGGTGTGACAGGCCAGGATGGCAGTTACCTGAGTGAGTTCCTTTTGGAGAAGGGTTATGAGGTACACGGTATCATCCGCCGTTCTTCGGTAGATTACCGTGAGCGTATTGCCCACTTGGAGGGACGGCAGAACTTCCACCTCCACTATGGTGACTTGGGCGATTCCATGTCGCTGGTGAAGGTGGTTGGATTGGTACGTCCCGATGAAATATATAATCTGGCAGCACAAAGCCATGTGCAGGTAAGTTTTGACTCGCCTGAGTTTACGGCGGATGTGGATGCAACAGGTGTACTGCGTGTGTTGGAGGCCGTGCGTGCCTGCGGTCTGGAAAAGACCTGCCGCATCTATCAGGCTTCCACTTCGGAACTGTATGGCAAGGTGGAAGAGGTCCCACAGAACGAAAATACCCCTTTCCATCCTTATTCCCCCTATGCCGTAGCCAAGCTCTACGGCTTTTGGATTGTAAAGGAATATCGTGAAGCATACGATATGTTCTGCTGCTCGGGTATCCTTTTCAATCACGAGAGCGAGCGCAGAGGCGAGACTTTCGTTACCCGTAAAATTACGTTGGCTGCGGCACGCATAGCGCAAGGCCTACAGGATTGCCTGTACCTGGGCAACATGGATTCCCTCCGCGACTGGGGCTATGCAAAGGACTATGTGGAGTGTATGTGGTTGATCCTGCAGAACGAAAAACCTGAGGACTTTGTCATCGCCACCGGCGTACAGCACTCTGTGCGTGAGTTTACGGACTACGCCTTCAAACATGCCGGCATAGAACTGAAATTCGAGGGTGAAGGCTTAGGGGAGAAGGGCATCTGCGTGGCCGTACATGGCAGTGCCCCCCAGTCTCTGATAGGCAAGACGCTGGTGGCCGTGAGCGAGGACTTTTATCGTCCGACTGATGTGGTGAACCTGTGGGGTGACCCCACCAAGGCGAAGGCAAAGCTGGGCTGGGATCCAAACAAGACATCCTTTGAACAGCTGGTGAAGATTATGGTGGAGCACGACATGGCCAAGGTAGCTTCTGAGGGAGCTGCTGCCAAAGTGAGAACCAATCTGGCGGAGTATCTGGAGAAGGGGATTGTCAAATAATCGCGTGCGATTATTTGACGGACAACGGACAACGGACAACGGACAACGGACAACGGACATGCCGAATAGGAAGATAGAAGATTTACGCATTTGGATGGATGCACGTGAAATTGTTTTGGACATCTATAAACTGATGGCGAATAACCCTGATTATGGTTTTAAAGACCAGATTCAGCGTGCCAGTGTTTCTATAATGAACAATATCGCTGAAGGTTTTGAATATAATTCGGATTCAGTGTTCGTCCGTCACTTGAATATAGCGAAAGGAAGTTGCTCGGAAGTGAAAAGTATGTTGTATCTTTGCGAAGACTTGGGCTATTGTACAAAAGACGAGCGTATCAGATTACAGACAAAGTTGTTGTCGGTATCAAGTGGTATATATAAGATGATACAATATTTGTCTGTTCCCAAACGTAAAAACGGATGAAAAATACTGCAGACCGTTGTCTATTGTCTGTAGTCTTTTGTCCATATACAGAAATACAACAAGCATGGAAAAAGGAAGTAAAATATACGTGGCTGGCCACCGTGGAATGGTAGGTTCTGCCATAGTCAGGGAACTTGAACGTCAGGGATATACGAACATCATTACCCGGACACACAAGGAACTTGACCTGCTGCGCCAGGAGGAAGTGGAGGGGTTCTTTGAGGAAGAGAAACCGGAATACGTGTTCCTGGCCGCCGCCAAGGTAGGCGGCATCATTGCCAACCAGAGTGCGTTGGCGGATTTCATGTACGATAACATGATGCTTGAGATGAACGTGATACATTCGGCATGGAAGAACGGATGCAAAAAGCTGGAATTCTTGGGTTCCTCCTGCATCTATCCCAAGTTCGCCCCCCAGCCCATGCCCGAGAGCTGTCTGTTGACCTCGGCACTGGAACCCACCAACGAGGCGTATGCGCTGGCTAAGATATCGGGTCTGAAATACTGCGAGTACCTGAACCGCCAGTATGGTACTGACTACATCAGCCTGATGCCCACGAACCTATACGGACCGAATGACAATTATCATCCGGAGCACAGCCATGTACTGCCTGCACTGATCCGCCGTTTCCACGAAGCCAAGGAACAGGGTTTGGATAGTGTGATTTGCTGGGGCGACGGAAGTCCGATGCGTGAATTCCTGTATGTGGACGACCTTGCCAACCTGTGTGTGTTCCTGATGAACCACTATAGCGGCAACGAGACAGTGAACGCCGGTTCGGGCAAGGAACTCAGCATAAAGGAGCTGACGGAGAAGGTGGCACGCATCGTGGGCTACGAAGGAAAAATAATGTGGGACCCCACGCGCCCCAACGGAACACCACGCAAACTGCTTGACGTGAGCAAGGCGAAGGCGCTGGGATGGGAAGCAAAGGTGGGCCTGGACGAAGGCATTCGCCTGGCATACGAAGATTTCCTGCATAACCCGATGAGGGCGGAGAGATAGTTTGGGGACAACAGCCAACGGTAAACGGTAAACGATGAGCGGTGAACGGTGAACGAATTCACATTAATCATTAGACGCTAAAAGCCAAAAGCCAACGGTGAGCGGTAAGCGGTAAGCGAATTCCCATTAATCATTAAACGCTAACAGCCAATAGCCAACAGCCAATAGCTAACAGCTAATAGTATAAAAATTAAATGAAAAAGAAAGTATTTGTAAGCGGATGTTATGACTTGTTACACTCGGGCCATGTGGAATTCTTCCGCCAGGCATCGCAATATGGGGATTTGTATGTGGGTATCGGTTCTGACAAGACCATCCTGCACTACAAGAACCACAAGACGGTGTATTCGGAGCAGGAACGTCTGTTCATGGTAAAGAGCATCCGTTATGTGAAGGAAGCATATATCAACGCCGGAGACGGCATTCTGGATTTTCTGCCCACGCTGGACGTTGTGAAACCGGACATATTGGTGGTGAACAGCGACGGCGGTTCGGACGCCAAGCGCAAGGTGTGCGAGGAGAGAGGGATGGAATATGTGGTGCTGGAACGTGACCCCCATGAAGGGTTGGCAGCCCGGAGCAGTACGGACCTGAAGAAGAGTCCGTGCCAGATTCCTACCCGCCTGGATTTGGCGGGTACCTGGATAGACCAGCCTTATGTGAGTTGTCATGCCCCCGGCTGGGCACTGACCATCTCGTTGGAACCATCGTTCGAGATAAGAGACAGATGCGGACTGAGTACATCCACCCGCAACCTTATCAAGCGTATCTGGCCTTACCAGTTGCCCAATATGGATCCGGAGACACTGGCACGACTGGTGTTCTGTTTTGAGAACCATCCAGAAAGGGAGGACGGCATAATCAGTGGAGCACAGGATTCCATTGGTATCTGTGTACCCGGACTCTGCCGCCATTATTATGACAACCATTTCTGGCCGGAAAGGATAGAGACTTGTGAGGATGAGGCGGTGTTGCAATGGTTGGAGAACCATCTGTGTATGATTCCTATGGAACCCCGATGCCCTGGATGTTCGGTGGTGGAGGGGCAGGACATCACGAAAGAGAAGGTGGAGGCTCTTGCTGCTGCGGCCGACCGTTGCTGGAATGCCATTATGGCCATGGATTTGGATGCGTTTGCCACAGCATACAAGGATTCGTTCCATGCCCAGGTGGCAATGTTCCCGGCCATGATTCAGGGGTCGGTGCCATCCTACATTGATAAGTACAGCGCGATGGATGAGGTGCTGGCCTGGAAGATGCCCGGAGCCGGCGGTGGCGGATACCTGGCTTGTGTGGTGACGGATGCCAGCAGTTTCTGTGCGGCTCATCCTGGGGCAATAGCGTTGAGGATCAGACGGTCGGGGATGTGAAATGTTTTTAAGTCTAACGAGAATTAACAGATGAAATAATGGAAGAGTTTCCTCGGCCTATTCCACAGCGAGGTTGTTTCAATACGATACGTATGTTGCTGGCGCTTAAAGTCATGTTGTTTCATGCAATATGGCATTTGGGAATCAATATTGATTCGGACGTAAGAGATACTCTTTTCCCGGTAAAGGCAACTCCAGTGTTTTTTATGATAAGTGGTTTCCTGATATGGGGGAGTCTCGGCCGTTCAAAAGATTTCTATGAGTACTTGAAGAAGCGTTTTTGGAGAATCTATCCGGAATTATGGTGTGGGATAATCGTCGGATTGTCAGTGTTGTTGATATTGTATGACGAATCAGTTGATTGGACGCAAATTGTAGGGTTTGCTTTTGCGCAAGGAACGTTTTTCCAATTTTGGACTCCGGATTGTTTAAGAGGTTATGGATGTGGAGTTCCAAACGGGTCGCTGTGGACAATCGGAATCCTTATTCAGTTTTATCTTATGGCATATTTTTTATACAGGTACTTACGCGGGCAAAAAAATGGGTGTGGCTGACTGTTTTTGCAACTTGTTTGGCTATGGGAATGTTAATTCCAGTAGTAAGGCAAAATTTGCCGGTCTTATCAGGCAAACTTTTGAGCCAGATGATATTTCCTTACCTCTGGTGTTTTGTTTTTGCATCATTTGTGGCAGAAAAGAAGGATTGGTTCTTGCCATATTTGAAAAAATATTGGTGGTTGGCGTTCATATTGTTCCTTATGGTTTGTAAAACAGGTTATGACATACGTGCTTCGTATTACATATTGCAGACAATAATGCTGTTTTTTAGTTTGACAGGTATTGCGTACACTTTTCCAAAAATGGATTTGAAAACGGATCTTTCGTATGGAATATATATTTATCACATGATTGTGGTCAATGCTTTGTTGGCGTTGGGATATAAACATGAACCTTGGTTGTTGCTTGTCGTAACGACGCTGACAGGTTTGGCGGCATTTTTTTCGACGAAGACTATAGGAAAGGTTGCAAGGCGAATGATAGAACATAATAAAAATCGGATATATGAGTAGAATTGAAGAATTATTTTTTTATATATTGAGCGCAGTAGTGAAAGACGCAGCGCTTGACGCACCGCGTTTTAATGCTATGACACCCGAGGAATGGACAGAACTGTTCCGCCTGTCCAAGATGCAGGGCGTTACGGCTGTGGTGTTTGAGAAGTTGTCCGCAGCGTTTGACGAATGCGAGGATTTCCCGAGACCGCCCAAGGCACTGACATTGAACTGGTACGCTCAATCCCAATCCATAGAAAGGAAAATGGTAACCAGGCATAAGCGTTCAGCGGAATTTGCAGGACTGATGGTAGAGAAGGGATTACAAACCCTGGTTTTGAAGGGCATTGCTGTTAGTTCCTATTATCCCAATCCGTTGCACCGCGAATTCGGGGACTTGGATTGCTATCTGTTTGAAGGAACCGTCGACAACATACGCTGGGGTAGCGGTTATGAAAAAGGGAATTTTTTGGCGGAAGACTTGGGTGCAGATGTGCGCAGAGGACATTACAAGCATTCACATGTCGTGTTCAAGAAACAGGAAATTGAGAACCATCAGTATTTCCTGCCCATCCGTGGCAGTAGGGCAAACAAGGCACTTGAAAAACAACTGAGAAAGTGTGTGGAGATAAAAGGTGCCCATGCCTTGGAAGGAACGGCGCTGCTTTGTCCCAATGCCGATTTTAATGCCTTGTTCCTGTCGGCCCATGCCATAAATCACTTTTTATATGAGAGTGTGAAGGTGCGCCATCTGTTGGACTGGGCATTGTTCCTGAAAGTAGAGCAAGAGAATGTGGATTGGGATTTGTTCTGGACCTGGTGTGACAAGATGCATTTTAGCCGTTTTGTGCGATGTCTGCATATTATTTGTGAGAAGTATTTGGGCCTGCGCTTACCACAATATCCCGGACAGACAAAAGAAATGTCATCCTCTGGCCTTGAAGATTTGGCAGAACGTGTATTGGCGGATATTCTGACTGGTGACAATGTCTATAACAAGGGAAACTCCAACTTGATGGTCAGACTGAATTTGGTCAAGAACTTCTTTGCTTCGGCTTGGAAATACCATCGTGTGGTGCAAAAATGCATGCTTACCGACCTGGTGCGTCAGGTGACGGCAACGGTATGGGACAAACATCCAACAATAAAATGAGAAATAAAATGAACATATTATTCCTGACCATGTCCGCTGGTGTGCAAAACATCGAGGCGAATGGCATCTATACAGACTTGATGCGTAAGTTCCGCGATGAAGGGCATGAGGTGTATATCATCTATCCGAGAGAACGCAAACTTGGTTTGCCGACAGAATTGAAGGTAGAAAACCATGTACATTCTTTGGCGGTAAAGACATTGAATGTAACCAAGACCAATGTCATTGAAAAGGGGATAGGACAACTGTTGCTGGAATCGCAGTTCAAGGCTGCGTTAAAGCGTTATTTTGCAGATGTCAAATTCGACCTGATCCTTTATTCTACTCCTCCAATCACTTTTACTAAGGTCATTCAGTATGCTAAAAAACGGAATCCGAATGCCATTTCTTATTTGATGTTGAAGGATATTTTCCCACAAAATGCTGTGGATCTGGGAATGCTTTCAACCAAAGGAATCAAGGGATTGCTTTATCGTTCGTTCAGGAACAAGGAAAAGGAATTGTATCGGGTGTCGGATTACATTGGCTGCATGAGTCCTGCCAATGTGAAGTATGTTCTGGCCCATAATCCGGAAGTAAATCCTACTATTGTAGAAATTGCCCCCAATTCATATGATGTACAGACGGACACCCGTAAGGTGGATGCAAGAGAGGTTAGGCCGAAATATGGTTTGCCAACAGACAAACCGATATTTATTTACGGTGGCAATATGGGCAAGCCACAGGGAATCCCTTTTTTGATTGAGTGTATGAACGCCGTGAAGGATAGAACGGATTGTCATTTTGTGGTGGTTGGCAACGGTACGGAATACCCGAAACTGGATACATGGGTAAAGCACGTAAATCCAAAGGCGGTATCTGTGTTTAAAAAAATGCCAAAGGCAGACTATGATGCATTAGCCAGTGCATGTGATGTAGGCCTGATTTTTTTGGACTACCGCTTTACAATACCTAATTACCCCAGTCGCTTATTGCCCTATTTGATGGAACGCAAACCCATCATTGCCGCAACCGATCCGAATTGTGATACGGGAACTTTGGCCGAAGCAAACGGATATGGTTTTTATTGTCCAAGCAATTCTGTCCCTGCTTTTGTGGAAGCAGTAGAAAAAATGCTTGCGTCGGACATCAGACAAATGGGAGAAAACGGTTACCAGTTCTATTTGAATAATTATACGGTGGAACATACTTACCAAACAATTGTAAAACATTTGAAAGAATAAGATTATGTATAAGAACTTTTTCAAACGTCTGATAGACTTTATCATTGTCCTGTCTGCATTATTGGTCATTTGGCCCATATTGTTAGTAATATATATATGGCTTAGTATTGCCAACAAAGGGGCAGGCGCCATTTTTTACCAGGAACGTCCGGGACTTTACGGTAAGATTTTCAAAGTGATGAAATTCAAGAGCATGACGGACGAAAAGGATGCAAATGGAAATTTGTTGCCTGATGCAGAACGTTTGACTAAAGTGGGTAAATTTGTCCGTTCTACCTCGATTGATGAGCTTCCTCAGTTAATCAATGTGTTGAAGGGGGATATGGCACTCATTGGACCAAGGCCATTGCTTGTTTCTTATTTATCTTTATATAGCCCTGAACAGGCCAGACGTCATGAGGTGCGTCCAGGCATTACGGGTTGGGCACAAGTGAACGGCCGCAATAACATTAGTTGGACAAAGAAATTTGAGCTAGATGTTTGGTATGTGGACCATTGCTCTTTAGAGACTGATATAAAAATAATATTCTTGACAATAAAAAAAGTATTGATGAGAACAGACATTAACAAGCAAGGACAAGCAACAACCGTCAAATTTACAGGCAATAATTAATAAAATTATATGTTATGGTACTCTATGGAGCAAGTGGTCATGCTAAAGTCGTGATAGAAATTTTGGAAGCTAATAATTTACCAATTGATTTTATAGTGGATGATGACGTCAATCTATCTGAACTTTTAGGGTACCAGGTAAAGCATAATTGTTCAGATTTTGATGAGATTATAATTGCTGTGGGGTCGTGTCATGACAGGAAAAATATAGCAGAAAGAATCTATGCAAGATCCTACCCTATAGTATCTCATCCCTCTGCTATCATTTCGCCAAGGGCATCTTTCAAAGAAGGCTCTGTCATTATGCAAGGTGCAATAGTGCAAAGTTGTGCAAATATAGGTCGTCATTGTATAATCAATACCGGAGCATCTGTGGGCCATGATGTCAGAATTTCAGACTTTGTTCATGTTGCCCCTCGTGCAACAATAACCGGGAATGTTGAGGTCGGGGAATGTTCTTGGATTGGCGCAGGGGCTATTATAAGACAAGGCATAAGAATTGGTCGAAATTGTATGATTGGGGCCGGAGCGGTTGTGGTAAAAGATGTTCCTGATGGAAAGACTGTTGTAGGAAATCCTGCGAGAGAAATTATTAGAAAAAATAAATTATGAAGGATCTGTTGATTTACGGACTTGGTGGTTTTGGCCACGAAGTAGCTTGTTTGATAAATCATATCAATCGGGTGAAGCCTACGTGGAATCTGATTGGGTATATTGATGATGGAGTAGCTGTCGGAACTACATGTAAATATGGAAAAGTATTGGGAAATTGTGATACACTCAATGCATGGGAAAAACCGGTATCAGTAGTTATTGCAATCGGTAATACAAAATATTTGGAATTAGTCTCTAAAAAAATAACTAATCCTAATGTTGAATTTCCTAATATCATAGCTCCGAATGTATTTTATTTTGATGAAGAGAATGTAACAATGGGAAAGGGAAATATTGTGACTTTTGGATGTCGATTCAGCTGTAATATAAAATTAGGTGATTTTAATATATTGAATGGAAATGTTTCATTAGGTCATGATGCATGTATTGGAAATTATAATGTAATGTTTCCTGAGACAAGGATATCAGGTCAGACTATCATTGGAGATCGCAACTTTTTCGGTGCTAGGGTGTTTGTTGCTCAATGTTTGAAATTAGGAAATGATTGCCGTTATGGAGCGGGCTGTTATGTGTTGAGGAAGACAAAGGACGGAAATCTATATATGGGAAATCCTGCCAAGAAGATTGAAATTTAATTATTAAGTATAGACTATATTAAAATTTGTAAGATTATGGAAATGAATGAATTTATTGAAAAGTTTGCAGAAGCGGTAGATATGGATGCTGCAGGTTTGACACCGGAAACAGAATTCCGCGCTTTGGATGAATGGGATTCTCTTTCTTATCTTTCTGTTATTGCTATGATGGACGAAGAATATGAATGTCAAATTGAAACAGCGGAATTCAAACAATTGAAAACCTTGGCTGCTTTGGCTGAATTTATTGAAACTCATAAATAAGAGGATAAAGAATGGCTTATATGAAATTTCATGGGGTTGGCATAACGGCAATGGCTGCTGCTGTGCCTTCCCGTGTCATTGAAAATTTGAAGTATACAGAGTTTTTTCCAAAAGACCAAGTCAAAGAAGTGGTTGAAAAGGTCGGTATCTACGAGCGTCGGTTCGCAGACGAACAGACGTGCTCTTCCGACCTTTGTTTTGCTGCTGCACAAAAACTGATTTTAGACAATCAAATCAACCGAGACGAAATTGACTTATTGGTTTTTGTTTCACAAACACAGGATTATCGTATGCCTGCAACCAGTATTACATTGCAGCATCGATTAGGATTAGGAAAACATTGTGTTTCTTTTGACTTGAATTTGGGGTGTTCGGCATTCATATATGGTATGTCTGTGGTATATAGCATGATGCAATCTGGAAATATCAGAAAAGCATTGATTTTGGATGGGGAAACTCGTTCGAAAGTTTATTCACCGAGAGACCGGAGAAGTGCATTCATCTTTGGCGACGCTGGTGTAGCAGCCTTGGTAGAACGGGATGAAAAATTTGATGAGACAACACTCTCACTCAATTCGGACGGTAGTCGTGCTGATCTTATCATGATCAAGGGTGGAGGATATCGACACATGTCTTCGACAGAAACTTTGAGGGAACGTGTGGTAGATGAATATGGTAATATCCGAAGTGATGAACAGGGGTATATGAGAGGGGGTGATGTATTCAATTTTGTGATTCGTGAAATACCTCGTGATATCAAGAAAACAATGGCAGAGGCTGGTGTAAGCAATGAAAATATTGATTATTTCTGTTTTCATCAAGCCAATAATTTCATCAATGCATATATTGCAAAGAAGATGAAATTGGATGTGGACAAAATTCCGCATACTATTGAGAAGTATGGCAATACTTCCAGTGTTTCTGTACCATTGACTATTGTCAGTGAACTGAAAGGTAAATTGGACGGCAAAAAAACATTGATGCTCAGTGCTTTTGGAGTAGGTATGACATGGGCTACAGGTATCGTATCCTTTGTAAATACTAAAATTTCGAATATAGTGGAAGTTGAAAACGGATTGCCGGTAGATGAATGCCTACGTCGCGAATATACACCCATAGAAACAGGCCTGGAAGATATTGATTCTCAATCTGATTGAATATGTACAATCCTTTTACATTAAAAGATAAGGTAATCGTTGTGACCGGTGCCAGTTCTGGCATCGGTGCACAATGCGCTATCGATTGCTCTAAAATGGGTGCAAAAGTAGTCCTTGTAGGTAGAAATGAAGAAAGACTTCAGCATACGTTAGCACAATGTGATGAACCTGATATTCATTTGATTGTTTCTTACGATTTGATTAATGCGGAAGGTATGCCCCTCCTAATCAAAGGAATAGTGGACAGAATGGGGAAGATCAGTGGATTAGTGAATTGTGCGGGTGTATCAACTACGTTGCCTATTAATCTTGTAAAAAAAGAAACATTGGACAATTTTTTTGATACGAATGTGTATTCTGCCTATTTTTTGACCAAAGAATGTGCTAAAAAAAGTGTAATTGCAGCAGGTGGATTAAGTGTTATTTTCTTGTCGTCTGTAATGGGGCATGTCGGTGAGAACGGAAAGTCCATCTATAGCATGACTAAGGGTGCTCTAGTTGCAGGAATGAGAAGTTTAGCTTGTGAATTGGCCAAAAAGAATGTCCGGGTGAATTGTATATCACCAGGATGCATCGTTACTCCGATTAATGCACATCTTCCACATATTGCAGATCCTGAAAAAAGAGCGGCTTTGGAAGCCCTGCATTTGTTGGGTTTGGGACAGGTGACTGATATTTCCAATGCATGCATTTATTTATTGAGTGATGCATCCAGATGGGTAACTGGTGCAAACTTGATGGTAGATGGAGGTTATACTGCTAAATAAATGAAGATTATTAGGATCCAGAATTCAGTTTTAAATTCTAACAGTTTCATCTTATCTGATGAAACTTATCCTTATTGCTGGTTGGTGGATGTGGGAGATATCGAGCCGATATGGAAAGCGATTGGAAATCGTCAAATGAAAGGACTATTTCTTACCCATACACACTATGACCACATTTATGGAATAAACAAACTTGTAGAATATTTCCCTGAATGTGTGGTTTATACATCATTGCATGGAAAGGATGGCCTTTTTTCTGATAAATTGAATCTCTCTCGCTACCATGAAGACTCATTTCAATTTCAAGGGACAAATATAGAGGTGTTGAAAGATGGGGATGAGATACAGCTTTATCCAAATGTGGTGATGAAGGCAATGTATACTCCTGGACATGATTGGAGTTGTATGAGTTATTACACAGATAAATTGATATTTACGGGGGATTCGTATATTCCCAATGTAAAAGTGGTAACTTCTTTTCCAAAAAGCAATAAATCAGAAGCTAAAATCTCGTTAGGAAGGCTCTTGGAATTATGTAAAAATAGAGACATTTATCCAGGCCATAATGAAATGGTGAAATGTGTTAAATATTAAATGTTATGTCAGAAAGAAAAACAATCTACCTCTGTCTGGCGCACATGTCAGAAGAGGGCATAGAACAAAAATATGTGAAGGAGGCATTTGACACCAATTGGGTGGTGCCGATGGGACCGAATGTGACGGGGTTTGAACATGATCTTGAAACTTTCGTCAATGACTTGGCTCCTCATCCCTCATCCATAACCTCTAATCTGTCTAAACGTGTAGTGGCACTTAGTGCAGGTACGGCTGCGGTACACTTGGCGCTTATCGCCTGTGGTGTGCAGGCGGGTGATGAGGTGTGTGTGCAGAGCTTTACCTTCTGTGCCTCTTCGCACCCGATTACCTATCTTGGGGCAAAACCAGTGTTCATCGACTCGGAACGTGAGACCTGGAATATGGACCCGGAACTGTTGGAAAAGGCCATCATAGACCGTAAGGAGAAGACGGGCAAGTACCCGAAGGCAATCATCCCCGTTGCGCTCTATGGCATGCCATACGATTGTGAGAAGATTATGGCCATTGGTGACAAATATGGCATCCCAGTCATTGAGGATGCGGCAGAAGGTTTGGGTTCCCGTTTTAACGGTCAGGTACTGGGTACCTTTGGCCGTTTTGGCGTCTTGAGTTTCAATGGTAATAAGATGATTACGACATCGGGTGGCGGTGCGCTTATTTGTAATGGCAAGAAAGCCCCCTCCACCCTCCCCCTGAAGGGAGAGGCTTGTGGAGCAGTAGGGGTACACGGGGCGAAAGCTGATGCAAATGAAATTATGTGGTATGCTACCCAGGCACGTGATGCGTATCCGTACTACGAGCATACAGCCATCGGTTACAATTACCGCATGAGTAATGTGTGTGCAGGTATTGGCCGTGGGCAGATGACCGTGCTGGATGCACATATAGCACACCACAAGCATGTGCAGGATTTGTACAAGGAACTCTTGAAAGAGGTGAAGGGGGTGACACTCCATGAGCAGCCTGCCGATCCTCGTTATGACAGTAACTTCTGGTTGTGTGCAGCCAGACTGGACGAGAATGTAAAAATCAAGGGACAGGAGAATGCCTATAAGGAAGTGATTAAGAGCGCCGTGGGAGGTGCTGCCGGCGTGATAAAGGCCGTGGAGAGTGCCGTTACTGATTGTCAGCCAAACGAGAACGTGGAGGCTCTTCGTGTGTTTATGCTGGGTAAAAAGGTGGAGTGCCGCCCCGTATGGAAACCTATGCACAAACAGCCGGTTTACGGTGGCGTTGAGCGTGGAATGTTGAGCGTGGAACGATTGTCAGACAATGTTATTTGTCAGACCGCAGACAAGAGTATCGCTTATGTCAATGGCGTGTCAGAAGAAATCTTTAAAGTGGGCTTCTGTCTGCCTGCCGGACCTTGTGTGACGGATGACGATGTGCGATACATAGTGGACTGTATCAAAGAGGCTATTTTGTGAACATAATGAAGTAAAAACGATGGACAGAAGACGTTTTGTGAAATCTGTGGGCTGTGCCGGAACATTGGCGGCAGCCACACAGTTGCCGGCAGGGGCGAGTTGTATGGATGAAATGATGAGAATTTCACAGAATCGTCCTTCTGCTGTCGGCATGGGGTTTGTGGTGCTGGACAAGGACAAGACCTTTGCCGAGCAGGTGACGCAGGAGAATACTATCTATGAGATTCGGTATGACTTTGACCTTGGGGGAGAGGTGGTGCCCATTCCAAAAGGTTCGATTTTTGATTTTAAAGGTGGAAGTATTGGTAATGGTGAATTGCTGATTTCAAATACAGCCGCTTATAATTATGATACCCTCTATATACAGGCTCCTGCCTATCGTATATTCCAAGAAAACCTTGAAATTTCAGGTGAGTTTACATCTGATAGAATCTGTATAGAGTGGTTTGGTGCAGTTGGAGACGGAAAAACAGACTGTACAGATGCATTCAGACGGGCGTTGAAAATGTGTGGCGGTAAGCACGTAAGGAAAGGGGTGGATGGTAAAAATGTAGAGATTGAATACGGTAAAGGGTATGCAATCTATCTGAACAATAACAGGACGTATATTGTCAATGGTACCATTAATTTTTATGACGGGAAATATCATGATGTAAAAAGGATTGCTTTGGTTGGTGATAAAGCCACGCAATCAGAAGCCTACCCAGCTTACGAGAACAGGTCGAATTGTATATTCTTGAAAAAAGCAAACACATCTCTTTTTGCCCAAGCAGATATAATCAGCTTGAAGTTGGAAAATCTGGCCATCACTGGTGAATGGGTGGATTGGGTAAAGGCAGGAATAAAGATTTTTGATGATTGCCTGATAAAAGGATTATTGTTAAAGGAATGTCACATATCTTTTATACATTCATTATTTTATGAAACGGGAATTTGGTCAGTATCACGGATTCATGACAATCATTTGATTGGAGTGTATAACTTCTCGTACCAATCAAAGGCTGAAGGTAAAAAAACACATTTTGTAGATTCTTCTATTTATAACAATTATATCAATGGTGGAGCTCCAATAACAAAACGAGATGATGGTACTCCCCGTTGTCCCTTGATTGATAATAGTTTTTTTGCGTGGAATGCCTGTAATGGTTCCGAAATCCATCACAATTTTATTGATTATTATGCGTGCGTTTATAATTGCAAACTGATTTATGGCAATATCAATTCCAATCACAATCATTATCAGGTGTTCAAGTATTTTCACAAGGACGTGACATTGTATAGTTTTAATGACTATTTCAATTGGAATGATGACGAAAAGGATGCAATAAAAGATGTGATGAGCCGTTTTGCCGTTGAAACATACGAGGGTAAAGACGGGAAAATCTATAATGTGCCTAATTATATTGCTTCTGACAGATATTATGAGAAAAACGTGGTCATAAAAGATGCTGTTATAGAAGAAAATATAAAGAATATTATTTTTAGGACAGGAATTGGCGATGGATTTAAGAATCCCGGAAAGAAATTCATTGTGTCCTTACACGACAGAGCTATTAACAGAGAAAATGCTATTGTTTATAAAGAAGGAGCAGACTATCCTGTGTTTTTGCCGATTTCGGTTAAATATGAGGTATTAATAGACAGAAAATTAGTGCATGAGTATAATGAACAGCCCGCAAATTTAAGTTCCGGTGCTTGGGGTAAGATAGGGATTGGTGAATATGTTATAGTGGGTAATGGCTTATATCAAATGTCTTGTTATACTGACGGTGAAAATATTGTAGACTATGGTCTGGTGAAAGTACTGCCATTAGGCTGGACAAATAAGAGCTAGATCCCAAAGATCCTTATATCCCCCAAAAACCAACGATCCATTCTCCAAACCACAATACGACCTTGAACATGAAGTAGATAAGGGTACAGCAGAGGAAGATGGCGAAGAGGGTGATGGCCACGTGTTTCTGCAGGTGGCGGATGGTGGATTTGTCACCGGAGAGATAGCCTTCGATGAGTTGCAAATTACGACGGTAGGGGCGGCTGAAGACATCGAGGACATCGCCCACAAAGAAGGGGATGAGCCCTATGAAGATGTCCCACAGCGTGTGGTTGATGATGGCAAGGGTGAGGGGAATGGATTTTGCCACGAAGAGACTGAAGACAATGAATGGGATTGCCATGAGCGCAGAGACGAAATCGCCGATTCCGGCCGGAAGCAGGAAGCCAAGGATGGGGTCCAGGTAATAGGTGTCCATCCACCGGGCAATGCGTTGCAGGGTGTGGAGGAATCCCGAATTCATAAGGTCGGCCTTATGCCCCGAGGCTGTTCCGCCCGTTTGATTATATGGTATGGGAGGGTTTGACATTGTGAATGAATGTTTTTTCATTGTACATTGTTTTAATGTGTAAATGGATGTCTGCCAATAGACCGTGTTTTTTAGGCATATCAGCGATTAGATGCCTAATAGACAAAAAAGTTTAAAATGCTGACTAATTTTGTGCCGTTAAAGGCTTTTTAACTTTTTTTTCTGCAAAGATACAGAGAATTTAATTAAATTTGTATCCAAATAATATTGACTTTTGATGAAAAGACCTGTAAAACATATGTGGATGAGAAAGAATTCTCTGCTTTTGGTGTTGCTGGCATTTGCGGCACTGGGAATGCGTGCCCAATCGTCGAACTCGCTTCGCATCAATGAAGTGATGTCTGCCAATGTGGACCGCATACTGGACCCCACATGGAATTATGGGGGGTGGATAGAGATATATAATCCTACCACACGCGACATCAACCTGAAGAACCATTGGTTCAGTGATGACCCGGACAAACGGAAAAAACTGCGGATTGCGCACGATGTGGTTGTGCCGGCAAAGGGTTTTGCCAATCTCTGGTTTGGCCATTATGGCCTGTACTGGCCCACGCAGATGAACATGAAACTGGATTGTGACGGTGGCATAATCTGCTTGTCCTCCAACACCGGTTGGCTGATTGACTCGGTGGAGTATCCACCAGCCATCTCGCGTACCAGCTATGCCCGCGGAACGGATGCCGGAGAAGAGTGGGGATATACCGCTACGCCCACACCGGCTGCCACAAATGAGGGCATCAAGCTGACAATGCACCGTCTGGCTGCACCCGAAGTGACGCCTGAGAGCCAGATATTCAGCGGGGCAATAAGCATAACGGTGGACATCCCCGAGGGCGCGACGCTCCGCTACACCATGGACGGTTCCACTCCCTCTATGGAGAACGGAAGAACCAGTACCACCGGCAAACTGTCCACATCGGGTACCCGTGTCTATCGTTTCGCTCTTTTTCAAGACGGATGTCTGAGCAGCCCGGTGGTGACCCGCTCGTACATAAAGCGAGACAAGTCGTTCAACATACCGGTGGTGTCCGTGGTGACAGATCCTGATCATCTTTATGACCCCACCATCGGTTTCCTGACCAAAGGCACAAACGGTCGCAGAGGAAAGGGCACAAGCGAATACTGCAACTGGAACCATGACTGGGACCGGCCAGTGAACTTTGAGATGCTTGATCCGCAGACGGGCAAATCGTTGATAAACATGGAAGCTGACATGAGCCGTTGTGGCGGACACAGCAAGGGATTCACCCCGTTCAGTTTCAAGATTAAGGCCGGAAAGGAATACGAAGGGCAGAATTATCTGGATTATCAGTTCTTTCCCGACAAACCGTATCTGAAGCACAAGGCCTTACAGTTCCGTTGTGGCGGAAACGACTATTTGTGCCGTATCAAGGACGCCGCATTGCAGAGCATTGTAAGAACCAGCGGGATTGACGTGGACCTGCAGGACTATGCACCAGTGTGCCATTACATAAACGGAGAGTTCATGGGTACCATCAACATGCGCGAACCCAACAACAAGCATAACGTTTATGCCAACCACGGTCTGGACGATGACGAGATAGACATGTACGAGATAGAGTGTGACTCGGGTTATGTGCAGATGTGTGGCACGCGCGATGCCTGGCAGCGGCTGAAGGAACTGAGCGCAAAGGCAACTGATGCCGCAACTTACGAACAGATAAAGAATCTGCTGGACATTGACGAATGCTGCAATTACATGGCCGTCCAACTGTATCTGGGAAACAATGACTGGCCGCAGAACAACCTGAAGTGCTGGCGCCCCATTATGGAGAACGGCAAGTTCCGCTTCATCATGTTCGACCTGGATTTCGGTTTTTATAATAACAATCCATTTCCGGCCTTTACCTCGCGCCAATGGTACACGTTCTGCCAGCTTTTTGATGTGCCGGGCGTAAGCCATCATACCCGTGAGGTGGAAATTGTGCCCATATTCATGAACCTGCTCAAGAATGCGGACTTCCGCCGTCGTTTCACCGATGCTTTCTGTATTGTGGCCGGTTCCGTGTTTGAGCCGGAACGCTGCCGAAAACTGGTAAACCGCCTGGTCTCAACAGTGGAATATATGCAGACACGCGAAAGTGGTTATCCTGGCAGAAACGTCTCTCCCCGTTCCTCGGCCGACGAGGTCATCAACGGATTGGCCAACCGTGCCCCCATGCTTTACGGAGCATTGCAGGGATTTGGATCCGTGGGGCTGTCGGGCAGCGGACAGGAAGTGAAACTGGCTGCCGATACGGATGTGGCACGCATCAGCGTGAACGGGCAGACCGTGACCACCGGTATGTTTGACGGACGCCTGTATCCGCCAGTAACCCTTTGTGCCCAAGCGCCGGCCAGCTATCGTTTTGTGGGTTGGAAGACAAAGAATGCCATAAATGTGGGCACGGGAACCACCTTGATCCCCTCTCAGTCAGAATGGAAATACAGCGACTCTGGTCCAGTGGCTTCTAACTGGCGCAACCGTATCTATTCCGACAAGAGCTGGAAGGAAGGCCGTGCCCCCTTGGGTTACGGATCGCATTTCCAGATTTCCACAACCATCAGTTATGGCAGCGACGCCAACAACAAGTATTCCACCTATTACTTCCGTAAGAAATTCCAGATAGATGAAATGCCCGAAAAGGGAGACTTTGTACTGAACTACACCCTGGACGACGGTTGTGTAATCTATATCAACGGCGTGGAAGCGAGTAGGGTTCACATGGCGACCGGCGCAGTATCATATTCCACTTATTCCGCCACTTCTGTGTCCACTACGGCGGCCACCGGCAGCATTGTGCTGGACAAGTCTTACTTCAAGACGGGAGAAAACCTGATTGCGGTGGAGGTCCACAACACCTCTGCCACCAGTAGTGACATCCTTTGGGATGCCTCGCTCACTTGTATGGACCAGGTGAAGGTGGAGGCCGGTGGCATTCTCAGTAGGGAGGAGGAAATGGGACTGCCGTACAGTACCGAGAAACTGGAACTCCAGGCTTGTTACGAGTATGTGGCGGAAGCAATAACCAAACCGGTGGTCATTAATGAAGTCAGTGCCGGAAACAGTGTTTTTGTGAATGAGTATTTTGACAAGAACGACTGGGTGGAATTGTACAACATGACATCGGAAGACATAGATTTGGCCGGAATGTATCTGAGTGATGAACTGGAGAACCCCACCAAATACCGTATCTCGGCAGAAGGTACGGAGACCAGTACCATACTTCCCGCTCATGGGACGCGAATCATCTGGTGTGACCATCAGGACACCAAGAGCCAACTGCACGCTCCTTTCAAACTGGCCAATGGAGACGGTGCGGCCATCATACTGACAGCTGCCGATGAGAGTTGGGGTGATACGCTTGTGTATTGTGCCCATGACGGCATGCAGACCGTGGGACGATTTCCCGACGGTGGAAACCAATATTATCGCATGTACCGTCCGTCCATTGATGCCACCAACACCATGAACTCCTATACGGTACGTTATGAAATGCCTGAAATCAAGCCCGGAGAAGGAGAAAGTGCCATTGATAACCTGATGGCAACACATTCCGGTGGGTTGAGCATCCGCTTCCAGTCTGGACAGCTGATGGTGAAGAGCGAGTATAACTCTGAAGTACAACTCCGTGTCTATACCCTTGACGGACGTTTGGCCATGAGCCACAACGTGCATGTGGAGGCTGGACAGGCCCGCGTCTCCGTAACGCTGTTGGCATCCGGCACTTATGTGGCGCGTGTGAGTGACAACGAAGGAAATGATTGTGCGGTCAAGTTTGTCAAATAAGAAAATGATGAAAGGTGTATTTCCAGCGTCTCTGTTAGTAGTGCTTGTCTTCTTATGCGGTTGCAAGCGTTCCGTGGAGATACTGCCTGACCCCTCGCTTGATGGGGGAGTTGTATTGCTTGCCCCGCAAGCGGTGGACGGGAAGGCCGTTCCGGTGGATACGTTCTATTTTGGAAAGACCAGTAAGGAACCGGTGTGGCGATTGTGCCAATGGAGTTGTCGACACGACTTGAGGGGTGCGCAAGCATCGGAAACCGAATACGGGGTGGAGTATGCCAGCGAGTCCCTGACGATGGCACGCAGTTCGGACGGGGTGCTGACCATGAAACTGGATGCCTCCAAGGAATACCAGAAACCGCGGACAGCTGATGAACCTTGGGCGCATATCTTGATAGAAACCGATCTGCCGTTCGTTCCAGTAAATGATTATGAAAGTCTGGAACTGACCTATAGCATGCGCATCCTCAAGTGTGAGAACCGTATGGGCGAAGACTATAACAAGACAGTCCATGCCGCGCAGGCGTTGGGCTATTTTCACTTGACCAACAACAATCCGCAATCCGCGGATTATCGTATGGGCATGTGGCTGGGTGTGGGACTGTATGACAACCGTGAACCGGGTGGTATGTTGCAGAAGGTGATGTCGCATCTGGACAAGGGTACGCAGACCTATATCTATTGCCGTCCAAGCGAATGTTTCTTCGGAGAGGGGACAGATTTTGCAGACGGAGCGTGGCATCCGGCGTATGTGGATGTGCGCGAGACACTTGGAGAAGCACTCGCACACTTCAAGGCACGGGGCCTCTTTTCAGATTCCGATGTGGAAGACTTCGCTTTCACCAGCATGAACTTCGGATGGGAGGTGCCTGGAACCTTTGATTGCGCCTTGCAGGCAAAGGACTTTTCCTTGAAAGGGATGAGACGTTGAAGACTTGTTATTCCTGCTTTACCCAAAGCAGTCTGCCGATGTCATATCTGCGGCGACGGGCTTCCTCAAGTATCGTAATAATGTCGTTTTCTGAGAGTTTAGGCGTACGGGAAAGAATCCACAGATAGTCATCGGAGCCACTGCCGATAAGGGCATAACGATAGTCTTTGTCGAGCAACATAACACGATAGTCACCATAGAACGGACCGAAAAACGAAACGCGTAACAGGGCTGGCGCGTCCGTTAGTTTTGCTTTTCCTTTTGCCTCTTTTAACTTTCCGTTTTTAATGCCGGAATTGATGACGCGGACCGTACCGTCCTCGTTGAGGGCATAACTTGCCTTGGTATGTTCCATACCGCGCTCGAAGCGGTGGTCAAAGCGGGCGATTTCATACCATTCGCCAAGATAGCGGTTCAAGTCCAGATGGGCAACCGGTGTGTTGTCTACGGACAGTGTACTGTTACAACTTGCCAGGATTCCGGCCAGCATTGTGAATAAAACGAATCTTTTCATGTCAGTAAGTATTTGAGGTGAATAACTGACCGCAAATGTAGCCAGTTTATCTGATAAAGCGCAAGAAACCAAACGCTTTTATTCCTCAGCATGAAAGATTTAACAAAAGGTAAGAAAGTTATAAGGCCTTTTAAAAGATTTTTAGAATCTGTATGAGAATAAAGCCGCTATTCTATAATCCAACGTTCCAGATAAACGATTAACGTTGAACGTTGAACGATGAGCGAAATACGTTATTGCTAAATATAATCAATCGCTATTGAATGTTGACATTCTGGATTTACGAAGTCCAGAAAGCATTTGGGCAATTCCCCTATATAGTTCTTCAACTTTTTGTAGTTGTTCTAATGTGACAAAGCGAAGCTCGTAGGCAATTTCAATCTGGCACATTACTTCATTTAAAGAGCCGTATGATATTTCAAGAAAGTGGATTTGTTCTTTATAAGAGTTTCTTCCCATACCTTCTGCTATGTTTGATGGGATAGAAATTGCAGCACGTCTTAGCTGATCACAAAGAGCAAAGTTTTCTTCTTTTGGAAAGTGTCTTATTAATCCATATATGTATACAACGAGGTCTTTACTCTGTTTATATACCCTTAATTTCCGATATGAGAATTCACTGAACATAGTCTTTCGTTCAACGTTCATCGTTCAACGTACTTCGTTAAATAATGGAATCCTTCCTTCACTTCCTCATTTGGGTAATCGAGTACATATACGTTGAATTCGGGATTATATTCCTTTATGGTCAGATAACCGCTTTGATATAATACGGCTATCGGATTGTCCACTTTTACCTGTATACAATCCAGTTCACTGGCTCCGGCTTCGTATCCAGTCAAGTCAGCCGGGTTGAGGTTCACTTCCTTCATCAGTTCCACCAGATAGGTGGGAGTGCCCGTGCTGAACCAATAGCTGCCATAGTGTTGTTCGCTCAGTGTCCACAACAGACTGAAGGGATTGTACAGACCCATTGAATTGCCACAGAAATGATAGCCGTCATAGCGTCTTTGTAGTTCCAGATAGGCTTCTTCCTTTGTCTGCTCGTTGGCCTGTGCAAGTTTTTCCACCTCGGCGTCAAAGGTGGCGTGCAATTCCTTCTCTGTAATGCCGCAGATGTCATGGTAGTGTAGGCTCATGGAAATGTCTTTCAGATTGTTGAGGTCGCTGAACACACTCACCTTACTGAACTTTGTCACGCCCGTAAGCATGGCGAATTGCAGGTCACCGTCGGCGCTCTTCAGCACGCCATAGAACGCTTTCAGCGCGTTGCGGAAATCAGTCTGCAAAGCCTCGTTCCCAATGGCTTGCAGCATGGGCTTGTCATATTCGTCCACCAGTACCACCACGTTTCTTCCGGTTTTCAGCTTGGCGGCACGGATCAATGCACGGAATCGGCCCTCAATGCTTGTGTCTATGGCCACGCTCTCATATTGTTGTTCGTAGATATAGAGCTGGGCATTAAGCAAATCATAAAGGTCCTGGAGTTTTGTGAAAGGTTTGGCATTCAAATCCAGATGCAATACAGGATAGGTGTTCCATTCCGTTTCAAGACACTCTATGGCAAGTCCCTCAAACAGATGTTTCTTGCCCTCGAAGTAGGCCTGAAGTGTAGACAAAAGTAGGCTCTTGCCGAATCGTCTGGGACGGCTCAGAAAAAAATACTTTCCTTCTTCCGCCAGATTATAAACCTGAGCAGTTTTGTCTACATAAACCAACCACCGGTCCTTATTTCTTCAAACTGTTGTATGCCTATGGGATATTTCATGCCTTATCTGTTTGATTTTCTCCACAAAGATAACCTTTTTATCTGAAATGCGGTATGAATCTACCCTAATTTGTACTTTTGGCGTAAATTTATTTTAGTTCTATGGCGATATTGTAATAGAATAAATGTAAATTTGTAGTGCGAATGTTGTCATACGCCAATTATGATGACATGTTTTTTGAAGAATAATAAAACAAATATATGGCACTTACTTTTAAGATTCAGTTACGAGGCATAAAGAAACCGCCAGTATGGCGCAGGGTTGTGATTCCATCCAACTTTACGTTTCATCATTTCCATCAAGCCATACAGGACGCTTTCGGGTGGGAAAATGTGCACCTATATCAGTTTGAAAAATCACCATTTTGCCATGGATGGCGGATTGCTGTGCCCAATGAATATGATATGGATTTTGAATTCCGATCATCTGATTCCAGAAATACTTTGGTGTTGGACTTTATCAAAATGATGGGTCTGAAGAAGTTTGTGTATGTCTATGATTTCGGCGATAGCTGGGTGCATGACATTACGTTGGAGGAGATATCTGAAAATGATATGTTTGCATATCCTGTATGTCTGGCTGGCAAAGGTCTCTGTCCACCGGAGGATTGCGGAGGCGTATGGGGCTATGAAGACATGAAACAACTGTTATTGGAAGCCCCGAATAGCGAAGAGGCACAACAGTACAGAGAATGGTTGTGCCTGGATGATGAAGAGGATTTTGACCCCAAATATTTTGACATAGACGAGGTGAACGATATGCTGAGAAGCATTGAGGTTTGCAATGGTGAGAACCCAAAAGGGTATGAACGGAAGATAGAATCTCCCCGTCCCATCTCGTTGCTTGATGCCATGAAAAAATTGAGCAAGGCGGATATTGTTGATTTTGCAGAGAACCTGAATCTCACTGTAGATGAGAGTGCCGGCGAAAAGGAAATTAAGCGACAGTATGCCCAAGCCTTGCTTGATAATCCTCGTAAAGTGCTTGATCAGTTGCCCTTATATGAGTTGCAAATTATTGAGAGGCTTAAAGAGGGTGAGGATGGACCGGATATTGTGGATGTGTACGACGATTATGACAAGCCTCTGTTTTACTATTATGGTTTGGCTGAAGGTTGGCATGACAAGGCCGGAAACTATTACATGCATTTCCCTGAAGAACTGCGCAGCGCATTAGTCCCCCACATTGAAGATGCTCTTAACGACCGATGTAACCAAAAGCGAATAGGAATAGAAAGCTGCATATTGGGGTTGACAAACCTTTATGGACAGATAAGCCATGAGAGGCTTGTATGCGAGATAGCACGTTTGGAAGGCATAACCGTAGAAGAGGCGGAACAGGTTTTGGCGGAGGTAAGGGAGGAATCGTTACTGATGAAATGGATGGAATCATGGACTAGGTGTGGCACATCGGACAACGAAAATTTGGTCTATGTGTCCCTTTACGGATGGGACATGCCGGACGATTTGGTGCGCGAGATAAAGAAAAAAGGAAAAGGGGTAAAACAATACAGACAATTTTCAGATATGGAAGTGATGATGGCTGCCCGCAAACCTTGTCCACTGATTCCAAATCAGAAGTATGAGGCTTTCTGCAATATGCTTATCAAGGATTTGGGGATGGATCAATGGAAGGCAATAGAAACCTGTCATGAAATATGGTACATTTTCATGCATCAGCAGGAAGCGGATGACCTGTTGTTCCCTCCAGAATTATTTTTCGAAAACGTAGTACTCGACACATTGGATCTTGAACTTGATGGTCCGTTGTATAAAAGGGCGATGGGCTTGTTCTATGATTATCTGGACAATATGCCCCACTGGCTGTTGGAAGGCCATACACCGCAGGAAATGAACACATTGAAGCAGGTACGCAAGCCTTTTTCTGCCGTAAAACAGCGTCCGGCTAAAAATATGGCATACAATTACGATGACATGGAATCGTTGTTCTCATTCTTGGATGATTCTTTAAATCCGGTCTCTTTTGGCAAGGTGAATCGCAATGATCCCTGTCCTTGTGGCAGCGGTAAAAAATACAAGCATTGCTGCGGAAAAGGGAACTAATGAAGTAGTCAACCGAGAAATATAGAATGATAACAGACGATACAGATAGAGCTTAAAAGATGTCGCTCTTTATGCCAAAAGACAGGCGGAGAACGTCGCTTGGTTTCAGATGATTCGTGACGGCACTGATGAGATAGAGGTCGCTGACACTGATTTCATAATAAAGGGAAATGCTTTTGCTGAACTGCCGTTTTTGTTGGGGAATGCAGAACTGAATGCGTTGGCCTATAGACAGGTTGATGCGGACGCGGGTGGAAAAACCATAATATCCAGTGGGATAGCGGTCGGGTTCCTGTGTCCAGAACTCATCGTTGAAGATGGTGTTCAAGTATAGGCTGCAGGTAAATGGCTTGATGTGGACAATCTTGCCCAAAGGCTTGTGCCATGGAATGTAGTTCTGTTTTATGGTAAAGGTGGCTTTGCCCTCGTCTGACGAATAGCGTGGGATGAAACCCAGGAACATCTCGCTTTCCCATTGACTTTGCTTGCCGTAATCCCATCCCATACCTATGCTCAGGAGCCCCATGCCCCCGGCATATTGTATTTTAGAATAGGTGGGGATGATGTGGTTCCATGCTTTGCGGTAGCGGGATACGCGTCGATGATATTTCTCCCCAATGCGCAAACTGTCAGAAGTGTGAGCATGGATGCAGACGGACAATCCGGCGAAAAAGATCAGACAGAACAACCGCTGCCATTTCCAGGAGAACTTAGTAATTGACCAGATGCTGTTCATATCCGTTTGGAGTTAGGGTAAATTCAATATAACCGCGCTTCTTGGCACAAGGTGTCTGGTGGTAAAGGATGCTGTCCCCGAAAAGGTCGTCTGTGGCATAGCGGTGGCCATGGCCGTAGATGCAACATTGGAAATTGGGGAATTGGTGCAGATAGAGTTGGAACACTTTGGCCACGTTGTTGTTAAACTCCAAGTCGAAGGGCGGAACGTGCATGGCCACAATTGTCCGTTTTACTCCTTTGGGAAGTCCTTTCAACAAGCCTTCGATGAAACTGAAATCCGGAACCGGTTCGGAGTAGTCATATTCCATACAGTTCGTATTCAGGCAGACGAAAAGAGTCTCTCCAGCCACGAAGTGGAAATTGGGGTCTCCAAAGATGTCTTCATACACGTCTTCTCCTGTGCCCAGGCAATCGTGGTTCCCCAAAAGGGTTACCCATGGAACATTGAGGCGTAAAAGGATGTCGCGTTGTAAGATGAACTCGTGTGTGGCGCCAAAATCGGACAGGTCTCCGCCATGGATGACAAAATCTATGTCATTTCTCTTGTTTATGGCAGAGACAAAGTCTTTGGTCTCGTCATACCAACGCTGTGTGTCGCTGATAAAGGCAAAACGTATGGTGTCTTTATTTGAAAGGGCTTCTTCAATTTGTCGGATGCTCCTTTGGTTCAGGTTCTTTTCTCCTTTGACCTGTGTGTCATAGGGGTGTACCTCGAACATCTCGCAACTGTTGATGCCAATGGCAGACAGGCCTAATGCTGCCAATGCGAAATGCCTTGTCACATAATGCTTTATTCCTTTAATCATGGAACAAAGTTCGGAATAAATTAAGTCAGTCTTATGGCATAAAAAAGGGGTAAAATGTTCGATTTGTCCTTATGCCCCCATAATGGATAAAACTTACGCCTATATGACCAAGGTTTTACTCCAATTCCCGTTCGGCATGGGCGATGCTGGCCAAAGCCTCAATCAAATCCAACGGAATGTAAAAGTATTGGTTGGAGGACTCATAGCCGATGGAGGAATCCTTGCTGACGATGGGAAGCATCTGGACGATGAGGCTGCGTTCTGCCTCAAGGGCTTTCTGCATGGCCTGGCGGCATTCCTGGCGTTCCGCCTCGTCTTGGGTGTTGGCAAGTCGGTTGCGGGCATCAATGAAACGTCCCTGTTCGGCGCCTGATTTCAGGTGGATGTAAACGGCACGCATGCGTCTGATTTCAGTCTCCAATGCTTTCCGGTATTTTTTTGGAATGGTTTTTCTGGCATTTTCGAGAAGCAATGCTCCGTCGTGGAAACCTTGGGCGCAACGGTCCATTTGTTGCAACCAAATGCCAGTTGGATAAACTGCCCGCCATCCGTCCAAATTGTCATAGGGCAGGCCCACCATTGTGGCGTTGTAGCCAGAAGGGTGGGAGAGTATGGGGTTGGAAGGTCCCATGTGCTGAGGCCCCTTGTAAAGCATCACCATATGGTAGGGGTATTGACGATACGACTCGGAACACAAACGCCATGCCTCCTGTACCACAGGTGCTGCCTCTTCTCCATATTCCGAAACGGCAAGACGGTGGATGGCATCCTCGGCCTTGTCGCCGGGACGGAAATTTTGGAACAATTTGAGGTTTTCCGAAGGGTATCCGCCCAATGACCAGCTGAGCATTACGCCTTGAATGTTTTGGGTGGAGAGATTCTGTGCATGTTCGGCCACCAGATTAAGCACAGGAACGGATGGTACTACGGCCATTTCCCAACTGGCGTTTACCTGCACCTTTGCCACCGTTCGCAAACCGGCACGGCGGGCCATCTCCCAATGCCGTTGAGCCCGTGGGCCAGGTCCTACGGCCGAGATGGAATATTCGCCGATTTGTGATGCCACACCACCCCGCTCAATGGGAAGCGACCATTCGCTGACAGACATGAACCAGCAGCTTTTGGGAAGTTGGGTAATGATGCGCTCGCTCTGGTTGTCGGGCCATCCCCAGTCCCATACAATGACTTTGGCATCGGGATTGCCGCGGTGAACTCCTTCTTCTATGGCCTTGTTCAATTCAACGGCCAAGGAAGCAAAATCGCGTTTGCTGCACTGGGGGCAATGTTGGTGGGCCGCTCCTCGTGAACCGCAGTATGTAAAGTTCTCGGAGGCGGTAATGGTGAACACGCCACCCAAACCGTCCACTTGCCGGAAAAGCTGCTCTAAAGCATTGGAGATCCATGCTCTTACCTGAGGATGGGAAGTGCAGAAAGGACGCAGGCCGCCCACCTCGGGACCGGCAAGAGCCTCACGGCTGGCATTGCCTTGAAAAAAGGAAGTGTCCATGGCACGTGGTTCGTTAAGATACAGGTATACCTTTACACCGTATTTTGCAGCCCGTTCCACCAATTGCTTTAAACCTTCAATACGTTTGCCGGCCAACGGGTCACCTGGGAAAATCTCGTTGGGCTGCACCATCATACGAAGAACCGAGTGTAACCATATTCCGTTCACTCCCACTTCGGACAACTGGCGGAAAAGCTCTTCGGGATAGGATGACAGTTCCTTGTCGAGCAAAGGGTCGCCATAATCCGTGAAGTAGG
Source organism: Bacteroidaceae bacterium (assembly GCA_017559845.1). Taxonomy (GTDB): domain Bacteria; phylum Bacteroidota; class Bacteroidia; order Bacteroidales; family Bacteroidaceae; genus Physcousia. Next base: position 4,765 of record JAFYQQ010000039.1, on the reverse strand, counting down.
GGAATATCATGCGGAATTCAAAGCTTTCGGCCGTAGAATCCTTGCGTGGCGCACTTTTTTTCTGGACCTTTTCAAAAGCACGCATAAAACCAAACCGAGGTTCGGATGGATACTGGGCAGTACGTACAAAATCCTGTACATCCCGGGCAAAACGGGCAGCCTTTTTCTGGGTGTGGCGGTCGGGCTGGGTATAGACAAGCAGATCGCATTTGGGTTTCACCTTGCCCAGCTTGGTCCACAGGAAGTCGTCCTCTATCAGCCTGTAGCCCAGTTCTTCCCTGGTCATGCCCAATAGCGTTAGCAGTTGGTCGTAGGGCAGTAGGTGCCAGTTGCGGCGGAGGATGGTGATATACCCTCGGGGGGGGCCCCATTCCGCTTCTATACGTTGTTTCCGGTCAAGGCCCATAGATTGTGCCAGTTGCTCCACGTTTCCGGTGGTGGTGCCAAGGACCTGTGCCAGCCGTTCTGCGGGTACAAGTGTCCAGTTCCGCCAAACAAAGGCATGTTGCCTACTGGGGAAATAGTCATAATTGATGGCGGGCTTCTGGCCGTCCTCTCCCGGCAGGTTGGTGCAGTTCTGGGCAAAAGCAAGTTGGAAATCCGATATTGTCAATAGGCAAAGAAATGCCAGAATCCTGCATGAATAATGTTTGGGCAGTAATGTCATCATAAGCATGATTTTTAATGGTTTCTTTGGCAAAGGTACAACAAAGAAATGAAAGAACCAAGAAGGCAAATCTTCTCAAATAGATGAAGTTTGTAAGAGGAGGGTAGAAAACAGCTCAGGCAGATAAACAATTGCAAGCAGTAATACGCTTTTGATTCTGACAAATTTGGTGGAAAACGGCAATTCGCTGCAAATAAATTTGGTGGAAAACGGCAAATATGGCATTGTAAATTTGGTGGAAAACGGCACTTTGGGACAAAAACATTTGGTGGGGAAGAAAAAAAAGCCTTATTTTTGCATCAAAATCAAAAGACTATGGCAGAGGAAATGATTCGTTTTAAGAGGAAAATGTATGACACTATGCTCAAATGGAAACAGGAACGTAATGGTGACACCGCTTTACTTATACAAGGTGCTCGCCGCGTTGGCAAATCTACAATTGCCGAGGAGTTTGCACGCAATGAGTATAGGTCATACATATTGATTGACTTCTCAAAAGTTTCTAAGGAAGTAAGCGACTTGTTTAATGATATATCCGATTTGAATTTTCTTTTTATCAGACTGCAATTTATCTTTCAGGTAGAATTATATGAGAGGGAATCAGTTATTATATTCGATGAGGTACAGTTACAACCATTGGCAAGGCAGGCTATCAAGCACCTTGTAAAGGATCATAGGTATGACTATATAGAAACCGGTTCTTTAATCTCAGTAAGGTCTAAGAGCAAGAACATTATTATCCCAAGCGAGGAAACAAAGGTAGACATGTTCCCCATGGACTATGAAGAGTTCAGATGGGCATTAGGCGATACGGCAACTGTTCCACTGTTGCGTAGTGCATTTGAGAAGAAAATGTCGCTTGGTGATGTTGCTCACAGAAAGCTTATACGGGATTTCCGTCTGTACATGCTTGTTGGAGGTATGCCGCAAGCAGTTTCCGCATACGTTAAAACGAACAATTTTACTGCGGTGGACTTGGCGAAACGGGATATAATTGCTTTGTACGAGGAGGATTTCGGCAAGATTGATGGTACCGGGCGAGCAAAGGCTATGTATGATGCCATACCTGCCCAATTAAGCAGAAATACATCTCGCTATCAGGTGGGAAGTGCAATACCTGAAGAAAAAGTGGATAGGGTAATGAATATCATAAAGGATATGGAAGACTCTATGACGACCAACGTCGCATTTCATTCAGGCGATCCGAATGTAGGTCTGGCGTTGACAAAGAATACTGGCTATTTCAAGATGTATACATCTGATACAGGTCTGTTCGTTACACTTGCATTCATGGATGGTGATATAACGGAGAATATTATCTATGAGAAACTGCTAAGTGATAAATTGAGCACCAACCTTGGATATGTGTATGAAAATATGATTGCTCAGATGTTAAGGGCAACAGGTAAGAATTTGTTCTATCACACCATACCTTATGCGGATGGCAAGAAATATTACGAAATAGATTTTATCATCACAGAAAAGCACAAGATATCTCCTGTTGAAGTAAAATCATCTGGATATAAATCGCACAAATCATTGGACGAATTTTGCACTAAGTACTCAGACCGTATAATGAACAAATATGTAATCTACACAAAGGATTACAAACGTGAAAATGGTGTAGATTACATACCAGTCTATATGACGATGTTCTTATAAAGAACGTATTTTGATGCTTTGCCCGGAATTCTATTCATCGCACCAGCATCCGTTGCCCATCGCACCACGGTGCGTTTTCCTGAGCAGTACTACTGCATGACCCATCGCAGTACTACTGCATTGTTACTTGCAGTATATCTTCTCTGTCACTTGCAGTAGTACTGCGTTAGAATGACCAATTAGAACCTGTTTCGATTTTACTTGAATTACTCACGAAGACACTCCCGGATAACTCGTCAGCTGGCTTTGTCAGGAATTTTCGGAAAGCAAGAAGGAAATCCCGAGCATGTAGAAACGCAAAACCGATAGCCATAGAACAACATCTCTTATATATACCCATTTTTGCCTCCCTAACTGGAAAGAAAAATCTCCCCAGTTGAGAAAATATTTTTTCCCAGTTAGGCTGACTTTTCTGCCCAACTGGGCGCATTTCCTTTGTTTCACTGCTCGCAACAAGGAAACGGGCCATTCCCTCTAGACATTATTGTAAATAATTTTCTTTATGCGATGTGTAAATAATAAGTCTTTATTTGGCTGTGTAATTACAAGTTTATGCTTGATTGAGCCACTTTAATTGCATCTGACTTTAATTCTTCCTCATCTTTCACAGCATCGAGGACTTTATCGGCAACCCAGAGAGTGAGAAGTTCTTTTTCATCAATGTTGAAATAGTTAGCTATTTGAATAACTTGTGTACGTTTGGCACGTCTGTCACCTCTTTCGATTTTTGAAAACATCGGGGTGTCAATTTCGAGGAGGGAGGCTAATTGTCGTTGTAGCACTCCATTCTCCATTCTTAATTCTTTTATCTTTTGTCCTAACAGCATCTTTATCTCAATTTTACTATTTACCTATAATTTCCCAATAACCAGACCTGTTCGTTCCAATACGTTTTATGATATTCTGTTCTTGAAGGCGAATCATCGTTTGCACAACCCATCTTCTGGAATAACCAGTTAGGTTTGCTAAATCTGTCATGGTTGCTCGTGGGTTATTACTTATTTGCTCTATAATTTTGAGCGCACTCTTTGGTGCACTCTTTGGTGCACTCTTTGGTGCACTTTTTGGTGCACTCTTTGGTGCACTTTTTGGTGCACTTTGTAGTGCAGTTTTTAGTGAACCTCGTTTAGATGCTTTTAGTGAACCATCTTTATGAGCAATGTCTGCGATAATATTACCAGCAGCTTCATGACAAGGAATGGTTATTCTAAAGAAGGTTCGTTCATCGTCAGTAACTACAGTAGCTCGTGGTGAACCATTATTCTCCAAAACATTTTGGATTGTTGGAATACCGGTACTGCGACCTTCCGTCAAATCCAATTCCTTAAGATATTCCCCGAGCCTGCGATTACGATAACGTTTAGATACTAAGATTTCGCATCTTGAAATATCGGCAGCAGATATACTTCTATCGGGGCCGCCAACATTCTGTATGGTGATTCCTTGAGGTTCTACAGTGATAACCACTGGCTCCCATTCACGATAATCTCTATGATAGAGTGAGTTTGTTACACTCTCTTCCAATGCTTGATATGGATAAGTGACAAACTTTTGACTTCTACTACTATCCTTTGGTTTTATCACCGTCTGCATAACAAGCATACGATTCAGATATTCCAATGTCCTATCAATTATCTGTGTTATGGAACCCTTAATCACAGGACCTTCGTATAAGTTGTTTGGATTGTTCAATCGTCCTTCAGGGAAATATACCACTTCAACTTGTGTACGCTTAAAGAATTTGCTTGGGTCTTCACAGAACATCATAGCTGCTACATTTCTAAGCATACGATTTTCCTTTGGACCGACATACAAATCCATTTGCTCCAAAATACTTTCGAGAGGTTTGGTATATAGTTCATTAGCAAGTTTGCTACCCACCTTAACCAAATATTCACGTAATAGCAGTGTTGAAATATCTTCTATCTTAATATCGGGATTACCACGTTCATCAAATGGCACGCGGCTTGCCAACTCCCGCAGTTCATCAAGAACTTCACCCTTGGCTATAATACTGCTCGTGCCACTACGGACATAGAAATACTCCTTTGTATTACTCTTGGCAGTTACGTTCTCTGGAACAGAGTATGGTCGGTTGATTCCTGCCGGACACCATATCACAAGCACAGACTTACCATCCACTTCCTCCACACTAGTGCGAGGCATATAGTAAGGAGAAATCTTGTTGTTGTAGCCTACCATATCCTGAAGAATGCCATCAATCTTTTCTGTTGGTATACCTTCAACAGGGCGAATAGCGACTCCTGTTGCATCGTCTGTATCAACTCCAACCACAATGTAACCACCACCTAGATCATCAAAATCATTAGCGAACGCACATACACTGTGATATATACTCGCTGGATTCCAACCCTTCTTGAACTCTATTCGGTTGGACTCTATCTTCTGCTTGTTCAGCAGGTCGTTTATGTTTAT
>JAFYQQ010000038.1 GCA_017559845.1 Bacteroidaceae bacterium | reverse complement strand
CATAACCATACCGATCACAGTACCCAAGAATCCGAGAGAGGGAGCCATAGCGATAAACAGAGTAATCCAAGAGCAGTTCTCTTCCAGATAAGAACCCTGAACTTCAGCTTCCATGTTGATGGTACGCTCGATAGTGGCGATGTCATTCTGCTCGTTGCTGTTCAAGCAGTTCATAGCCTTGAGGCTAATCTGAGCCACGGGACCACGGGTGTTCTTACACTTCTGAATAGCATCTGCAATCTTACCAGCAGCAACCAAAGCAGCCAGTTCTGCAGCGAACTTACGGGTATTAACCTGAGCCAAGCTCAAATAGATAACACGCTCAATACAGAATGCGAGACCCAGTACCAAAGCGATAGCAACCAAAGACATGAAACCAGCGTCTCCTTCGATGAACTTAGTCTTCAAAGCCTTGTGCAGACTTTCAGTCTGTTCTTCTACTACGGGAGCAGCAGGTTCTTCTACTGCGGGTTCCTCAACTGCAGCAGAGTCAACAGCAGTTGAATCTGCTACCAAAGTAGTGTCGGCGGCCGAAGCCTCCTCCTGAGCCATTACGGTTGAATTTGCTCCGAATGAGCAAGCAGCAACCATCGCAACAATTGCAAATAACTTTTTCATTGTGTTGTGTTTTTTTAATTAATTAAACTTATTTTTTTATTTGATCTTTTTCTTCATTAAATTTGCGGAGAGACGGGGATTCGAACCCCGGATACGCTTTTGACGTATACACGCTTTCCAGGCGTGCCTCTTCAGCCACTCGAGCATCTCTCCAACAGTGCATATTACATGCGTTAAACAATGCTAATACACGTTTTCGGATACAAAAATATCCTTTTTTTTGTACAACACCATATCTTTTTGCATAAAAAATGCTTAGAATGTCTAATTTTTCTTAAAATATTGTTCAAACGCACGCTCAAAGCACACCGAATATACGTCTCACATTCATATTTGTCCGTATTGACACTTCTTCCGGAGTAACCTGGTACAACTCGGCCAATTTCTTGAAAACCTCCACGCAATAGGCGCTTTCATTACGTTTTCCGCGATAGGGCACAGGCGCGAGATAAGGGGCATCTGTTTCCACAACAATACGGTCAAGTGAGGTTTCAGCCAATACGGCAGGAAGAGGGGACTTTTTAAAAGTTAGCACACCACCTATACCCAAGACAAATCCCTCATGTTCCAAAAGAGCGTTCGCCTGTTCAGATGTTCCGCCAAAGCAATGAAAAACGCCTTTAAGTCCGACTCCCTTATAGGGAGCAAGCGCTTCCAACAGCTCGTCATGCGCATCGCGGCAATGAATCATCAAAGGCAAACCATAACGGACAGCCCATTGAATCTGCACATCGAGCGCTTTCTTCTGCTCCTCACTAAACGTCTTGTCCCAGTAAAAGTCGAGCCCCACTTCGCCCACTGCCACAAACGGGTTGCCTGGCTGCTGCAACATGGCTCCCATTTCCGAGAGAAGCTGTTCCCAGTCTTCCTTGACATCTTCGGGATGAAGGCCAATCATGGGATAAAGATAACCCGGATACCGATGGCACAACGCCAACATTGGCTCAATGCTCTCCCTATTGATGTTAGGTAATAGAATCTTTTCTACCCCTGCCTGTTGTGCCCGTGAAACCACATCATCCACATCATCGGCAAACTCCTCCACGTAAATATGGCTGTGCGTATCTATCATACCTTTTTATTCAGCACGGAATCAAGATTGGCGTCCCAGCATCTGTTCCGCCAGTTCCCACAAATAGTGTTTCTTCTCGTCAGCCACCTGCACGCTTTCAAGAGCAGTCTTGGCTTCTTCAAAGTATGCATTTATCTTGTCCAATGCCAGCTGAGGGATATCAAGCTCATTATATATATGTGTAACCGCCTTCACTTTTTCTTCGGGCACATAATCAGTTGCCGCCAACCAACGGCCCAAGTCTTCACGCTTCTCCGGATCAGCCTTTGCCAAGGCGTTAATCAACATAAAGGTCTTCTTGTTACAAAGGATGTCACCACCAATTTTCTTTCCGAAAACCTTGAAGTCGCCGTACACATCCAGATAGTCGTCCTGCAACTGGAACGCCAGTCCCATCTTTTCGCCAAACGCATACAAGGCATCGGCATCCTGCTGGGGAGCATCGGCAAGGATAGCTCCAAGTTTGAGGGCGCAAGCCAAAAGGACAGACGTCTTGAGACGAATCATCTCTATGTATTCCTCTTCACGCACATCATTACGCGTCTCAAACTCCATGTCATACTGCTGACCTTCGCCTATCTGCAAAGCAGTCTCTGTATAAAGGTCCATCACCTGAGCCAGCTTGTCCCGGTCACATTGCGCCATCATTTGATAAGAAAGCACAAGCATGGCGTCACCACTCAAAATGGCCGTATTGTCATCCCATACCTTGTGCACACAGGGTTTTCCACGACGCACATCGGCCCGGTCCATCAAATCGTCATGAAGCAATGTGTAATTGTGGTAAGTTTCAATGGCCAACGCATTTGTCATGATACGGTTCACATCTTCACGATAAAGGTTATAAGCCATAAGCATCAACACCGGACGAATGCGTTTTCCACCAAGCGAAAGCACATACTTCATGGGTTCATACAGACTCTGAGGCTTGCGGTCGTACACCTTATTCTCCAACGCCTCGTTTACCAATTTCAGAATTTCATTACTCGTATACATATTCATATCGGGAGTTAAAGGAAGGATTCTCCATAAATAAAAGATGAGGTTGCCCACCATCGGAGAGCAACCTCAAGACACTTGTTCTTATAAAATATTTATGCTGTTCATTAGTTCAGACGGAACATTACGGGCAAGTTGAAGCGAGAGCGTACAGCCTTGTTTCCCTGACGGGCAGGCTGCCACTTGGGCATCATCTTAACCACGCGCTCAGCCTCCTTTGAGAGGTTGGGGTCGGGAGAACGAACGATTTCCACATCTACGATAGAACCGTCTCGGTTAACCACAAACTTAACCACAACACGACCCTGAACACCCTGTTCCTGACAGATTGAAGGATACTTCAGATTCTCTGCCAACCACTTCATACACTCAGCGTCACCACCGGGGAACTGTGCGTTCTGCTCTACCACGTCATAGATACGGTCATCATCGTCAGCTTCCACAACGGGGCCAACAGGACCTGTTGCCACAACAGCAGAGGGAGCACCAGTACCTACTACGGCAGTAATAGCCTGATTCATTTCTTCAGAGGTTTCCACTTCTTCCTCGGGGATTTCAGTCTCATCCTCCACAATGTTGATGATTTCAGCCACCTTGGGCGCTGCTGCTGGAGGAGGAGCCACCACAACCTGCTGCTGTGTAATGGGAATCATGTCCTCTTCCATCTTGAAATCATAGATCTTTTCTGTCTCTACAATCTTGATTTCACGTTGTGTGTACTCGAAGGCCACAAACATGGCGGCCAAAGCCAAGACATAGCCAATCAAGATACCTGTTGACTTCTGGCTCCGAAGTTCTTCGTTTAGCGTTTTGTTGGTTTCCATATATGTGTTTTTTTCTTTATTTTCGTCTCTTTGGGGCAAATGTAGTACATTTTTTTTATTTTACGCCCCCCAACTGCCCATTTTTTTTCCTTCATGTGTATTTTTTCTTCTTTAAGGCCTCATATTGCGGGAAAATGCACTATCTTTGGCACAGAAATAGATAAACTATGTCCCGAAAATGCCCCATAACACTCATCGCATTATTCTGTGCCGCAAACTTGTCGTTAAAGGCACTGGAAAGCACCAGTGTTTTCAATTTTCTGAATCTGCCCACATCATCGCACGCAACGGCTTTGGGAGGCAAAAACATTTCCTTAATTGAAGATGACATTTCCCTGGCCTTCCACAACCCCGCCCTGCTCTCAAGTGTCAGCGACAAAACACTTGGGCTGAACTTCATGACCTTCATGAAAGGAGCCAAGAACGGAAGCGCCTCGTATGCCCAACATGCAGGCAAACGTGGCACATGGGGAGCCGGTGTGCAGTTCGTGGGCTACGGTTCCATGCAGGAAACATCCGCCTCGGGCGAGGTGTTGGGAACAATGTCTGCCTTGGATATGGCCGTCAGCGGTACATATAGTTATATGTTAGGTGAGAATTGGGCCGGAGGCGCCAGCGGAAAGATTATCTACTCGCACTATGGCGAATTCACCTCATGCGCACTTGCAGTGGACTTGGGCATCAATTATTTCCTTGAAGAGAAAGACTTCTCACTTTCCGCTGCCGCCAGGAATATCGGCGGACAGGTAAAATCTTTTGCCGACCATCATGAACGCCTTCCCTTCGACCTTGAAGTGGGATTCACAAAGGGATTGGGACATGCGCCCATCAAGTTCTCGCTCACGCTTGTAGACCTGACCAGATGGAGCAGCGACGATTACTTCTCTGCCGGGAAGAAGACCAGCAACGGACGTATTTTCACAAACCATTTCAATCTGGGAGTGGATATCACACCGACCCATCTCTTCTACGTGGCTGCCGGTTACAACTTCCGCAGAGCCTATGAGATGAAGGCTGCCGGCTCGTCCCACGCTGCCGGTCTGAGTTTTGGTGCCGGGCTCAACCTCAACCGCATCAAGTTGGGAATGGCATACGGAAAATACCATGTAGGCGCCCCCACCCTGGCATTCTCTCTGGCATACAGCCTTCACAAGACTAAATAAACACACATTATAATAATATAAAGAACAAGTCATCAATGAAGAAGATCACAATTGCCGTTGACGGATATTCTTCCTGCGGTAAAAGCACAATGGCCAAAGACCTGGCTCGCGAAATCGGCTATGTATATATTGACACCGGTGCGATGTACCGTTCCGTCACCCTCTATGCCTTACAGAACGGACTTATCACGTCTGAGGGAATCAACACGGCTCTTCTGAAAGAGAAGATGGCCGACATCAAGATAACCTTTGCACTGGACCAGGCCACAGGCCGCCCCTTGGCCCACCTTAACGGAGTCTGTGTGGAGCAGGAAATCCGTGGCATGGAAGTGGCCTCATACGTAAGTCCCATTGCCACATTGGACTTTGTCCGCGAAGCAATGGTGCAGCAGCAGAGACTCATGGGCAAGGAAAAAGGAGTAATCCTGGACGGCCGTGACATTGGAACTGTTGTCTTCCCCGATGCCGAACTCAAGATTTTCGTTACGGCATCAGCCGAAATCCGCGCCAAGCGCAGATTTGACGAGCTGACGGCAAAAGGCATGGCTTGCGACATCAACGACATTCTGAAGAACGTACAGGAACGCGACCGCATTGACACCACCCGCGAGATAAGTCCCTTGCGACAAGCAGAGGACGCCATTGTGCTGGACAACAGCCACATGACAATAGCCGAACAAAAGGAATGGCTGATGGAACAATTCAAAAGAGTAACCAATGAAAATTGAGATTGACCAGGGGTCCGGATTCTGCTTCGGAGTAACCCGAGCCATCGGCAAGGCGGAAGAAGAACTGACAAACGGTGGCAAACTGTATTGTCTGGGCGACATCGTACACAACGGCAAGGAGTGTGACCGTCTGAAACGTTTGGGCCTCATCACCATTGACCACGAGGCCTATCAGAAACTCAACAAGGCAAAAGTGCTGCTCCGCGCCCATGGCGAGCCACCCCGCACCTATCAGCTGGCACGGGAACAGGAAATCGAAATCATAGATGCCACCTGTCCCGTAGTGCTGCATCTTCAGGAACGCATCAAGCGCGAATACGATGCCGACACCAGCAAGCAGAAGCAGATTGTCATCTTCGGAAAAAACGGTCATGCCGAAGTGCTGGGACTGGTGGGGCAAACCCAAGGCACAGCCATTGTCATCGAGAAGTTCGAGGACGTCAGGCTTCTGGATTTCGAGCGTGACATCTGCCTGTACTCACAGACCACCAAACCACTGGACGAGTTCCGCAAGATTGTGGAATACATCCAGCTACACATCTCCTCCACCGCCACTTTCACCTATTACGACACCATCTGCCGACAAGTGGCCAACCGCATGCCGCACATCCGCGAATTTGCATCGCGTCACGATGTAATTCTTTTTGTCTGCGGACGAAAAAGCAGCAACGGAAGAGTCCTATATAACGAATGTAGGAACGTGAATCCACGTTCCTACATGATTGACACTTCCGGCGAAATCGAAACCGAATGGTTCCAGAACTGCCGTTCTGTGGGTATTTGCGGTGCCACAAGCACCCCCAAATGGTTAATGGAGGAGTGCAAAGTACGCATCGAGGAGTTGCTTAGCTGCCACGAATGACGTCTTGCGTCCCTCAAGCACATCTTTTTCAGATGCCTTGAGCATATCTGCAATGGTCGGCTGATGATAGAAACTGTTCCGCAACTGCTCGTTTACGCTTTCATACATCCAATACTTTGCCTGTTCCTGACGACGGAATTCAAAATAGCCGTTCTCTTTTACAAAGTCAAAGTATTGGTAAACCATATCCCATACTTCCTTCACTCCGTAACCGAAGAAACCGCTGTAGGTAAGCACCTTCGGAGTCCATCCGCTTTCCGGCATGGGGAACAGGTGCAATGCGTTGCGGAACTGGTTTGCCGCAAGCTGGCACTTCTCCACGTTGTTGCCATCGCATTTGTTTATCACAATACCATCGGCCATCTCCATAATACCACGCTTGATGCCCTGCAACTCGTCGCCCGTTCCTGCCAACTGAATCAACAGGAAGAAGTCTACCATGGAATGACAGGCTGTCTCGCTCTGGCCCACTCCAACCGTTTCCACAAATATCTTGTCAAAGCCTGCCGCCTCACAAAGGATAATGCTCTCTCTGGTCTTACGCGCCACACCACCCAAAGAACCGGCCGAGGGACTGGGACGGATGAAAGAATCGGGGTGTACTGACAGCTTTTCCATACGAGTCTTGTCACCCAGGATGCTGCCCTTGGTGCGCTCGCTACTGGGATCAATGGCCAACACTGCAAGTTTGCCACCATACTCCTTCAGCACATGCACACCAAATTCGTCAATGCTGGTGCTCTTTCCTGCGCCCGGCACACCGCTAATGCCCACACGGATGCTTTTGCCCGAATAAGGCAGACACTTCTCTATCACCTCCTGCGCCACCTGCTGATGATCCGGATGTGTGCTTTCCACAAGCGTTACGGCCTGGCCAAGCACTGTCACATCGCCACGCAGGATGCCTTCCACATAATCTGTCACTGACATTTTCTTGCGGGCAAAACGTCCGCGCTTCAGATAGGGGTTCACTATGGAAACCGGCGCCACTCCGCTATTTACGGTAAGACCCTTGTATTCAGGGTCATTTTCTGGATGAAGCATAACAAATCTCTTTTAAAATTTATTCCGTAACATGCACATTGACAATCGTCTTCGGATGCTTGGGGTCGTCCGAGATAAGGAGCACACGCGGACGGGCCTTGGCCTTTTTCATATATTTGGCATTCACCGTCACCTTCAGTTTGGTACTCTTTCCCGGTGCCAGACTGCGGTTGCCCAACGACACGGACAACGAGCGGTTGAACACCTGTACCTGACGTATGTTCAATGTGGATTTTCCTGTATTCGTAATCACCAGCTTGCGGGTCAGCTTCCGCTTGTCTCCCATGCTACCAAAGTCCAGTTCCTCTTCCGAGAGCGTAAGCTCCGGTGCCTGGTCCATCTGGTCTGCCGTAAGGTTGGAGAAGTCCGGCAAAAGCACTGCCGATACCACAATCTCGTTTTCCTCACTCACCTTATCTCCCATATAACGGGCCAGATACACACTGGTCTGGTTCAGGCCCAACTGGAACAGTTTCTTGCTATCCAGCCTAATACGGATGATGCCGGCCTTTCCGCCCGGAATGTACTCGGGTTCGTAAATGGCGGTCAGATAGGGCGGAAGATGCATCAGTTCGGGCTTGTATGCCGTGCGGTCTGTGTTCATCACACGGATGATCTGCTCTGGATAATCGCCACGGTTCACATCGTCAAACTCCACATAGTTGCTGATCAGGCGCACATTACCCAAGTCAATGGGAAAGTCGGCACTGTAGTCCTTCACTTCCTTTACCACAATGCCCTGCAACGCCATGTAGACAGGTTCCTGTGCGGCATTGGTATGAATCTCAAAATCCTTGTAAAACGTGCCAAGCATCTTGGCATCAAAAGTCACCTTGATTTCTCCCCGTTCGTTGGGCGCTATTTCCGACTGGCTGTATTCCGCTGTGGTACAGCCACAAGAGGGTTGTACATTCAGTATCTTCAAGGGTTTGTCGCCTTTGTTTATAAAGCCCAGTACAAAGGTCTTAGGCACCTGGAACTGCAACTCCCCCACTTTTGTGATGTCGCGTTCTGCCACAAATCGCGGTTGGGCCGTCATACATAAAAAGGCGCACATACAGCCCAGCAGTGTGAATATTCTCTTCATTAATACGATATTTCGTTCCGTTTCAACCGCAAATTTACTTCATTTTTTCCATATCCGAAAACTTATGGCACACATTTCCCTTCCCACTCATTACTTTTGCGTTTACGCACAATGCAGAAGAGGCGAGCTCCCTCACGCATGCTGATTGAGTTTTACATTCTCTAATTGTAGCATTTACACCTGCTTATGAATAAATATAGACACAACATATTGGACACCCTAATTTAGAAATATAATATCTATAATAATACCTTTTCCACTACTGCCTAACCATATTTTCATGAAATCATCATGTGTATATTTCTCTCTCCCTATTGCCGGGTCTGATATCCAAAAATATTGTTCACAGATATCATAAATAACCACATAATGTGATTTCTTTATTAATGCAATAATAGGATTAGAAAATATTTGTAAAAGAACTTCTAATGAACACTCAATAGGAATTGTTTGAAAACCTAATTTATTTGCACATTCCGAGAGCGACAATAATGAAACGCCTAATTCTTCTATAATACAATTTTTATAAACGTATGAACGACTAATCCCAAGACGATAATATAATGCTATCATCCAAAGGGATGTTGGCCCACAATCATTGTTGTATAATTGTTTTTCAAAAGGGAATGTCTTCTCCATTGGACAGACGTGAATTTATCATTTTTTTTATAACATCAAATAACAGTTCTTTGCAAGTTGTGTGTTCAATAAAACGCTTTTCACACAGTAAATTGAGATGGTATATGAAATTATTAATATCATCTGGTAAAAATGTTTTGAGATAATCTAATATCTCATTATATATTTTTATGCTGGTTTCATTTTGTATGTCATAGTACATATTTCCAACTTGATTTTTGTGTATTCTATAATATAATAGTTCTTGTCCTTCAATGTAAAAGAGAGCATTCTTTTTAGCTGCTTCAATCCAAAGTTTGTAATCTTCTGCATAAGCATAATTTTCATATAGCAATCCGTTTTCCATGAGAAATGCCTTTCTTATCATAATACTTGGATGGCAAATAAAATTTTTCCTTAATAAAAACAATAAAGGATGTCTAATGTATCCCATTAAACTTTGATCGCTTTTTAGACTATTATGGTATATCTCCGAATATTTTTACCCATGTACTACAAATATCTATTTGAGAGTCTGATTGCATGATGTTATATTGTATTCTTAAACGGTCGATATGCATAATGTCATCTGCATCCATCCTTGCAATATATTTACCTTTTGCATTCAATATGCCCCAATTTAAAGTTCTGATAAAATTGTGGCCTTTATGATGTATCCGAATTCTGTTGTCGTTATATGACTCTAAAATTTTCATACAATTGTCTGTGCAACCATCATCAATAGCTAATAATTCGAAATCTTTAAACGACTGATTGATAACACTATCGATACAATCCTTTAGATATTTGCCAGCATTGTATACTGGTAATATGATACTAATTTTAGGTTCCTTCATATGATTGTGTATTTCTTGTATATATTTAATGTTTTGTTTATCATCGTACCTATGTTGAAAAACTTTAAATAGTGCTTTCTAACATTTCTTTTGTAACAGCTTATTTTTGACGGGTTATCGTTTAATGATTTTATAATATTGGCAAATTCGTAAATATTTATAGTTAGACCAAGCCCTTCCGAAAAAGTAACATTTAATGGTATAGCAACTTCTTCTGTGAAAATTTCTTTTAGGCCATCATGATTTGCAAAAATTACAGGTAGCCCAAACATCATCATTTCAATGGCAGTATAACTGCATTGTTCAAAAAAGGAGGGGATTAATCCTATGTCATTTTCTTGGTATAATTTGATTAACGGCTTATAATGAACTTGACCGAATCGTTTTATGTTGTAATAAGAGTATTTTGTATCTAACAAAGAACTGATTTCCCTGTCTTCGGCTCCAACAAGTGTAAGTTTTGCTTGTATACCTTCCTTTACAAGAAGTTCTAGCATCTCTAATATTGGGATGATTCCTTTTGATCTTGATATTTGTCCTACAAATAACAATCTAATGGTATTTGATTTTTTGTAAGGTTTCATTGTAATTGGGAAATCGTGCAAACCATTATGTATCAAAAATAATTTTGAAGGTGGTGTTTTAAGATGCTTTTGAAAAAACACGGTAGCGTCACGTGTGACGCAGATAATCGAATCTGCATGTTTTGATATTTCTTTTTCATCTTTAGAGATAAAATTAAATTTGTTTGTTTTTTTATGGCCCTGATAAATTTCAGAATATATACAATTAAATTTTTTCTGTTCATACTTAAATAAGTATTTCCATGGGATGCAGTGAATGTGGGCAATAATAGTCGCTTTTTTCTGTTTTTTCACATATTTTGCAAATCCTATTAAATTCATTGTATGAATATGCAGAATACATCCTTGTGTGATTTCATTTTTTATGATATTATATGTTGCATGTATGTAGTCTTTGTTCCAATACTCTTCATTAAGAATAGCTGATAAGTTACATGGCAAGGGAATTTGTATTTCTTTATAATATTTCCGGTCCAGAATCTTTGGTAGTATGACAGATTGATATTTAATGAATTTCAAATAAACAATATTTATATTGTACTTTTGTATTCCCAACAAGAACATCTCAATGTATCTGGAAACTCCATTGACAGTTTGGCTATCTGTCATTTCTAGCAGAATAATTTGATTATTAATCATAGTAACAATAAATCTATTATACGCATTCTCGTTTTATCAGGTATATAACAAAATAAAAGTTGAAGAACAACTCTTCCAATACCAGAATTCAGACTTAAAGGGTTCGACATATCATTCCAAATCAGTTCCCTAATTTTTTTTTCTAATGCCGAATCAGAATCAACAATGAAAATTTCCATAAAACGTTCTCTTATTTCTGGGCAATTGGCTAAAGGAGATGCAAAATCTGATAACCAATTATAAATACCTGCTTGTAATAAATGGATATGCTGTTTGATTAAATTGTCAGGAATTATGCGATTCTCTTCAGTCGAAGTTGACATTTGAACAGTATGGTATATGACAAAAGGGTCTGATTTAACAAGTCCTTTATACTGAAATAACTTATAATATTTAAATAGAGATGGGTTTATAGATTCATTTTGTAATGATATGTATGAGAGGGCCTTCCTCCATTTTATGTTTAAATCTTCAATATCTATAGTTTTTTGTTTTTTGTATGCTTGTTCCCATTTTGACGAGAAATATAAGAGACAGCAATGATTGAATGATTGGATTGCCAAAGAGTCTTTTCCGTTGTATATTCTTGATAGATATAAATTAAGTTTTAAATGTTCTAACATGTCTTTTTCGGACATATTTTTGTTGTCTAATTTTAATATTTTATCAATAATATGAAGGTGTTTATCGTGGAATATTTCACCAAAATCCGCTTGGACGAATTTGTTTTCTATTAGATAATGCAGAGCAAAACCTACACCAGATAATCCATAATCTATAGAAATGTCTTTTGTGTTTGATAACAATGATTGTTTTAATAATTTGAATGCATAATTCTCTAACGTTTTTTCCTTTAAAAAACGGGCAATTTCAAATAAACAAACAGATAATCCAGAGCGGCCTTCGGTCATCCCTGGCTTTTTGACACCTGAGGACATCAGTTTTATGTAATTTGCTAAAGTATTTAGGATTTGTTCCCGATCCATTTTTATCATATGCATGTTATAACTATCCCTAATATGGCTTTATGAAACGGTCAATGCTGAACGTCCATTCCCCGTTCTTCAGCGTGGCTTCCACGTAAAAGCCGGGAAGGGTTTGGTTGTCCAGCGTCCAAAACCGTGGGAAGTAGTTTGCCGGCAGGGTGCGGATGATGTGACGCAGCGTTTCCACTTCGGCACCGCCATCCTTTTCGCCAGAAAGAAGTTCAACGTCCGATGTCAAATCCCGGTTCTGATGGATGAGCAGGTCAAACTTCTTCTCCGTGGGATGAATTTCCTTTGCTTCTGATTTATATCTTTCCGTGATTTCGCGGCCGAAAGTCCGCATGAGCGCCTGCAGGCAAAGGATTGAAGTCTCGCTGATGGTCAAGGTGTTTTCCTTCAACAGACTTCTGTGGCTGAGACAACGGGACAGAAGACGGCTGTGCGTGAATCTGCCTTTGTCAAGTGGCAAGTCGGCAAAATAAAGAGCCGTTACATAACCGAACATGTCCAGCGGGTCAGAGATGGCATAGAACGTGCCGCTGAGCGCCGGCGCATGATAGGCGTGCCGGTTCTTTTTGCGATAGTTGTCCTTTATGCTTTGGGGAAGCTCATTGCGCGCCATGCCGGCGATGCTGTCCAGATAGAAATACTTGTGGCGCTGCACCCAGGTCTTCCGTCTCTTCCATCTGGGCACTTTTATTCCATCGTGTTTCCTCCCAATGCGTTTCTGTTCAATCACCATTGACCAGAAGTGCCTTCTTTCCGGATATTCTTCTGTGCGCAGATTCAGCAAGTCGATGTTCCTTGTGCGGGATTTGTCAGTTCTTGGATTGGTGAACCCTTTTTGGGGATGGTATATGCACCTCACCACTTCGTCTGCCGAGCCGGTGGGCACGGAACCGCCTTTCATGTACAGGCTGTACCGTTCCTTCATCATTTCAACGCTGACATTGCTCTGGGCTGAAACTGTTTCAGAGATGCTAAATAGCATTCCAAAATGAAACAAAGCCATGCACACATATACGATTGAAATTTTCATGATTTTATATCCTATTTAAAGTTTGTTGATTGGAAAAACACTTCCTAAAAAGACCTTCAAATCTACAAACATTTTTTTATGCATCATAATAGTTTTTTGCTGATTAATGTCCTTCTTTCATCAATATAAATCATTAGTGGGACGTTAAAAAATAGTGGATTTAAGTTTTTACATATTCTGGAGTTCTCCTTTCGTCCGTTTTTTGTTTCTTAGGATGTCTTTTTTGTCAAGTCACATCAGTCACATAGCCCGCTATATTCCTTCTTCAACTTGCAAAAGCACACACGGAAGAAGAACGAAAATCAACTTAACATATTTTTTAGAACATCCCTAGTGGGATTCTGGTAAAAAACGGCATATGGATGTTAACACCGATTAATGTTAATGATTTAAAAACTTTTATCTATCCTTATCCTTTCGCCATCTTCTGGAGTGTATATTTCTACATCTTTGTAGTGATATTCTAAATTAAACTTGCGGTTGCTATAAACAAAATCTGCTAGCGTTTGATCGTTCTGATTGACTTCTTTTGTGTTACCTGGATGACTATGAATGTAAGAGTCATCCCCTTTGCAAAATACCGGATCAATTGTAGAAGTGTCGAAGTTTGTACTGAGAGTACCGTTAAATTCTTCTTTTTGACTTGTCGAATTGTAACTTAATCCCCATTCGACATTCGTTTTTTTCGCAAAGTATTCAAATAGTTCAAATGATGCACCAGAAATCAGTATTCCCTGTCTGTTTTGTTCACCAACCATACCAGAACTGACATGTGTATATTGGCCTCATTCAAAACCGCTAGTGTCTCCGTTTGCATAAACCATATCATTTCCAGACTCAGGTATAACATCTGTGATTTGACCACTGGCATTAAAAATATACTTATCGCCACCGATAAAATTTCTCATTTCATTAGTGTTTAGAATACGGAAACTCTTCTCGAATCTAAACAAAATTTCTTTTGTCAATTTCTTCATAATCCTTAATTCCTTAACAATTTAATTAAAATTTTTTATATATTACTGAGCAGCAAAAGGTTGCACAGTATTTTTCATATCTGAATCACTTATCTTAGTGTTGCAAAAACAAGGCAATCCTTGACAGACATGACAAAAATACAAATAAAATCAGATAAACGCACAACTTTCAGTGGAATGTTTTCAATTCTGGAGCATTTTTATGCTCTTTTATCCAAAACGATAGGCCCACATTGGATCTGCGTTGCAAATGGTCCAGATACCAATACAGCGAAATCGTCCGTTCGCTGCTGTGTGTATAATTCTGTAGAGGTTCTTAAATGGAGGATGTAAGTAACCACCACATGCCGCAAATTTACTTCATTTTTTCCATATCCGGAAACTTATCGCGAACATTTCCCCTCCCACACATTACTTTTACGTTTACACACAATGCCGAAGGACCGGAGAGCATATACTCCCCGAGCCTTCTATAGAGAGCATTTCCCTATCAGTCATCACACGCTTAATCCATCCGTGTAAATTGTTTCCGCACGTCTTCGCTACCATTGAATTTATAGCACTCGTTCATTATCCTTACCATTTCAGGATAGTCGTCCTTAAACTTCTTGTTAAACCGGTTCAAATGCTTGCCATACATTTGTATGTGATAAGGTGCTGACCAATAAAATGACCAGAATGAGGTTTGGACATCATTGGAACGTTTGGAAAGTTGTTCCATAAAATTTCCCATGTCCTTGTTCATGAATTCGTGAACCATCGTTTGCAGATAATTCGGTGCATCAGCACCCAACACCGCTCCAGTCGTCAGATCAATCAGACGGTTCAAATACGCACCCTTGTTGACAAGCGTCAGTTTATTACCGAAGAGTTGCACCTGTTCATATGCCATGTCATACATAGTCCTGTCTATTCCAGATTTATCAAAACTGTACAGGTTAATAAATTCTTGCCAGTTTTTGGGGAAAGCATTGAAATAGGCTTGTTGCCATAGCTGTGTGTTCGGATTCTTCGCCAAATTACGATAAGCCGTGTTAAGTTTCAACGTATCCACAATAAAGGCATTAGCCGATTTGGGCGGTGCATTCTGAATTAGGCCCGACGAATGTAACATCATCCAAAGTTTCTCATACTCCTTCCCTGTCTTTTCTGATACCACTCTTCGCTTGGATGAAGATTCTTTATGCCGGTTTGCTGATTTAGTAGAATGGAAATCTACCGTTGTACTATAGAAATAGACTGGATGAACATCCGATGCGTGTCTTGTGTAGTACAGATAAGTCTCATTTATCAGTTTGTCCAGTTCTGCTGCCGATGCAGACACATCTGTTACAAGTATCACAAACGTTGGATTCAATTTCCTTAGATGGCCATAGACGGAAGACAAATAACCGGGTTCTATACGTCGCATACCATTACGGTACATGACATTTCCTCTCCTGTTCATCAATACGTTTACAACTTCGCTTTCTTTAATCTCTTCAGGAAACGGTTTGAGAATCTTCGCATATCGGCTACTTGCCTCTTCCATTTCCTGGATTTTGCTGATACCAGACTCCAAAACAGGGATATCTTCCTTTATAGGTAACACCTCACTGTTTTCTGTCCGGGCAAAAGAAATGGCCGCGACAAACATTACAACAGGCACAAAAGCTGCCTTCAGCATTCTCATTCCTTTTGATTTTTTCTTGTTCATCATAATGATTCTTTCTTTTAACGTTCCATGATTCAGCCGATGAGCAATAGTCTGCAGCCTACAGCCTACGGTCCTGGTCACCAATAATTGTTGATATATGTTCGCATTTATTCCATTGTCAAGTACAGCCTTGTCCGCCTCGTATTCATGTACAGACCGCAAGTCTCGTCCAAGCAGACAGACCACCGGATTGAACCATTGAAGCATGGCCAGCGCCTCCAGCAACAGGATGTCCCACGAATGTCCCATACGGATGTGTGCTTGTTCGTGCGTCATTACAAGAAAACGCATCTGCTCATAATCCTTAGTACTGATGATGATATGACGCATGAAGCTACGTGGGGCGAAGTCCCCGGAAAAGATTACCACATCATTGCCAAATTCGTCCTCCAAGTGCATTCCGCCTTGCAGGCAACGATACAATTCCCATATCTGACGGAGGAATCTGGTTAGCATAAAGGCTACACCTGCCAAATATATAATCATCCAAATGGGAATGGCGGTATGCCATGACGCATTGTCCTTCTGTTGTGTGAATTGCGGCACGGACACAGTCGTTTCTTCCGCGATCAAAGGAACTGTCTCGTCTACCGTACCAGCAGGCATGGCCTTTTCTACCACCATATCTTCCGTAAACTGTTTTTCTTGCAATTCGTAAATTGGCTTCAAGGGATACTGTACTATCCAGGTGCCCTTGACAGTTATCTCTACCAGAGGAAACAAAGCCGACACCAACATGATAACAAGTAATACCATGCGATTGAAACGGTGGAAGGTCTCACGCCTGAGTAACAAAGCATAGCAACCGTAAAGCAACACGAGCAACAGGGAAGATTTAATAAGATAGGCGAGCATGGCATTTTGTGTTTATATTATTATTAATGTAGTCATTGGGGAGTATTCCCCTTTATCATCTCCAGCAGTTCCACAATCTCGTCCTCGGAAAGTTCCTCGTTCTGTACAAGGAAGGAAAACAACTTCTTAGCAGAGTTACCAAACAGGGAATCCTTCACGTCATTCACCACATCCTTGATGTATTTGTCACGGCTCATAGTGGGAGAAAAACAGAAAGTGCGAATCTCGTTTGCCCTTTTGCGGTGCGAAACATAACCCTTAGCCTCAAGTATCTTCAGGAAAGTACTTACGGTGGAATAAGCGGGTTTGGGATCAGGATATTCCGCTATAATTTCATACACAGATAGAGCTTTTTCATGTCCCCATAAGATATTCATCACTGCAATCTCTGCTTTGGTCAGCGGTTTCATTTGTCTTATCTTTATCATATTTTTCGTCAAATGATGTCTTACATTTGCAAAAGTATCTGGTTTGCGCATCGGTCAACAAAAAACATTCGCAAAAAATGAAAAGACGCCTGTTTTTTAACATTTTTATTTAGATTAACGAATTTGCTTAACATTCGTTAACGCATCGTCGCGATAAAATTGACTTTTTGAACAGCGTATGAATATACTTTCCGCAATAAGCTATCTTCTCGGCCAGGATAAGCTATCTCCTCAGCCCAAGTAAGCTATCTTACTTTTTTCTGCCATTTTTCCCAGTGTCTTTTCCTAATTTCAGTAGACGGTTTTGTTGAGGACATCATAAGGATATGAATTTCCCATCACGCATTATCCATTTCTTGTCATTACTGGAAATATAGATATCTTTTCCATTCATTGAAAAAGTGATAGATTTAAGATCTTCAGTAATGGATTCGTTTAACGGAATCCAATCTATAGGGCGGCCGTCTTTATGGTAAGATATAGCATACAGACGACTATTTTGCATAGAAAACCCTTCTTCATCGCTTATTTCTCCCATAGCAATAAAAGCAATGTCATTCTTTTCTAAACTTACTTTTGAACAAGCGGCAAATATCGCATCAACATTATATAATTCACAATCTCTTGGCGCATCCGGAATATAATATAATGAGGGTATACTCTCATGATCCAAAACAACGGCCTCCCCATTATACGGATATCCGTTCCCTTGCAATGTGCGTGGGAAAAACGACCAGAATTTCCTCATTTGTTCCGGGAACGTCCATGATTCTGGTACACCGGACTTCTCTGGTATTCTGATAATCGGAGAAAAATGGTAGTTGATTTCTTTCTCGATTTTTCCGTCTTTCGTGATCGTGAATTTGTTTTCAGGTAAAACGCTGTCTGATGATTCGTGTTGAACAACAATATGATTCTCACCGGCATTATATGTCGCCTGAAAAGACAAATCATTGTCATCCTCATAACCTAACATAGCACAGTCTATGGCTTCCCCGTTTTCTTTATATGTAATCATTGCTAAACCAGAGTATTCACATTGCCATTTGCGCGGTTCGTTATTTGTTTTAAGAAACAATGTTAAATGTTTATCTTTATGTATGTAATATCCAGGTGTGAAATACATATCCCAGTTGTTATCCTTGTCATACAATTCATTTGGGATAAAGACCTTGCATATTGAATCCGGAATAGAACTAGGTTTAATATTCTTTGGCAAGAATACTGGTTTACCATCCTGTATGGGAATCTCTTTGGTCTCTTGGAAAAGAGTCAGGAAATTCAAGAAATGTTCTTTTTCAACACAGTCATAAAGACTTCCCTTGCATACGGTGTCTGTGTCAAAAATACGTTTTGCGTTTCCTACAAAGTTGGAAAAATCTTGTCCCATAACTGATATAGGACATAAGGCAAGGACTAAAAGAATTGCGACAATATTACCTGCCATTACATAATTTCTCAAACACAGATATTTCATAGCAGATCAAAATTCATCAATTATATTGAAAATAAAAAATGGACTTACTATCCATATCAGCGTAATAAGATACCATACAATGTGTTTCTTTCGTGTTTCCTTTTCAAATTTCTTAATATATCTGTCATGTTTATTTTTTCTGTCAAAAAAATACCAATCGGCTAACAACGCACTGAATCCTAATGAGAAATATATGATTGTTGTATGCGTTTTCGCATTGTTTCCGGCATACCAGTTCTCATGTCCTGTCAATATCGTGAACAGATAGAACAACTCAAACATTGTCAGGGCCGTCCACACCATCATTATCTTTCTCGACTTTAATATACATGAAGAAGTCGGCTTCCCTTCTGTGAATAATTCTTTGTGTTCTTCCATGGTGTACCCCAACTTTTTCAAAAGCCAATTACAGGGTTTTTGTAACGGGTCTAACATTGCCCATTTATAGAGTGAATAAAATAACCGGGCCCAAATTTCTTCAATAATCATAATTTTATTATTTTACTTTTGCGTTTATAGCCAGAGCCTTCAGGAAAATCTTTCTCCAAGGCTAATCCAAACTCATCTTCATACTGGTCTCTCCAGGATTTTAACTCGATGGGAGTAGGAATATGAAGCATTTCAATAAACTCAAGCAAGTTTTCGTATTTTAATGGGCCATATAAGTCCGTTTTTGTGCGGCTGACAATCCAATAGTAGGATTTTTCGCTATCAAAGATTTTCCTTTGTCCTTTAAGATCGTACCTGCATAACGGATATTCTTTAACGGGCATGCCATCAACCTTTCTCCCTGGCCTCAAATGCGAGAGTCCTAATATGTCACCTGGATTTTTAACTTCTACTATTAACCAATTTTTTTCAAAAGAATATCGTTGAACATATCCAATATTTATCTTCTCGCTTAACGTGGTCCTTTTCCCAGATGGTTCACATGCAACGAAGCTGATTAAAGTGTCAACGTGCCCATCAGTTCTGTGTACCGGGATTTTAACTTTTACGCAAGGCCATGATAGAAATGTTTTTGCATAAACATCTTTTACTAAAGTGTCTCTGGTCTGCCACAAATTAGCGGGCGATGTTGGGAAAATAACGGAGTCGGTGCTGTTGTCAAAAAAACAACTGTCAATGTCTGATGACAAACATAGCCGCGGATTCTCCAATTCAAAAAGATTCCATCCCACACTCGGCATATCATAAGTCCCTTCTTTTGCAAACCAACCATTCAAACTGGCAATAGCCCACACGATCATAATGGCTATATACAAAAATGGAAGGGAAAAAATAAAAATAAATCCTCCTGCAATAAGCCAGTTTCTTACTTTTCTTTTCATGGAAGTGCTAACCTAATGTGTAAAAAATGACATGACGCTATCTTAAGGGATGTTTGAATATTTTCTTTTCAATGTAGTTAGGTGAATTAGGGGCGCATCGTATGCAAATTCTTGTTTATAACAATCATTCGTTTCCGTAGTAATATACACATTATCATATTCTTTATCTGTATCGGGAACATATAGCATCAATTTTTGGTTGGCAAAAGGTTGCCACACCCCTTTAGAAGGAGACGCAACTTCGTACCATCCAGTTACATTATTGTTGTAACGCTTTCTTTTGTTGGAATAAACTATATAGTTGACCCAATAGCAGAGCAGGTCATAGCTTGTTGATGCAGAGAAATATAATAAGAAAACATTTTCTTCTCTTTCTTCAATTTGTGGTCTTTCAACTGGGGGACTTCCACCATCTGCATTTATCTTAATAAAATCCTCTATGGCAATATCTACTTCAGATTTTTCCATATTCGTAGTCATTATAACTCGTTTGCCATTTGGCATTTCATCTTTTATCAATTGGTTCATAGTTGCATAGCGCTGTTTTCCCCTTTTATTACGCATAACAAAAGAAATCATGATTATTGCAAAAAGTATTGCTACACCTAAAAGAATGTTTTTCATTACGTTTTATTTTTGTGAATTCAACGAATTATAAGTGTTTATAGGGTAATTAGCGAAAATTGCAGCAACATATAGTATTCAATTACAAACAATAATCACGATGCTCACCGAGGACAAAGTTATTGAATTATTCTGTATGGCAGATAATTTCAGCAAGTTTTTTGATAAGATGAGACAAAATATACTCAGAAAAAGCGAAGCCAGGCGTGACGACCACCATAAATACGCCATGCCAAAGACCGAAGTCATGCATATCATGATATTATCGCTGACGAGGAGCACATGGGCTAAATACCCTTCCAGAGTTTATTTGTGAATGGGGTACAACTCATCACGAAAGCAACATGAAAGGGGAATTGATGAGTTTCGGACAAAAAAATCTTTTACAAAACTATATTTTTGTATAAATCCAGTTGGAAAGTCGAAAGTGCCCAGTTGGAAAATTTTTATTTCCCAGTTGGAAAATTATTTTTTCTCAGTTGGAAAATCAAATTTTCGCAGTAGGGCAATATTCGGTGACTTTTTAGGTTTGTTTTTGAACTATTTTAAGCGATTTTTGTTCTTTTTAAAACCACGTACGATTCGGCAGTTAAAAGTAAAAATGTTTGACAGTGCGCGATGAGCGATGAGTGATGAGTTATGAGTTTTTTCGACAAAAGAACAGAAGAATATAAGTTTATATGAGGCACATAGCTCAAAGCCGTCTGGAAGACGTCCATCATCACGATAATCTACTACAGGTTATCCTCTTTTGTTATATAGAAGAACATAAGGACATTATTTTTTATGAAACTCATATCTCAAAGCCACGTCTTTCAGACGTTCTCGTTCATCGTTCTTTCTTCAGAGATTTTTCGTTCACCGTTCATTCCTCATTGCTCATCGCCCCAAAACCAGTCTCTTATGTCTAATCTTTTTGGCGCGATTTGCGCAATTTGCGTGAGTAAAAACTTCGGACGCTGCACGCAGACGTCCCTACCTCTCATAACTCACCACTCATTGCTCACCACTCACTACTCAAAAATCTGTCGTATTTGCCTCATCGGCGTGCCATTGTCCACATTTGTCAAAAAACAAGAAAAGGGGATTTTGGGCCGAGTGAAGAAAATCTAAAAATCACCATCCCTCTTATAGTCAAACAAATACAAAACCATGAAAAAACCTTCGAAAACACACAAAAAAAAGACTTAAGTGTTTCTTGAGTTTTACTTAAGTCTTTCCGAAGTAACACTTAAGTGTTATTTTTGGATAAATTTTATGTAAAGATTTTTCGCAGAAGCCAGACGTCACTACACATCCAACTGCAAGGTGCTGAATATGGTTTCTGTGGCTCCGGCATTGGACTTAATATAGTCGCGACACAACGCTCCCTTCTTAGCACAAAGACGGGGATTGCCAGTGAGTTTGTCCACCAAGGCATTGAACAAGGGCTGGCCGGTTATCTCAAAACAGCCGCCCATTCTGAGCAAATCCTGCGCCTCGCGGAACCCCTTGTTGTTGGGGCCGAACAAAACGGGGATGCCGTATACCGCCGCCTCGGGCACATTGTGTATACCGGCTCCGAAACCACCGCCCACGTATGCCAGATTGCCGTAACGGTAAATGCTGCTTAGCAGACCGAAACAGTTGATGATGAGGCAATCTGCCTGCGCTACAGTAGCCTCGTTGGCTTCGGTATAGCGCACAAAGGGGCGTTTAAGTTTGGACTCAATGTGCCTCAGATGCGCCTCATCAATGACATGCGGTGCAAGGATGAGCTTCATCTGCGGATGGTTATTGAAATAGGGGATAATCAGTTCCTCATCCTGCGGCCATGAACTACCAGCCACAAAAATGGACTTGGCATCCTTGCCAAAGGTTTCCACCAAGGGCAGTTCGCGACTCTTGGCCTGGATATCCAGCACGCGGTCAAAACGGGTATCGCCCACAATGGTCACATTGTCAGTGATGTGCAACGTGGACAAAAGGCGGGCGCTCTCCTCGTCCTGCACAAAAAAGTGGTCCACAAGACGCAACACGGCAGAATAGCCCTTGCCATACCATTTGAAGAAAACCTTGTTGGCACGGAAAATGCTGCTGATGCTATATACGGGAATGTTGTAATGCTTGCAAGCCCTGAGAAAGTTCCACCAAAACTCGTACTTGATGAAAAACGCCATCTCGGGACGCACCAAACGGAAAAAGCTCATGACATTGCCGGGGGTGTCAAACGGCAGATAGCAGATGACATCCGCCCCTTCGTAGTTCTTGCGCACCTCGTAACCAGAGGGTGAGAAAAACGTAAGAAGAATCTTGTACTCGGGATGCTCCCTGCGGAAACGCTCAATCAAAGGTCGGCCCTGCTCAAACTCGCCCAAACTGGCGGCATGGAACCAGACATAACGGGCATTACGATCAATTTTCTCGCGCAGAATTTTGAACGTATCTATGTGGCCACGCACAATGGCGCCCGCCTTCTTGTGAAAAGGCGAGACCACTATGACTGCCAACATATAAAGAAAGATGGCCAGCGAATACATCATCCAAGCGTGTCTATGGCAAACTGCATTCTGCGCAGTGTTTCCTCGCGTCCGAGGAACGCACTGAGTTCATACATGTCAGGTCCCTGTCCGGCACCTACCAGACAGATGCGCCAAGCATTCCAAGGGCGCATGCCGTTCTCTTCGGTCCAGGCATCCACCACTTGCTTCTGACCTTCCACGGAGAAGTCCTCTATACCGGAAAGCACTTCCGCAAGCTGCTTCATCTCGGCGGCTGTACCTTCCTTCCAGTTCTTGCGTACAAACTTGTCCTCGCGGTCTATGCTGTCCGGTGCCACAAAGAAGAAGCGCACCAAGGGCCACAGGTCGCTGACGAAGCTGATGTTGCGTTTTTTCTTGTTGCCCTCGCCGTCAGTGTATTCGATAACCTTGAGTTTCATCATACGCACCACCTCGGCCATTTTCTCTGGGGTGGAAACTATTCCGTTCTCCTCAAGAATCTTCTGCAGAGAAGGCACCCAAGCCTCATCGGGCTGGTTCACCAAATACTGGTGGTTGAACCATGCAGCCTTGACATAATCGAAACGGGCACCGTTGCGCGAACACTTGCCAAGGTCGAACAGTTGTATGAGTTCTTCCATGGAAAGTACCTCGCTATGGTCGTTACCGGGATTCCATCCGAGCAGGGCAAGGAAATTGACAACGGCCTGGGGCAGATAGCCTTTCTCACGATAGCCGCTGCTTACCTCTCCACTCTTGGGGTCGTGCCATTCCAAGGGGAAGACGGGGAAGCCAAGCTTGTCTCCATCGCGCTTGCTCAACTTGCCATTTCCGACAGGCTTGAGCAACAAGGGGAGATGGGCGAAACGGGGCATGGTGTCGGTCCAGCCGAATGCCTCATAAAGCAAGACATGCAAGGGCGCGCTGGGCAACCACTCCTCGCCACGGATGACGTGGGTAACTTCCATGAGGTGGTCATCCACAATATTAGCAAGGTGATAGGTGGGCAACTGGTCTGCGCTCTTGTAAAGCACCTTGTCATCCAGGATGCTTGAGTTTATAATCACCTCGCCACGGATTATGTCGTCTACCAGCACTTCCCTACCAGGCTCAATGAGAAAACGCACCACATACTGATGTCCCTCGGCAATGAGGCGCTCCACCTCTGAAGCGGAAAGGGAAAGTGAATTGCGCATCTGCATGCGTGTGGTGGCATCGTACTGGAAATTCTCTATTTCCTTACGCTTGGCATCCAATTCCTCGGGAGTGTCGAAAGCCACATAGGCCTTGCCGGCATCGAGCAACTGGTTTACATATTGCTTATAAATCTCACGACGCTCACTCTGGCGGTACGGACCATATTGTCCGCCAATGCCAACGCCTTCGTCGAACTGGATTCCCAACCATTTGAAAGATTCTATGATATATTCCTCGGCTCCGGGAACAAAGCGGGTAGAATCGGTATCTTCTATACGCAGGATCATATCGCCGCCGTGCTGGCGGGCAAAAAGATAGTTATACAATGCTGTACGGACACCGCCAATATGCAAGGGTCCCGTTGGACTTGGAGCGAATCGAACTCGTACTTTTCTATCAGACATAATGTTTTTTTTAATTATTCGCACAAAATTACACTTTTTTTTTTACATAACGGATATTTTTTCGTATTTTCGCAATCAATAATGTAAAAACGAATATGAGCAGAAATCATCACTATCGCACGCTTCACACACGCGACTATCTATACAGACTGGCATTCTGTGTCATCTCTGTCACCATTCTGGTTCTGGGCATGCCCACAGAACAGAAAATAGGACATGACTACAAACTGGGTGAACCCTGGGACGACAGTCCCGTCATTGCGACAGACAGCTTCCGCATCTGGAAGTCGGACGAGACACTGGCCAGGGAGCGTGACAGTCTGCTACAGTTCTATGAGCCCTACTTTGAAATAAACCAGTCTGTCCAAGACGAGCAGATTGCCGCATTCAAGGAAGATTTCACCATGAACCACCCCGATGTGCCCGAACATTACATGAAGCACATACAGGAGAAACTGGCCGAAATCTACCGCAGGGGCGTAATGGAGGTATCAGACTATGACGAGATGAAGGAAGAAAAGGTTCAATATGTCAGACTTTACGCCGAAAACGAAGCCATAGGCTGTCCCCTGCAGAACCTGTTCACCCCAAAGACCGCTTACGAATTTGTCATGGATGAAAAGGACACGCTGCATTATGCACTTTTTCATCTGCAACATTTGGACCTGACCCGCTTCATCAGCAGCAACCTGCGCTTTGACATTGAAAAATCACAACAGCAACGGCAGGAACTTAACGATTATCTGATTCCGTACATAGGGCGAGTGAAGGTGGGCGAAAAAATTGTGGACCGCGGCCAAATTGTGGACGAATATACATATAATGTACTGAACTCACTGGAAAAGCACCAACAGGAGCGTTCCAAGACCACAGCGGAAAGGTTGTCACGATTGGGCGGACGCATACTTTATGCTTCCATCATGACACTGTTCCTGCTGCTCTACTTCCAACAGTTCCGCAACGACTATTTGGAGCGGTTGCGCACAGTGGTGTTTGTTACATGCCTGTACCTCATATTCCCGCTGATCACCTATGCGCTTGTACAGCACAAGTTGATGAACGTGCTGGTGATTCCCTATTGCATCCTGCCCATCTTCGTACGCATTTTTTTAGACTCGCGTACCGCCTTTGTAACGCACATGATTACCCTTTTCACTTGCGCCATAGCACTGTCCAGCCCGTTTGAGTTCCTTGTAATCCAAACCTTTGCCGGACTTACCGCCAGCTATAGCCTGAGACAACTGACACAGCGCAGCGACTTGTTCACCACTGTGGTGCTTGTAATCATCTCCACCTATGCCACCCATTTCTGTCTGGACCTCATCGACGGTCTGTTCTTCGAAGGCAAGACCATAGAGGTTTGGGATTACATATATCTTGGCATTGCCGGAATTCTCAGCACAATTTCCTACCTGTTGATTTTCGCAATCGAACGTCTGTTCGGATTTACATCCAACGTAACCTTAGTTGAGCTGTCTAACATCAACAACCAGATTCTACGCCGGCTGAGCGAAGAAGCTCCCGGCACATTCCAGCACACCATGCAGGTGGCAAACCTTGCCGCAGAAGTGGCAAACCACATCGGGGCAAAAAGCCAGCTGGTGCGTACCGGAGCGTTATATCATGACATAGGGAAACTGGAAAATCCCGTGTTCTTCACAGAGAACCAGACCGGTGTGAATCCGCACGAAGGTCTTTCCCTGGAAGAAAGCGCACAAATCATCATAGGCCACGTCAGGGACGGACTGAGACTGGCAGAAAAGCACAAGCTGCCCAAAGTCATCATGGACTTCATCTGCACCCACCACGGGAAGAGCATGGCAAAATACTTCTACATTTCGTACAAGAACCAGTTCCCCGACAAGGAGGTTGACGAAACGCTGTTCACCTATCCCGGTCCCAATCCGGCAACTACGGAACAAGCCATTCTAATGATGGCAGACGGCGTGGAAGCCGCATCAAGAAGCTTGCCGTCGTACACAGAAGAAAGCATCAGCGCACTGGTGGACAAGATTATAGACGGTCAAATAAGAGAAGGATACTTCAACCAGTGTCCCATCACCTTCCTTGACATCCAAGCGGCAAAAGAGGTGTTCAAATCCAAACTGAAGACCATCTACCACACGCGTATCAGCTATCCGGAATTGAAACCGGCAGTCGAAGAAGCGCCAAAGAAAAAGAAAAGGAAGCTCAAGTTCTAGAATGGTACTGATTTAATACCACGTCCTCATCATTCCACATCGTAATAGACTTGCGCAGAATGATATTGGGGCTGTGAAAGCAGATAGCGTTGGATTTGCAACAGGCGTTCCCGCGCTTCGTTCATGGGGGCGGAAAGTTCCATCTTAAGTACAACCTTCCGGATATACATCAGTTGTACGCGAGAGACAAACGGTGTGTCCGGCCCCATCACACGATGGGCAAATACCTGACGCATAATAGCGGCAAGTTCATGGGAAAGCTTTTCTACCACATGTTCGTCACGATGCTTCACATATACATAAATCAGCCGGCAATGAGGGGGAAAGTTAAAAAGTTCACGTTCCTGCATCTGTTCCTGGAATAAGGATTCGTAATCGTTCTCCACCACCTGTTTTACAACCGGCGATTCCACATCTCGCGTCTGCAAGATGACAAGTCCCTGCTGGTTGCGTCTGCCGGCACGTCCAGCCACCTGGGCCATCATCTGAAACGCCCGCTCATAACTACGGAAATCTGGTTGGTTGAGCATGGAATCGGCATTGAGGATACCGACCACACTTACACGGTCAAAGTCGAGCCCTTTCGTTACCATCTGCGTGCCCACCAGAATATCAGTCTCGCCCTGTTGGAAGTCATGCAGGATCTGCTCATAGTTCAAGCGGCTACGGGTTGTATCCAAATCCATGCGGGCAACTCGCGCCTGGGGGAAGTATTCCTTTATCAAATCCTCGATACGCTCCGTTCCATAACCATGGCTCTTGATGTTTGTCTCCTCACAATTGGGACATTGTGCGGGTACAGGATAAACCGACCCGCAATAATGGCAAGCCAACTGATGGGTGTTCTTATGATAAGTGAGACTTACATCACAATTCTGGCATCTGGGAACCCATCCACATACGTTACACTCGACCGTAGGAGCATATCCACGGCGATTCTGGAAAAGGATTACCTGCTGGCGTTGTTCCAAAGCCGATTGTATGGTCTCAAGAAGTTGCGGACTGAAAGGGCCTTTCATCAAACGCTTCCTCTGAAGTTCCTTCACATCCACT
>JAFYQQ010000037.1 GCA_017559845.1 Bacteroidaceae bacterium | reverse complement strand
TTATATTATATTATAACTATTCTTTTAACAAGAAGAAGGGGTGTGATGTGATGGTTGTTTTTTTAACTGAAATCTGAAATCTGAAATCCCCCCACACAAAATGAGCATCCGGCCATACCATGAAAAATATTTTACACCCACGCACATGATCGTGACACGCCTCGTGCCGTAAAAAGAACGGCATCGTGTAGTAGCAGAAACGCCCTCGCCATGCAAAAAAACGGCAAATGGGCCAAAACCATAGTGATTCCAAAAATATTTTACAGATTCATGATAGAAATCATATTTTTATTTTGTTATTACAAAATAAAGCCGTATCTTTGCAGCGTGATTAATGATCCCCTTTGCCCATACGGGCATCTCCCCCCCCTCTATGGTGAGAATTTGCAATCGGCCGTTGACATTAAGGGGACGGATACCAAAGCAAACACCATTAGCAATGACTCAATGTCCTTCCCTATCGTCATCCTGAACTCGTTTAACTTCGTTCAATTTGCTAACGCTCGGCATAGCTCATGCAAGCATGGCTCTGCTCTCGCTTAAGCGCAAATTTCAGGATCTGTGAGCGGACAAGGACAAGTGAAGGCTCGCGGTGAGATGCTGAAACAAGTTCAGCATGACTTTTAATTCAGCATGACAATTCAATGACTCAAAAACTATGACCAAAGGAAATGACAACCAATGTAACAGAAACAACCCAAATAGGGAAATCCCCACCACGTTTATAGGATTCCCACTTGTGGATATGAAGCCACATCCCTAACTTTGCAGTGTGAGATTAGAAAAAACATCGTTGAATCCATTAAAAAAGACTATAATTATGATACGCAAAATGATGAACAGATTACCACTCCTAATGGCTGTGCTGATGGGCTGCATGATGGCGGCTTGCGACAATGACGTGATGCAATCGAGAGTGTTGAGCGGAAAATGGCAGGGCGACTGGGGCATGTATTACCAATACGAGTATCGCGGACGCGTATATACCTTCAACTGCTATGACACACGCATTGAGTTCTTCCCCGACTATGACTTCGCCACAAGTGGTTACGGCAGGCAGATTGACTACTACGATGTGGGTCCGTACGAGTATCAGTACTACTATTTCCACTGGTCCATCCGCAACGGCATTGTGAGCCTCATTTACCCCTATGACCCCACGCTGAACACCAGCATCAGCGAGTACAGGATGAGCAACAACACGTTCACGGGCTATTTCATCAACGGATATGACCGCTTCTATCTGCGCAAATGGGCCGACTATTACGACTGGACACCCTATAACAGCTACTATTGCTATGGCCCCAGGGACTATCATTTCCCCTATTATTCGCCCGCCACGCGTGCCGAGGAGGACAGCATCGCAATCCCCTATGATGGCGAACCAACAGAAGGACGAATCATCCGACGCGGAAACCGCATCACCGAAGCCATCAGCGCCGAGCCTTAACCTCACAGCTCATCGCTCAAAGCTCACCACTTATCTCGCTGATTTGTTGTAGGATATCCACTCCTGCCTTAACCGATGGTATAGATGTGAGCAACAGGGTGTTTCGCCCGCCCACCACATCGAGCTTGCAACGGTGGATGTTTGTGGTGGCAAACTGAAGTATCTGCCCGAAGGCGGCACTCTGATAGAAGGGGCTGTCCTGGTTGTTGACAAAATAGAGCCTCATGCGGCCGTTCTTGAGGATGATGCGCTCGGTGCCGAAATAGCGTCCAAGGCGCCGCAGATGAACAACCTGGATGAGTTCCTCGCCCTCGTGAGGGATTGGGCCGAAACGGTCGTTCATGCGCTGGCAGAAGGCATCCACATCTGTGGGGCTCTCAAGTCCGTCCAATTCCCTGTAGAGCAACATGCGCTCGCTGGCGGTAGGCACATATTCCTCGCTGAAGTACATCTGCAGGTCGCTCTCCAGCTGGCACTCGTCCACAAAGTCGTGCCCCTCGGTGATGATGCCCTTTTGCACGTCCTCGGCAAACAATTCCTGAAACTCCTCGTTGCGCAATTCCTTGACGGCCTGGGAAAGTATCTTTTGATAGGTTTCATAACCCAAATCGGCGATGAAACCGCTCTGTTCGGCTCCCAAAAGATTGCCGGCACCACGGATGTCGAGGTCCTGCATGGCAATGTGTATTCCGCTGCCCAGGTCGCTATAATTCTCAATGGCCTGCAAACGGCGTCGGGCATCGGTGCTGAGCGCTGCAAGCGGAGGGGCAAGCAGATAGCAGAAAGCCTTCTTGTTGCTTCGTCCCACACGTCCGCGCATCTGGTGAAGGTCGCTAAGCCCAAAGTTTTGCGCGCCGTTGATGATGATGGTGTTGGCATTGGGGATGTCAATACCGCTCTCTATGATGGTGGTGCTGATGAGCACGTCATAGTCGTAGTTGGAGAAGCCGAGGATGACTTCCTCCAGCTTCTCGGGCGGCATCTGTCCGTGGCCCACCACCACTCTGGCATCGGGCACATACTTATGTATGAGGGCTTCAAGGTCGGGCAGATTGGAGATGCGGTTATTGACAAGATACACCTGGCCGTTTCGGCTCATTTCAAAGTTTACGGCTTCGGCTATTGTCTCGGCGTTGAAGGTGCAAATCTGTGTGTGTATGGGATAGCGGTTGGGCGGCGGTGTCTGTATGATGCTGAGGTCGCGGGCGCCCATGAGGCTGAATTGCAGCGTGCGCGGAATTGGGGTGGCCGTGAGGGTGAGCGTGTCCACATTGGTGCGCATCTGGCGCAGCTTTTCCTTGGTGCTGACGCCAAACTTCTGCTCCTCGTCAATGATAAGCAGGCCAAGATCGTGGAATTTTACAGACTTTCCAATGAGCTTGTGGGTGCCTATGATGATGTTTATCTTGCCCTCTTTCAGTTCCTCCAGAATCTTGCTGGTCTTGCTTGCGCTGCGGGCGCGGCTTAGATATTCAATGCGCACGGGCATGTCGCGCAGACGCTCGCTGAAGGTGCGGAAGTGCTGATAGGCCAACACGGTGGTGGGCACAAGCACAGCCACCTGCTTGTTGTCGGCACATGCCTTGAAGGCCGCTCTCACTGCCACTTCGGTCTTGCCAAAGCCCACATCGCCACACACCAGTCGGTCCATAGGCCGCTGGCGCTCCATGTCCTGCTTGACGTCCTGTGTGGTCTTCAGCTGGTCGGGGGTGTCCTCATAAATGAACGAGGCTTCCAGCTCGTGTTGCATGAAGCTGTCCGGGCTGAAGGCAAATCCTTTCTCCTCGCGTCGTTTGCTATAAAGCAGAATAAGGTCGCGGGCAATGTCCTTTATCTTCTTCTTGGTGCGTTCCTTCATGCGCTCCCACGCGCCGGTGCCCAGCGTGCTTATGCGGGGTTGTTCGCCCTCGTGCCCCTTGTACTTGGACACCTTGTGGAGGGAGTGGATGCTTACAAAGACAATGTCGTCGTGGTTATAGATGAGCTTGATGACCTCCTGCATCTGGTCGCCGTTGGGGATGCGTATCAACCCGCCAAAGCGTCCAATGCCATGATCCACGTGAACGACATAGTCGCCCAACTCAAATTGTTGTATTTCTTTCAACGTGAGCGCCACACGTCCGCGGTGGGCTTTCTCGCTCTTGAGGTTGTACTTGTGGAAGCGGTCAAATATCTGATGGTCGGTGAAGAAACAAGCCTTCAGGTCATCGTCCACATATCCGGCATGAAGGGTGCGCTTCACGGGGGTGAATGAAATTCCTGTCTCCTTGTCCTGGAAAATCTGACGCAAGCGTTCGGTTTGCTTCTCGCTGTCGGCAAGGATATAAAGGCGGTAGCCCTTGGCAAGATACTCTTGGAAGGATTGGAAAATGAGGTCGAAATTCTTATGGAAAATGGGCTGAATGTGCGTTGAAAAGGCCAGTTTTGTGCCTTTTGGGGCATCGCCATTGTCGCGGTTTAATTCTATTATGCAGAACTTGTCCACCTGTACCCTGAAGGTGGATGGGCGCACAAGGAGGGTGTCTTTGGCCAGCTTCTCGCGGTTTTGAAACTCTTCAAGCTCTGTCTGTCCTTCGCCGGCGATGAGGGCCTGCTGAAGGAATCCCTCGTGGAAAATCTGCTCCACCGTTTGGCACACATAGTCTTTGTCCTTCATGATGAGCTGCGAGGCGGAAGGCAGGAACTCGAGGAAGCACTGGCGGTTTTCCGTCTCTTTGGAAAGCTGGGGTACGATGCGTATCTGGGAGAGGCGCTTCTCGCTGAGCTGCGTGTTCACGTCAAAGGTGCGGATGCTGTCCACATCATCCCCGAAGAAGTCAATTCTATAAGGAAACTCGCAACTGAAGGAATACACGTCAAGAATACTTCCGCGCACGGCAAACTGCCCAGGCTCATAGACATAATCCACACGGTTGAAACCCAGGCTGAGAAGGGTTTCCTGCATGAAGGTGGCATCCACGCGCTCGCCCTCGGAAAGGCTGATGGTTTGCTCGCCCAGCTTCTCGCTTGTCACCACCATCTCGGAAAGTGCGGAGGGCGAGGTGATGATGAAAAGCTGCCCGCTGCCGCCGATACGGCTCAACACCTCGGTACGCATGATTTCGTTTCCTGCGTCGCGCTGGCCATACTTTACCGCACGCTTGAAGCTGCTGGGAAAGAAGAGCACCTTCTCATCGCCCAGAATCTGAACGAAATCGTGATAAAGATAGCCCGCCTCTTCCTCATCGTCCATAACGAAAACGTAGGGCTTGCCTGTGGCATCGGGATAATGCTTCAGAAGCGTGGAAAAAAGTATAGGCATGGAACTGCCCTGGAGGCCATTCATCTGAAGATACTTCTCCCCACGGGACAAGCACTTGTTCAAGGCTTTCAACTGGGGATGCAGCTTATAAACGTCCAATAATTCGTCAAGGCACATATCTATACTTGCTTTTTACATTTTGACTAATGAGGTTACTAAAGGGCCTAAATCTCCTTCAAGAAGCGTTCGGCCTGCGCAAGGGTGTCCAGCTTGCCTACGTCCATGAGCCGGAAACCATCCTGCAAGTGTCCGTACACAGGCACATCGCGGCAGATGCTGAGATAGAAGTCGATT
Organism: Bacteroidaceae bacterium; assembly: GCA_017559845.1. Classification (GTDB taxonomy): domain Bacteria; phylum Bacteroidota; class Bacteroidia; order Bacteroidales; family Bacteroidaceae; genus Physcousia. The sequence goes on along the minus strand of JAFYQQ010000037.1, from coordinate 21,323 downwards.
ATGCTGAACTTGGCTGGCCATCCCTCAAAACGGGGAAAAAGGACAGGATCTATCTGATGGATGCCCGAGAAGGCATAGCGCCGGCACTTGTCGGGTTGCAAGTCGGGATAAGGGCTTTTAACTTGCCCCGTGGCTTCGTTTATCCATCCCACAAGACGCATGGTTTCATCGAAAAGCAGATAACGCTGCGTCTTTCGCTCGCTCACGAGCAAAGTGGCTGCCTTTCCCTCGCCTTCGGCATAGAAGCGTGCGAGGTCGGCATTGCTCAAAATGTCCACATTATGAATGAGGAACCTTCCTCCCGAAAGCATCGGCATGGCATGGCGTATTCCTCCGCCTGTCTCAAGCAATTCGGCGCGTTCATCGCTAAAACGGATGGAAACGCCCGTGTCATTCGAGGCGCACCACTCTTCAATCATATCGGCGAAGTGATGGACGTTTATCACAGCTTCGGTACATCCGTGGCGTGCGAGCTTTTCCAATAGTATCTGCAACAAAGGCCGGCCGCCCACGGGGACAAGCGCCTTGGGCATTGTGTCTGTCATTGGCTTCAGCCGGGTGCCCAATCCGGCTGCAAATATCATCGTTTTCATCTTATGGAATTGCGGGTAGGGTTTGGTTGATATGCTGCTCGCGGTGGCATATTCTCACTTCTATGCCAAACTTGTTATGTATGTGCTCGGCCAGGTGCTGTGCGCTGTAAACGCTTCTGTGTTGTCCTCCCGTACATCCGAAGCAGAACACAAGGCTGGTGAATCCGCGCTGGATATACCTTTGGATGTGAGCGTCGGCAAGCTTGTAGACACTGTGCAGGAAGAGCAGAATCTCGCCATCGTCCTCAAGGAAACGGATGACAGGCTCGTCAAGGCCGGTGAGCTGCTTATAAGGCTCGTAGCGTCCGGGGTTGTGCGTGCTTCGGCAATCGAAGACATATCCGCCTCCGTTGCCGCTTTCATCCTCAGGAATGCCGTTCCTATAGGAGAAGCTGAACACCTTTACCACGAGCGGACCCTTTCCATCATATTTACTGAAAGTGGCGGGGCCATCGGCAATGTGCGCGTTATAAGGATTGTTGTCTGTGGTCTTGTATCCATCGGCACGCTCCACTTTTACGGGTGGTTTTGGCTGGAATTGAGGAAGGTTCACCATATCCTTGAGCACATCGTAGAGATAGGGATAGGGACATCCGTCGTTGTCCAACAGGTCGCGCAGGTTGTCCAATGCGGGCGGAATGCTGTCAAGGAAATGCTTCTTGCGCTCGAAATAGCCACGGAATCCGTATGCGCCCAATACCTGCAGCAGACGGAAGAGCACACAAAGCTGGAGGTCTTTTCTGAATCTTCGCTCATCCACCTCGATATAGTGTTTGAGGTTGGTCAGATAGACGTCAATCAGTTCGTTGCGCAATTCCTTGGTGTATCTTGCCGAGGCTTGCCAAAGGAAGCTGGCAAGGTCATATTGTACAGGTCCTCTCCTACCTCCCTGAAAATCGATGAAATGGGGATTTCCTTCAGCATCGAGCATCACATTGCGAGCCTGGAAATCGCGATACATGAAAGAGTTGGACGGAATATTGGCTATATCGCGTGACATGAGTTGGAAAGACGCTTCGAGCTTCAATTCATGGAAATCTACACCGGTAGCCTTCAAAAAGCAATATTTAAAGTAATTCAGGTCGAAAAGCACATTGGTGGTATCCATTGATGCCTGCGGATAGCAATGGCTGAAATCTATGTGGCGTCCGCCCCTTATCTGTATGTCGGGAAGTGCGGAAATGGTACGGCGAAGAAGTTCTTTCTCGTGCGAGGTGTATCGGCCTCCGGCATCTCTACCGGCCTTCAAGGCATCAAAGAGCGTGGTGTCGCCCAAGTCGTCTTGTAGATAATATAACCCGTCTTCGCTGACAGCATATACCTGCGGCACAGGAAGTTTTGATTGCACGAATTGTTTTGAAAGATAGCAGAAAGCGTGGTTTTCATCGCGACTTGTGCCTTGCACACCAATCATGCTCTTTCCCTTTTCGCAGGAAAGCCTGTAGTATTTACGGTTACTTCCAGCGCCAGGAATCGGCTCGCACTTTGTGCATTCAGAACCTGTATATGCCTTATATAATTCTTTGAGTTTATCCATATTCGTTTGTTGTGTAATTTGGCGTGTAATCTCGCCATGGATGTTTATTGTATCTGAATGTTGAAATGTCGGCTATCGCCGAATTGCAAAAGAATGGATTTATATTGCTTAAAATATTCCTGTAAGGGGGGAATCATTTTCTTTTCCACATCATCCAGTTTTACTTGCATCACCATGCGGTTTTGTGTGGTTTCTACATGGGTGTCCATCGTGGGGTATAAAGCATCTGTGGGGTTGTGCGAAGCAATATACAAGGCGTTGTCTTGTACCCTAAACCAAAAATTCTTCTCCAAAGCGTTTATCTTGAATTCGCAATCGGAGATTTTCTCATAACCGATGGAGCCAGAAGTTAGGTTATCATCCCAATTGTTGATATTACGGAGAAAGTCTGTATTGCCTAACGACGCGGAAAGTACCGTATTGCCATTTCCTAACGGCTCTTTCGTGTTGAAAATGGAAACAGGGCCATTGACAGAAGAAATCATCATGTCTGCGTCTATGCACATATTCAATGCGAGCAAAGCAAGACGGACATCAGGAATGCTGCGCGCGAATTGCAGGAAGTCTTTTCCTTCCACACACAGATGAATTGCGGATGCGATACACGGTAAATTGGTGTCCAAAGAATTGTATACGCCTACGGGGCGGAAAGTTGCGTCCATCCTATCCAGCAATTTGTTGATTTCCGCCTTGTCCGAGGAAACCTTGCCCTCCATTTGGATTTCATTTGCGCGAAGCGAAAGAGAGGATGTAAGCGTGATGTCTTCAAGAGATGTCTCTTTAGGCAATATCACCTCAATCGGTTTTGAGACAGACTCCGGCAAAGCATTGGCGAATGCGGCAAACGCAAGAGGGCTATTGAGCGTATCTATGGCACTTTGCAGCGAAGAGGGTACTTGCTCGCTACGCAACATGGCTGCTGTCATGTATCCCTCAATGTCAGTGTCGGAGGATGAAGGTTTCATGATGCAAAGGAACTTATCTTCATCGAACACCAAATGCAGATAACTCCAACTGGCCTTGTAGAAGCCTTCTTCACTGGTTATCTTGAAATTGTTCTTGGCAAGAAAGGATTTCAATGCTGACGCATCGGACACCGCTCCTACAAGCCCCAGCTTTCGTTCGGCATCCATGAATGCGTAAACAGGGGCCGAGTAATCAATACCTGTCTTGTTAGAAAAGTTGTGTATGAATAAGCCGGTAAGAATGGACGGAGCGTCCTCGTGAGCTTTCACCAGTTCGTCTATATGGATGCGCGAAAGGACAATAACATCCCCAGGAAGCACAGACAGATAATGCTCATTGCTGGAGCATCTTCTGAACGCACACCAAGCAACGGCCATGAACAGCGAAATGGCCGATAAAATGTAGACAAACTGTTTCTTTCCCATCATATTTGGTTTTTTATCTGCATGCTATGAACAGCCACCAGTGCGGCGGTCTCTGTCCTTAGCCTGCTCTTGCCAAGACTCACACTTTGGTAGCCTTTTGTCAAAGCGAATTTCACTTCTTCAATGCTGAAGTCGCCTTCAGGGCCAATGAGCACCGTTGCGGGTTCTCCTTTTCGAAGAATGTCCAGCAAAAAGGGGCGTACAGAAGCGGGTTCTTCACCAATGTCTTCGCTGGCATGGCAATGGCAAATGAATTTTTGTCCCTCGCGAGGCGACTCAATAAACTTCTTGAAATCTGTCATTTCGTTAAGGACGGGCTTCCATGCCTTGTGGCTTTGTTTCATCCCCGCAATCAGGATTTTGTTTACGCGCTCACATTTCACCACCCTTCTCTCGCTGTTGGCACAATTCAGGAAACTCAGCTCGTCAAAGCCTATTTCTGTGGCCTTTTCGGCAAACCATTCAACACGCTCCATCATTTTTGTGGGTGCCATGGCAAGATGGAGATGCCCTGTCCATGCAGCGGGTTGCGGTTGCTCTTCCATCACTTTATAAAAGCACCGGTGACCAGTGGCGGTGGTGATTTCCGCTTCATAATAACTTCCCTTTCCGTCCATCAGATAGATGGTGTCTCCGGCAGTAAGGCGCAATACCTTTACCGCATGTCTGGCTTCTTCTTCGGGAAGCTCGCCCTTTATGTCAGGATCAAAGAAAAATCTTACTTCTTTCACTTTGTATTAGGAATGTGTTTGTAACGGAATAATATAGCGAACGCAATGCTTATGCAAAGGGCATAAAGTGCGAACAGATACCAGCAAGTTTGCCACCCCTGGATGATTTCCATCCCAGTGGCGGATGCGGGAAGATTGTAGACGTGCTTGTTGATGACCTGTTGTGCCACGAGCATACCAATAGTGGCGCCAAAACCGTTTGTCATCATCATGAAAAGGCCCTGCGCACTGCTTCTGATGCTTTTGTCTGTCTCATTGTTCACAAACAAAGAGCCACTGATGTTGAAGAAATCGAAAGCTATGCCATAGACAATCATACTGAGAATGAATAGCCATACACCATCGCCAGGATTGCCAATTGCAAAAAAGAAGAAACGGAATACCCATGCCAGCATGGCGATGAGCATCACACGTTTAATACCGAATCTACTGAGGCAGAAAGGTATGAGCAGGAAGCACAAAGTTTCGCTTATCTGACTGAGCGATATCAAAATGTTGGCGTGCTCAACACCAAATGTATGGGCATATTCTTCTATTTGGGCGAAACTTGAGATAAACGGATTGGCAAAACCGTTCGTAACCTGAAGGCATACGCCCAAGAGAATGCTGAAAATGAAGAACACGGCCATATTATAATTGCGAAAGAGCGAGAAGGCTTGAAGGCCCAATGCTTGTACAAGTGTCTTTTTTTGTCCCGATTTGCTGATTTCGCAACTTGGCAATGTGCGTGCATAGATGGCCATGACAAAACTTAGAAGGGCACTCCATGCAAACTGATAGGGAGAGTGCTGCATTCCGCCCAAGTCAACCACCCACATACTGATAATAAAGCCAATAGTTCCCCAAACACGGATTGCGGGAAATGACTTTACCGTGTCCAAACCCGCTTTTTCAAGCGATGTATACGCCACGCTGTTGGCAAGCGCAATTGTGGGCATGAAGAAGGCGATGGCACAAACGTAAAGCGTGAACAGGGGTGTGAAAGCCAAAGCACTTTCTGCATTTAAAGCATAGATGCAGAGACCTGCCATAAATATGCCTGTAAACAAATGACATATTCTTAGCAATTTCTGCGCCTGAATCCAGCGGTCAGCCACAATGCCCATGAGAGCTGGCATACAGAGAGAGACAAAGCCTTGTACGCTATAGAACAAACCAATATTGCTTGCCATTCCATTTTTGGCCAAAAAGGCGCCCATGGTGGTAAGATATGCTCCCCAAACGCCAAATTCGAGTAAGCTGAGCAAGATAAGCCTTTGCTTGATATTCATAATTGCTGTTGCTTTTATTGCCTGGTGTCTCTAACTTGTCACTATTCTACGTAAAGCACAAGACCCTTGAGGTATTCACCCTCGGGATGATAGATGTTTATTGGGTGGTCGGCTGGCTGATGGAGCTGGTGAAGGATGCGTACGCTTCTTCCGCTCATAGCAGCTGCCGTGAATACCGCCATTCGGAACTGATCCTTGTTGACGGCCTGAGAGCAACTGAAGGTGAACAGGATTCCTCCTGGTTGTATTTTCTCAAAAGCCTTTGCATTGAGTTTTGTATATCCGCGGATAGCATTTCTCAGTGCATCCTTGTGTTTGGCAAATGCGGGAGGGTCAAGAATGATGAGGTCATAAGGTACCGTCATTCTGTCCAGGTATTTGAATGCGTCCTCGGCATAGGCTTCATGGCGCGCGTCGCCAGGGAAATTCAGTTCCATATTGGCATTTACAAGATCCACAGCCTTGGCGCTACTGTCTACGCTATGCACCAACTTTGCTTCTCCGCGCATGGCATAGACACTGAATCCACCAGTGTAACAGAACATATTCAAGACATTCTTTCCCTTAGAGTAACGCTCAACCAAACTGCGGTTATCACGTTGATCCACAAAGAATCCTGTCTTTTGTCCTTTCAGCCAGTCGATATGGAATTTAAGTCCATTCTCTACGGAAACATTGTCGTCGCTCGAGCCATATATGAACCCATTTTCCTGTCCAAGTCCTGCCTTGAAAGGAAGGGTGGTCTCACTCTTGTAATAGATGGATTTCAGCTCGTCTCCCATTACCTCGCACAAGGCTTTGGCAATGTCATGACGGTCTTGATGCATACCCACGCTATGGGCTTGCATTACGGCATTCTGGGCGTAAATGTCAATGATAAGGCCTGGAAGATTGTCTCCCTCGCCATGCACAAGGCGGTAAGTGTTGTTGTTTGCCACACCGGCCACGCCGATGCTTTTGCGCACGTCAAAAGCGGCTTGCAGTCTTCTCTTCCAAAACTCCACGTCTATACGTTCTTGCTCAAACGACAGTACGCGCACCGCAATGCTGCCTATCTGCCAATGGCCTTTGGCAATGAAGTTACCTTCAGAGGTGTAGATGTCTACAACGTCACCTTCCTCGGGATTGCCGTCAATATGATGTACGGCTCCGGAGAAAATCCAAGGGTGAAGGCGCTTAAGGCTCTCCTCCTTACCTCTCTTCAAATATAGTGTTGTTTTACTCATTTTATGATTGAATTGCTGTTTCTTTCTTTGTTGTTTTTCTGCGTTTCTTGGATGCCCGTTTTTTTCTGCGTCGCGAGGAAATATTTTTTTCCTCCCGAGGGATTTTGTTTTTCGACGTTTCGGAAGTCTCCTTCTCTATCGGCTCAATCTTGGGCTGAGGTTCTACTATTTTCAGCTCAAATCCCTCTTGTCTGATTGCATTCAGTTCGTTATAAAGCTGGACGCAAGCCCATGCATCCGTGGCGGCATAGCGTTTCTGCTTATCGGAAAGAATGTCGGCCTCCCAATTGGTCAGTTGCTGGCTTTTGCTTATCTTCTGTTGGAAGACATTTGCATAGAGCTTTTGCAACCCCATGTCTTGTATGCCAAATTCCTTTACGAATTGTTGCAATTCCGTAAACTTTCCGGGCGTGAAATCACGTCTCTTCCTTAAGGCTGAAATGTCATCTCTAAGGCTAAGTCCCACCTTCGTGATATTGGTGTCAGAAAGCAGGGTGACGAGACAATCCGGTATGTCAATGTGATTGAGTCTGAACAGGAAACAAATGTCTTCGGCATAAATCTGAAGCAAGGCCACCTGATGGGCGTTTCCTCGCTGGAAAGTGGGTCGGGTTTCTGTGTCAAGACCCAAAATGGGTTGTTTCAGCAGAAAATCAACGGCCTTCTCAGCCTCAAAGACACTATTGATGACAACAATCTTCTTGTCAAATACCACAATGGGTAACTTGGCAAGGTCTTTTTTGTCAAATTTGTTATAAAGAGTCCTCATCGGAGTCGCCGGTAATCTTATATTTTACTTGATGGAGTCTGCCAAGGCTGTCTACAAGACACTTTCCCCAGAAAAGTTCAAACTGATCCATCACAAGCCACAGGGCATCGTGCATACAATCCTCGATACCAATCTGATAGGCAGAAACGAAATTGCGCAGCGACTGATACATATCGGCCAAGTTCTCGCTGATGCTTGACCATTTGGTTTCATCGCTCTGTGTATTGGGGTCAAATACGAGTTCTTCATAGTCGTCATCGTTACCCAAGATGGAATAGATGATATTCCTTATCCAGTTGTAGTCTTCTTCCGTCACCTTGTCATCGGGCAGGAAATCGCCATTGCTTTCCACTCGCTTTACCAGATGCGCCTTAACATAGAGAAAGGGCAAAAGTTTCAGCATGGTGTCTACGAATTGTTCCTTGCTTCTGTCCGAACTTTGTTCCAAATAGGCGCAGAATTCAGCCGCAACGGTCACAAAGTCAATTGTGCCTTGCGCAAAGATGGTTTTGCTGTTATTGTTTGTCTGTTGCATTCTCAAATCTGTGAAAAACCGCTTGTGGGTCATATTTGAATTGCAAAGGTACATTTTTTTATTCTTAAAAACGAATATATTGAAAATTTTACGCTAAATTTGCAGTTTGAATATTATAATGTTTAATCATGGCAACGAAAGCACAAAATAAAACGACGAAGAAAAAGAAGGCAGTTCCCCAGAAGAAAACCCTTAAGGAAAGGTTTGCTGCACTAAAAAGAACATTGGAGCACAAAGAAGATTATGGCGATGAAATGGACATGACACGCAAGGAAAACATCCGTTTCATCGTTGGTGTCGTATTATGTCTGGTATCCTCTTTCATCATCCTGTCGCTGGTTTCCCATTTGTTTACAGGAGCCGAAGACCAGAAAATCATCAGCAACCCCGACGCGATTGCCACCAACTGGATGGGTAACTGGGGTGCCGAGATTTCACAATATATGATCATGGAAATGTTCGGACTTCCCAGCATTTTCATCCCCATCATGCTTTTGGTGACCAGCATCAGAATCATGCGCATCTACGAAATAAGACTGCACAAATGGTTCCTCAACTGCATGGTGCTGATGATATGGTTCTCTGCAGCCCTTTCTTACATCAGCATGACATTGCCCGGACTTGAGGCCAACCACATCAGCCTTGGTGGTGCAATCGGCTTGAGCCAGATTCAGCTTGTCCGTGCAAAAATCGGTACGCCAGGCTTGTTCATGGTGCTGCTCATTACTGCCGTTTGCTACCTGGCATACTTGAGCGACGAAGCCATCTCTTATCTGCGCTCAATGCTTGTCATCAAGAAGAAACCAAGCGAAGCGGAAGAGCTTGAGACTGAAACTGATGAAAACAATGAGACGGTTATTGAAGAAGAGCAGCCCCTTATCGTGCAAAACGACGATGAAACCGAAGAAACAGAGGAATTGGCCGTTCCTCATAACGATTTGCCCGAAGACACCGCCACAACCATCGAATTCACCGATGTGGAATATAAGGATGTAAAGAATGATGACACTCCCAAGAACAATGAATTGGAGATCATCATAGAAGACGCCACAACAAATATGGAAGAGACTGAGGAAACCTCTGCCAAGGAAGAAGAAGAGATAACCATGAAGGTGACCGAAGGCGCCGGCCCCGAACCCGCCGATGTCAAGTCTACCGAGGCATTGGAGCCCTATGACCCCAAGTTGGACTTGTCAATGTACAAGTACCCCACCCTGGATTTGCTGAAAAAGTATGATGAGACAGGAAGCCATATTGACATGGAAGAGCAGCACAAAAACAAGGAACAGATTATCACCGTGCTCAACAACTTCGCTGTCAGCATCACCAGCATCAAGGCAACCGTTGGCCCCACCATCACGCTGTATGAGGTAACTCCCGCTCCCGGAGTGCGCATCAATAAAATCAGAAATCTTGAGGACGACATCGCATTGAGCCTTAGCGCACATGGAATCCGTATCATCGCCCCTATTCCTGGAAAGGGAACCATTGGTATTGAAGTGCCCAACGCCAAGCCTCAGATGGTCTCTATGGAAAGCATCCTAAACAGCCGTAAATTCAAGGAGACCGATTTCGAATTGCCTCTTGCGCTTGGCAAAACCATCACAAACGAAGTGTACATGGTAGACCTGGCCAAGATGCCCCACCTTCTCGTAGCCGGTGCTACGGGTATGGGTAAGTCAGTAGGTCTGAATGCCATCATCACATCACTTTTGTACAAGAAGCACCCCGCCGAACTGAAACTTGTGATGGTTGACCCCAAGAAGGTTGAATTCAGCATATACTCACCCATTATCAATCATTTCCTTGCCCAAGTAGAAGGCAACGAAGAAGACGAACCTATCATCACCGATGTGAATAAGGTTGTCCAGACATTGAAGAGCCTTTGTGCGGAAATGGATTCGCGCTATGGCTTACTAAAAAACGCCCGATGCAGAAACGTGAAAGAGTACAACGAAATGTTTAAGAATCGCAAGCTAAATCCGAATAACGGCCACCGCTTTATGCCTTATATCGTGGTAATCATAGACGAGTACGGCGACCTCATCATAACAGCCGGAAGGGAAATCGAACTTCCGATTGCCCGTATTGCCCAGCTGGCGCGTGCGGTGGGCATCCACATGATAATAGCCACACAAAGACCCACAGCCAATATCATTACCGGAAACATTAAGGCAAACTTCCCAGCAAGAATGGCGTTTAAGGTGGCTTCGATGGTGGATAGTCGCACCATCCTTGACCGCCCCGGCGCAAACCAATTGGTGGGCAAGGGCGATATGCTTTTCCTCTCCGGAAGCGAACCTACCCGCGTCCAGTGTGCATTCGTAGACACTCCCGAGGTGGAAAAAATCTGTATGCATGTGGCTTGCCAGCAAAGCTATCTTGGTCCTCATCCCCTGCCCAGAGTTGAGATGGAGAACGAGGACGATGGCAATTTGGATGTAGACATGAACCATCTTGACCCCATGTTTGAGGAAGTGGCGCGAATGGTGGTTGTGGATCAAAGCGGAAGCACCAGCATGATTCAGCGTAAGTTCAGTATTGGTTACAACCGTGCCGGTAGGCTGATGGATCAATTGGAAAAAGCGGGCATCGTGGGTCCCGCAAAGGGTGGAAAGCCTCGCGAGGTCCTTTGCATCAGCGAAGAAGACCTTCAGTTCCGTCTTTCAAATCTCAGATAAAAAGAACCATTAACAAAGAAATATATTATGATACGATTCAGTAGCCGTTATATGATAGCCGCCTTGTTATTGTGCGGTTCGATACATTTTGCGCAAGCACAAAAGACAATGGAGGAATATGAAGTCTTCCCTACCCGACTTGAAACTGACATTCCCTACCGTATCCCGGCCATTGCCACTGCATCCAATGGCGATTTGATTGCCGTGGCCGACTATCGCTATTGTCGAATGGACATTGGTTTTGCGGGAACCGGTGACGGACGCATAGACCTCAGAGCAAGTATCAGTAAGGACAACGGTCATACATGGGAAGCCCCCTTCACCATTGTGAAAGGAAAAGGCAGAGGCTTTGATGTGTTCCACACTGGCTTTGGTGATCCTTGTGTGGTAGCAGACCATAATAGCTCCAGAGTATTTCTTCTAAGTTGTGCGGGCAATGTGTCGTTCCCCGGAGGCACAAGAGAAAAGCACCAGGGAATTGCCATCATGCACAGCGAGGATAATGGCAAGACATGGAGCGAGCCAAAAGACATTGCGGAAGACGTCTACGCCATGTTTGACAAGTGTTCTCGCGGCCCTGTAAGGGCAATGTTCATTGGCTCTGGAAAGATTCATCAGAGTCGCTATACCAAGACGGGCAAGTATTACCGTCTCTATTGCTCCAACCTGGTTACCGATGTGAACGGAGCGCGTTTGAATTACGTCCTCTATAGCGATGATTTCGGAGAAACTTGGAAAGTGCTTGGCGACAAGGAAGACGTACCCATTATAAACGGAGACGAGCCCAAGGTTGAGGAGCTCCCCGACGGACGCATCATCATCAGTAGCCGATGTGGAGGTGGCAGACTTTTCAATATCTTCGATTTCGAGAACAAGGAGCAAGCCACAGGAAAGTGGGGCAAGCAGGCCTTCTCTGGAGCTGAAAACAACGGAACAACCGCAAAGAACAACGCCTGCAACGGTGAGATTCTGGTTGTGCCTGCCATTCGCACTTCGGACAACCAGAGCACGCATCTTGTGCTTCAGAGTGTGCCCTTCGGTCCCGGTCGTACAAACGTAGGCATATATTATAAGGATTTGCGCGACGCCTCTTCTTATGACACCCCAGCCAACTTTGCCAATGACTGGTCGGGAAATATTCAAGCCACCACATTGCCAAGCGCCTATTCCACCATGACATTGCAGGCCGACAACACCATCGGTTTCCTGTTTGAGGAAGAGACGCATTGCAGTTCTTGGGGAGGCGGATACACCATCAAATACCAAAAATATGCCATCGAAGACATCACCGGTGGTGCATACAAGTTTGACAAAAAGAATGTGAAATAAAAACTAAAAGACAACATGAAGAAAAATTATCTATTACTGGTTTTGTCGCTCTTTTGCATGACATTGAGCGCAAAGAATGACGGAAAGAAGATTCTGGACGAAGCAGCCAAGCGCATTGAACGATACGGAGACGTATGTGTCGAATTCAAGGCCACGGCATTCAACGGAACCGAAGAACAAGGAAGAATGGAGGGCAAGATGCTCCTTCAGGGCATGAAGTACCAATTGAACACCCCCGAACTGATAACATGGTACAACGGTACCACACAATGGACGCTTGTGCCCGACAACAAGGAGGTGAATGTCACCGAACCCACCATTGCTGAAATCCAGTCAGTGCATCCCTACTCCTTCCTCTCCCTTTACAAGAACGGTTATGACATTGAGGCGAGAGAAAGCAAGTTGCGCGGACAGGATGTCTACGAGGTGCATTTGATGGCAAAGAAGAAGAACGCCAGCCTTCAGGAAATTTATGTGGATGTGCGCAAGTCGGACTACGCCCTGTTTTGCATTCGTGTACGCCAGGGAAAGACATGGAACCGCATCAGCCTTGAGACCATACAGGGCGGGCTTAAGTTCTCAGAAGCCGACTTCATCTTTAAGAAAGAACAATACCCCGATTACGAAATCATTGACTTACGATAGAAACTATTATGGAAAAGGCAAAATTGCTTATTATAGGAAGTGGACCAGCCGGATACACGGCTGCCATATATGCCGGACGTGCCAACCTTTCACCCGTATTGGTTGAAGGCATGCAACCCGGCGGTCAACTCACCACCACAACCGAAGTGGAGAATTTCCCCGGTTTTCCCGAAGGCATTGACGCCAACGAACTGATGGACAATATGCGCGCACAGGCAGAACGCTTCGGGTGCAAATTTATTCTGTCCACCGTTGAGCGTACCGATTTCTCTGCCTCCCCCTATCGCCTTTGGCTCGATGACGGAAGTGAAATTGAGGCAGACAGCGTTATCATTGCCACCGGAGCGAGTGCCAAGTACCTCGGACTTTCTGATGAACAGAAGTACATGGGAATGGGCGTTAGCGCTTGTGCCACTTGTGATGGTTTCTTCTATCGCAAGAAGGTTGTGGCCGTAGTGGGCGGAGGCGATACAGCATGCGAGGAGGCCAATTACCTCTCAGGGCTGGCAAGCAAGGTTTATCTCATCGTGCGCAAGCCCTTCCTCCGTGCCAGTCAGATTATGCAGGATCGTGTGCTCAACAACGAAAAGATTGAAGTTCTCTTCGAAACCAACACCCTCGGTCTTTATGGCGAGGATGGTGTAGAGGGCGCGCGTCTGATCTACAAGAAGGGCGCGCCCGAGGAAAAGACCTACGACCTTCCCATTGACGGTTTCTTCCTTGCCATCGGCCACCGACCCAATAGCGAGGTGTTCCGTCCCTGGATTGAGACCGACGAGACGGGATATATCAAAACCATTCCCGGCACTCCCCGCACCTCACTTCCCGGAATATTTGCTGCTGGCGATGTGGCAGCCCCCCACTACCGACAGGCCATCATAGCAGCAGGAAGCGGAGCGCAAGCTGCAATGGAAGCCGAGAAATACTTGAGCACTTTAGAATAATCACCTCCCCAGCCAAAAAAATGTTGCGACATGAACAAATGGCAACTCTATAAACTCTTGCGCAAACAAGACAATCTGCGCAATGAAAGACATCCCATGTTCGAGAAGAACCGCTTCATGAAGTTCTTGGGATGGTTCATGTTCCTCTATTATGCCGCCATACTCATCCTCCTGGGCGTAGTCATGCCAGCCGGGTTGAGTGGCGAGTACAACGGAGTGGCAGCCTTCCATGTGATTGACGGATTCTTCCTTTGGGTGCTTTTCGTTGATTTCTGGATAAGGTTCACCGTGCAGGAAACCCCGGCACAGACCGTAAAGCCCTACCGCTTGCTCCCCATCAGCAGGAAATTCCTCATGCACGTCTATCTTACGCGCTCCGGATTCAGTGGCGGAAACATGTTCTGGTGGTTCTTCCTTGTACCCTTCGGGCTGCTTGCCGTGATGCCTTTGCTGGGATGGTGGAGCTTTGTGGGCTGGTTGCTGGGTTGGTGGATGCTGTGCATTGCCAACGGATTCTTCTATCTCTTTGTGCGTGCCCTCTGCATGCGCCATCTGGCTTGGGTGCTGCTCCCCGTCCTTGTACACGGAGGCTTGATTCTGCTCATGCTCCTGCCCGAGAAGAATTGCCTTGACATGCCTTGCACCGAATTCATGTACCAATTTGCACTTGGCAATCCCCTCGCCTTCCTTGCCGGGGCGGCACTCATCGGTGTGGGATACTATGCCAACTTCACGCTCCAAAGCGGAATGTCCTACAACGAAGTGGCAAAGAAGGAAGAGATCAAACACGCCAGCAAGATGTCATTCCTCAACCGCTATGGCGCCATGGGCGAATACCTCAAGTTGGAAATCAAACTCCGTCTGCGCAACAAGCAGGTCAGAACCGGCTTCTTTGTAATGCTGGGCATGATGGTCTTCTTCAGCGCCATGCTCTATTTTACCGACATTTACGACGGCACCTTCATGAAGAGCTTCATCCTGCTCTATAATTATGTGGGCCTTGGCACCATGACGCTTGTGGGTATCATGTGCTATGAGGGCAACTACATTGACGGACTGATGAGCCGGCGCGAGAGCATCTTCGAGCTGTTGCGTGCCAAGTTCTATTTCAATTCGGCACTCATGCTCATCCCGCTTGTGCTGGTGTTCCCGCTCACTTACATCGGCAAGATTTCCGTGTGGATGAACATTGCCTATTTCCTTTTCACCATAGGCATCATCTATCCTGGCGTGTTCCAGCTTGCCGTGTACAACAACAACACACTCCCGCTCAACCAGAAGCTCACGGGCAAACAAGGCAACGCCACACAACAGATTGTGGCCATGGTGGTGCTTTTCCTTCCCATCGGACTGGAACGCCTTAGTGTGTGGCTTATGGGACCCGTTTGGGGCTATGCGCCCATGATGGCACTCGGACTTGCCGGCATCTGCACCCACAAGATATGGTTGCGCAACATCTACAAGCGCTTCATGAACCGACGCTATGTCAACATGGAAGGTTTCCGTGCAAGCCGCAATTCTTAAACCCTTAAAAAACGTCATTACAATCATGAATATCATCATTGAAAACCTGCGCAAGAACTTCGGAGAGAAGACCGCAGTGAACATAAACCAGTTTGAGATTCCTTCCGGCCAGATTCTCGGTCTTGTGGGAAACAACGGAGCCGGAAAGAGCACCTTGTTCCGCCTCATGCTCGACCTCATCAAAGCCGATGAAGGCCGTGTGCTGATGGGAAGCACCGATGTGTCACAAACCGAAGAGTGGAAGAGCTGGACAGGCGCCTTTGTGGACGAATCGTTCCTTATCGACTACCTTACGCCCGACGAATACTTCCAGTTTGTGGCACGCATTTCCGGCACTCCCGATGAGGAATACCAGTCGTTCCTTGCCCGTTTCGAGCATTTCATGGCAGGCGAGCTTATAGGTCAGAACAAGCTCATCCGCAACCTCTCCGCAGGAAACAAGCAGAAGGTGGGCATTGTGGCAGCCATGCTTTTGCGCCCAAAGGTGCTCATTCTGGACGAGCCATTCAACTTCCTCGACCCCAGTAGCCAAAGCGCCATCAAGAACCTCCTCCTCGAATACAATCGCGAGACCGGAGCCACCATTCTTGTCAGCAGCCACAACCTCCAGCACACCGTGGACATCAGTCCGCGCATTGCTCTCTTGGAGAACGGTGTCATCATACGCGACATAGACAATGCCGACGGTAAGGCACAGGAAGAGCTGGAGAACTACTTCAAAATCACCGATTGAATTAAACCCTTTTTATAATGTAGGAGGAGGCACTGCTTCCCCCTACATAGAACCCTAAAACGAAGAATAGCATGAAGAAAACCCTTTTATTTGCATCGGCACTCTCGTTTGCCATGACGATGAACGCCCAGCTCAAGGTCACTAATCTCCGCGTGGAGCACATGGCCAACCCCACCGTGGTGGACGAGACCGTGCCCCGTTTCAGTTGGATCAACGAAGCACTTGGCGTCAATGAGCGCGGAAAGCGACAAACCGCCTATCAGATTGGTGTGGCATCGTCTTTGGAGAAGGCTCGGGTCGCGCAGTTCGATGTGTGGAACTCGCAGAAACAACCCTCTTCCCAGTCCATTCTGATTCCCTATGAAGGCCTCCCCCTGCGTTCTGGCACCGACTACTACTGGTGTGTGCGCACCTGGGACGAGAACGGAACGCCCTCCGTATGGAGCCAGGTGAACACATGGGGAATGGGACTCTTGAAGACCACCGACTGGAAGGGCAAATGGATTAGCCCCGCCAAAACCACAAACGCAGCACCCATGCTGCGTCGCACCTTCGCCATCGGAAAGACCGTGAAGCAGGCCAAGGTGTTCATCTGCGGACTCGGCTTCCACCAGCTCTATATGAACGGACAACGCATCGGCAACGACGAACTGGTGCCCAACATATCCAACTATTCCTATCGCGACGACCTCCACACCCACGCCATCGCCCTCAATGACAAGTTCACGGGCTACCGAGTGCTGTACATGAGCTATGACGTAACCAAGCAAATCAAGCTGGGAGAGAATGCCATCGGCGTGCTCCTGGGTCACGGATGGGCAAAACCCGACAAGCACATCGCCTCCCACTTCACCGACCCTTGCCTGCGGTGCCAGATTAACGTGCAGTACACCGATGGCACCTCCGAGGTGCTTGCACCCACAGACGAGAGCTGGAAGGTAAAGACATCGGCCATCCACTACAACGGACTCTTCCAGGGCGAACTCTATGACGCACGCCACGAGACTCCGCAATGGAACACCGCCCAGTGCGACGAGAGCGGATGGGAACAAGCCATCACCATTGCCGGTCCCACAGGCCAGATGAGCGCCATGACCTCCCCCGCCGACAAGATTATGGAAACCCTCAAGCCCAAGACCTTCAAGAAGCGCGAGGACGGACGCTATGAGGTGGACTTTGGCGAGGAAATATCCGGTTGGATTCGCCTCAAGGACATTGTGGCGTCAGCCGGAGACACCATCCGCATCGACTACGAGTGCGAGTCGCCCCAGGGCATACAGCGCTATGTGGCAAAGGGAACCGCCAGGGAGACCTACGCTCCCCACTTCACCTGGTTTGTCTTCCGCAAGGCCTATATCAGCGGCATTGACCAGCTCACCGAGGCTAACCTGCAAGCCGAAGCCGTATATACCGATGTGCGCGAGAACGCCACCTTCGAATGCTCCAATCCCCTCTTCAACCAGATTCTCACCATCTGGAAACGCTCTCAGAAGGACAACATGCATGGCTCCATCGCGTCCGATTGCCCCCATCGCGAGCGTCTGCCCTATACCGGAGACGGACAGGGCGCCTGTGGCATTGTGATGGAACACTTCGATGCCGCAGCCTTCTATGCCAAGTGGATTCGCGATGTCCGCGACGCACAGGACCGCACCGATGGCTATGTGCCCAACTCTGCCCCCTGGCAACCCGGAGCGGGCGGTGGTGTGGCATGGGGAGCCGCAATGAACGTGATGCCCTGGGAGTTCTATCTCAACTATGGTGACACCCGCCTGCTTGAACAATGCTACGAGCCAATGAAGCGCCAGCTGGACTATATGACCACATGGATGACCCCCGAAGGAGTCATGTTCCAGCAACGTGCAAGCGTGGGTCAGAAGGAGCCTATGTACTGGCTCAACCTTGGCGACTGGTGTCCGCCCGACCATAGCAAGATTGCAAAGGAATCGCTCGTCCACACCTTCTACCTTTGGCATTGTGCAGACATCACAAGCCGTGCCGCACGCGTACTGGGACACCACGAGGATGCCGTGCGCTACGCACAGATGGCCGAGCAGGTGCGCATGGCCTTCGACCGTGTGTTCTTCGATGAGAAGGCGCAGAGCTGCGGACCCAACGGAGACAACATCTTCGCCCTCTGCATGGGCCTCGGAGCCGAACACCAGCCCCAGCTCATCAACACCGTGCGCAAGGAGATTGCCGAAGGAACCAAAGGCCACATCAACGTGGGCTTCATCGGAGCCAAGTATTTCTTCGAGACCCTTGCCCGCCATGGCATGAACGACCTCGCATACGAGGCCATGAACAAGACCGACTTCCCCAGCTATGGCCATTGGATTGCACAAGGCGCCACCACCACTTGGGAGCAATGGGATGGCGGAAACTCCCGCAACCACCCTATGATGGGAAGCGGACTCACCTGGTTCAGTCGCAATCTGGCCGGTGTGCAGTATGACGAGCACCAACCCGCCTATCGCCACATCATCATCCGTCCGCAAGTGCCCGCACAGATGGAATACGTCTCTTACACCAAGCAGACCCCCTATGGCAAGGTGGCTTCCTCGCTCCAGCGCAAGGACGGTATCACCACCGTCACAGTAACCGTTCCTGTGGGCAGCACCGCCACCCTCGTTCTCCCCATCGGCACCAAGGAACTCCAGCAAGGAACGTATACGTTTAAGTATAGCGATGAGCAGTGAGCGGTGAGTTGTGAGAGTTTTGACAACATAAATTCAGAAGAAGCTCATAGCTCTTTTCTCAACGCTCATTGCTCAAAGGCGTCTGCAAAGACGCGAAGCCGGAAGGGCAAATAGCCGCGGGTTTTTAAACCCGTGGAATAATGACAAGAAAAAGAAATGGCGTCTGCAAAGACGCGGACGTGCGGTGAGGGTTGCCGATTCGCGTCTTTCAGACGCCATTATTTTGTAATCATAAAACCGAGGGCTTAAAAGCCCCCGGCTATTCATGTTCCCGTCTTTCAGACGTATTTTCGTTCATCATTTTCGTTTTGACGCTCATCGCTAACTATCACGTCATCCTGAACTTGTTTAACTTCGTTCAATTTGCTCACGCTCGGCATAGCTCAAGCAAGTTTGGCTCTGCTCTCGCTAAATCGCAAATTTCAGGATCTCACCGAGTAAAGGGGGTAAGTAAAGGCTCGCAGTGAGATGCTGAAACAAGTTCAGCATGACAATATGATTATGCCGAAAAAAAACATGTCCTTATGTTCTTATGTCAAAACTTAAAAACAATGTTCTTAAGTCCCCAAACCCCTTAATCCTCCTTGGAATTCCTAATCAGCGAAGCCTTACCCACCGAAATGGGCCGCACCAAAGCACACAAAGCATCCACATCATTGTGGACGGGCACTTTGGCATAATCCACACCCTGCATAATCGTTTGCCTCATGCTCTGTGCCGACCTGCCACTCACCTGCGCAAGCAACCTTGCAAGGGCAGTCACGTTCACCGTGTCCGGCGTGGTGCCCACATCCAGCAAATGGGTGAACAAGATCACCAGCTGGCGGTTTGTGAGCCTGTCGGACTCCTTGCCCTGCGCTTCCGCAATGACCTGGGCGCACGGGGCAGCCTCCTGGGGCAAGCGCTCCAGCAAATCCGCAATGTCGTCCGAAATCCACTCCTCGCCCTCCATATACGCCCTTATGCGTGCCTGCACCTTCTCCTCGCCCAGGAGCCAGATGTTGGGCAGAAAAAGCGTGTTTAGCGCGTCCAGCGCCCCGGCATGGTTCTCCGCCAGCTGCGCCATGAGCGAAGCGCACAGGCGCGTGTAGTGCGTGCCCAGGCAATAGCCCGCAAGCAGCATTGCCCCATACACCAGCTCCGATGCCGCCAGGCGGATTTCCTCGTCGGGCGAGTCGGCCGTGTCCAGGTCGCGGTAGTCGCAATAGAGGTCGTCCCACAGATGGTCACACCGTTCCGCACCCTCCTGCGGATGCTCCTTCACAAGGTCCACCACGGCCATCACCTCCACAAACAGCTCCTCTGCCGAGAAACGGAAATGGCCCGTGCGCTTCTCCACCTCGCGTGCGCCCTTGGCCAATGCCTTGAAAAGCCCCTCGCGCTGCGCGTACTCACTTCTTACCGCCTCGCGTTCTCTTCTTCTCAACCGGTTCTTCATCCACGTAGTTTTCTGTTCTTGTCCTTATCTTGTCCAGCAGGGCTATGAGCAGAAACTCGCCCTCCTGAGCCTTGCCCATCATCATCTGTCCGCACCTGAACTCCTGTATCACATCGCGCTTGATGGTGTCCAGCGCCTTCACCGAACGCCCAAAGCGGTACACCCCATAGTGCTTGAAGTGTACGGCAATGTCGTAGCCGTTGTGCGCACACATCTCCACCAGATGAGCTATGTCCTCCTGCGTGCGTTTCAGCTCAATCACCTTCTCCTTGTCCGACAAGAGGTTCAGCGTGCCCTTGGCGGCATTGGTGGCTGCTGTGAGGGTGCTGAGCAGAGCCAGCTTCTCCAGCATCCCTGCCGAGGCGTCCACGGGCGCCACACGGTCCGGGTTGGGAAAGTCGAACACCACCTTCTTGATGGGGTCCTTGAACTGCTCCCGCTGGTCGTCCACCATTTCCCAGAAGGCGCGTTCACGCATCTTGGCACGCAGCTCCACGCCAATTTCGAACCGGGCGAAAGCCTTGCACAGGGCGTCCTGTAGGAGGTCGCGCACACGGTCGGGATTGTTGCCGAAGGACTCCGAGCGCTCAATGGCAAGCTGCGCCACTCCGGGGCGGTTGTCAATGATGACGTGGCAACCGGGATGATGCACCAGCTCGCGGTCTTCCAACTTCTCGCGGTACTTGTGGCACTTCTCGTTGCACACCACCATCAGGGCAACACGCTCGCGCCTTGTCTCCACATAGTTGTCCAGGGGCAGTAAAGTCTTGTCTCGCAGTTCCTTGCAGATGTGCAGTTTCTCGTCCAGCACCTCTTCCATGTACTCCTGTGCATGGTCCAGGTTCGTGCGTCCGTCCTCCGCCAGCAGACTGCGTTGCCGGGCTGGGGAAAACATGATTTTATAAATGGCAAATGTTGGCATAGCATTCTTAAGGGGTTAAAAAAGGAGGGCTACCCGCAGAATGAGTGGGGAACCCTCCTTTGGTGTATATTCAATTGATGCAATTACTTGACTACTTCTATTGCTTTCATTACGAAGCTTACGTTGATGCTTTCCACGCGTGCCTCCATATCAGCGAAGACCTTTTCAGCAGCAGCAGCGTCAGCGGGGTTAATCTTTCCTTCTGCAATCAAAGAAAGCTCCATGTTGGCAAAGTAGTTGATGAACGAAGAAGTGGGCATATACATGTGCAACTGGCTGTCATCAGCATCTTGGAACATATACATTTCTACTTTGCGGCAAACAGGGATTTCAGAACTCAAATCAAGGGTTACCT
>JAFYQQ010000036.1 GCA_017559845.1 Bacteroidaceae bacterium | reverse complement strand
GCCGACTTCATGCGCTACCTGGAGTGTGTGGGCAATTCCTACGAGTTTGTGGAATTGTATTAGCACACGGGAAAAGCAAGTTTTTGACGGCTTTACTTGCGTACCTCTTATATTTTAGTTACTTTTGCAGTCCGTTTTTCGGAACACAAAGGTAAAATCAGCATAAATGATGAAGAAAAAAGTCCTCTATCTGCATGGCTTCGCTTCGGCGGGCAGCAGCGGAACGGCTGTGCAGATGCGCAGTCATCTGTATCCCATGGGTGCTTCGGTACTCAGTCCGGACATCCCCGTAAGCCCTATTGAGGCAATGGATATGCTCCGCAAGATGGTGGAGGAGGAGAGACCCGACCTTATTGTGGCTACCAGCATGGGCGCTCTCTATGCCGAGCAGCTCTATGGCACACCGCGCTTGCTGGTGAACCCTTCGTTTCACATGGCCCGCCTGCTCATGCTCAGGGGCATGGGACGTCAGGAATTCCGCAACAAGCGTGCGGACGGCGCAAGGGATTTTAAGGTGGACCGCCCGCTTATTGCCGAGTTTCAGCAGGTGGAAAAGCAGTCGTTCAGCCACATCGACGCGGCGGAGAAGGGCAGGGTATACGGCCTTTTCGGTCTTCAGGACAAGAAGGTGAACTGCCAGCCTGACTTCAAGAAACATTATGGCAAGGACAACCTCATCCTGTTCCAGGGCGAGCACTATCTTAACGGGCAAGTGCTGGGCACGGTTGTGATGCCGCTGGTGGAGAAACTCCTCTTCGGCGAATGAGGACAGCCCAAACAAATAATGGAATAATAAACAAAATAAACGAAATACAATGTTTGAAAATTTAAGCGAACGCCTTGAACGCTCCTTCAAGATTCTGAAGGGCGAAGGCAAGATAACCGAAATCAACGTAGCGGAGACGCTTAAGGACGTGCGCCGTGCGCTCCTGGACGCGGACGTGAACTATAAGGTGGCCAAGAACTTCACCGACACCGTAAAGCAGAAGGCACTGGGACAAAACGTGCTCACCGCCGTGAAGCCCCAACAGCTGATGGTGAAGATTGTGCATGACGAGCTGGCTCTGCTTATGGGTGGCGAGACCACAGACATGAGTCTGAAGGGACATCCCGCCGTAATCCTGATGGCCGGTCTGAACGGTGCCGGAAAGACCACCATGAGCGGAAAGCTTGCCAAGATGTTGAAGGAAAAGCGCCACATGAAGCCTCTGCTTGCAGCCTGTGACACCTTCCGCCCCGCTGCCATGGAGCAGTTGCGCGTGCTGGGAGAGCAGGTGAATGTGCCCGTCTATATGGAGCTGGATGCCAAGGATCCCGTGAAGGTGGCGCTCAACGCCATGCAGGAAGCCCGCGCCAAGGGTCATGACGTGCTCATTGTGGACACCGCCGGCCGCCAGTCAATCGATGAAGAACTGATGCAGCAGATTCAGGACATCAAGGAGGCTGTGCAGCCCGATGAAATCCTGCTCGTGGTGGATGCCATGACCGGACAGGATGCCGTGAACACCGCCAAGGAGTTCAACGACCGCCTGGACTACACGGGCGTAATCCTGACCAAGCTGGATGGCGATACCCGTGGAGGTGCTGCGCTCAGCATCCGCACCGTGGTTGACAAACCCATCAAGTTTGTGGGTATCGGCGAGAAAATGGATGCCATCGACCCCTTTCACCCCGACCGTATGGCCGACCGTATCCTGGGCATGGGCGACATCGTTTCTCTGGTGGAGCGTGCGCAGGAGCAGTATGACGAGGAAGAGGCACGCCGCCTTCAGAAGAAGATTCAGAAGAACCAGTTCGACTTCAACGACTTCTACAACCAGATTCAGCAGATCAAGAAGATGGGTAACCTGAAGGATCTTGCAAGCATGATTCCCGGTGTGGGCAAGGCCTTGAAGGATGTGGAAATTGACGATGACGCATTCAAGGGCATCGAGGCCATCATCCAGAGTATGACACCCCATGAGCGCACCCATCCCGAAGTGCTCAACTCAAGCCGTCGCCAACGCATTGCCAAGGGTTCCGGTACCAACATTCAGGAAGTGAACCGCCTCATCAAGCAGTTTGACCAGACCCGCAAGATGATGAAGATGGTAACCAGCCCCAAGATGGCCGATATGATGAAGCGCATGCCCAAGGGCAAGATTCCCGGAATGGGCTTCTAATTCCCCCACCTTAATTTTAAATACAGAATTTCTATGCAGATAATTGACGGAAAGGCTACGGCTGCCACAATCAAGGCCGAGATTAAGGAAGAGGTGGAACGCCTTGTAGCGCAGGGCGTGAGACGTCCGCATCTGGCTGCCATTCTGGTGGGCCACGACGGAGGTTCGGAAACCTATGTGAAGAACAAGGTGCTGGCTTGCGAGGCCTGTGGTTTCGAGAGCACTTTGTTGCGTTTTGAGGATACAATAACCGAGGAGGAACTGCTTGCCGAGGTGAACCGCCTGAACGAGGACGAAACGGTGGACGGTTTCATCGTGCAGCTTCCCCTCCCTGCCCACATCAGCGAGCAGAGTGTCATCGAGGCCATCGACTATCGCAAGGACGTGGACGGCTTCCACCCCATCAACGTGGGACGCATGGCCATCGGTCTGCCTTGCTACATCAGTGCCACGCCTCGCGGAATCATCGAGCTGCTCAAGCGCTACGAGATTCCCACCAGCGGACGCAAGTGTGTGGTGCTTGGACGCAGCAATATCGTGGGCAAGCCCATGGCGCAGTTGATGATGCAGAAGGAATATGGCGACAGTACTGTAACTGTATGTCATAGCCGTAGCGCCAACCTGAAGGAAGAATGCCTTCAGGCCGACATCATCATCGCAGCCATTGGCCGTCCCGGTTTCGTCACCGCAGATATGGTGAAGCCCGGTGCCGTAATCATAGACGTGGGTACCACCCGTGTGCCCGATGCCACTCGCAAGAATGGCTTCCGCCTGAGCGGCGATGTGGACTTTGAGAACGTGGCTCCGCTTTGCAGTGCCATCACGCCCGTGCCCGGCGGTGTTGGCCCAATGACCATTTGTATGCTCATGCTCAACACTTTGGCTGCTGCCAAGCACGAATATTACAAATAATTTTGAAAAAAAGTGTGCGAATAATTTGGTCAGTATCGAAAAATGTACTACCTTTGCACTCGCAAACAAGGGAACACCCGAGGAAGCAACTTTAGATGGTGACTATAGTTCAGTCGGTTAGAGCGTCAGATTGTGGTTCTGAATGTCGTGGGTTCGAATCCCACTAGTCACCCTTCCCCTCCCTCCGAATCTCCGGTTAACGACTTTTTATGTTAGCTGGAGATTCTCCTTTTATATACTTCCAATCATCCTGTATGGACGCAAAACAAAAATGTCATGCCGAAAATTTTCCAGCATGACGAATAGGTTGGTTTATGGTTTCATAATCTTGCTTGCGGTTGAATGTCCGTCCCTATAAGACACCACCTTGATGTAGATGCCGCTTTGTGGCTTTGTTCTTTTTCCGTCAAGGGTGTAGTAGGCCACGGAAACGATGTCGTCGGGTGAAGGGTGGGGCATAACCGTGTCCGGAATGGTGCCAAGAAGCGTGTCGTACATGGTGGTCATGTTCCGCTTTCCTATGGTTGGATGGTAGAACGCGTAATAGGAGCATCCGCCGTCGGGATACCTTCCAATGGTTTCCTTTGTGGAATGCGCGTCGTATCTGATGGTGTCCTTCCATTTTCCGTCGGCAGACTGAAGGGAAAGGAAACCGCCGTCCGCATTTTTCAGCCTGAAGGGCAGATGCGGTTGGGTCAATGGCGCTTTTCCGTCGCACCATATCACCAGGCGTCCGTTGGGCTGTATGGTCGTATTCACTCCCCAGACCGTTTCCAGACGGTGCTTTGTCGGCTCGGACGGGTCGTCGCTGAAATACATCCCGGCCACGTTCACGGGCTTTTCCCCTCTGTTGTATAGCTCAATCCAGTCGGCACGCTTTCCGTAGTCGTTCACGAAGATGTCGTTTCCCGCGCTCACCTCGTTGATGCAGACGGGCGAAATGTCGGCTTTGATTTGTGTGTCATACACGGCTGTGTATGTGCCTCCCTTCTCAATCAGACACTCCTTTCCGCGGCTTTTCCATTGTCCGTCCTGGTCTTTCCATCCGAGGAATGTGCAGCCCTCAGCCGCTTCTGCGCGGAGTCTAACCGAGCCGAACAGCAAGCCCGAGAAACTGTTTGTCGGCAGGGCTTGTCCTTCTATATGGACAGACGCCTTGGCGCTGTTGGTGTTGATGTTCACAAACATGCCCTCGCCAAGACGGTAGGCATTCGCCAGCGACTGGATTCTGGCCTTTCGGAAATCCTCTCCCCACATTTCCTTCTGCATCTTGTTGTATGTCCTCGATGTCTGACGGTTGTCGAAGGAAAGGGCTTTCTCCACCAATCGGCAGATGCTGTCCGCCACCGCCTGGCACCTTTCGGGCGTGTAGACACTTCCGTGCAGGATGCAGTAGGATGTGACGAACTGACGGCAGAATGTTTTGCTGCGTTTCAGACTGTTGTAGAGCGTCAGCACCTCGTTCTTGGTGACACCCTCAATGGCCTGCACATTGTCCGTCCTTTCCCACGTAAGGTCCTGGTCGAACAGCACGAAGTGGAACTTGCCGTCCTCCCTTGTGCGGTAACCCTTCACGTTGTTGCCGTTCAGCAGCCAGTCGTAACTGCCCGTGTAGCAGATGACGGCCATATAGCGTACAAACTCCTCCATGTCCAGCAGTGCGCACACCTCTGCGTATCCCGTTTCCGTTCCCGCATTTTCCGAGAGGGCAATCAGGCGGTCGAATGCCTCGCGGTCTCCGCCTTTCTGATGATAGCCGCCACCGCTGTATTCGAATCCGTCCATCGCGTCATCGTCATACCCGTAGTTGGCACAGCCGTGGAAACGGTTGTTCGGCTCGCGCACGTTCATCATGGCCAGATACTTGCCGTTGACGAACACATGGACGGGCTGATATTCCTGCGCGTCCACATAATACCCGCTTGATGTGAGCGCCTGCTGTGTGATGGCATCCTTGATTCTCGGTCCGCCGTCCGTGCGGTTGTTGTTGCCGCCGTTGCGTATAATCAGCTGCTTGTACTTGCAGTACGGCTTTCCGGCAAACACGGGACTGCCGAAATCCCCGTTGTCGTCATAGAGCTTCCTGGCCTTCACCTTGAACGATGCCGGAGCGAAGTGGCGGCTGTAACCTCCCATCACCTCGAATCCCGCTTCCTGGTTGACAATCATCCTGCCGTCTGCCGTCAGGTATTCAAAGTTCACGGGACGTTCCCAGTCCATGTTCAGGTTGGACCTCACCGTGCTTCCCCTGTCAATGATGCCGTTCTTGCCGTTCACGTAACAGCCAATCCAGTCGTCGTACAGATTGCGCGGATCGGTGGAAATGGCCACTATAGGCAGATAGTAGTCCCAATCCTTATATATATATGTGCGCGTGACGATGCCGCTCGGCAAGAATCCGTCGGCAAAGAGGCGCAGACGCAGTACGGTGGTCTGCGAGATGCTGAACCGTCCGTCCGTGCTGGTCTTTCCATTCGCCAGCGTCGGTGTGCTGCCGTCAAGGGTATAGCGCAGGGTGGTGCCGGAAGGAATGTCCACACGCACGTTGAAACCACTGGTAAACAGCCTGGAATCACAATCCACCAGAGGAAGGTCCTGCATGGTTTCCGCATAATGCCCGGCATTGGCGCTCCCCGGAGTGGGCAGTCCGCAATAGCGCCATTCGTTTCCCTTCAAATCCACTCTGGCATAGCTGCATCGCGGAACGGATGCGGGATAAGTTACGGAAAAGTCCACATCTGTTCCGTTTGCCGAAAAATACAACGTGCCGCCGTTCCTGTCCAGCTTGAATCTCACTTGCCTTGCCGCATCCGCCCCGAAGTTGCCGTCGGCAGCGTTGTGGTCGAAGAAGACGCATTGGTATGCTCCGGGAGGCAAGACCCCACAGCCCGAGAGCTTGTGCTTTGCCGGCACACTCGCCTCGTCGCTGACGTACCATCCGTCCAGCGCGATGTCCTTGCCGGTAGGGTTATAAAGTTCAATCCACCCGCCATAGTTGTTGGAATGGTCAATGGTCTGGTCAATGTTCGCCACGCAGATTTCCGTGACTATGGGCAAATGCCTTTCCGTGCCGTTGTTTTTGGCATGCACACCCAGAGCGAGCAGTACAATCCCTAAAAAGCAACAGATTCTGCGCAATAGTGCTGTTTTTTGACCCCTGGAATAGGGAAATCCTCCCTTTCCGAGATATTTTAGACCTGCAAAACGCCAATGTGATACTACATTTACGCTATGCAAGGTATGAAAATGGGAATGTGGTACGATATTTCCCCTATGTATGCATGCAAAATGAAAATACGGTATTACATTTCTTTTCTGCAAGTATAAAGAATAAGAATGTAGCATCACATTTGCCTTTTGCAAGTATGGGGAATGTGCAGGCGTAGGCTCGCCTCCAGATGCTGAAACGAGTTCAGCATGACGGAATGATGAGTGATTGACGGTGGACGTTGGGCGATGAACGACAATGGAAGTACCCTCAAGGTACATGCTTCGGTTTAAATGTCTTTTCTGCATATCGATTAGGATTATTGATTTTCAGTGGATGGTAGCAGGGAATTCGCTTTCGGATAGGTACAGACGTATCCTGCAGAAGGTGTTTTTACCTTCCGAAACAGTGAGAACCATTAAGATTACAGGAAATTAGAAGTCGTTCACCACACGTTTCTGCACTTCATCGCTGTTATACGACCTTCGGTTCTGTCGCAGCTTTGCACCCCAATTGTAGGTAAGTGACAACAGCACTTGCCGGTAGTGGTGGCGGTTGTTGAAGTACATTTGTGTCTGCTCTATGTCTTCCCACCCCTTGGTGCGCGAGGCCAGCAGATTGCGGCACGCAAGGTTCAGGACAAGGCGGTCCCTGAAGCAGCGGTATTGCAATCCCACATCCGCCCGATAACGCGCGTCCAGCGTTTGGAAGAGGTCTTTTTCGCGCGAGGAGTAATTGACATTCAGATTGGCCGTCCAATTCCGCTTTCGGTCAAGGAAGAACGAGGTTTGGAGCAAGGCCGTATAGGACCATCCCTGCACAATGGGATGCGTGCGTTCCTTGCTGTTCCTGAAGCTGTTCCAGCTGACACCCTGCATCAGCACCGCATTCATCCAAGGCAGATGGCTGAACGTGTAAAACGAATTTATGCCCAGACTCTGTTCGTCCACCGCGTTGTCCCATGTGGTGAAGACAAACGGCCAGCCGGCGTGTCTGATGCGCGTCATGCGGTCGGGTTGGTATGCATAGAAAATGTCAAAGTCGAGCCAGCCTTTGTAGTTGTATCCCATGGCTGCCTTGTAAAGATAGGACGGTTTCAGTTCCGGATTACCGGCAGAAAAGTTATAGGCATCGTAATGTAGGCTGTCCGGGTTTAAATTCAGAATGTTCGGCCGTTCTATGTGGCCGCTCAGATCCCATCTGAAGGAATTTCTTTTGTTGGGCGTGTAATTCACGTTCAGTATGGGGAAGAACCGTCCGTATGCCGAATGGCCGTTCTCTTCCAGGCTGCTTGTCTGCGTGCGTCCGTTTGTCCAGGTTTGTTCGTAGCGTCCGCCAATCCGATACGAGAGACGCTTGCCCAAACCGCCACCGTATTCGGCATAGAGGGAGAGAATCTGTTCATCGTATACAAAATCGCTCCATTCCGTACAGTCTTTTTCCCAAGTGTCCGTCAGCTTGCGTGCGGTGCGGGTATAGGCATATTGGGCACCGGCTTTCATGCCGCCAATTGTGGCGTCCGTCTTGGCCGAATAGTTGTTTACTGTCTGGTCAATCACATTCTGATAGTCGGATATGTTGCTTTGGCTGCCCGGTAGGGAACCTGTTTCTGAACTTCTCAGGTGGTCATTCATGCTCATGCGGTAAAAGTCAAGGTTGTAGTCAATCTTGCCGTCTTTCAGCCGCAATTTTTGCGAAGCGTTGGTGTTCAGCGAAAAGGTGTGGGTCTTCTCGCCGCGTTGCATATTTGTGGTGGCGTCCTTCAGTCCGTATATGTTATCCTGCTCATATACATGTTCGCCCTTTTCGTCAAGGTCGCGTCTGCCATTGGCATACAGGGCATAGGCTCCCAATGCCAATTGTGCCGAGGCGTTATAGTCCATCTGCCAACGGGCGGTGTAGCGGTGGTTGCCGATATGGCCTTTGTCGGCGTTGGTCTGCGTTACCCGGGGAAAGAAGACAATTCCGTTTTGGCTATAGCGTGTGTTGTCCCAGGTGCCGGCCACATTGAGCAAAGAGGAAACGTCGCCGCGGTTGAACACCACATTGGCGGTGGCCTCATCGCCATGTTCCTCATATTGGGTGTGGGCATAACCAATTGAGCCGCCCATATAGTCATTGTCCTTTTTACTCAGAACCAGATTGATGACGCCCGAATTGCCGCTGGAGAGGAAACGGGCGTCCGGCCTACGTTCAATCTCAATTCTTTCCACTTCTGATGCGGGGAACGACTTGAGCATCTGCAGGGTTTCCGCCGCTGAAAGCCGCTGTTCCTTGCCGTTGATGCAGAAGATGATTCCCTCTTCTCCCAACACAGAGATACGGTTGTCGTTCAGTATGACTCCAGGCGCATATCTCAGCAAGTCGGCTGCATGGACAGCGCCGGCGATATGGCGGGTGTCGAACACAAGTTTGCCGCGCTCAATGCGCAATAGGGGAGAGTGTCCGTCCACCATAACCTGGTGTATGGATAGAGTGTCGGGCTGCATCTGTATGGTTCCCATCTGTAACGTCTCACAAGCAAGATACTGAGTTCTATATCCTATATGGGAAATGCGTGCTATGACCTTTTCCCTCTCGCAAGGAATGGCAACACGACCGTCGTTGTTCGTCACTCCTCCCGTCAACAGGGTGCTGTCCGTGGGCGATAGTAAGGCCACATTGGCAAAACCCAAAGGCAAACGGTTCTCATCCGTAATGCTACCGGTGTACAGGGGAATTGTTCTGTGCAAGCTTTCCACATAGATCTCGTTCTTCCCAACGGTTTTCACCCTAACGGGATAGAAGCCGACAAGCTGTTCCAATGCGTCTGGCACAGACTTGTTGCGGACAGTTGCCGTAACACGGAATTCCTCCAGTTCATCATACATGAAATTGATGACATAACGGCTCTGGCTGCGGTTCAGGTGGCGCAACACTTCAGAGAGTGACGCGTCACAGAAGGTCGTGTCTATCTTTTGGGCAGCGAGCGCAGGGCAGATACAGACAAGAAGAAGGGAAATGAGAAACTTCTTCATTTAACGATGAGCTTGTTGTTTTCCACCACAATGTTTACGCGCTTGAACTGGTTCAGTTGCCCAACCACTTTCTGAAGGCTGTCCTGCGGTTTCCATACAAAGTAGAACCGCAGCTAGCCAGCCTCTTTGTTCATTACTTCGGACTGCATGTTATGACAGGCTGCAATGTCGCGAACGATACGGGAGAGCGGCACATTGTCAAAGACCACGGGCTGAGCCGTTGCGGCGGTGCGCTTCGATTCTTTGTTTGCCGTCGTTGTTGTTGCCTGCACTTCCACCGCTGCTGTCTTTTGCCAGTTTTTCCTCACCATACGCACTGTGGCAAAAGCGATGCCGGAAAGCATAAGCCCACCGGTGATTACCGCTGCGACACGCATCAATTTGCGTTTTGTGCCTGAAGTCTGTACCGGCTCTGCAACCAGACGCTGCCATTCTGACTCCATTTCCTCATCGCTTACGTCCCTTTGTGCGCTATAGAAGCCCTTTGTCATAGCCATCAGGGCGTAGCTTTCGCGACATTCGGCATCGGAAAGAATCTCAAGCCATTGGCTTTCTGTATAGGCAAAAGGCCGTTCGGCCATCTGCAGCAAGTGGTGGGTCTTATTCATATCGACTATCTTTTTTAAGGTGGTTACGCAGTTGTTGAAGGGCATTGCGAAGGTACTTGTAGACCGTGGTTTCGCTCACGCCAAGGTGGGCGGCAATCTCGCGGAAGGTCATTCCGTCGTTGAAATGCAGTTCTATAACCCTTCGGCAGACAGGAGGCATCAGCTGGGCAATGCCTTCTGACAGCGTCTTTAGTTCTTCAAGCAGGGTATCTGTTTCAGGAACAGATCGGTCAAGTTCCAACAGATAGAGTTGTTTCACGCGTTCTTGTATTTTACGTCCCCGTATTACGTTTAGGCAACGGTTCCTGACGGCGGCAAGCAGATAAGCCTCTGCCATGTTCCGTTGAAGTTCAATTTTTGGTGAGGACAGCAATTGGGCAAAGATGTCATGGATGATATCCTTGCTTTCGGCATCATCGTGCAGAAGCATTGTGGCAAGTTTGTACATTTGCCGGTAGTGCATGCGGAATAGTAGCTGGATGAATTGTGTCCGCTCTTCCGCTCCCATTTTCTTGGTACTGTAATCCAATGCTTTTGGTTTATACATTCATATAACACACGAAAACCATTTTACTAAACACCACACGTCAACTTTTTTCCTCTATTCTGATGTTTTTGTCTTTTCAGCTTCATTTTTCGACATTTTGAGCGATGAGTAGTGAGAGAGTAGAGACGTCTGCGTGCAGCGTCCGGAGATAACTCATGGGGCTATAATCTCACGCTCCTACGAATCCCACGAAATTGTTCTAAACCTTTGGCGGGTTTGGCGGGATTTGCGTGAGTAAAAACCTCGGACGCTGCACGCAGACGTCCCTACATTTCCTCTTATGCTTGTGATGAAAAATGAAAGCTCACGGCTCATAACTCATTACTTCTCCAAAAAGCCAATGCGGTGACTGGATAATGTCACCGCATTGCATCCGCTCACGCACCGCATTGTCTTAACCGATGTAACGAATCGCCTTTACTTTGCCGATGAATCGCCTTTCATCCTGCAATGAATCGCCTCTACTTTGCGGAGAAAGCACGTTTCGTTTTTTATAGGCACGCCGATACTGCGACAAATGACCACAGCTTAGGGCTCATTTAATGAATATCTTCCGTCCGTCCTTGATGAACATTCCCTTTTTAGGTTTCTGCCATAATCTTTGACCTTGAAGATTGTAAAATGCGCCTTTGGCCTGAACGGGTGTGCCGGTGTGGCTGATACCAGTGGTATAATTGTCTCCACCAATGTGGATATTATAACAGCCGCTTGCAGGAGCGGGAAGTCCCTGGAAAGTTATCACATCCTTTCTATATGCATAAGTGCCGCCATCTACGTGTGGGGACAGTTCACAACTGTACAAACGGTAAATATCATCTCCATCCCGGTAAAAGCATGTATATCCGCGGTGTGCCCACGCCCACGCGAAACTCTCAAAAACCACTTGTCCGTTCTCAAAATAGCATTTGGATGATGGTGTATCGTCACCTTCATCATAGATATAGGTTCCGTCCATCCAACCGGAATCATGGCCAAAAATGGGGTCTGCATTTATTTCTCGTACAAGATTTTTTCCTATAGTATATTCCAACCATAGTGTGTGGGAGAATCTCACATTATCCAGCGGATCAATCATTAAAAGATTGGTAAACGAACCGAAATCTTCCAACCACTGGTCTGATCGCTTGCCATCGGTTGAGCTTACGGTAAATAGTCTCTTGGTTACACTTTCGCCTACTCCGCGAAACGATATGTTGACAGCTGTATCCTTGACCGTTTCCACCACCCATTCTATACCGTTGAATGTAGTGAAACGGTCGCCCGGAGCGAGATTGAAGTCAAAAGCGATTCTCTCTTTTTGGGTATCGAAGTCGTAGATGACAATCTGTTTGTCTGCCCATCTATAGCTGTAGCCGTATTGTAGTTTAGTGGGGTGTCCAGTAATGTCCAGAATTCTAAAATACTCCTTTCCGTTTTCTGCCGTTTCCTTTCTGCCGCAGTATTCCATTGCGGTTGGTTTCTTCTTTCCTTGTTCCATTACGGCCAAAGCCCAATATTCTTGGGCGCACAGTTCAATAGCGAATGATGAAAGCAGAACGGTGATGAGAGTTCTGAGGATGGAATGTTGTTTCATGATAATCCGTGTTAAGAGATTGTGTGGAACCATTTCCGCTACAAAATTATGAAAAAGTCAAAGACCCGCCAAAGAAAGCTGTACACAAAATCACACACGAAGAGATTTTTTGGCGATGTGCGGTGAGTGGTGAGTATGAGGGTTGCCGATTCCCGTCTTCCAGACGCCATTTATATGGAATATTATTAAAACCGGAGGCTTGAAAGCCCCCGGCTATTCATGTTCACGTCTTCCAGACGTTTTCTCTTTTCCGTAATTATATATAAGTAGTGGCGTCTGAAGGACGCGATGCCCTAAAGGGCGAATAGCTGCGGGTTCTTGAACCCGTGGTATTCAGACATCCCACACACATCCGCCGTCTGCAAAGACGGGAATCAGCAACGGCTTTTGAGTAATGAGTAATGAGAGGTAGGGACGTCTGCGTGCAGCGTCCGAAGAGAATACATTGGGTTATAATCTCACAAATATCACGAAATTATGCTC
>JAFYQQ010000004.1 GCA_017559845.1 Bacteroidaceae bacterium | reverse complement strand
GCGTGCAGCGTCCGAAGAGTACACAAGAGTTATAATCTCACGCGAATCCCACGAATCTCACAAAATTATACTCTCAACCTTTGCGGGATAGGCGCGATTTGCGTGAGTAATAAACCTCGGACGCTGCACGCAGACGTCCCTACCCCCTCACTACTCATCACTCATTACTCACTGCCCAAAAAACTGTTCTTATGTCAAATCTCATCGCTCACAACTCATTGCTCATAACTCAAAAATCTGTCGCATCGGCGTCATCTGCGTGCCATTAAAAAACGAAAGGCGCTTTCTTCACAAAGTAGAGGCGATTCATTGCGGAATGAAAGGCGATTCATGGGCAAAGTAAAGACGATTCGTTGCATCGGTTAAGACATTGCGGTGCGTTGGCAAAGACAATGCGGTGCATGAGCAAAGACAATGCGGTGCATGAGCGAATGCAATGCGGTGACTTTACCGGGGCACCGCATTGCCTTTTGGAGAGAAGAAATACCGGATTTTCAAGGCAGATATACTGCATGGGCCGATGCAGATACACTGCATAGGCTGTAGAAGATATCTTAAACGGGCAACGCAGTACTACTGCTGTGAATTATGAGCCGTGAGCAATGAGCATAAACTTCTTATGAACTTGTGTTTCTTCCGTCTAATCCGAAAACTCACAATTTATCAAAGCTAAAAAAAACCGCGGACATCGTTTAGGGTTGTCCGCGGATTATCACATATTAACTTTTATTCTGTGGGGAGATTCAACGAAAGACAAAGTTCATCGAGTTGTTTCTGGTCAATTGAACCTGGGGCATCCAGCATGACATCGCGTCCGCTGTTGTTCTTGGGGAAGGCTATGCAGTCTCTGATGCTGTCCAATCCGGCGAAGAGACTTACCCAACGGTCGAGACCGTATGCCAAGCCACCATGAGGGGGCGCTCCATACTTGAAAGCATTCATCAGGAAGCCAAACTGCTCCTGCGCCTTTTCGGGTGTGAAACCGAGAATCTCGAACATTCTTGCCTGCAAAGCCTGGTCGTAGATACGGATACTTCCTCCGCCCACTTCCACGCCATTGCATACCATGTCATAGGCATCTGCACGAACAGCTGCGGGGTCAGTGTCCAACAAGGGGATATCCTCTGTCTTGGGATGTGTGAAGGGATGGTGCATGGCCATGAGTCTGCCCTCTTCCTCGCTCCACTCGAACATGGGGAAATCAACCACCCAGAGAAGAGAGAACTTGTTCTTA
The DNA here is from genome assembly GCA_017559845.1 of Bacteroidaceae bacterium. Classification (GTDB taxonomy): domain Bacteria; phylum Bacteroidota; class Bacteroidia; order Bacteroidales; family Bacteroidaceae; genus Physcousia. The sequence continues at coordinate 103,997 of JAFYQQ010000004.1, read as the reverse complement.
TCACGCAATCCCATGCGTGAACCCATCTCCAGACGCAGTTCGCAAAGCTGCTTGCGAGTCTTCATGATGTCGTCTCCGCTGAGGATAAGTATTAGGTCACCAGCTTCGGCACCCATTGCATTCTTCAGATTCTCAAGCACCTCGGGGGTATAGAACTTGTCCACGCTGCTCTTTACGCTGCCATCCTCCTGTACACGGGCATAAACCATACCCTTTGCACCAATCTGGGGTCGCTTGACGAAGTCGGTAAGTTGGTCAATCTGCTTACGGGTGTAAACAGCCTGACCCTTGGCACAGATACCGCCGATATAGGCTGCATCGTTGAACACAGAGAACTCGCCAGTACCCTTCAACACATCCATCAGTTCCACAAACTCCATACCGAAACGGGTATCGGGCTTGTCAGAACCATAGAGACGCATGGCATCCGCCCAAGCGATACGGGGGAAGTCGCCCTCAATCTCCACTCCGCGCAATTCGCGGAAAAGATGCTTGGCCATGCCTTCGAAAAGCTGGATGACATCTTCCTGCTGAACGAATGACATTTCGCAGTCAATCTGGGTAAACTCGGGCTGACGGTCGGCTCGCAAGTCCTCATCGCGGAAACACTTCACAATCTGGAAATAACGATCCATGCCCGCAACCATAAGCAGCTGCTTAAGGGTTTGGGGACTCTGAGGCAGGGCATAGAACTGTCCGGGGTTCATGCGGCTGGGCACAACGAAGTCGCGCGCACCTTCGGGAGTTGAACCGATGAGCATGGGAGTCTCAATCTCCAAGAATCCTTTGCTGTCAAGATAACGGCGTACCTCCATAGTCATGCGGTGACGCAACTCGATATTTTCGCGTACATTGCTACGGCGAAGATCCAAATAGCGATACTTCATGCGGATGTCGTCACCACCGTCAGAATTCTCTTCAATGGTAAAGGGAGGTGTGAGACTCTCGTTCAATACCGTAAGCTTCTCTGCAATGATTTCAATCTCACCGGTGGGCAGATTCTTGTTCTTGCTTTCGCGCTCGCTTACCTTGCCCACTATCTGGATTACGTATTCACGTCCCAGGTGGTTGGCACGCGCACAAAGTTCGGCATCGTACTCTTCATTGAAAACTATCTGGGTGATGCCATAACGGTCACGCAGGTCCACAAAGGTCATGCCACCCATCTTTCGGCTGCGCTGAACCCATCCGGCCAGCGTTACGGTAGATCCGCAATCGGAAATACGCAACTCGCCACAAGTTTTTGTCCTATACATAATTTTATATATTATATTTATTCAATCAATCAAATACTGTTGTCTTGAAACAAAAAAAGAAGGGAAAACCATCTTGGTCATCCCTTCTTTCTGTACGCCCTCAGGGGCTCGAACCCTGGACCCATTGATTAAGAGTCAATTGCTCTACCAACTGAGCTAAGGACGCATCCGGAAAAATATTTTTTTGTTTTTGTACGCCCTCAGGGGCTCGAACCCTGGACCCATTGATTAAGAGTCAATTGCTCTACCAACTGAGCTAAGGACGCTTATTTTTCCTTTTTGCGCTGCAAAGGTACGCACTTTTTATCAAGTGACCAAATTTTATGCCATTTTTTTTAGCATTTATTTCAAATCATACACTTCTGAGTGGGTTTTTCTCTTCAGAATCTCCACATTAAAGTCTACACCAGGTATAATACCATGGTTTCTGAGCACAGACTCCATTGTCTTGCGTGCCAGTTCTGGATGGTTGTTTTCCTCACTAAGATGGCAGAGCCAGACATGGCGCAGTTTGGGCGTGGCATGCTGTGCAATCAGCGTTGCAGCGGTCTTATTGCTTAGATGGCCCTTGTCGCTTCTGATTCTACCTTTGAGATAAGCAGAATAAGGACCCATCATCAGCATGTCCTCATCATGATTGGATTCAAGCACCAGATAATTGGCATTTGACACATTCTGCTCAATCAGGGGTGTCACGTGGCCTGCGTCTGTGATCAAACAGAACGTAACATCATTATTAACGACTGTATAGCCCACACAATCACTACTGTCATGGGGCACTTCAAATGGTGTGATCTGCAAATCACCTATGGTAACAGGCTCACCTTTGTTGACGAACCTTACATATTCGGCACATAGTTTGGAAGACAAACAGTGGTTGCGGTTGATTCCACGATGAACAAGTTCGGTGGAATGAACCGGAATCTTCATGTCATTGGCAAATACGCCCAAAGCCTTGATGTGGTCGGCATGGTCATGCGTAACGAATATGGCATCAACCTCCTCAAGACTGATTCCAAGTTCCTTGAAATGCTTTTTCATTGTACGGGCATTGATTCCCGCGTCAATGAGTATGCAACATTCATCGCTTTTTAACAAATAACTGTTTCCGCTACTTCCTGAACCTAAAGAAATGAATTTCAACATTACTTTACTTATTTTCTATGCAAATTTACATCATTATCCTTAAAAGGACAAATTTTTGCCACACTTTATGTACAAACGGTAACACTATATCAGAAAGAAAAGCAATGCAGCGAGTGATATAGCCACCCGCTGCATTATATAGTATAATATTTGCCTAAAGTATTACTTCATCAACTCCTTAACCGCAGTTTGTATCTGGGTGTCGTTGCCCTTGAGCATATCTTCGGGTGTAACATAACACTCAATGTCTGGCTGAAGCTGCTGGTTCTCGAGGTAATTGCCACGGTTATCCTTTGCTCCCACCTGGGGAATACCGAACGTGTAAGAGCCGATATTCTCCCACCATACTGCAGTCATTGTGCCGGGTACAGGTGCGCCAATCAGCTTGCCGATTCCCATTTCCTTGTAAAGCCAAGGTGTTCCGTGTGCATTGGAATAGTTGTCTTCGCAGACCAACATACAAGAGGGTTTTACCCATCTTTCATAGGGATCATTGCCAACAAACTTGCCTCGGGGAGTGTATTGTGAATATACTTTTCCTGAAAGGGCAATGCAGACATCATTGTGCAACCAACCTCCTCCATTATGACGTGTATCCACAATTACCGCATCGCGCATTCTGTTCTTTTCGGAAAGCAAGTCCTTATAAAAGTCATGGAAAGAGTCTCCGTCCATTGCCTTGATATGCACATAGGCCAACTTACCTTGCGACAGACTGTCCACCATGTGTTCGTTGCGGCGCACCCAGCGTTTGTAGAGCAATGTACTCTGACGCCCCCAAGAAATAGGACGTACCACCACATCAAGTTTCTTACCCTTGACAGTAAGACGGGTTGCCTTGCCTGCCTTACCGGCCAAGAGTTGGCAGTAATCCGTATTGGCCTCTATCTTCTGTCCGTCAATGGCGGTAATCAACGAGCCTGGTTTTACATCGGGATTCACATCCAAAGGACCACCGGGAAGAATTTCTGCAACTTTCAGTCCATCGCCCTGATAGGTTTCATCCAGCAGCAAGCCAAGTTCAGCCACAGGCAAACGGCTTGAAGAAGCATGATAACGGCAACCTGTGTGGCTTACGTTCAACTCTCCAAGAAGTTCACTGGCCATTTCAGAAAAGTCATAACCATTATTGATATGGGGAAGGAAACGCTTGTAAGTTGTATAAAGTGTGTCCCAATCCGCACCGTTCATTCCTGGATCATAAAGTTTCTCTTTGGTCTGGCGCCAAATATGCTCAAAGTTATAAGCCTGGGTCTTCGCTGGCTGGTTTACGACAAAGGCCTCAAAAGGAATGGTCTTTACAGAAGACGTCTGGAGATCCAACTTGCATAGCGAACCGCCGGGACCCACAAAATAGCAGTTCCTGCCCTCTCGGTCGGGTTGCAAAGAACGGGCATCAATACGGGCCATCTTCATTTCTGTACGCTCATCAAGGAAATCGCGCATCCACAAAGCCATTCCACCATTGTATGGCGCAATATAATAAAGACGGGTACCTTCATTATTCATCACGGCATCTGACAAATGTGAAGACTGGAAGGTAAGCCTCATCGTACGTCCATCCAAATTATCCAACTGCAGTTTCAAGGGTTCTGGCTTCTTTTCCTTATCCGCACTGTCCTTCTTTTCTTCATTCTTCTTGCCTTTCAGTTTTTCCGCCTCTTCCTGAATGGCGCGGTCTTCACGGTTCATTCTGAACTTGTCATAGGCCTCGGTATCAAAGAAAGTGATATAGACATCGCTGTGAGCGCCCCAGCTTCCGTGGCTGCGGTAACCAGCTCTGTCGCTACCAAAAATCATAGCCTTGCCACCCATCACCCATTTGGGACGTGAGTCCGTATAACCACTTTGCGTCAGGTTAACTGGTTCTGATTTGCCGTCGGCAGGAACAAGTGCCACATCGCCACTATTCCATCCACCCACGCCTATATAGTCAGCCAAAATCCATTTGCTGTCCGGGCTCCATGTGAAATATTGGTCACCGTCCGAATATGAATATGCATATTTGGCATCCATTGCCGTATGAATCTTACCAGACTTCAAATCAATAACACGTATCGCTTCACGGTTCTCCAGATAGGCCACCTTCTTACCGTCAGGGCTATAGCTGGGTTGAAAACTTGTGGTCACACCATCTGTAAGACATTTTTCCTTAATGTCGGTACAATAGGTCATGACAGGTTCCTTATCATTAGCGATTTCGGATTCATAAATGCTCCAGATTCCACCGCGCTCACTGTCATAGACAACCGCACGACCGTCGGCACGGAAATCTACCCTACGTTCCCGCTCAGGAGTCTGGGTTATCTGTTTGGTGGTATTGAAGTCCATTGTGGTAACATATACATCGCCATTCATGATAAAGGCAACTTCTTTACCATTTGGCGAAACGGCCACATGAGTGGCTCCACCAGAACTGAGACTACGAATAATTTTATCGGGATCCATATCAGTCATAATACGCACATCCACCTTAGAGGGTTTTCCTCCTGGTGCTTGTGTGTAAAGTTCACCATTGTAGGCATAAGACAATATGCCATTGTCAGAAATGGTGAGATAACGTACGGGATTTCCCTTGAAGTGGGTCAATTGGGTACGGCTACCGTCAAGCGTTGAGTGATATACATTGAACGTGCCATCCTGTTCGCTCAAATAATAATAGCTGTTTCCATCTGGCGCCCAAACGGGGTTACGGTCCTCGCCTTCAAAGGTGGTCATACGCTTATAAGCATCTCCTTGCTTCATGTATATGTCACGGGTGATACTGCTGGTATGATGCTTGCGCCATGGGTCTTCATATCCCTTTACATTATTATATAATATACGGCCGTCCTTAGCCATACTGATATGATCCATGGAAAGCGCAGAAAAAAGCACCTGTCGCCCACCCTTCTTGCTCACTTTATACAAACGAGTGAAGGTGTTGCCCGGAAAAGTGAGTTCCTGAACGGTTGGGTTACCGGCTCTGCGTATCAAAAGTGTCTCGCCATCGAGCCAACCTGCTGGATATTCATTGAAAGAATGTGTGGTAACACGACTGGCTGTTCCACCACCGGCAGACATGATAAACACATCCATTGAACCTTCACGATTGCTGCAAAAGGCAAGCTCTGTACCGTCAGGGCTCCACATAGGATGTCCTTCATAGCTTTCATTGGTGGTCAACTGCTTTGCGTCTCCGCCTTGCACAGGTACCGTATACAGGTTACCCATATAAGAAAAAGCAATCTGCTTACCATCGGGAGAGATTGACCCACCCCTCATCCACAATGGTTCGGTTGTCTGAGCAAAGGCTGATGCCCCGATCGACAGGCTCAGAAAGAATGATAATGTTTTTTTTCTCATTGTATTATACATGTTTATATTTATTAATCTAAAGTTTCCACGTCTTTTCAATGGCATGCCACATACTCTGACGCGCCTCGGGATGTAGTCCGGAAAGCAAAGACAAAGTCTTTTCCGTTGCACTGCGCTTGGTTGTGTCTTCATAAGGGCAGGGCGTAATCTGACGAACTAGTTCATTCTCTTCTGCATAATGTGAGATGAGGACTTCGGGAACAAGACAAAGCGGACGGATTAGCGTTACCGGGTAATGTTCCATGGACATGGACGGCGCCATGGAATGGAACGACCCTTCATAGACAAGATTCATCAGCATAGTAACAAGAAAGTCGTCCATGTGATGTCCAAAGGCAACCTTGTTGAATCCGTTTTCCTTTGCAAAAGTAAAAAGAGCCTTTCTACGATACCGGGCACAAAGGAAGCACTTTGTCTTTCGGCCATCAGTGGTCTCGTCAAACGATGTATTCAACACATTAAGCTTTATGCCAAGACCGTTACAAAAATCTCTCAGATAAGAAATGTCCGTCACATACGGCACATTAGTCATTACAACATGCACTGCCTCAACAGAAATAGAGGGTTTGAAAATGCGCGCACGCTCTGCCATAAGACGCGCCATTACAAGAGAGTCCTTGCCCCCAGAAAGAGCAAGAAGAATCTTGTCACCATCAGCCAACAATGCATATCCAGTGCAAGCTTTATTAAAAAGACGTCTGATTCGGCTATCCATCACACCAAAAGGTGTACAAATTCGTTAATTTCTACAAAGATAATGGAAATATTTTATTCTTGAGGTAAAACTCCTCTAAAAGATACATTTACATAGAAGTTTTTTTGTCACAAGGAAGATAATTGCGTAAATTTGCATTGACAACTAATTTAATGACAGAATTATGAACCATAAAATAGGAATTTTGGGCGCCGGAAGAATTGCTCACAAGATGGCATATACGGTTTCTCAAATGGAAGGATATGAAATTGCAGCTGTAGCCTCACGCTCACAGGAAAACGCGGACAACTTTGCCCGACAATACGGCATTGGAAAAGCCTATAATAGTTATGAAGCGCTTGTTGCTGACACGGAAATAGAACTGGTATACATAGCTACGCCCCACTCTCTCCACTACAATCATGCCATGCTTTGCTTACAAAACAAGAAGCCCGTATTGTGCGAAAAGTCTTTTACCACAACAGCATGGGAAGCGGAAGAACTTTTTGCCACAGCCAAAGAGAATGGTGTTTTTATAACAGAAGCCATCTGGACAAGATACATGCCTTTGTCACAAAAGATTACCGAGCTGGCCAACAGTGGCATTATCGGCACACCAAGAACACTATCGGCCAACCTTTGTTATCCAGTAGCTGACAAGGAACGCCTGATACGTGCCGACCTGGGCGGAGGCGCATTGCTGGACATTGGCACATATACCCTTCACTTTGCGGCAATGGTATTCGGTACAGAAGTGGAACGCACCGTATCTTCGTGTACATTGACAGATTCCAAGGTAGACGCTCAGGGTAATATCACACAATTCTTCACCCGTGACCGCATTGCCGTTCTCTACAGCAGCATTTTTGCGCGTAGCGACAGAAAAGGCATTATATCCGGAGACAAAGGATATATTGTGGTGGAAAACATCAACAATCCGCAGGTTGCCAGGGTATATGACGGATTTGACAATCTCATTGAAGAGCATTATGCACCACAGCAGATAACCGGATTCGAATACCAGGTACAAGCTTGCTTTGACGCACTTGCCACAGGAGCTATAGAAACGCCATTTATCCCGCATGCCGAAACAATCCGAATGATGAGAATTATGGATGACCTTCGTAAAGAATGGGGCGTGAAATTCCCCGCAGACAAATAACAACAATGAACAATCCCCAAAAGAAATGATTATGGATGCAATAGAAAACCACCTGAAAATATACGAAGACAGACTTTGCAAGGACCTGATACGCCAATGTACCTCATACAACATTCTTGAAAACAAATTGTTGGAATCGGAAGACATAGACAACTTCTGGAAACGCATAGCACCGGAATATCTTGCAGATGCGGTGCTTCAGGTACGCGAATACCCTCTGGTTTCCGTTGCCTGGGCAGCCTACCTGGGCATGGGAGTGGCTCATCTTTGGGACACGAAATGGAACGAGGCACAAAACATGCCATATACAGACTTTTATGGTGACGAAGGCTTCGACAACATGGACGACCATATCATGAGCCAGGTCTTGGGCGTTGATATAGAATCGCTGCACGCCACAACACTTGCAAAAATTGTGCAAAACCTGGCAAGAAAGGCTGTATCGGCAATATATCACGAAAACGTGGAGCCACAAACTAAAATGGCCTACCTTCTGTTCGCAAGCACCAGCCATGTTATGTTCAGAATAGGAGCTGCCATAGAACTATACCGCCTGGGATATAAATTTGAAAAGTTATGATTAACAACAAAAAAAAGCCTCTGACTTGGGAACAACGCTTCAGGCGCCTCGTTCATTTTGGACATGACAAGGCGCCTGAAACAGAAATTTTACAATCCATCAGCGAAGGAGTGGAATTTCATGGAGCAAGACTATGGATTCTTGTGCTGGCTGTATTCGTCGCTTCATTAGGGCTGAATACGAACAGTGCCGCCGTTATCATCGGTGCAATGCTTATATCTCCGCTCATGGGTCCCATCATCGGAATGGGCTTTGGAGTTGGAATCTACGACTTTGAATTGTTCAAACGTTCTGCCCGCAATTACATCATCACAACAACATTCAGTGTTGCAACAGCCTGCCTATATTTCCTCATATCCCCACTGGATGAGGCTCAATCGGAACTTCTGGCACGAACCTCTCCCACGATATATGATGTATGCATCGCTTTATGCGGAGGTCTTGCAGGCATAATCGCCCTAAGCAGCAGAAGCCAAAGGGCAGGAAATGTGATACCAGGCGTGGCCATAGCCACTGCGCTGATGCCACCCTTGTGTACGGTTGGATATGGCATAGCCCTCGGCAACTGGGTATTTGCAGCCGGCGCATTCTACCTGTATCTGATCAATACGGTCTTTATTGCCCTAAGTACATTTCTTGGAGCAGCCTTTATTCTTAAACTCAACAAAAAAAAGCAGGTAGACAAGAGTAAAGAAAAACAGGTAAGGCGAATTATCAGCGCCATAGCCCTCCTCACCATTATTCCTAGTATCTACCTCACATTCGACATCATTAAAAAGACTGTTTACGAGCAGAATATCAGAGAGTTTGTACAGACCGAATTCACCTTCAAACACTCGCAAGTATTGAACTATACTTCAGATTATCAAAGCAAAAGCCTACGCATTATGATGGTAGGCGAACCAATTGATACCACTGGAATCAATTTCCTGACAGATAGAATGCACAACTATCATATTCAAGACACCAAGTTGGAAATAGTACAAAGCGGGTCACGAATAAACGAAAAGGAAATACTTTCGCTTGTCAACAACATGTATGACAAGAAAATCTCAAATCAAAACCAATCTGAAAAACGCATTCATGAACTTGAAATGATACTTTCATCTTACAAAATGGAAGATGGCAAAGCCCTATCACTCTACCCTGAACTAAACGCACTCTGTCCCGAGGTAAATACAATTACATGGCTACGCGGAAAAACAGCATTCAAAAACGAGGGTGAGGTTGCAGACAGCACTTCACACATGATACTCGTAACCACAGAAAGCGCACTACCATCCGAGACCATCACAACGCTTACCAACTGGCTGAAACAACGAACGGGAATACCCTACCTCGGCGTACTCTTCCAACAAATCAAACAAGAAGAAACAATTAGCCCGAATTGATAATAATCATAAACAATGAAAAAGGCACTTTTGATCATAATGACTCTGTTTTCGTGGGTATTCACTATAAATGCCTCACAGTTTGTAAACCTCACCCCAATGCCAAAACATATAACTATGGCAGAAGGTGCGTACAAATTGCCTGAGTCATATAGTATCAACGCCAAACATCTGCCCGACAGTATCCGCGTCGAAGCAGAAAAGTTTGTCCAAACAATTTTGAAAACAACTGGTTGCAAAGCAAGAATAACCAGCAAAAAGAAAGCAGACATTGAAATGTACCTTGACACCAATCTGCCTAACGAAGGGTACAAATTGAGCGTTACAAAGAAAAAGATTCAAATCAGTGCCTCTACAACAAGTGGATTCTTCTATGCTTTCCAAACCATAAAGAAGATTATGCCGGCCCATGTGATGGCAGGTCTTAACCCAGAACAAGCACAAGCGATTATACCGACATTTCAAACTGATAAACGACCCACCATTCCGTGCGTTGAAATATACGACGAACCAAGATTCTGGTATCGCGGATTCATGCTCGACTGCGGCCGTCATTTTTTTACAGTAGATGAGATTAAGCATATTCTGGACGGAATGGCCATGTACAAATTGAATTATTTCCACTGGCATCTGACAGAAGACCAAGGGTGGAGATTTGAGGTAAAGAAATATCCGCGGCTTACCTCTATCGGCTCGGTGGCAAGCGATTGCAGAATGAATGACATGGAAAAAGGATATTATTGGTTGGGCAAACCTTATGGTCCCTTTTTCTACACACAAGAAGATTGCCGTGAAATTGTTGAATACGCACGCAACCTGCACATTGAGGTCATTCCGGAAATTGATATGCCTGGACACATCATGGCCGCACTTGCCGCATACCCGGAATTCAGTTGCACACCAGAAGGCGAGCATAAAGTACAGACCTATCAAGGCGGTGTATGGGCCGATGTATTGAATGTAGGTGATCCGAAGGCTGTACAATTTGCCCGCGATGTGCTTACAGAAGTCATGGATGTTTCCCCAGGAAAATTCGTTCATATTGGAGGAGACGAATGTCCCACTTCTGCATGGGAGAAGAATAAGCTCTGCCAAGTACAATTAGAAAACTTGATAAAAGAAGGAAAGATAAAAGATCCAGGAAAAGACAATAAACACCGTTTCCGTCCGCTGCAAAGCCATTTCATTGTGGAAATGAACAACCACATTAAAGCACGCGGAAAACAAATGATTCTGTGGAACGAAAGTGTAACTGCAGCCGGAGCAGACTTGGAACTTATCAAATCCACCGGTGCTACTATTTTTTGCTGGAATCCCTGTCAGCAGGGAGCTGCTATCGCCTCATCGCTTGGGCTGGATGCTGTAATAACCGAATGGGGACCAGGATGCTATTACATCAACCGCAAACAACATGACGGAGCGGAAGAACCAGGAGCAGCCGGTTCTGGTGGAAAGAACGACCAGTTTCCCGCTGTCTACGCCTACAAACCCATACCTGACAAAGTAACAGATCCTGCATTAAAAAAGCACTACGCAGGTGTACAAGCCACTTTTTGGACAGAACACGTTTCAGACATCAGATACTGCGATTATCTTGCTTTTCCACGCCTCTTGGCTGTAGCAGAAAGTGCATGGAGTCCCGAAGAGAAAAAAGATTTGGAAAGCCTACGCAAAAGATTTACCGCTGACACCTTGTTATTTGACTTGACAGACAGACTTTACGGGAAACATTACCTGCTAAAATGAGAAGGCTGACAGCAGATTAAGAGAGACCAGCATACAATTATCCCCCGGAACGTAAGAAAAAGAGAAATTGCTTACGTAAGCCGGGGGATATATTTATGCGATTATCCGTATATTATCTTTCCAGTATCCTTATCAGTATTCTCGTCAATGAATGACTTGTTGTATTGAGTCATTCCTCGCAAGGACATTCCCATATTGGAGAATCCGCCATCATGGAAAAGGGTCTGCATAGTAACCTTTCTGGTAAGGTCGGAGAACATCACAACGCAGTAGTCTGCGCATTCGTCCGCATTGGCATTGCCAAGGGGTGACATACGGTCTGCAAAGTCAAACAAGCCGTCAAAACCTTTAATACCACCGCCAGCTGTGGTGTAAGTGGGCGACTGAGAAATGGTATTCACACGAACGCCTTTCTCACGTCCATAAATGTAGCCAAAGCTGCGGGCAATACTTTCAAGCAAAGACTTGGCATCAGCCATATCATTGTATCCGAAGAATGTACGATGGCTTGCCACATAAGTGAGCGCCAGAACAGATGCAAAATCGTTCAAAGCATCCAATTTCTTGGCCACCTGAAGCATCTTGTGGAAAGAAATCGCGGAGATGTCAAGTGTCTTGTCAAGCAATCCATAGTCCAGATCATCGTAAGGGCGCTTCTTACGCATGTTGGCAGACATGGCACAAGAGTGAAGAACGAAATCAATCTTACCACCCAAAACCTGCATGGCTTCGCTGAAAAGCATCTCAAGGTCTTCCACTTTGGTTGCGTCTGCAGCGATAACCGTTGAACCGGTCTGCTCTGCCAATTGTGAAATTGTACCCATTCGGCAGGCTACGGGGGTATTGGTAAGCACCAATTGTGCTCCTTCCTCAACAGCACGCTCAGCCACTTTCCAAGCAATGGACTGGTCATTAAGCGCACCGAAGATGATGCCACGTTTTCCTTTTAATAAATTGTATGCCATAACTTTATCATTGCATTATTCGTATTCCTGCCAACTCTTTATCTGGATGTCATCCAACTGCAGTGACGTAAACGCCTCGATGAATGCCTTTGCCAAACGAGCGTTGGTGATGAGAGGAATATTATGGTCAATTGCACCACGACGAATCTTATATCCGTTGGTCAGTTCACGCTTTGTATGGTTCTTGGGAATATTGATAATCAGGTCGAAGCAATGCTCGCTAATCATGTTCATTACATTGTTCTCTGAATCATCATGCTCATCGGGCCAATATACGGGAGTGGCATCCACACCATTTTCCTTCAAGAACTTGGCAGTTCCGGCAGTTGCACAAATATTATAGCCAGCATTTACCAATGAGTGAGCTACATCCAGCAATGCCACCTTGCTCTTTGTCTCTCCGCTACTTACCATGATACTCTTCTCCTTTGAAGGAATATTATATCCAGTGGCGATGAGGGCATTGAGCAGAGCCTCGTTATAATCATCTCCAAGACAGCCAACTTCGCCAGTTGAAGACATATCTACGCCCAATACGGGGTCAGCATTCTGCAAACGCGCAAAAGAGAACTGACTTGCCTTCACACCGATGCGGTCAATATCAAACGCACTCTTGTCGGGCTTGCTATATGGTGCATCGAGCATAATCTTTGTTGCGGTCTCGATGAAGTTGCGCTTAAGCACCTTGCTCACGAAGGGGAAAGAACGGCTGGCACGCAAGTTACACTCGATAACCTTCACAATGCTACCCTTGGCGAGGAACTGGATATTGAAAGGACCTGAAATATTGAGTTCCTTGGCAATGGCGCGTGAAATCTTCTTGATACGGCGTGCTGTTGCGAAAGAAATCTGCTGGGCGGGGAATACCATTGTGGCGTCACCAGAGTGTACACCGGCATATTCCACATGCTCACTGATGGCGTATTCAACAATCTCGCCATTCTGTGCCACTGCATCAAATTCGATTTCATTTGTTTCCTGCATAAACTGGCTGATTACCACAGGATATTCCTTGCTCACCTCTGATGCCATTTCCAGGAAACGCTTCAGTTCATCATCGTCATGACAAACATTCATGGCAGCTCCGGAAAGCACATAACTGGGACGTACAAGAACGGGATAACCCACCTTGTCCACAAAGGCTTTCACATCGTCCATTGAGGTCAGTGCGCTCCATTCCGGCTGGTCAATGCCCAGCTGGTCAAGCATTGCAGAGAACTTATTTCTATTCTCAGCGCGGTCAATGCTGATGGGTGAAGTGCCCAAAATGGGTACTCCCTGACGATAGAGTTTCATCGCCAAGTTGTTTGGAATCTGACCACCCACTGAAACAATTACACCACGAGGCTGTTCCAGATCTATCACATCGAGTACACGCTCGAAAGAAAGTTCGTCAAAGTACAGACGATCACACATATCGTAGTCAGTAGAAACGGTCTCGGGGTTATAATTGATCATGATGCTCTTATAGCCCAGTTTACGTGCGGTATTGATGGCATTTACAGAACACCAGTCAAACTCCACGCTTGAACCGATACGATATGCACCAGAACCCATTACGATGACACTCTTCTCATTATTATAATAATTAATGTCATAACCCTCTACTGCATAGGTCATGTAGAGATAGTTGGTAAGATCGGGGTGCTCGCTGGCAACAGTAGGAATTCTCTTTACAGCAGGAACAATACCGAGTTTCTTACGGTAAGCACGCACGCTGAGGTTTTCCTTCTCCATGTTTCCTGCAGCATCCTTCAGCACAAATCGGGCAATTTGGAAGTCGCTGAAGCCCATAACCTTTGCCTGTCGCATTACATCAGCGGGGATTTCCTCAACACTATTGTATTCGCTCAGCTTTGCCTTATAATCCACTATGTTCTTCAGTCTCTCAAGAAACCAGGGATCAATTTTTGTAAGTTCTACAATACGGTCAATAGTATAACCCTCTTCCAACGCCTGGGCGATGGCAAAGACACGCAAGTCTGTGGGGTTGGCCAGTTCGTCATCAAGATTCTCGAACTTGGTATGATCATTACCAACAAAACCATGCATACCCTGTCCAATCATGCGCAGACCCTTCTGGATAAGTTCTTCAAAAGTGCGTCCGATTGACATGATTTCTCCGACAGACTTCATGCTTGAACCAATTCTGCGGCTTACGCCAGCAAACTTGGTGAGGTCCCAACGGGGAATCTTGCAAATGAGGTAGTCCAAAGAGGGAGCCACATAGGCAGAATTGGTTGTACCCATTTCGCCAATCTGGTCCAGTGTATAGCCCAAAGCAATCTTTGCGGCAACGAAAGCCAAAGGATATCCAGTTGCCTTAGACGCCAAAGCAGAAGAGCGGCTCAAACGGGCATTGATTTCAATGATACGATAGTCATTTGTAACAGCATTGAATGCATACTGGATGTTACATTCGCCTACAATGTTAAGATGGCGAACACACTTAACGGCAATTTCCTGAAGCATCTTCACCTGGTCTTCTGTAAGCGAGCAGGTAGGAGCCACCACGATGGATTCACCAGTATGGATACCCAGAGGATCGAAGTTTTCCATGCTTGCCACGGTGAAGCAGCGGTCGTTGGCATCGCGGATTACCTCGAATTCAATTTCCTTCCATCCCTTCAAGCTCTCTTCAACCAGTACCTGGGGTGCGAAAGTGAACGCAGACTCTGCCAGTTCGATGAAAGACTTCTCATCCTGACAAACTCCAGAACCCAAACCGCCGAGCGCATAGGCCGAACGAATCATGATGGGGTAACCGATGCGACGGGCCGCCTCAACGGCATCTTCAATGCTCTCGCAAGCCTGGCTTACGGGAACCTTCATGTCTATCTTATTAAGTTCCTTTACAAACAGGTCCCTGTCCTCTGTGTTCATGATGGCTTCCACACTGGTACCGAGAACCTCCACTCCGTACTCCTTCAACGTACCATTGAGGTAAAGTTCTGTACCGCAGTTGAGCGCTGTCTGTCCACCAAAAGCCAAAAGGATACCATCGGGACGTTCCTTTTTGATAATTTCGGTTACAAAGTGAGTATTTACAGGAAGGAAATATACCTTGTCAGCAATTCCTTCACTTGTTTGGATTGTAGCAATATTCGGATTGACCAGAATTGAGCGTATACCCTCTTCACGCAATGCCTTGAGTGCTTGACTGCCTGAGTAATCAAATTCTCCTGCCTGACCGATTTTCAATGCTCCCGAACCAAGGACGAGCACATTCTTCAATGTCTTCTTCATTATCGTATTTTTGGTAGTTGGTTTCTTAAATCATGCAAAGGTAATGAAAATTTTTCAGATTATCCCAAAAAACCTTCACTACCTTTGCCTTAACCCGTAAAAAAGTTTTGTTTTTCTTACATTAATTGCATTTTTTGACAATTTGCTCTTAACGGCCACCACGTCCACTTCTTGACTCCCGGCCTACTCCAGAGCCTCGGGAAAGAGAGCCATGCGAGTTGCGGTGTTGGCGTTGCTGACTGCCCACTGACGCGCTGCGCGATGGAGAAGTCATTCCCTGCGGACGGTTAACTGTTGTGCGCGTGCTACTATTCTTAAAACTTACACGACCATTGCGTCCATGAGAAATATTAGGCTTTACAGCATCGTTGGATGAGCGTTCAACCTTTGAACCGCGATCCGACTGGGCGCTGCCTCTTTCTTGGCTGGGTGAAACGGGACGGTCTGCACGGGGACGGGCATCGGAACGCACACCTCCATTTCTCATACCAGAAGGCCTGCCCTGCCCTTTATCGGGCAAACTGAAACTATATCCATTACCACGCACGGTTCTTCCGCCACCACGATGATCGCGATGTACCTGGCCCATGTGAGCACCCCTAAATCCTTTGTCCCAAGAAGGTCTGCGGCCAGCATAGAAACCATTATGATAATGAGTGCGGGCATGACCACCTACGTAATGGTGATACACTCGCGGATGCGAATAGAAGAAATGGCCTCTTGCATAATGGCTATAGATGGGAAAGTGCCAGCAGGAATTGCGCCAGATAACGGGACGCAGGAAATAATCTGCAGCCATGAAAAGGCTGTACTGCCAATCATAAAGGATATCACGGAGATCGGCGCAACGATGACGATAGCACAAACCATTGATATCGCGATGCGTACGCAAGCTGAGCAAATAATCGAGGTTGATTTCATAAGCATAATCATACTGGTCCGCATTGAGATTCAGCTCGTATGCCATCTTATCCGTAAGATAAAGGGCCTCGTTACGTGCCTGCTCGTAACTCATTGAAAAGGCTGCAAAACAAGTCATACAGGCAAAAACCAATGTCAAAATGTAGCGTTTCATAATATTCTCCTTTTTTTTAAACTTTTCGACTTTAATTATGTTTTCTGCTGCAAAATTATATGTTTTACCATGAACGAAAAAGATGTTTTCCCTATCTTGCGCGGGATTTTTCCTATTTCAATGATAGTTTTGCCGTGTTTTATATGCAACAGAAGCAGAAATTCGCATCAAAATTACGATAAAAGTCCTATTTCAATCCACGAAATGCAAAACCAACAAGAAGGCTATATGTAAAGATTTTTCAAGCGAATATTGTTTAGTACACGAGGAAATAAAATTTTCCTCGGGACGCAGTTAGAACTACATCGCGAGGAAAATTATCATGCCTTACGTAACCTAAAAACCTATGTAAAGATTATTTCATCAAAACTATCCATGCTTTTTGTGTTTTTGCATTTTTGCATTCAGAAAAACACGCATACATACTCACCGGAAAACTACTCGCCTTTATAATATAATATAATAATGTGTTGCTTTTTGCGTGACGCATGGATGAGCGCTTTTGGCGATGTGCAAAACTTAAAAGACCTTAAGGCAGCACACAGGTATAGAGGAAATGATCAGAAAACTCATTACCCACATCAATGGGATTGCGGAAAAGCCCGAACACACTGCTTCCGCTTCCGCTCATTGAGGCATAATCCGCACCAAGCTCATAAAGTCTGTCACGAATGCCCTGCACTACGGGATGAAGCGGGAAGACACTCTTTTCAAAATCATTGACCATGCGACCACTCCATGTTTCCACAGAATCGGCAACCAAATCCTTTAAATCATAAAGCGGACGGCATGGGGTTACGGCCGAATAGGCCTCGCGGGTTGATATAAAATCATCGGGCTTAACCAAGACAAGGAACCATCCGGAAAGATTCAGTTCTATAGGAGAGAATACATTGCCTATACCCTCTGCAAAAACAGGCTTGTTCTGTATGAATACAGCACAGTCGGCTCCCAACGTAACAGCCATACGCTCCATTTCTTCCACTGAAAGCCCAAGAGAAAAATTCTCATTCAACATCTTTATCATGAACGCCGCATCACTACTTCCACCACCAAGTCCGGCTCCGTTGGGTATGTTTTTGGTCAGCACCACACGAATGGGCGGTATGACATGGCCGGCAGCCCTAAGCATTTTTACGGCGCGCCACACCAAATTGTCAAAGACATCACCGTCAACGGGTATACCCTTAACCTCAATCTGGTCTGTTTCTGATTCCTCCAAAACCAGCTCGTCACACAAAGGAACTGGATAGAAAACCGTTTCCAGATTATGATAGCCGTCGGGGCGACGTTCAACCACATTAAGGCCTAAATTAATCTTACAATTGGGGCGTGTAATCATCATGACTTTAATTTTCTGAGTAATTCTTTGTTTATAATCTTAATTCTGCGTGGAGTTTTCTTTATATCGTCCTTTAGTTGGGTAAACTCTTCGTTCATGTCGTTGTACAAATCATTGAACATTCGCAATAATGGAGGAAGCGAGGGCTGCTCGTTAGTGTTTACCACCATTCGTATGTCGTGGGGGAAAAGTTCAATCTCCAGATCAGCCACCTCGTCCTTTGGATCTCCATCAAAATGGATTACTCCAGGTTGAGAGCGGTGTATGACAAGCCTTCGGCATCGGAATGTGCGGATATGGCTGTTACGCTGTATCTTCTTATTGAGCAGTTGGATGGTTATCTGTGGAGCCTCAAGCATTGTAAAGGGTTGCATGATGGTGACATCCATCAGTCCATCGCTCATACTTGCCGAAGGTGCTATATACACATTGTTGCCATACTGACTAGCATTGGCACAGGCTATAAGAAAGGCGTTATACTTTTCAGTCTTACCATCCTCACCATCCACCTCAATCTCGTAAGTCTCAGGTTTGTATTTAAGCCCCTCCATCAGCGTGTTTTCTATATAGGAGCGAAGGCCACGCTTGGCACTATTGGCAAATTTACTGCTGACAAAGGCATCGAACCCCACACCACAGGTACAGAAAAAGGGAGTGCCGTTGATGCGTCCATAATCCAACTCTTGGATAACACATTCGTTCAACACTTGCAAAGCTCCTTCTGGATTCATTGGGATATACAGATGACGCGCCAATCCGTTTCCGCTTCCGCAGGGAATAATTCCTAAAGCCGTTTTGGTGTGGATGAGCGACCGGGCAACCTCATTTACTGTTCCATCTCCCCCCACAGCCACAACCACATCCACGCTATTGAAGACTGCTTCGCGCGCAAGTTCGGCTGCATGGCCACTGTATTCAGTATAGCACACTTTTGTGTCGAACTTTTCAGTGTCCATGAACCTGGGAATCATCTCCACTATCCGCTTCTTGTTTTCTGTGCCGGAAATGGGATTTACCAAAAACCAAACCTTTTTCTTTTTCATCTTAAAATTACGTTCATGCAAAATTAGAAAGAATATTTCTTAGTTATTGCATGAAATGCGCCTTTTGTGCAATATTGATATGATTTTTAACAGAACTTGATGATATTTGAAAAAAAAGAACTAACTTTGCATAGTTTTTAAAATTGATAGATTTTAATATTTACATAATGGGTTTACTACAAGAAAGATGCGCCAAGTACACTTTGCCACAGGAATTCATGGCACAGGGAATCTATCCTTATTTCCGTGAAATTGAAGGCAAGCAAGGTACAGAGGTAATGATGGACGGACATCGCGTGCTGATGTTCGGTTCAAACGCATACACCGGCCTTACCGGCGACCAGCGAGTGATTGACGCCGGAATTGCAGCTATGCAACGTTATGGAAGCGGATGTGCAGGAAGCCGTTTTCTGAATGGCACACTGGACATTCATGTTCAGTTGGAAAAAGAGTTGGCTGAATTTGTGGGCAAAGATGAAACGCTTTGCTTCCCCACCGGATTCACCGTAAACAGCGGAGTTATCAGCCAGCTGGTTGACAGAAACGACTATATTATCTGTGATGACCGTGACCACGCAAGTATCGTGGACGGACGCAGATTGAGTTTTGCCACCCAGTTGAAATTCAAGCACAATGACATGGAAGACCTTGAAAAGCAACTCCAGAAGTGCGAGCCCAACCGTGTTAAACTGATTATCGTGGACGGTGTCTTCAGCATGGAGGGCGACCTTTGCAATCTTCCCGCCATCATTGAACTGAAGAAAAAATACAACGCAACTGTTATGGTGGACGAAGCCCACGGACTTGGCGTGTTCGGACGTCAGGGACGAGGTGTCTGCGACCATTTTGGTTTGACAAAAGAAGTTGACCTTATCATGGGTACCTTCTCAAAGAGTCTTGCCAGCATCGGTGGATTCATTGCCGCAGACAGTTCTATTATCAATTGGCTTAGACATACCTGCCGAACCTATATCTTCAGCGCAAGCTGTACCCCCGCCGCCACAGCCGCAGCACGCGAAGCACTGCGCATCATCCAGGCAGAGCCAGAACGTCTGGAGGCACTTTGGAACGTAACAAAATACGCACTCAAGCGTTTCCGTGAAGAAGGTTTTGAGATTGGCGACACCGAAAGCCCCATCATTCCTCTTTATGTACGCAATACAGACAAGACCTTCATGGCCGTTGCCCGTGCATTTGAAGAAGGAGTGTTCATCAATCCTGTTATCCCACCTGCATGCGCCCCCCAGGACACACTGGTAAGGTATGCGCTGATGGCAAACCACACCTTCGAACAAGTGGACGAATCTGTCGAAAAGCTAAAGAAAGTATTCAAGGAATTGGAAATCATATAATCCGCACAATTCAAAAAAAAGCAAGAGGCACCAGCACTGGATGCCTCTTGCTTTTTGAATGGTTAATTGTAAAGCTATTGATTTGTTCATTTTAACACCTTATAATATATAATGTTTTGGTGAATCACAAAAAATCATTACCTTTGCGGCAGAAAAAATGACAATGAAAAGAATAACGACCATTTTATTCCTGCTTCTGGCAAGCATATACGCACAGGCATTCACACTCGTCATTGACCCTGGACACGGAGGGAAAGACGCAGGAGCCATTGGCAAGAACAGCAAGGAAAAAGACATAAATCTGGCCGTAGCACTGGCATTTGGCGAAATGGTAAAGGCAAATTTCCCAGATGTCAAGGTAATCTTTACACGAAAGACAGACGTTTTTGTTGAACTCAGCGAAAGAGCAAACATTGCCAACAAAGCTAAAGCAGACTTATTCGTAAGCATCCATACCAACAGTCTACCCAAGGGACGAATTTCAAGAGGAACAGAAACTTATACGCTGGGTATGCACAAGGCTGCGGAAAATCTAGAAGTGGCTAAAAGGGAGAACAGCGTCATCACCTTGGAGTCGAACTATAAGACACACTACGAAGGTTTTGACCCTTCAAGCAGCGAAAGCTACATCATTTTCGAGTTCATGCAAGACCAGAACATGGAAAAGAGTGTGATGTTCGCCAAAAACGTACAACAGGAATTTGCCGCAACCGCAGGCAGAAAGAACAAAGGAGTGTTCCAGGCCGGCTTTTTGGTATTGCGAGAGACAAGCATGCCGAGCGCACTGGTGGAACTGGGATATATCAGCACCCCCGACGAAGAACGCTATCTGAAAAGTGCAGCCGGACAGAAGGCGCTAGCAAGAAGTATTTACAAAGGATTCAAAGCATATAAGAACAAGTTATGAAAATATCCAAAGAAGCTAAAATCGGACTGATGGGCACAATAGCCCTCATTGTATTATTTTTCGGTATTAATTTCCTGAAAGGAATGAGCATTTTCAACAATGATGCCGTATACTACCTTCAATTCAAGAATGCCAAGGGACTGACCAAAAACAGCACAGTATTTGCCGATGGCTTTGACATTGGAAGAGTCAGCGATGTGAGATACGACTACATGAACCCCGGAAAGGTTATTGTGGAAATCTCTGTAGACAGGAGCCTTCGCATACCTAAAGGATGCAAAGTGGCGCTGGACGAGGCCATGTTGGGAGGATGCACGCTGAACATGCACCTGACCGGAAACGTGGAAGATGCATATACAGAAGGTGACACCATTATAGGCGGTGAGTCAAATGGCCTGATGGAAAAGGCGTCAGCCATGATTCCTCAAGTAGAACCCATTTTGGCCAAAATGGATTCTCTTCTTGCCGCACTCAACCGCATTGCGGCAGATCCCGCCCTTGCACAAATCCTACACAATGCAGAAGAACTGACTGCCAATCTGAACCAAAGCTCAATCCAACTGAACAAGCTGCTGACAAAGGACATGCCACAAATGGCAAAAACTTTCAATCAAGCAGGAGAAAATATCGTAACCTTTACGAACAACTTGAACCAGCTTGACTTGCAGACAACCCTTAATGGAATCACGGCAACGGTGAACAACGTAAACAACATGATAGCCCAAATGCAGAATCCTCAAGGAACGTTGGGCAAATTTATGAACGACCCTACCCTTTACAACAATTTGTCTGAGACAGCAAACAGCGCAAACGAGCTGATGAAAGACTTGAAAGCGCGTCCAAAACGTTACGTTCACTTCTCTGTTTTTGGCAAAAAGGAAGAATAAGGCAAAAAGCACCCCGATTTCACTCTATTTAAATTTAATCTAAATAGCCAACCTTCCTAAAAGCATAGTCGGAAGGTTGGCTAATTTATAAAAAATCTGAAACTTACACACACATAGAAAGAATCGCTATATAAAACCCAATTACAACAAACAAACTAAATATCAAATAGTTAAAATCTCAAAACAGGCAAAATAAATCGTGCTATAACGAATGGGCTAAGTATCTTTGATTAACAATAATTTGCAATTGATTTGCTAAAGATGTCTGGTTTAAAGCCAGATTTTGTAATATGGTTTTTTATACCGAAATTTGCAGTCGAAAAAGGGATAAGTACACCTTAGAAAAGAAATACAATTTAATATATAAAATAAGGAAGACATGGCAGAAGCACCACAAATATTGTGGCAGAATTGTTTAAGTTTTATTCAAAGCAACTTGAACGAGCAACAATTCCAGACATGGTTCGTACCGACTAAATTCAAGTCATACGATGCCGAGTCTGGGCTGCTTACCTTATATGTACCCAGCCAGTTCTTCTATGAATATATTGAACAGAATTTCCGTAAGCTTGTATATGCCGCCATTTTCCGTTTTTTCGGCCAGAAGACACGTCTGAACTACATCGTTAAGATAACCTCTTCTTCCTTGGTTGAACAGGAAAGTGACAGAAGTCCTTTTGTTGAGAACGCAACCGGTAACAGAACTGCCAACCAAAGCCCGAATATATTGCAGGCAAGTGCTCCTGCACAGGATTTAGATTCACAACTAAATACAAAGTTGAATTTCGACAACTTCATTGCAGGAGACAGTAACAAACTGCCCCGTTCTGTAGGTATGGCTATTGCTGAGCACCCCAACCAACAGACATTCAATCCCTTATTCATATACGGACCGAGCGGTGTGGGCAAGACCCATCTTGTCAATGCAATTGGCACACGCCTTAAACAACTTTATCCCGCCAAACGTGTGCTATATGTAAGCGCCCACCTATTCCAGGTGCAATACACTGATTCTGTACGCCATAATACGGTGAATGATTTTATCAACTTCTACCAGAGCATTGATACGCTTATCATTGATGACGTACAAGAATTTGCATCATTGAAGGGCACCCAAAACACATTCTTCCATATCTTCAACCATCTGCATCAGAACGGAAGACAGATTATCCTGACCAGCGATCGTCCCCCACACGCATTATCCGGAATGGAAGACCGCATGCTCACCCGTTTCAAATGGGGATTGATTGCAGAATTGGAAAAGCCCGAAGAAGCACTCAGACAAGCCATATTGACAAGCAAGATACAACACGATGGACTGAACATCGGCAAGGATGTCATCAACTATATCGCCGAACATGTTAGTGAAAGTGTGCGCGAATTGGAAGGTGTCGTACATAGCCTGCTTGCCAATTCCATCGTATATAATAAGAAAGTGGTTGACCTTGAGTTCGCCAAGCGCATTCTCAAGCACAGCAAACCGGCAATCAACAAGCGCAACATCACCATTGACAAGATTGTGGAGGAGACCTGCGCTTGCTGTAACATCCGCCAGGAAGACGTCTACAACAAGACCAGAAAAGCAGACATCGTTGAGGCACGCCAGCTGAGCATGTACCTGGCACAAAAACATACCACGCTTACTATAAGCCGTATAGGCACATTGTTGGGAAACCGCAACCATGCAACGGTAAGCCACGGTATAAAGAACATCGAGAATAAATTGAAAGTGAGCAAAAAACTCCGTGATACACTGAAACTCATTGAAGAAAAACTTTGTCTACAATGATGAACATCAAGACCCGACGTACCATACGAAAATATAATCAGCAGCCCATCACCGATGAGCTGCTGAATCAGTTATTAGAAGATTCTGCCCGCACCCAGACAATGGGCAACCTGCAACTCTATAGTGTGATTGTAACCCGTGATGAAGAGATGAAGAAACGACTTGCCCCATTTCATTTCAACCAACCGATGGTTACACAAGCACCCGTAGTGCTGACAATATGCGCAGACTTCAGAAGAACCACAGACTGGTGCAACGCAAGAAAAGCAACACCCGGATACGACAATCTGCTAAGCTACCAAAATGCCGCCACAGACGCTTTGCTCTATGCACAGACGTTCAGCAATCTTGCAGAAGAAGCCGGACTGGGCATCTGCTTCCTTGGTACAACGGTTTATATGACTCAAGGCATAATAGACACCCTCAAGTTGCCCGCACTCGTCATGCCTGTAGCCACACTTACGGTTGGATGGCCGGATGAGGAGCCAGCCTTGACAGACCGCCTTCCATTGGAGGCATTTGTGCATCAAGAAACATACCAGCCCTACTCCGCCGAACGTATCGACAACCTGTACGAATACAAAGAAAGTCTGCCCGAGAACAAAGCTTTCGTGGAACAGAACAGCAAAGAAACACTTGCACAAGTGTTCACAGAATGCAGATACACCAAGGATGCCAATGAAGCCATGTCAGCAACCCTTTCCGAATCGCTATTTAGACAAGGTTTTCTCAGTTCTTCACAAATCAGCCCAACACTTCCCATCTTGGAAGTCCGCCCAGACGTGCTGGAATGTGACGTCGTACGCTTCCAAAACAAACGCGAGAAATGGGTGGCGTTTGTGGGTCTATATGAAGGTTATCCATATGAAATCTTCACAGGACTGATGGATGACGAAGAGGGTATCATGCTGCCAAAGAGTGTTTCCAGCGGACGCATCATCAAACACACAAGCCGCAACGGGCAGAAACGCTACGATTTCCAGTTCGAGAACAAACGTGGTTACAAGACTACCGTAGAGGGACTAAGCGAGAAATTCAACCCCGAATATTGGAACTACGCCAAGCTCATCAGCGGTGTGCTCCGTTACCGCATGCCCATTGACCATGTGATAAAGCTTGTCAGTTCGTTGGAACTTGACAGCGACAACATAAACTCCTGGACAACTGGTGTGGTACGCGCTCTGAAACGCTATCTGCCCAACGCCCCACTGGAAGAAGAATGACCGCAACCATCAAGATAGAACGTCTGCGCATCCATGCCCGACATGGTGTGCTCCCCCAAGAACGCATTGTGGGAGCATGGTTCTATGTCAGCATGGAAGCGGAGTTCGACTGCGCCCCTGAAGCATATCTTGACGACCAACTTAGTGGTACGATAAACTATGCTGATATCGTATCATGTATAGCTCAACAACTTGACACTCCCAGCCAGCTTCTGGAACATTTGGTGTACCGCTCAGGCCAATCGCTGATGGACACTTTCCCCCAAATCAACCACCTTACGCTTTCCATCTTCAAGGAAAACCCACCCATGAAAGCCCAATGCGATGAAATTGGCATAAAAATGGATTTCGCACGCCAATAAAGCCCCATGAAATAGCCCAAAATTGCATTTTTTTTTGTAACTTTGTCGCAATTTCGTGAATTTTAATCATATATCACATATATTTATTTATGGAAAATATCGGTTTAGGAATCCAACTGATGGTGGTGGGCATGAGTACTGTCTTCCTCATCCTTATGATTCTGATCAGCGGCGGCAAGCTGCTCATCAATTTCGTGAACAAGGTAGCCCCCGAAGAGGTTGTGGCTCCAAAGAAAGCGGCAGCCGCTGCACCCGCTACAATTGACGCAGGCACAATGGCTGTTTTGCAGGAAGTTGTAAAACAGATTACTGGCGGAAAAGGCCATGTGGCTTCTGCCAAGAAAATCTAAGACAACCACATTGCACAACCCATAATTCTTTAGGGCAGACATTAGTTCCACGCCCTTTTTAATCATCAAAAAAAATTAAGGTAAAAGAAAAATATGGAAAGAGAAGTAAAATTCAGCCTCGTATTCCGCGACATGTGGCAGAGTGCGGGCAAGTACCAACCCCGTGTAGACCAATTGGTAAAAGTGGCTCCCGCCATCATCAGGATGGGATGCTTTGACCGCGTTGAAACCAACGGCGGCGGTTTTGAACAGGTGAACCTGCTCTATGGCGAAAACCCCAACAAGAGCGTTCGCGAATGGACCAAGCCCTTCCATGAGGCCGGTATCCAAACCCACATGTTGGACCGCGCACTGAACGGTCTGCGCATGAGTCCCTGTCCCAAGGACCTCCGCCAGTTGTTCTACAAGGTGAAGAAAGCCCAGGGCACAGACATCACCCGTATTTTCTGCGGTCTGAACGATGCACGCAACGTAATCCCCTCTATCCAATACGCAAAGGAAGCTGGCATGATTGCCCAGGCTTCGCTCTGCATCACCCACAGCCCCATCCACACAGTAGAATACTATGTAGATCTGGCCAAGCAGTTCATTGAGGCAGGCGCCGAGGAAATCTGCCTGAAGGATATGGCCGGTATCGGCCGTCCCGTAAGCTGCGGAAAGATTGTTGCTGGCATCAAGGCCATCAAGAAGGACATCGTGGTGCAGTACCACTCTCACGCAGGACCCGGTTTCAACATGGCTTCCATCCTTGAGGTGGCAGAAGCCGGTTGCGACTACATCGACTGCGGTATGGCTCCCCTTTCATGGGGTACCGGACACGCCGACATCATTGCCGTACAGGAAATGTTGAAGGACGCCGGATTCAAGGTGAAGGACATCAACATGGAAGCCTACATGGAAGTGCGCACCCAGATTCAGGAAATGTGCGACGATTTCCTAGGCTATTATATCCCCGAACTGAACCACATCAACAACTCTCTGCTGGTGAAGCCCGGTCTGCCCGGTGGTATGATGGGAAGCCTAATGACCGACTTGGAAGATAACTTGAAGTCTCTGAACAAGTGGAAGGTGAAGAACGGACAGCCCGAACTGACCACAGACCAGTTGCTGGTGAAGCTGTTCGACGAGGTGGCCTACGTATGGCCCAAGGTGGGATACCCTTGCTTGGTTACTCCCTTCTCACAGTATGTGAAGAACCTGGCGCTGATGAACGTCATTCAGATGGAAAAGGGCAAGGAGCGCTGGAGCATGATTGCCGACAACATCTGGGACATGATCCTGGGCAAGAGCGGACAGCTGCCCGGCCCCGTAGCTCAGGAGCTGAAGGACATGGCAAAGGCTGAAGGACGCGAGTTCGAGACCAACGACCCCCAAAGCTATTACCCCGACGACCTGGAAGAGTACAAGAAGAAGATGCAGGAAAAGGGATGGGAACTTGGTCAGGACAACGAAGAACTCTTCGAGTACAGCATGCACCCCTCTCAGTACGAGGCCTACAAGAGCGGAAAGGCAAAGGCCGACTTCGAGAAAGACCTTGCCGAGCGCAAGGCCAAGAAGAACGCTCCCGCCGCTGCCGATATGCCCAAGAGCATCAAGGTGAGCGTGAACGGACAGACCTACGAGGTGAACATCGCCTACGGTGCCGAGGCTCCCGCAGCCACCACAGCAGCCCCTGGCGCTCCCGTTGCCGCTGCTGGTGAGGGCGAAGACATTCTGGCTCCGCTGGAAGGAAAGTTCTTCCGCACCAAGGACGCACAGGAACAGCCGATCGCAGTAGGACAGGAAGTGAAGGCTGGCGACGTCATCGGCTACATTGAGGCCATGAAGACCTATAACGCCATCCGCGCCGACTTCGACGGCATCCTCACCGCAGTGCTGGTAAACAACGGCGACAGCGTGGAGGAGGACGATCCCATCATCAAGATCGCACGCAAGTAATCCCACGTCAAGTCATTCACATAATCCCCGTTAAAGCAAGTAATTATGGAAATGTTAATGGATATCCTTGAGAAGCTGTATCAGATGACCGCCTTCGGAGCCATTGGCGAGAACCCCATGTTCCTCGTCATGTATCTGCTGGCCTTTGTGCTTCTCTATCTTGGAATCGTAAAGAAATACGAACCCCTACTGCTCGTACCCATCGCCTTCGGTGTACTCATCGCCAACTTCCCCGGTGGCGGTATGGGCGTAATCCAGGCCGATTCAGAAGGCATGGTGCCCGTTACCGTGAACGGAGTGACCACCATGAAGAACATCTATTCGATGCCTCTTCATGAGATTGCGCACGACCTGGGTCTGATGAACTATCTCTACTATGCACTCATCAAGAGCGGACTGCTGCCCCCCATCATCTTCATGGGCGTGGGTGCGCTCACCGACTTCGGCCCCATGCTGCGCAACCTCAAGCTCGCCATCTTCGGCGCTGCCGCACAGATGGGAATCTTTGCCGTGCTGCTGATTTCTCTACTCGTGGGCTTCACTCCCCAGGAGGCTGGCTCACTTGGCATCATTGGCGGTGCTGACGGCCCCACGGCCATCTTCACCACTATCAAACTGGCCCCCCACCTGCTCGGTCCCATCGCCATTGCAGCCTACTCTTACATGGCTCTTGTGCCTGTAATCATCCCCTTGGTGGTGCGACTGCTTTGCTCTGAGAAGGAACTCCGAATCAACATGAAAGAGCAGGACAAGCTCTACCCCGACGCACTGCAAATCAAGAACATGCGCGTGCTGAAGATTATCTTCCCCATTGCCGTTACCACCATTGTGGCCATTTTCGTGCCCACAGCCGTGAGCCTCGTAGGTATGCTCATGTTCGGTAACCTAGTAAAAGAAATCGGTAACGACACAAGCCGTCTGTTCGATGCAGCAAGCAACGGTGTGATGAATGCCGCCACCATCTTCCTGGGCCTCTGCGTGGGTGCAACCATGACGGTTGACGCCTTCATCAACGTGCAGACCCTCGGCATCGTAGCCGGCGGATTCTGCGCCTTCGCCCTCAGTATCGCAAGCGGTATCTTCATGGCTAAGGCATGGAACCTCTTCGCCAAGAAGAAGGTGAATCCCCTCATCGGCGCCACCGGCCTCTCTGCTGTGCCCATGGCAAGTCGTGTGTGCAACACCATCAGCACCAAATACGACCCCAAGAACCATGTGCTGAACTACTGCATGTCATCCAACATCAGCGGTGTAATCGGATCAGCCGTTGCAGCAGGCGTGCTCATCAGTTTCTTGGGATAATCCCCCACCTTTGGACATGCGCCGCACCCCGTTGTGCGACACATTTCAATACCAATCGTTTCAAAGATCGAGAGAGAGTCTGGTCCATTGCGGCCCGACTCTCTTTATTTTATTAAGACCGCCGCAGCCGCCCCTGTTTAGCGGACTGTAATATTTTTTTCCGTTCTTCTTCTTGTGTTGTTCAACTTTTCTTTTCTTCTTGTTCAACACGCGTTGGCCGGCCGCTCCCCGTTTGTGTTTCACTGGTGCAAAGGTAGGGCGCTTTCGGCGGGCATGAAAAAATAATCGGTGGACAATGGTGGACGTCCACTATTGTCCACTATTGTCCACCAAAAGAGGGGTGGGACGGAGAAATTCCTGCTCCCAGAGAAACGAAAAAAATCCGCAACACCTTGCATTGCAGAAGGGTGCTGCGGATCTATGGAATTGTGATCGGATGCCTTATTTTACCAGCACTTTGCGTCCGTTCTGGATGTAGAGGCCCTTCTGTGCCTTCTGAACGCGACGGCCATTGAGGTCGAAGAGGACTGATGCCTTTGTTCCGTTTCCGGCTTTCAGTTCCTCAATGCCGGTTTCCTCATCTGTGAGGGCAACAATGTTGCCGAATTCCTTCCAAGGCGATGCTGCCTTATAAAGTTCTACAGAGGCCGAGGGTACATGAAGAGTGGCATTTTCTGGATATGAGCCGTCAAAGGCATCACTTCCTGTATTAGGTACATTCTTTGCATGGCAATAGACATCAAGCAGGTCGGGGCAATAGGAAAAGCTTACTGAACCTATAGTCTCCACTCCACTACCGATGGTAACCGAGGTCAAACCATAGCAACCTTCGAAAGCTTGATCCCCAAGGCTCGTCACACTATTAGGGATAGTCACCGAGGTCAAACCAGAGCAAAATTGGAAAGCACTATGCCCTATACTCGTTACACTATTAGGGATAGTCACCGAGGTCAAACCACGGCAACCACAAAAAGTGCCATCCCCAATGCTCGTCACACCACTACCAATAGTCACCGAAATTAAACCAGGGCAATATTGGAAAGCATACTCCCCTATGCTCGTGACAATTTAACACGATTTTATAGTTTCGTTACATACTTTTCGCTAGTTAGTAGCACTTTTATCAGCCACATCACTTACTATTTCATAACCATCCAGTGGTTCTTTCAAGCAAACAAAAATTCCATTTCCTATCTTTATAATGGTTGTAGATTGTTTTCCGATACATAGTAAATACTCTAAATTTAATAGTCTTTAAAAACGGAATCAATGTAACTTAACAATTCAACATTGTTTTTCAAGGGATGTTGTATGCTTCTTCCACCCTTGAAACCGTGTTGAGTTAGATTCTCTTCATCCA
This sequence comes from Bacteroidaceae bacterium, assembly GCA_017559845.1. Lineage (GTDB taxonomy): Bacteria > Bacteroidota > Bacteroidia > Bacteroidales > Bacteroidaceae > Physcousia. Next base: position 73,524 of record JAFYQQ010000004.1, on the reverse strand, counting down.
ACTTATTACCTGTGTACTCCTTCACCAATTCCAACTTATAAGTGAAGTGCATATTTGGCTTAACTTGCCAATAAGCAATATCAGTCCTATCACAATCTTTGGCAACAACTTTTGTTTTGAAAGCAACTTTTCTTTCATCAGACATAAAAAGGAATACAATATCACCAATTTCAAAATTGGTTCGGTGCATTGTCCAGTTTATATAACCAAGTTCCATCAAAGCTTCTCTATGATGGCAACTTTTCCTTTGTGCAAAGGCTAACCACATATTACAAAATTATAAGTTTTTCTTATTCTTGATACACAAAAATGGCTTTTCACAATATCTAAATTAGAATTTATATATGGCAACAAATTTACTAATATGTAACGAAACTACAAAATAATATCAGAGAATTGTCACACTATTGGGGATAGTAACTGAGGTCAAACCAGAGCATTTTCTGAAAGCTACATCCCCAATGCTCGTTACGCTATTACCGATAGTCAGCGAGGTCAAACCAGAGCAACCATAGAAGGCACCATACTCAATGCTCGTCACATTATTGCCGATAGTGACAGAGGTCAAACCAGAGCAATCCCAGAAAGCACCTTCCCCAATGCACGTCACGCTATAAGTAGCACCCTCATGCTCAACAGACTCTGGAATGACAATAACTCCAGAATAACTGCCAGTGTTCTTCGCAATAACAGTAGCAACCTTCTCCTTTGGAATAAGGTCATAGTTGATTCCATTAATCTCAACCACTTCTGCCAACATGGGCAAAGACAGAAGCACCGAGAGGGACAGGAACAGCGCCCGCAAAGAATTTTGTAAATACTGTTTCATAAATCTTAATGTATCTAAATGTTTACTTTATGGCGTAAAATTATAAATTTAATGGCACATAGGCAAACTTTAAACGGCATTTTCCCCGCCATCACTCGGTAACACTTAACCGCAGTTTTGACTTTTCGTCGAAATTGCTCACGCTCGGCATAACATTCAAACGAGTTTGATGTTCTGCACTCGCTTACTCGCAATTTTGTGTTTTTGTGTTTTTGTGTTTTCAAAAAACAAAGGGTGTAGGCATATACCTTATTTAATCAATAAATACATTTAATAATTAATAATATATATATAGGCGAGGCACTAACCAATAAACACAAAAACACAAAAATACAAAAATACAAAGAAAATACACGTAACGCATTGATAATCAACGCTTGTAAAAACAGCATCGGGCAAGAAAACTTTGTGTTTTCGACTTTTTGCCCCCAAAAAACCGCCATTGTGGGCATTTTTGATTGCTATTTTCGCGTTTCTGATGCACGAAAAAGCGACTTTGATGCGCGAAAACCCGCCCCTTGATGGATGGAAACCCCGGCTTCGTACACCCACCCCTTTTTGAGGAGGGCAAAACAGAGCATGAAACAAATGGCTTTCAGGACGCAAAAAACGGCACAAAACGGCATTTTTCATGCAATTTTCGGCCTTAACCCACAGTTGGAACAGCCATAACCGCCTTTTTGATTTGGCATGAAAACATCTGCATTCGGGCAAAATTCCGAATTTTCCTTACATCGCCAACACCTCCTCCTTTCTCTCAGCCGAAGAAAAACATACGCCGTGGTGAGGGAAAAACTTTTTCCTCGGGAGGAAAAAAATCAGGCATATGAATAGCAAGAAAGAGGGGTTGTATTTATTTTTACATTGGCGATTGGCATCACCAAAAAAACTGTCCACGTCCGGCAAAGCCAGACGTGGCAAAAACGCTATAACGTAGCCAGTGAGGGCTATGTACTTCACATCATACCGACAGGAAGCGCAGCAGACGCTACATCATCATCTCTGCGGGTTCTTCTGCATATATTGCCACTTCCCGTGCATCTGGAATTTACTGGAACAGACCTTCCGGCATCTCGTAGGGGCTGTCAAAGACAGTTGTGGCATCGGCGGTGTACATACGGGTACAGAGCGTGAAGCTGTCGTATCCGGCGTGATGCTTGTAGGTAAGCATCACAAAGAAAGCCTTGTAGCCCTTCTGCGGCAATGACACGGGAACGGTGAACTTCTTGACAGAAGGAAGGGGCAGGTCTACGGGAACGAAGGTACACTTGCGGAAATCCTTGGTATCAGACTCTGCCTGCCACAGCTGTGCGGAGAGCAGTTCTCCCCTGCCCGTCTTCAGCTGCAGGCAGAATTTGCCGTCGGCCTCATCTATCTCGCTCTTGCATGAGGGATACTTGCGTCCGTGTATGGTGTGGTGGAAGAAGGCTTCCAGCGAGGACGCCACTGCTTTGCGGTCGCCCAGGCCGTGTCCGGCATTGGGGACATATGTGATGCGTTCATCGCCCGGAATGCCGTACATGTAATTCTTTACGGCATCCACCGTCCAGTACTCGTCGTTGGTGCCGAGCATCAGCCACTTGGGCATGGTGTAGGCAGAGCGGTACGAATAGGGGTCCACCATGTCAAGCAGTCCCTTTCCCTTTGTGGAGGCAAGCAAGTCGGTAAGCCCCAGGTCCACATAGTCATGAATCTCCATGCTGTAGGCGCCGTACATGTGCTTCTGGTAAGTCACGTTCACGGGCATATTAAGGATATCTATGACCATCGGCGCTATGGCCACCACTCGGGAATCGCCCGTGGCGGCAGTCATCCAAGTGGTCCATCCGCGCTTGGATACGCCATTCACCACAAAGCGCCCCTTTCGGCAGGGCAAGGACTTGAGGGCGGCAAACTCCTCGACGGCATTCATGGCACTAATCACACTCTTGGTCATGGGGAAGATGAGCGGCCAAGTCTGGTCTCCCGTAAGCTGATACTGGTGGAATGTATAGGACATCAGCGCATCTTCGTACAGATTGTCATAGAGCGGCTGTCGGGGCACTTGCCAAAGCACGGCGGTTACGGCACTGCAGTGGCGGGCACTATGGCCCATCATGCTGATGATACCCTCGTCCCATCCGTGATAGTTGGGTTCGCCGGTCTCCTTGTTGGCCGATCCGCCGGTAACGTGGAGCAAAACGTGGGGGTGCTTCACCTCATCAGGCACAATGACCACCATCTCATGAATCCATGGAAACCCGCGCCAGGTCTGCGACTGCATGCGCATACGATAGGCCGTGCCGTCCTGGGTGCGGAGGCTGTCCAGCACTTTCCACTGGAACGAATTGTCATACTGCTCCACATAGGCGCGGAGGGCTTTAGAGGCTTTCTGGGCATGAGCCTGGCGCGCCCCAACAAGCATCAGGCACAGAAGGAGGGCACAGAAGAGGAGTTTTCTTTTCATGATTTTAAATTTATTATGCATTGTTTTCTTCGCGTTGTAGCAGGAGCAGGACATCGCCATTCTCCAGTACCAATTGGCCGTTGGGCACCTGATAGTCATCTCCACGGCGCACAAGCACCACCAACGCGCCCTTGGGCAGGCGGGCATTCATCAGGCGTCCGCACTCGGAAAGGATGTCGGGCGTTACTACCAGGTCAGTCAGATAGCTTCCGGTCTCCTCCGGCAGTTCCACGCCAAAACTGTTCAAATGTTCTTCCAACGGCTCGTCCAGATTCAGCTTGCGTGCTACAAAGGGGATGGTGGTTCCCTGCACCAGCAAGGAAAGAAGCGTGATGAAGAATACGATGTTGAAGATGATTTCAGAGCCTGGGATATTGGCCGCCACGGGATAGGTGGCAAAGATGATGGGCACGGCTCCGCGCAGTCCCACCCACGAAATGAAAGTTACGGCCTTGGGATTCATCTCCTTGATCCAGGGCAGCAGACAAAGCACCACACTGACAGGTCGGGCCACCACCATCAAGAACGCACCCACCACAACGGCTTCAAGAATGACGCTCATCATATCGCTGGGATTTACCAGAAGTCCCAACGAGAGGAACATCACAATCTGCACCAGCCATGTCATTCCGTCCATGAAGGAATCAATCTCCCTTCGGCGGGCAATACGGGAATTGCCCACAAGCATGCCGGCCACATATACCGAGAGGAAGCCGTTTCCGCCGCAAGCGTTGCTCACAGCAAAGGTGATGAAGATGGTGCTGAAAAGGAAAAGCGCATAGAGCGATCCGTTCTGCAAGGTTATACGGTTTATGCTCCACACAATAATCTTTCCCATGCCAAAGCCGAAGAACAGGCCCACGGCAAACTGTACAACCAGCTTGGTACCCAGGACGGCAAGGTCGAAAGTGCCATCAGTAATGGCTTGCAGCAGCACAATGGTCAGCAAATAGGCCATGGGGTCATTGCTTCCGCTCTCGAACTCCAAAATGGGCCGCAGACGGTGCTTTAGGTTCATCTTCTGCGAAGAAAGCAGGTTGAAAACCGAGGCGCTGTCCGTTGAAGACATGGTGGCAGCCAGCAGCAGGGCCAGCAGCAGGGTGAAACTGCGGCCGTCATAGAGTTTTGGGGTGACCCAATAGATGAATGCTCCAGTTATAACAGTGGTCAGCAGCACGCCAACGGTGGAAAGCATGACACCCTTTCCCAAAACGGGCTGTATTTCCTTCCACTTGGTTCCCATGCCACCGGAAAAAAGGATGACACAAAGGGAAAGTGTTCCCACAAACTGCGCCTGCTTGGTGTTGTCAAACTTGATACCAAGCCCATCACTGCCGAAAAGCATACCCACTACAAGGAACATCAACAAGGCGGGCAGTCCGAACTTGAACCCCGTTCGGCAAAGCAACAGGCTCACCAGCAACAACGAAGCAGCCACAAATAAGATAAGTTCTGTTGTCATATCTGTTTTACTATACTTTTTATTTGTTTGATTTGATTTTCATTTAAAAATATTCTTCGTCACATTTATTCACTGTAGACATAGTTGAAACGTCCGCCGGGCGCCACATCACCGTTCACATAGAAGTCCATCAGGTTACCTTCGTCCTGCATGTTGTCGCTCCACTTGAATTCCAGGTCCACTCGTTTTCCTTCTATGCCCAAAAGCTTGCGGGGGATTCGCAGCATCATCTTGTTTCCATTGACGCTCATGGAAGCCTCTCCGCAGTTGTGCCATATCCACTTGTTCTGATGACTCTTCTGCACAAAGGCCTTTCCTGCCTTGGGCTGTGCGTAGTTCACCACAAAGTCGTAGCCCTGCCATCCAGTCTGCTTGTTTCTGTCCGCATCAATGAACAGACGCATCCAAGCCGCATCTGATGAAGGAGTAAGCTTGTCCGCCGTCTCCACATAGAAGCAGACAAACTTGTCATCACGGGCCACCTTTGCGCCCACAATGTCATTTCGTCCGGTTGTGTTCACATAATGATACTGGCTGCAGGCTTTGGCGTCCCGATGACGGGTGTTGCCCTTATAGCTGGCATAGAAGGGCTGAACATCCTTCCATTTGCCCCACTGTCCAGGCTTGATGCTTACGGATGCCGACACGGCCGGTTGTGCGTCTGTTCCCTTGAACTTGCGCACACGGTCAACCAGCTGAAGATAATACACGTCGCCATAATCGCCCCAGGTCTTCACCGGTTCGATGTCACGGCTACGGTCAGAGTCGAACTGGTCCACAAAGGAGAAGGGATCGCCTGTCCAGGTACTGTTCTCACGCGTATATTTTCCGGCAATCCATTCGTTCCACCCTGTAATGAACACAGCCTTGGGGTCAAGCTCATACGCTCTGTCCCACTGCTCCAGGAAATTCCATCCATAAAGATAACCTAAAGGACGGGGATCGAATCCCTTACGCTTGGAATAGCTGCGCGAGTGAGATCCAGGCTTGTTGAACGCACTGCAATGTCCCTTGGTCTCGGGACAGGCATTCTGCGCTATTCCCACCGTCACCAGTTCATAGCTGCCATCGGACGTGGGCACATAACCGTGCTGCGGATAATTCTCCAGCCATCCCCACTGGTTGGGAAAGGCGGGATTGGGGCCATCCACATAGTCGGGTTGTCCGGGACGGAAGGTAAAGAATTCCTTGATGGCACGGTCCTGATCGCTGTCGGTAAGGTTGTGCGGATAGGCCATAATCACGGGTTTGCCATTCCAATAGAGCCAAAGATTCTTGAATTTTCCCTTGCTGTAAAGCCTTTCATAGAGGTGACGCAGGGAATAAAGCGAGTTTTCGTTAAAACCAAATGGCAGCATGAAGGCTATCTTGGGCACGTTCACACCATCCTTTTGTGCCTGGTCCCAGGCATAGAGCAGCGAGTCGGTACTGGCATCCCATGTAAAGGTACCGTTGGTGCAGTCGAAGAACACACCGTCCACCTTGGCGTCCGCCAGCAGTTCGGCGTGCTTGCGCAGCACCCAGGTATCCGTGGTACGATAATATCCAAAGAGGGGTTCACCCCAGAAATAATTTCCAGTGGCCTTCTTCGTCCATGCAGGATGGTTGGCGTCCTGCATGGCCTCGGGATATTGGCGGATGATTTCCGTATTGTTCTTCACCTCGGTACCGGCTGCATCGTGGCGCTCGTGCCAAGTCCAGTAGAACATGAACACCTGCTTGTCTTCCTTCCCTCCTCCGTCATAACGACCCACGGTGCGACCCAGCGCATCGGTAGCAGCCCAATGGTCGCTGTTTACAACCACGTCCTGGGCCATGCCAAGGACAGAAAACGAAAGGAACAACGCGGTTAATAACCAGTTCTTTTTCATGTCTTATGTAAAATTTAGGGGTTTCTGTTGCGATTATTGCGCACAAAGATACACAAAAATCGGAACAAAAACACGTTTCCCTACTTAATATTTACACATTATTTGCCTGTGAAATGTAATTCCCGTATCTTTGCTTCGCATTAGAATAAAAACACGTATTTTACACGATAGAAATCATGAAAACCCGTCCCGACATTCTGTTCCTTCTGCTCGGAGGCCTCCCCGCAACCGCAATGGCGCACCAACGCCCCAACATCATCTATATCATGTGCGACGACATGGGATATGGCGACCTTGGCTGCTACGGGCAGAAACTCGTCTCCACCCCCAACCTCAACCGCATGGCAGCAGAGGGCATGCGCTTTACACAGGCCTATGCCGGCAGTCCCGTCAGCGCTCCTTCGCGTGCCTGCTTCATGACCGGCCAGCACACGGGCCACGTCCATGTCAGGGGCAACCGGGAGTATTGGCAGAGAAGCCTTCGGCAAAACGCATTCGGGCAGAACCCCGACTATGATGTCATTGGACAGGAACCCTATAAGAACACCCACAAGATCATCCCCGAACTGTTCAAGGAAGCCGGCTACAAGACGGGCATGTTCGGCAAGTGGGCGGCGGGCTATTACAACATGAAGCACCCCGACGCCTACAAGACGGATGCCGAGGGCAACACAGACACGGACACATGGCAAACAAGCAGCTCGGCATCGCTGCCCAACCTGCGCGGAATAGACTGCTACTATGGCCCCATCTGCCAGTTCCAGGCACACACCTACTACCCGAACTTCCTTAATCGTTACGACCCGGAAAAGCATGGCGACCAACACGTTGTCATTGACACATTGAAGCAGAACATCACCCATCGCGACGTCAGTAGCGGACATCCCGATTATGAAAACCGAGCACAATACTCGGCCGACTTAATCCACCGCTATGCACTGGAATGGATAGACCGTCAGCACAAGGGCGAACCCTTCCTGGGCATCTTCACCTATACCCTTCCCCATGCCGAACTTTGGCAGCCAAACGACAGCATCCTGCAGCATTATACCGACAAATTCCAGGGCGATGACAGTCCCTTTGGCGGCAGTTTCGGTTCGTGGTACTACAGGAATGCAAACCGGCACGCACAATTCGCTGCCATGATTACCCGTCTGGACACTCAGGTGGGCGAAATACTGCAAAAACTGGAAGAGAAGGGATTGGCAGAAAATACGTTGGTCATCTTCACATCGGACAACGGCCCGCACACAGAAGGCGGTGCCGACCCCGACTGGTTCAACCGTGACGGTCTGCTTAAAGGCGTAAAGCGCTCCACACATGAGGGCGGCATCCGCGTTCCTTTTATAGCCTGGGGACATGATGTGCCAGCCGGAACGGTAAACGACCACCAGTTGGCGTTCTACGACCTAATGCCGACTTTACTGGACTATGCCGGCCTGGACGGCGATGCATACAGCCTTAAAGCCAGCACCGAGGAACAGCGGTTCGACGGCATTTCCTTTGCCAATACCCTGCGAGGAAAGCACAGGAAGCAGAAGAAACATGAGTTCCTCTACTGGGAATTCCACGAAACCGACATGATGGCGCTGCGTATGGCCGACTGGAAGATGATTGTCAAGAACGGAAAAGTCAGTCTGTACAACCTTGCCACCGACCTCCACGAAGACCATGACGTGGCTGCAGAAAACCCCAAGATTGTGGACCGCATGACCGCCATCATCCGCCGCGAGCACACCACCAGCAGCATGTTCAAGATTACGCTTCCGGGCGAAAGTGAGAAGAGGTAAGGGGCTACTTCTTCTTTGCCCACGTATTGGCCAGAACAACCACGGCAATGGCGGCAATGACTATGATGGCGGTGACCACATAATAGAGCTGCTTGCTGTCGGGCTTGCCCAGTATATCGGGTAACCACATGACGGCACACACAAGAAACATCACTCCGCCCACCAGTTTGCGCAGACGTTCCGCATAATACTTGTCCTTCTCCTTCTCATTGGCTGTGTTGTAGCCCGCAATCAGGGAATCCCCCTTGCCAAAGAAAACGACAAGCGCCAGAAGAAGCGGAATAAACGTGAAGAGAGCCTTGATGACAATATGAGCAAGCATAAATGAAACCGTATCTTTAATGGTAAAACGTGCCACAAAGATACGGTTTTATTTTATATCAGAGAAAAAACAGAACCTTATTTTGCCCACTTTGACAACCAGCGGCGCACAGGCTCGTCATACAGCTTCAGGCAAGCATAGGCCACGCTCAGATTGACGGCAAACACCAGCAGCACCACGGGCCATGTCTCGGCCAGGGTGTATTGCTTGGTCTCAATGAGCCACGCATAGAACAGGTACATCACGGGATAGTGCACAATGTAGAGCGGATAAGAGATGTCGCCCAGGAACTTGCAGATTTTTGTAGAAGCCACATCGCTTGTCACACCCGATGCAGCCAGCCATACGATGACGGGGAACACCAATGTAATGCACAGCACCTCAAACGCACTGTTGATGCACACACCCTCCACGGGCAGCACTTCGGCCGGCACATAGGGAATGGAGAACAAACCGAACAATGCGGCTATCGAAAGCCAGAACACGCCACGCACCTTCACGGGCTTGAAGTTACGCGCCAGCAGCATACCCAACGAGAAGGGGAACATCATGCGCAGGAAACCGCCGCAGAGGTTCATCGTATCTGCAGCCCATCCCACACCAATCATGCCATAGCCAGACACGTCACTTACGGCAAACCATGCCCAAGCGGCTCCGGCCAGCGCCACAAACACAGCCAACGCCTTGTTGGACAGACGGCGGATAAGAAGCGCATACACAATGTTGCCGATGTATTCAAAGAACAACGACCATGCCGGACCGTTCAGAGGGAACATCTCGCCGTTTCCGCGCACCTCATATCCCGCGCCCGAATAGGCTGGGATGAAGAGAAAAGAAAGCAGCAGACAGAGGAACACCCAAGGCAGGGGCGTCTCCGTGCCGTCCCACTTCACACCGCCACCAATCAAAAAGGTGATGAAGCCGATAAACATACCCATCACCAGCATGGGATGCAGGCGGATGAGGCGGCGTTTGAAGAAGTTGCCCAGCGTCAGCCGCTTCTCTCCCGGAGCCGTCCAGCGGTCGTCATAGACATAACTGATGACAAAACCGGAAAGCATGAAGAAGAAATCCACGGCCAGATGACCATGATTGAAGACATCGATGGCACTACCTTCTGCGAAGGCAAATCCTTCGAACACATGATACCACACCACCATCAGTGCAGCCGCTCCGCGCAGACCGTCCAACAACTCATAGTGGGGTTTTGAATCGGCAAAAGAAGCCGACGAAACAATTCGATTTTGGTTTTCAGACATAAATATCAATAAGGTATTATAGGATATATGTTGCAAATATAGACATAAAAAGACAATCTCACTAATTTTAAGGGCAAAAACAAATGCAAAAAGCAGATATACAGCAAATTCTTCTCATCGGCATCTGTATTTGATTTATTGGATAAGTTATTCCTGTTCGTGAGAATCCGTAAAGAAGAAACGCACAACGTGTTTCGCTCACGACTCATCACCCAATGTCAAACTTTTTTACTTTTGCCTACCAAACCTTACATAATGCCAAAATGAACAAAAATCAGCCAAAGTAGTTCAAAAACAAACCTTAAAAGCCGCCAAAAATTGCCCAACTGCAAAAAAATAATTTTCCAACAGAGAAAATATATTTTTCCAGTTGCGAAAAAATATTTTCCTAACTGGGCGTTTCCAACTTTCTAACTGAATTTCTCAAAGTCCCCCCTTTTGTAAAAGATTTTCATTGGCGGCTATGATGAAAAGAAAAACGAGAGGCACTTTCACCACAAAATAAAGACAATTCTAAAAAACATGGCTCTCAGTTCGCTACTAACCGCCAAAAATCAAAGAGACTTCTGAAACGCCAGTCGCGAATCTCCATTTTCGAGAAAAATAACACCGCAATAAACAAAGCCGTATTTTTCCAACAAGGCACGCATTGTACGATTATCCTCATGCGTATCAATGCGTATAGTGTCGGTAAGAGTAAAAGCATAGTCGAGCACGGCACGCATTATGCCATGCACACCAGCCATGGATGCCACACGATGAATAACAAAATAAGGTTTGGCGTTCTGCCATTCGCCGTCATAGATGCGGGCATAGGTGGGGTCGGGACCTTCAATCAGCGCAAAGGTGGCCACGGGCGTGCCATTGAGCACCACCAAATGACTTACGCCTTCGGTGATATCCTTTATGAACATTTCCCTTGAAGGACGGCCGCCGCTCCACTGGTTTACATTCCCTTCGGCAATCATCTTTTTTCTGCCTTCGTCAATCAAAAGCAGAATTGTATCCAAATCTTCAATGGTGGCTTTTTTTATCATTAGTAACGTATTAAAAAGAAAAAAGTATAAATCTCGTTTGCACTTGATTTATACTTTCTGTGAGCGGAGAGAGAGGGATTCGAACCCCCGGTGCCTCTCAGCACGCCGGTTTTCAAGACCGGTGTAATCGACCACTCTACCATCTCTCCAAACCTCGTCGCGAGGGCTCTTCCTCTGAAAAGCGATGCAAAAGTACACACTTTTTTTGACACTCGCAAACTTTCCCAAAAGAAATTATGTAATATTACGAAAAAAAGTTATTTTTGCAGTGATTTAATACTAAAATACGATGAAAAGAAGAATTTTCACATATGCACTGACGTTATTCGCTTTATCGGCATCTGCCTACGACATTACCGACTTGAAAGACCTTCCCGACCATCCGGAGATAGGAAAATGGGTGCAATGTATCAAGGTGGAAGCTCCGAGAATACACGCTGACCTTACGACAGCCACACCTCTCAGCTTTCAGGCAAAGGGCATGAGCCGTATACTGGTGCGTTGCGGAAAACACATTCTTACGCCCGAAGGGGTGAATCTGGATAGCGAAGGGAGAGGACGTGTAACGCTCAATCCCAAGAAACTTCCGGCAGGTCCCATCAACATACAAATCATAGCGGACAATGCGAAAAAGGAATGTGACATCTACGAACTGCAACTCTGGAACGCGGCAACCAAAACGGCCAAGACAGAGAAAGGAATGCCGAAGGATTGTCCGGCTGTGGCAAAAGGAATGAAACTTGACTTCTATGACGACTTTGACCGCGGACTGTCCATCAGTAAAGACGGAAGAGGCGCAAGATGGAACGCACACAAGCCCACCTTCGGCGACTTCAGCGGATGGCCATTCTGTGACCCGAGTGATGATACAGATGGGCCTTTTGTGTTACGCGACGGCTACCTGGTTATACAGGCCCGCAAAAAGCCCGGAACAAGAGGAAGCACAGGACTGCTTGCCCCAGTGGACATGGACGGAAAAGGTTATTGGGTCACCCCACCCTTCTACATGGAATGCCGCTTTATGGCACAATCTGCCCCTGGCACATGGCCGGCCTTCTGGACCATTACCAATATTCATCGCGGTCCGGGCGATGAGCTGGATATTATAGAAGCCTATGGCGGATGGGGGGAAAAGAACCCCAACAACACGGGGTACTTTACCACTACCCATTATTGGGAGCAGAAGGATGAGAACGGGAAACAGCTTCCGGGAGACGACAAGTTGATAAAGACAGACAAGGATGACACATCATGGAGCCAGGACTTCCATACATACGGTGTATATGTGGACAAGGACAGCACCGTATATTACCGAGACGGACTGCCCGTTCACAGCATAGCCACAAACGCCATGTCGTTTGAGAACAAGCACGTGTTCTTGATCAATTACGCCATAGGTGGCGCCAGCGGATGGCAAATTGACCTGGAAAGATACGGCAACCGTTCCAACATGTATGTGGATTATGTGCGTGTATTTACCCAACACTAACGAAACAAGCAAGACTGATTATGAAAAGCTACAACAAAGAAGCACTTATCCTGTGCATTGGACTCATAATAATGGGTGCCTGCATTGCCGACGGACTGACCTCGGCATTTCAAAGCGACCGGATTGTGACCGTAAAGGGATTGTCGGAGCGTGAAGTTCCTGCCGACAAGGTAATATGGCCACTGGTATATAAGGAATTGGGCAACGATCCGGCAGAGATGTATGACCGACTTGCCACCAAGAACCGCAAGGTGATTGACTTTCTAAAGGAAAAAGGCATATCAGAAAAGGAAATATGCGAAAGTGCCATACAGGTATCTGACCGGCAAGCAGACAGCTATGACCAGAACAACGTACTCTACCGCTACAAGGCCACAAGCGTAATAACCGTTACCAGCAGCCAAGTGGAACTGATACGCAAGATTATGCAGAGTCAAAGCGAACTGATGAAAATGGGCATTGCCCTTGTTACTGAAGAGTACGGAACAAACATCGTGAAATACGAGTTTACAGGACTGAACAAGATTAAGCCCGACATGATAGAGGAATCCACCAAGAACGCACGCGCCACCGCTGAAAAGTTTGCCAAGGACTCTGAAAGCAAACTCGGAAAAATAAGGAGCGCAAGCCAAGGGCAGTTCAGCATTGACAATCGGGACAGCAACACACCGTACATCAAACGCATCAGGGTGGTCTCTACCATAGAATATTACATTGAGGACTAAGACTCTGTTTTGATTTTATTGGATAAGCCGATTCAAAGCATTGGATACACTTACGGACCGTATTGCTCCATTCTGGGCATAGCGGTCCGTATTCTATTATACTTTTAAAGAAACGTGGACATTCAGCGCAATGAGAACCCTTCAACAAAGGAATTCACATTGAGATAGTCTGAAAGATTTTCTTTGGTCAAACGGATTCCGTTCACACGGATATTATCCAGATGTATACCTTCCACTTTATGATTGGCATCCAATCCGCGTATCTCGCTAATGAAATCGTGCCTGCAATTATAACTGTTTATGTTGCGGAATGTGATGCCAGCGGCTTCACGCCCTGTTGAAACATAAGTACAATAGTCCACAGAGAGAAGTTGACCGCCACGGATGCCGTCAAGCATGATATCCTCAAAAAGGACATTGCGGAACGCACCCTCATCCGAGATCATCACAGCCAAAGTTCCTCGCCAAGGATAAGCAGATTCGCGCCCCTCAAGAATTTGAATGTTGCTGAAGGTGATGTCGCTCATATAGCCTCCAGGAATTGATTCTGGCCCTACAAGCAAGTTGTGTCCGCAATCGGCCCACAAGATGCAGTTTTCCATAAGAACATGGTGGAGCGAGGCTTTGGGGTTGTCTTTTACAGGGAAGTTCTTGAGCGATATATTGTCATCATAATTGCGCAAGAAACTGTTGCGGATGACCACATGGGTACTATTGAGCAAATCTATTCCATCGGAGTTGCGTGCCCAGCATATCTGTTTGATATTGTCAAGTAAAACAGAATCACAGAGACTAAAATTCAAGGTCCACGACGGAGAACCGCGGAACATGACACCTTCTACATGTACATTGCTGCAATGATGCATATAAATCATGGACTTGCGGCTTATGAAATCATGAATGGTCTTACTGCCACAAATTATGCCATGCCCCATGATGGTTATGTTATTGGCATTAAACGCCTCTATCTGTCCATAAACCACCGCACCGGCATCAACGAAAAGAGTGTCATTACTTTTAAGGCGTATAAAACCGGCTTCATGTTCTCCGGGACCATAATATTTGAAGTGACCAGTTGTGTGGCAATCGTTTGCAGGAAACGGACGATCCGGAATGATGAAAAGATTGTGATCACGATCATTGTCAAATTCTACAGAAACTCTCTGGTCTGGTGATTTAATTGTAAACTCTATCGTACGGGAATTTATTCGCTCATAAGGAATTTTAAAATGCGAAGGGCGGATTTCAGCATGTCCGAAGGCTGTTCCTTGTCTATGTACGCGTACATGAACCGGCTTTTTAAAAGTATGCTGAAACATGGCAAACCCCATCAAAGTGCGTTCCGTGCCTAAAGTATCCTCACTGTTTTTATCACGGTGCTCAATGTTTGAAACCAACGCACCGTATACTTTGATTTCTTTCCAGTCCTGTCGGTGCCTGTCGGTGGAGATGTACACTTTGTAGTCGGAACGTCTGATGCGCTCGTGTTCCACCAATGTGGAGTCGTCAACAGAGGTCCACTTCTGGGCATGGAGTAAAACAGGGAACAGGGACAGCAGCAAGAGCTGGAGAAAAAAGAAACGAGTTTTCATGGTCGTACTATATTTTTAATGCAAAGGTATAGAAAAAGAGGCACACCCACAAAGAAATGTGCCTCTTAAATATTAGTTACAACTTAAACGGTCAAGTGTTATCCGCCGAAGTCGTCGAAGTGAATCATGTCACTTTCCACGCCCAAGCTATACAGCAAGTCGAGCACAGTCTTGGCCATCATTGGAGGACCGCACAGGTAGTATTCGATATCTTCGGGAGCATCATGCTGCTTCAGATAGGTATCGCCCATAACGGGTGCGATGAATCCAGGAGTGTACTTTATGCCCAGGCTGTCTGCCTTGGGGTCGGGACGGTCCAAAGCCAAGTGGAAATGGAAATTGGGGAATTCCTTCTCCAGAGCGAGGAAGTCTTCCAGGAAGAACACTTCGTCGATGGCACGGGCACCATAGAAGTAGTGCATCTCGCGGTCGCGGCACTGACGTGTCTTGAGCATGTGCATAATCTGCGCACGCAAGGGAGCCATACCGGCACCACCACCTACCCAAATCATCTCACGCTTAGAGTCGTAGATTGGACGGAACTCTCCGTAAGGACCGCTCATGGTAACCTTGTCACCGGGCTTCAGGCTGAAGATGTAACTTGAAGCGATACCGGGATTGACATCCATGAAGCCAGGACCCTGCTCCTTGGGCTTGAAGGGAGGAGTGGCGATACGTACGGTCAAAGTGATGATGTCGCCCTCGTCGGGATAGTTGGCCATTGAGTAAGCACGGATGGTGGGAGTGGTATTCACACACTTCAAGCCGAACAGACCAAACTTCTCCCAAGCGGGAAGGTAGAGGTCGCCAATGAGGCTCTTGTCGATGTCCTTATCGTAATCAATCTCGAATGTAGGAATCTTGATCTGTGCATAAGAACCGGGCTCGAAGTCCATGTGCTCGCCTGCGGGCAGCTTCACCTTGTACTCCTTGATGAAGGTAGCCACGTTGCGGTTACCGATAACCTCGCATTCCCATTCCTTAACGCCCATTACAGAATCATCAACTTGAATCTTCATGTCGCTCTTGATCTTGCACTGACATCCAAGACGCCAGTTTTCCTTGATCTGCTTGCGGGTAAACTGTCCCTTTTCGCTGTCGAGAATCTCGCCACCGCCTTCGGGAACCTGAAGCTTACACTGACCGCAAGAGCCCTTACCACCACAAGCGCTGGGAAGGAAGATGCCCTCCTGGCTCAAGGTGCTGAGCAAAGAGCCGCCCTGGGGTACAGAAACAGTCTGCTTTCCGTTAATTGTAATGTTCACATTGCCACTGGGTGACAAATACTTCTTTGCAACAAGCAGTATGATAACCAATACAAGGATGATTACCAAGAATACTGCAATGCTGGCAATAATCAAATTCATATCCATTGTCTAATCCTCCTATGTATTAAATATTCAAACCACTGAAGCACATGAATGCCATTGCCATAAGACCTACGGTGATGAATGTGATGCCAAGACCCTGGAGAGGCTTGGGCACATCGGTATAGGCCATCTTCTCGCGGATGGCAGCCAGACCTACAATGGCCAACAGCCAACCGATACCGCTACCAAGAGCGTATGCGATTGAATCGCCCACACCACCGATAAACTGGGCATTGGTAGGCTCCATGGAAATGCGCTGCTGCATGAACAAGCTGGCACCCATGATGGCGCAGTTTACAGCAATCAAGGGCAAGAAGATACCCAGAGACGCATACAGCGAGGGGCTGAAACGCTCCACAATCATCTCCACCAACTGAACAATACCGGCAATAACGGCAATGAAAAGGATAAAGGCCAGGAAGCTGAGGTCTACGCCTTCAACAAGACAGTCGGGACCCAACAACTTGGTCTGCAACAAATAGTCAACGGGAACAGTCACCAACAAAACGAAGGTAACGGCAATACCCAATCCGAAAGCGGTCTTCACATTCTTGGACACAGCCAGATATGAGCACATACCCAGGAAGAATGCGAAAATCATATTGTCCACAAAGATGGAGCGGACAAACAAACTAATCATGTGTTCCATATTACTTAGCCTCCTTATTTATTGAGCGATGCGCCCAGATGACACAACCAACAATAATCAAACTCATGGCAGGCATAACCATCATACCATTGTCCATATACCAGCCTCCGTTGGATACATACCAGCTCTGAGGAATGATATTGATGCCGAACAGGGTTCCGAAACCGAAGAGCTCGCGAACGAAGCCTACTATAACCAGAATGATGGCATAACCCAGACCGTTACCAATACCGTCGAGGAATGAGGGCCAGGGGGCGTTCTGCATGGCAAAAGCCTCGAGGCGACCCATAAGGATACAGTTGGTGATGATAAGACCCACATACACGCTAAGCTGAACGCTGACATCGTATGCAAAAGCCTTGAGCATCTGGCTTACGATGGTTACCAGAGCAGCCACAACCACCAACTGTACGATGATACGGATACGGTTGGGAATTGTCTTGCGCAAAAGTGATATAATTACGTTAGAGAAAGCCGTAATCACCGTTACAGAAAGACCCATCACAATGGCGGGCTCCAACTGACTGGTGACAGCCAAAGCAGAACAAATACCCAACACCTGTACGGTAACCGGGTTGTCCAGGTTCAGCGGATTAGAGAATGCGGCTTTATTCGCCTCAGAAAACAATTTACTCATAATCTATTTCCTTACATTTAATTTGTTCTACTTCTTGTTCTTACACTCTTTTGACTTGGGGCAAGCAGCCTTCTTGTCCTTGCATTCCTTGGTACAGTCGGCACACTTCTTGCCGTCCTTGCATTCCTTGGTGCAATCGGCGCACTTCTTACCGTCCTTGCAATCCTTGGTACAGTCGGCGCACTTCTTACCGTCCTTGCAATCCTTGGTACAGTCGGCGCACTTTTCAGCCTTTTCGCACTTCTTGCCTTCACAAGCCTTATCGCAAGCAGCTGCATTCTGTGCATTACCCGCAGAAATAAAAGTGATATAAGCGCCCAAGCCGTTCTTAATCATAGCATCAACACCATTGCTGGTAAGAGTGGCACCGGTGATACCGTTCACTTCATACTCAGACTGTGCAGAACCGCTCTTTACCACAGAAAGAGCAATCTCTGAATTGTTGCCATTTTCAAACAAAGGCTTGTTGCTGAAAAGATTCTGGAAAGCACGTTCAGCAATACGAGAACCAAGACCTGCAGTTTCGCTTTCATGATAGAAATAAGTACCGTAAATGGTCTGCTTGTCTTCGTTAAGAGCGACATAGCCCCACAGACCACCCCACAAACCGCGACCGGTTACAGGGATAACATACTTTGTTCCTTCATCTGTTGAAGCCACAAAGACATGAAGCTCACCTTCTTTGATAAGAGAACCATAAGTGCTGTTGAACTTACCTTCATAAGGAACAAGTTCTGTTCCGTTCCAAATCATATCCTGAACCTTCTCGGCGAATACGGAAGACACATCCATGCCATCGATATCCAGATTCAGAGAAGTCAGAATCTGACCCTTGGTGTCGTTCTCCACATTGGCATCCTGCATGGGCTTGAGTGAGCTTGACACAAATGCCAGCATGAACGCAACAATGATAACCATAACAGATGCGTACACAATGGTGTAGACATTGCTGTTGGTGTCAATACCCTTCTTCTTGGGAGCTGCCTGAGATGGCTCTACAATCTCTTCAAACTCAGAACTGGATACCTGGCAAACCGGGCATTTTTCGGGAGCGCTGTCCCCTGTGTGGACATAGCCACAAACCTTACATTTAAATTTTCTTGTAGCCATAGTCCTTATTTTTTAATTGCACGTTTTGCGCGCATAGTGATATTACGCTGTACTACGAAGTAATCAATAAGCGGTGCAAACAGATTCATGAGCAGGATGGCAAGCATCATACCTTCGGGATAACCGGGGTTCAAAACGCGAACCATGACTGCAACAACACCGATGAGGAAACCGTAGAAATACTTACCACACTCTGTGCGGGCACTAGTTACGGGGTCTGTTGCCATAAACACGGCACCGAAAGCAAAACCGCCCAGCACGAAATGGTGCCACCATTCCAACTGGTTGCCACCAACGCCTTCGAGCAGCCAGCCCATCAGACCGCCACCAACGAACACGCTCAACATAGTCTTCCAGCTGGCCACACCAGTAAACAGAAGCAGCAAAGCACCCAGGGCAATGGCGATTACGCTGGTCTCACCGATTGAACCGGGAATAAGGCCAGTAATGGCATTGCAGATGGTTTCGCAAGGTATTGCATTACCCACCGAAGCCTCACCAAGAGGAGTAGCGGCAGAGAATGTATCGGGCAGATTGTTACCGAAGCCAAAGATTGACTCCTGTGCCACCCAAACATTGTCGTCACCAGTCATTACAGAGGGATAGCTAAAGAACAGGAACGCACGGGTAATCAGAGCGGGATTGAAGATGTTCATACCTGTACCGCCGAAAATCTCCTTAGCAATAATCACGCTGAAGGCAACAGCCAAAGCAAGCGCCCACAGAGGTGTATTGACAGGAATAATCATAGGAATCAAGATACCGCTCACAAGGAATCCTTCCTGAATCTCTTCGTTCTTCCACTGAGCCACTACGAACTCGATGCCAAGACCTACGATGTAGCTGACAAGAATCTTGGGAAGAACAGCCAAAAAGCCAAAAATAAACAAATCCCAGAATGTGGAATCAGCCAATGTGCCAGCGGCAGCATAGTTCTGATAGCCCACATTATACATACCGAAGAACAGGGCGGGCAGCAAGGAAATCACCACAAAGCTCATAATACGCTTGCTGTCGATGGCATCGTGAATATTGACGCAACCCTGTCGGCTCGTTTGGTTGGGTACAAAGGCAAAAGTTTCAAAACCATCCACAAAGCTGCGGAAAGCATGAAATTTGCCGCCTTCTTCAACCAAAGGCTTAATGTTATCAAATAATTTTCTTAACGCTTTCATTATAAATATACATTATTATATATTAGAGTTACGCATTCTCCTTTCTGAGGATATCAAGTCCTTCACGAACGATACGCTGCAGTTCAAGCTTGCTACTATCCACAAACTCTGCAATGGCAAAGTCTTCGGGAGCAACCTCGTAAATGCCAAGAGCCTCCTGACGGTCAATATCACCGGTAATGATTGCTTTGATCAGATAACCGGCAAAGATATCCATGGGGAATACCTTATCATACTCGCCGCTCATGATCATGTGGCGTTCGCCTCCCTTGACACGGGCATCAAATACATATTCCTTCTTCTTTCCGAACAACCAGCTGAGGTAACTGCGGTGAGTACTGAACGTATTGAAGCGAGGCATGATCCATCCCATGAACTCATCGGCATGATCTCCCTCGGGTATTACATTCACTTCTGTCGCGTGGGCGGCCAGATAGCCATCCTTCGAGGTCTTGATACCGGTCATCACGTTTCCGTTGATGATACGGAGAGAAGACTCGTCTGAAATCTGACCTTGAAGCAAAGTATCCAACTTCTGACCCACCTTGATGGTGGCATAAGCGGGTTTCTTCACTTCAGAACCAGCCACGGCAATGGTACGGGTCAAGTCCACACGTCCGGTCTTCATCAGACGACCAACAAAGATCACTTCTTCTGCACCGATTGTCCATACCACCTCACCCTTGTTGATGGGGTCTACATGGTTGATCTGCACACCTACGTTACCGGCAGGAGCAGGACCGTCAAATACGGTAACCTCGCAGTTGGGAACATCGTTAAGGAAGGTCTTGGACTGCGCCACATTGATGCCCAGGTTCACCTTGGCAATGGCAGAAAGCGCCTTGATACCTGCCTTGAACTCTTCTTCCTGTCCCTTTACCACATAACTGAAGTCCTGGCTGAGGGGCATACTGTTGAAGGCACTCACAAAGATAGCCTTTGGCTTGTCTTCTGGATTAGCCACCACATCATAAGGACGCTGGCGGAAGAAAGCAAACAAACCACTCTCCATCAGTACAGCCTTTGTGTCGCCCTTGACATCAAACTCTCGCGATTGCTGCTTGCCGTCGCTCTTTACGCGAACGCTCAACAACTTGCGACGGTCGCCACGCTCTACCAAAGTAACCGTACCGCTAACAGGAGAAACAAACTTCACCTCTGGATGCTTCTTGTCTACAAACAAAGCATCCCCGGCCAAGACGGTATCACCCTCGCTGACTACCACTCTGGGTTTCATGCCGGTGAAATCATCGGGTACGAGCGCATACTCTCCCGGACATTTCACGCTGACAGTCTCCAAAGCAGCCTTGCCCTTAAGGTTTACGTCTAAGCCTTTACGCAATTTGATTAATTTTGACATATATTGAATTAATAAACTATAGTTATACTATAAGTTCTGCAAAATTACATAAAAAATGTTTAAAAGTGATTATTTTTGAAAAAAAGATTGTAATTTTGGAGTCGATTTCTTGACACACATAACACAGAACGCTTATAAAGACATTAAAGTTTATATTACAATGGCTGTCGGGCATCTTCATCGGACTCTATCTGATGTTGCTTGCCTTCAGCAACATTCCACACATGCAGCAATGGGCCGCCGCGACGATTTCAGGGTTTCTGGCTGAAAAGTTGGATACAAAGGTAGATATCCAGCGTGTAAAGTTAGGCATATTCAACCGCGTCATCATAGACGGCATAAAGTTGTATGACAAACAGGACACGCTAATGCTTGACGTGGCACGCCTGGCTGCAAAAGTGGAAATTCTGCCCTTGCTTGAAAACAAGATCAGAATTGACAATGCGCAACTGTTCGGCACAAAAGCCACCTTATACAAACAAAATGCAGAAGAGGCAGCCAATTTCCAGTTTGTGCTGGACGCATTCAAAAGCAAGGACACCACCACAAGCAATCCCATAGACCTGAAAATAGGACGTCTGCTGGTACGCCGTGCAAATATACGGTTCGACCAAATGGACAAGCCGTATACTCCGGGCAAGTTCACCCCACACCATCTTCACATCAATGACCTTGGGTTCAACGCAAGTGTAAGACACCTGACTCCCGACAGCATAAATGCCGAGCTGAGACGCTTCAGCATGAGCGAGGAAAGTGGCTTCACACTCTCCGATGTTGGATTCAAGATTCTTGGCGGTTCCACAAAGGCGGAACTGAAAGATTTCAGCATGAAATTGCCCGACACAGAACTGTCCCTTCCACTGCTTACGGCAAATTATGATTCGTTGCCAGAGAAGGGCGGAATGAAGGAATGGTTCAAGCGCGTCAAATACGACGGAACGCTTGATCTGAATGTTTGTCCGAAAGACATTTCCGCATTTGTTTCAAAGTTAAAGCATTGGAATAGCAAAATATCATTAACCACTGAATTTCAGTCAAAAGACGGAATATTAGAAATCAACAACCTTAAATTGAATGACGCACAACAAAACGTAAGTTTGGAACTTGACGGAGATGTGGACTACAACAATAATATTACAGCAAAAGCCGAAATTCAGTCCCTTGTTTGCAGTCCCCAAATACAACAATTCATCACAAAGAATCTTGAAGGACAGGCACGTGAAATCAGTCCCATTCTGACCCGCCTCGAACAAGTGGAAGCACAAGGAAACGTCCGTTATACCCAACAGACACTGACCACGGAAATGAACTTATCCACCGCTCTTGGAAAAGTGTTTGTGGCAGGAAAACTCATCGAGGGAAATGATGTGGACGCAAAGGTGGGAATAGAGAATTTACATATAGGCAAACTATTGGCAGGAAATGCGGAAAAGGAACTTCAGCATCTGTCCATGACCGTAAACGCGAAAGGAAAGATAAAGGCTGAAGACAAACGGCCCGACCTCATCATAAACGGAAGCATCCACGAGCTAATATTAAAGGAATACCCCTATCAAAACATAACCTTCTCGGGACATTGTGCAAGAAACGAATACGGCTTGCAACTTTATCATAACGACCCCAATGCCCAATTGGCTGTCCAGTCCCTACTCCACCTTGGAGAATACAACAAACGCCTGTATTGCAACGTAAAGGCAGAAGGAATCAACCTACACGCCATGAATCTGACGAAAGGTTTCAAGGGCGAGCAAATTGACGCAAACATAGAGGCGGAACTGAGCGGAACAGACATTGACAATGTGCAAGGCAACATCAGCATCAACGGTGTAAAACTTACTTCTGACAGTCTGGGGGTATGCGATGCCGGCAATTTACAGGTAGACATCACCCCCGACGAAAACGGGAAAGCCATCAGCATAGAGAGTCCTGTACTGGGCGCCACAATAAAAGGACAGTTCAAATGGAAAAATCTGGGACTCGTGTTCCAGCAGATTGCCTCAAACTATCTGCCAAAGATTTTCCGCAGTCCTTCCGCCACACTCACAGACCAGATTACGTTCAACATGGAAGTGCAGGACACCACGCTGGTACGCAGACTGACCGGCATGGCACTTAGCATACCCGAAACCGCACACATCCACGGCAGAATGAACGGAGCCTATGACCAAATACAACTCAATGCGGACATTCCGCAAGTACACTATGGCAAAGAGCAGTTGAAAAACATCAGTCTGGAAATGCAGAGTTCATCGGCCATGCTGCAATCATCGCTGAAACTGCAAAGAATGATGAAAGGCCACCCCGTTGACCTGGGCGTAAACACCTACATGGGATATGACAAGATACGCACCATTCTGAACTGGGACAACGGCAAACTGCCCAAACAAAGTGGACAGATTAACCCTACATTTATTTTCTTTACCGGACGAGACGGCAAATTGGCTCTGCACACCAAGTTTGACGCATCAAACATTGTTGTAAGCGACACCACATGGACCCTCCACCCCTCTATAGTTGAATACCACAACGGAGTGGTGGATGTCATCAATTTCCGTCTGAGCCAAGCCGACAGATATCTCAACATCAACGGCAGGGCATCAAAGGAAAGCACAGATTCGCTCACCGTCCAGCTAAGCAAGATTAACCTGGAATACATTTTCCAAATGATAAATTTCAACGCCGTGGAGTTTGCGGGTAACGCCACAGGCCATATCTATGCAAAGCAAGTGATGAGTAAGCCTGTGGCAGATGCTTATCTGACAGTGAACGACTTCACCTTCAACAAAGGACACATGGGCAGCATGGACGTACACGGCAACTGGGGCGACTACGGCAACAGCATTTATCTGAACGCACACATTCAGGAACCCGAAGCGCAACACAACACCTTCGTACAGGGAACCATCACCCCTGGAAGGGGGCAGAAAGGCGGCATTGATCTTCGCGTGGACACCAAGCGTGTCAACCTGTACTTCATGAACAAGTTTACAGAAGACATCTTTGACAACCTGCAAGGAAGGGCAAGCGGATGGGTACGCATATTCGGTCCCTTCAAGCAAATCAACCTTGAGGGCGATGTGCTGGTGAACGAGGCAAGCCTAGGCGTGAAAATGCTCGGCACACAATACCGCGTCTATGGCGACAGCGTCATCCTGCGCCCCAACAACATCTTGATTCGCAACGCCACCGCCTATGACAATCTGGGTCAGCCGGGAAGCGCTGAACACCGTGCCACCATTAATGGCCACCTGATGCACGACCACTTGAAAAACCTACGGTACAATTTCGACATACAGGCATATAATTTGCTGGGATATGACTTCCGTGAATTCGGCGACGAAATTTTCTACGGTACCGTATTTGCCGACGGAAATGTGAAACTCTCCGGACAACCCGGTTCGATATCGGTGGACATCAACGGCACACCACTCTCCGGCACACAGTTTGTCTATAACGTAACCTCACCCGAGACGCTGACCGAAGCCGGCTTCATCACCTATGTTTCCAAGAAGGACAGCACCGCAACTAAAAACAGTTCTGACAAGGAAACGACCACAGCAAAAGCAGAAGAGGAAGACGATGAGGAAAGTGACATAAAACTCAACTTCGACCTCAACATCACACCCGAGGCAAGCATGCGCCTGATCATGGATCCCAAGTCGGGCGACTACATCACGCTGAACGGAAACGGACGCATCAAGGCCGACTATTACAACAAGGGAAAGTTCAACATGTACGGTATCTTCCATGTAAACCACGGTGTCTACAAGCTATCGCTCCAGGACTTCATCCGCAAGGACTTCGTCTTCAAGGAGAACGGCAGAATCACCTTCGGCGGCGATGCGTATCAGGCCGCACTGGACCTGAAGGCTGTCTACACAGTGCCCAACGTATCGCTGGACGACCTGAGTGCCACCAGTCTGGGACTGAGCAATACGCGAGTGGACTGCGTGATGAACATTACCGGACGCCCCTCTGCCCCGGTGGTATCCTTCGACTTTGACCTGCCCAACGCCAACGAGGACGAAAAGCAGATGGTACGCAGCATGGTGAGCACCGAGGAAGAAAAGAACATGCAGGCCATCTATCTGCTGGGTATCGGACGCTTCTACAACTACAACGCACAGTACATGCAAGGCGCCAACCAGAGCAGCACCGCCATGAACTCGCTCATCAGCAGCACCCTTAGCAGCCAGTTCAACCAGATGATGAGCAATGTGGTGGGCAACAGTAACTGGTCCTTCGGCGCCAACCTTCGCACGGGAGAGACGGGCTGGGAGGAACTGGACGTGGAAGGCATGCTCAGCGGACGCTTCCTCAACAACCGCCTGCTCTTCAATGGCAACTTCGGCTATCGCGAGAGCGTCTACTCGAACAACAACTTCATCGGCGACTTTGACGTGCAATATCTGCTCACGCCCACAGGCACCATTTCTCTGAAGGCGTACAACGAGACCAACGACCGCTACTTCATTCAATCCTCGCTCACCACGCAAGGCATCGGCATCCAGTTCAAGAAGGACTTCAACCGATGGAGAGACCTCTTCAGAAAGCGGAAGAGCAAAAAGACCACGTCAAAGAAAGAAAAGCTTTGATTCAAGGTTCTTATGTTTGTTTTTAGACAAATGAGCATAAGTATTGAATAGGCTTCCCCAAAATGAGAGTATAAATAACAAATGACTCCAAACGTCATGCTGAAATTTGCGGTTAAGCGAGAGCAGAGCTAAGCTTGTTTGGCTATGCCGAGCGTGAGCAAATTGAGCGAAGTTAAACGAGTTCAGGATGACGGATGACTACTCATCACTCACAGCTCACTACTCAAAAGCGTCTGGAAGACGCGATGCCCGTAAGGGCGAATAGCCGCGGGTTCTTGAACCCGTGGATTCAAATAACAGCCCCGTAATGCCGTCTGAAAGACGGGAACCGGCAACGGTCTTTAACGTTTCACGAATATCGCTTAATAAATTCACGTTGCCGATTCGCGTCTTTACAGACGCCTTATTGGGCGGACGTGAGGGACCGAGGGCTTAAAAGCCCCCGGCTATTTATGTTCACGTCTTTCAGACGTCCATCAACATAACCATCTGCTTTGGACCCTCTTCTTTTTGTTATATAGAAGAACTTGTTTATAGAACCCTTTTGCCATATTTTAGACCGACAAGAAGATTTTACCCTCTAAAACTCATCTATTTGAAGATAAATGTGTAATTTTGCACCCGCCTTCTTCACAATCACCAGCATTGGAAAGTGCAGAGTGGATGGGTGGGGGCGCATATACAGAAAAGGCGTTTATCAACGCTTTGTTCTTTGACTGCTCAAAGTCTCGCAAACTCTGAATCTATTGTCAAAGACAAAGCAACGGGTAGATGTCCGCATGGTGTGTCTATACGCACCCTCTTTGTTTGTTTCATCAACATGGAGGGCAACTATATACATCACGGCGTGGGCTCTGCGTGTTGCTCGTCAAACAATAGGGGCAATGCGAGACGCCTTGAGCAGCGAGACGAGTAACAGATACAGCACCCGCGCTTTTTTTGTGCAAATCAAGAAACCGAATCATAATAAAACTTGTTGGGGATGCTGCAAGTGCATAGTCAGTTTTCGTAATGGACGAGCTATATCAACAGTCGAACAACAAGCTGCACATTGGCAGTCTGATAAAGGAAGAACTTGAAAGACAGGAACGAACCGTCAGTTGGTTTGCACGAAAATTGTGCTGCGACCGCTCCAATGTTTACAAACTGTTCAAGCGGTCTACAATAGACACTGAGTTACTGGTAAGAGTCTCACAAATATTGCAGTATGACTTCTTTGAACATTACAAGAATATTTTATAGGAACAAACCGCCACAGAAGTGTGGCTGCTCAGGCATCAGTCCTTTTCAATCCATTACAAAGATAATGTGTAACTTTGCACCGAAAATGAGAAAGGTATAAACAGACTATATTTGTACAAAAAATTAAAGGATGCAGTGATGCATTTTGCCGTACATCGGCACATAAGGATGCGTTTTTCTGGGAAATAAAATTGAAGAGATGTAATTAAGAATGTACCCAGGCTGACCCATCCGACGGGAGGAAAAAACAATTCCTCCCGTTTTTTGTTTCACGCTACAAACAGCTACAATAGCGTGTTACACGCGTGTATCATGCTACAAACAGCTACAGTAACCCGTTACATCCGTGTATTACGCTACAAACAGCTACAGTAGCACGTTACATTCGTGTATCATGCTACAAACAGCTACAGTAGCGCTTTACATTCGTGTATCGGGCTACAAACAGCTACAGTAACGCTTTACATTCGTGTATCACGCTACAAACAGCTACAGTAGCTTGTTACATTCGTGCATCGGCCTACTTATGGCATTTGTAGCGCGTTACATCAGTGTATCGGCCTACTTATGGCATTTGTAGCGCGTTACATCAGTGCATCAGGCCTCTTTTCAGACGCTTTGAGCGATAAATTGTGAACGTAAGACGTCTGGAAGACGGGAATATGAATAGCCGGGGGCTTTCAAGCCCTCGGTATCTTGCGGACGCACAATAAAGGCGTCTGCAAAGACGCGAATCGGCAACATGGGTTTATCAATCGATATTCGTTCAACGCTCAACGTTACTCTTCGTTGCCGTTCCGCGTCTTCCAGACGCCATTTTTATTCTTCTCTTTTTTTCCACGGGTTCAAGAACCCGCGGCTATTCGCCCTTCGAGCTTCGCGTCTTCACAGACGCCTTTTAGCTTTGAGCATCCAGCGATGAGTTATGAGTGTTTTTGACAAAAGAACATAAGTTCAGAAGAAGCTCAAAACTCACTACTCAAAAACGTCTGGAAAACGGGAATATGAATAGCCGGGGGCTTTTAAGCCCTCGGTAGCTTACGGACACACAATAAAGGCGTCTGCAAAGACGGGGAACGGCAACGTGGGTTTATCAATCGATATTCGTTCAACACCCAACGTTACCCTTCGTTGCCGTTCCGCGTCTTCCAGACGCCATTTTTATTCTTCTCTTTTTTTCCACGGGTTTAAAAACCCGCGGCTATTCGCCCTTCGGGCTTCGCGTCTTTACAGACGCCTTTGAGCATTGAGCGATGAGTTATGAGTGTTTTTGACAAAATTATTGAATTGGCTGCTCCAAAATGAGTGTAGAAATAACAAGAACCTCCCAAAGTCATCCTGAACTTGTTTCAGGATCTCACCGAGGGAAGGGGGTAAATAAAGGCTCGCAGTGAGATGCTGAAACGAGTTCAGCATGACCGTCTACTTTGGACTGTTATATAGAAGAACGTAAGTTCAGAAGAAGCTCAAAACTCGCTACTCAAAGCTCACCTCTCATTGTTCACCACTCACGGCCATCATCGTATGCCGATGTCATCCAGGGGCCAGTTGTCACTGCGGAACGAAGGCAGCGGCAGGCCGAGCATGGTACGCACGTTGGCATCAGGAGAATAATTTTGATAGGCATAACGCACCGCCACAGGGTTGGCCACCGAGTCGGACCACACCTCAATCTGGTTCTTGCACCACATGTGGTTGGCCTGTGCGGGATAGAACTTGCGGTCGGGACCTGCCACCTCGAATCCCTTGGCCCTTTCGCGGGCATCAAAGCAATCCTGTTGTGTGGGGTCAGAGACGGTGAAGTTGTTGGGCACACTCATGTTGGAGAAACTCAGCACCAGCTTGTTCTCCTTCTTCTCGAACGACTTGAAGCGCGGCGTGCGCACGGGAAGTCCCTCAATGCCATAGTCGTACGTCAGCGCCAGATAGGCAAGCCTCTGCCCCACCTTGTCCTTCGCCGGAGCGTGGATGTAGGAATAGTTTCCAATGTCCGTGGTACAGACGATGTCGCAATGTTCGGTCTCGTCGGCCGCCTTCCACTGCTGGTCCACAAGCACGGCCGTGCCGCGCAGCTTGTGCCCCTCATAGCAATAGGGCGCAATCTGGGTGAAATAGAAGGGCATGCTTTCGTTTCCCCAATCCTTGCGCCACTGGCGGATGTGCGCCTTCTGCAATTCGGCATAGTCGTACCAGTTGCCGCGGTTTGAACATCCCTGGTACCAGATGAAGCCCTTGGCCGTAAAGTTGCAGATGGGCTTTATCATTCCGTTGTAAAGCACGGTGGAGGCATTGGCTCCGCTGCGGGTCTTCTCCACTTCGGCATTGCGTCTGGGGATGGCATCAAGCGCCTCGCGGCTCATCCAGGCCTCAATGACCGTTCCGCCCCAGTTGCTGGTAATCAGTCCCACGGGCACACCCAGCATCCTGTGCAGTTCCTTGCCGAAGAAATAGGCCGCTGCACTGAAGGTACGCACGGTGAGCGGAGAGGACTCGCGCCAAACGGTGTCGCAGTCTTCCTTGGGCGTTTCCGAGATGCAACGTGGCACGGTGAACATGCGAATGCCGGGATATTGCGCCGCCTCTCGGATGTGTTCTGCAGCACCATCCACGGGCTGATACATAAATCCGCCCACGGGCATTTCCATGTTGCTCTGGCCTCCGCACACCCACACCTCGCCCAGCAAGATGTCGGTCAGTTCGGTCTTCTCACCGTCGTCAAACGTCAGCGTATAGGGTCCGCCTGCATCCGTTGTGGGGATGGTGGTGGCCCACTTTCCGTCTGCATCAACCCTTGCGATGAACTTCTTCTTGCTCCATGAGGCCTTTATGGTTACCTTCTTTCCAGGAGTTGCCTTTCCCCACAAGTTCACGTCGGCATTGCGCTGCAGCACCATGTGATTGCCGATGACGGAGGGAAGTTCCACCTTTGCCACGGCAGGAGCAAGCACACAGGCAAGCAGCGCCACCAGGAGAGAGGTTCTTTTCTTCATGTCTTTCATCATTGTCTTTTGTTTTAAAACAAGTCTCCTGCCTGTCCACGGTGTGGGAAGAAGCAGGAGACCATATTATATACTATATATTATGTATTATATTATCAGATTTTCACGTTCTTCAGTTCCTGACCAATCTTGACGGTGTACTTCTTGGTCTTGCCAGCATTCTTGATGAACACCTCGGCCTGGGTTTCAGACTTGCGCTTCACCTCAATGTCAAAGTCGCCCCCGAATGCCTTTACATGACGCAGTGCCATCTCGTTCCATGCGGTGGGAAGCTGGATGGTAAGGTTGAACGAATTGAAACCGGTGGGACGGATGCCGAACAGACCTTCGGTGATGATACGGCAGTAGAGTCCGCTTTCAGCAGAAAGATGACGTTGAGAACCTTCGGGCCAAGCCTCAATGGGATAAGGCACATGAGTGCCCAGAAGACGGCGGTTAGAATAGTCGAGCAACTGCTTGGTGGCCTGGTCGGCAGCACCGGCCACATAGGCTCCGCGCAGGGCATAGAGTGTGGAACGGTCCCAGAAGGTTACATCGCCCTCTGCGGTGAGCAGTCCGTCCACTGTGAGCAGTTTGGGCGAATACAGGGCGGCAAGCGTTCCCTCGGCACGTTCCTTGAAGCCGAAGCACAAGGGCATGCAGATCCATGAGCGAAGCACGGTGTTGCCGTCGTAGTAGCGGTAGGTCTCAAAGCCGCTCACGTTGGCAGAGAAGTATTTGTTGATGGCCTTGTACAATTCCTCGGCCTGCTTGCGGTAAGTGTTTGCCACAGACTTGGGTTCGCCAACCAGGGGAGCCAGATAAGCGGCGGAAACGAGTCCGTCATAGTACAGCGTGGCGGTACACAAGTTTGCCTCTCCAGCTGGGAAGCGTCCTTCCAGCTCGTCTCTGTCCGAACGGGGCACACCGGCATCGTTCAACTGGCGGCGGGTATATTCCAGACACCATTTGATGAAGGGCCACAGTTCCTTTGCCTCCTCAATGCTTCCGCGTGCCAGCACATAACGGGTAGCACCGTGGGCGTTCATGGCAGCGTCGCCGCGGTCGCCCGCACCGCCCCAGGTGTCAAGACCCTCGGCAATGATGGAGCTGGGCAACAGCTTGTACTGGTCGTTCATGAAACGCGCGAAGTGCTTGTAACAATTCAAAGAAGATTCGTTACCGATCTGGTAGCCCATGAAGGGAAACAGCGGATTCACGTATTCAGACTGGTCGTTGGCCCAGATAGCGGCATAATATGACTCGCCGCCGGGACCGTGCATCAGACCGCCCTTAGTACGATAGATACTCTCTGAAGCACGAATCTTGGCAAAGCGGAACTCGGTGTCGATTACCTTTTCGGGGGTCTCCAGCACCAGCGAACCGTCAATGCTGTTCTTCACGTAAGCCATACGCTTGGCGTATTCCGCCTTCACATCGGGGGTAATGGCCTTCTCATTCTTCTCGCGATAGGCCTGGAATGCGGCACCGAAAGTAATGCTCTTTCCGGGCTCAATGACATAAGTGCCGTTGCCATAGATTTCAGCCTGGATAATATAGGCGCCATCCACACCCTTGGCAGGATCGGTCTTGGCCTTCTGCACAAATTCGGGCACAGCCACGGTGAGCGGACGAGAGGCAATGTTCTTCACCTCGTATGTCTCGCACATCATAGGCAGTGTGGTGCTGGGGAAGCCGGTGTAGGTAATCTCCACCACTGGCGAGGGAGCACGTTTGCGTGCGGCTCCGGTATTCACCACGCCTATGCCATACTGGCTCACCACCTGCAAAGCACCGTTGATGGACACCTTCTTCACGCCCAACTGCACGGGAGCAAGTCCGTTCACACCGAGCAGAGAAACGATGTCGGTCTGCATGCGGTACATCAGACTGGCATGAGTGTTGTTGGGGATGGTGCGCAGCATGGGGAAAACCAGCGAACGCTCCTGCGAGAAGTTCTTCATCTCGTCAATGTTCCAACGGGTTACAAACGAAACCATCTCACCGCTCATTTCAATGTGGTCGGAATAAGGGATGGTCTGATCCGAAAGAATCATCTCAATGGCGTTTGTCTCGGGATTGATGGTCCAGCACTGTTTCTGAGCCTTCACTGCCACTGCCGCCAGCAGCAACAGCACAATCAGTTTGATTTTTTTCATTCCTTTGTGTGATTATTATTAGTTAGTTATTTACATTTCTAATCATTTTGTCAGCGCCTTCTTTATCATCTCCAGTTCATTGGGCGTGTAGCAGGTCTGCATCACATCCACTGGACGACCCATAATTTCACCGGCAGCCTGTGAGAGATATTTCATCAGGCATACAAACTTGTCATAGTCGGTATCCAACTTGCCCAGTTCTTTGTCGGGCGTTTTGTACAGGCGTTGGAAAGCTTTCTTGTACACATCCCAACCGTACACCTCAGCAATGCGCATGAGCATGTAGTGCTGTGCGTCACCCGATTCCATATCGCCCTTCGCCAGACTTTTCTTGTATGCCCGCTTGTAATAGGCGATGTTGTCGCCCATATAGAAAGTGTTCTGCGAGATGACGGCCTCCCACTTGTCCAATGCATAGGACATACGGAAGTTGGCAAAGATCTCATCATTCCAATTCCATGCACCAAATCCCTTTCCTACTGCCGTTCGGGCAGAAAAGGTATGGCCAATCTCGTGCAGAATTCCGAAACCCCAATCCTTATGGTTTTTGAACTTCTCAAGCAGTCCATTCACATCGGCATTGTCGTTCCACAGGATAGGATTGCCGGCCAAGGCCCAATAACCCTCTTCCATACCTGGCGTGGTGAGAATTCGTATCTTTGCACCACCATAAGGAACGGTCCCCAACAGTTCCTCGTATGCTTCATAAGCCTTGTCCAACGCCTGCAACCACTGCTCCACAGTCTTGTCTTCCACACTGACATGCTTAGAATCAATGGCCAATATCATGTGCTTGCTTTCACGGATATAGAGTGTGTTTTGGGGAGTAGGTGCAATGCGCACATCATCATACCATACCGTTCCCTTTGCCTTGCCTCCATTATAGGTTCCACCGGGGAAACCAAGTCCGCAACTGACATAGGTCTCGCCATTCTCATCGCTCACAAAATCCATGTAGACCTCTTGCCAGTCGTTTGTGCCATAGAGAAATTTCGAGGCGTTCCAGGGTTGGTCGGAATCCTTGTCAAGCACATCCAGATAAAGCACTGCGCCTCTGCCCTCTTCCACATCCTGCGTCTTTACCTTAGCGGTGATTCGGTAAAATGTATTGGGGTCGAGGCCGGTGAGATGATGCGTAATTCTCACTGCATCTTTCTCACTGCTCGTTATCTTCACGCAACGGTTTCCGCCCTTTCCATCCTTCACATACTGCACTGACGCGGTTTTGGGACATGTTCCAATAGTCCACTCCTTCTGCGAACGCGATTTGCTGCTAAAATCATCAACAAATATATCATCTGCCGCGGTTTCTGCCATTGCCGGAATCTTCGCGGCAAGAGCAGTCAAGCAGACTATAGTCAAAAGACATCTTTTCATTCCTGTTTTGAAATATTGTGGATTTATGTTTTTCTAACTTTTTTATTCTGCCCACAAAATTATAAAAAAATGCCGAGGCGGACAAACCTAGTACATTATTTTTCATTGTAGCCACTAATCGGAGGTTTTAAGAATTCATCATGAATAGGACCGAAACTATAGTAAATATCTTTTACAAAACAAGCTTATCGGAAAAAGAGGTCCGCATACACTATAAGTATAATTTCTTCAGTTGGGCAGAAAAATGCGCCCAGTTGGGAAAAAAAATGTTTCCAACTAGAAAAAAAATTTTTCCCAACTGGAAACCCTTATTTAGGGGGTTATTCAGATTTTGTGGAATTCTCACCATTTTTTCGTCATAACCCGCCCTTTTAAATACAAGAATGAAAAATAAAAATATTTTACAATATTAGTAAAATGACAAAACAGGACACAAATACATAAACGATGAGTTTTGAGCACATCCGTTAACATTTTTTGACGCTTTGTTTTGGAAACTCATAAAAATCTCTTAATTTTGCATTCGGACTTCCTGACTTTTGTCCATAATTCCCGTTAAAAGACGCGTTCTTTATTAGGGAAAGACAAAGTTACCCACGCCGAACAGAGAATGGCAAGATACACATCAATCTTTCTCTGGTGGACTGGGTGGGAAAGGGAGGCCAGACATAATTAAGGCGTTTACCACGTCTTGTCTTTGACGGATTGAAATCTTGCAAACATCTCATTCTAAGTCAGAGCGCAAGGCAACGTAGATGTCCCGGGTGTGATTATATCACAGCCATAATTGTCTGTATATCATTGTTTCATTCTTGAAGCAAGGTAAATGCAGTCAATTTATGGTATTGATAATCATATCGGCGTGGGCTCTGACGTTGTCCGTTCTACTTAGAAGGGCAGTGCAAGAGCCTCAATCCGTGGAATGGACAACAACGATTCCACGTCTTTTTTGTGTCAAAGAACACTGGTCGTATAATGACACAAAAAAGAAAAATAATGGAATCCAAAAAACTGATGCTTGCCTTGGCAAGTTTTATCCTTGCAACTTCCTGCAGCAACAAGGATAGTGAGATTATGCCGCAAGTCGGCGAGACTGTTGACTTTACTGCATCCATGAAAACGGTATCGCGTGCCACAGAAACCACTTTTGAAGAGGGAGACAAAATTGGCGTCTATGCTGTCAACGCCCAAACCAATACGGTCTCTATTCTGCAGCCATCTGGAAATTACGCTGATAACGTACGCTATACATACAATAACGGAAAGTTCATTAATGCACAAGGTATTGTACGCCCCACAGACTCAGGGCTTCGTTATTATGCCATATATCCGTATACAACCCCGTGCGGTCCAACCTTCAAGTTCAATGTGAAAACCAACCAGAATGCTTCGGGGCAATATACACTTTCCGACCTTTGCACTGCAGTGTCGGACATCACATCAAACAAAGAGGTGGATTTGGTATTCAGCCACCGCCTCTCCCATGTAGTGGTAAATCTGCAAGGCGAATTGCTTGGCACTGGTACGGCTACCTTAAGATTAAACAATGTAAATACGGGATGTGATGCAGACCTCAACGCCAACACATTTACAGCATACGAGAGCCGCAACACAGTATATTGCGCAGACAACGGAACCAACAGCTACAAGGCAATCATCGCACCCCAGACCATTGAGGACGGAAGTGCATTCCTCACAGTAAGTCTGAACGGAAAAGAACATACGCTGAAAGCCTCATCGGACATCCGCCTTACTTCCGGCAAACAACAAGTATTCAATCTTACCATTGAGAAAGACGAGATTGTAAGCTTTACCGGCGAGATTCTTCCTTGGGGAGAGAACGAGCAAGAAACACAAAAAGTTGGAATATATTCATTAGAAGACCTTATTACTTTCCGTGATGCCCGCAATGCAGGCGAAGATGTTTCTCGATGGAAAAATGAAAAAGGAGAAATCAATATTTATGCGGATATTGATATGAGTTCTATTGAAAATTGGGAACCTATTTCTACTATTAATTCTAATGAAATCTTCAATGGCCAAGATCATTCGTTGAAAGGGCTTACTATATTAAAACACAACATACAAAATGATGGTGTGGGATTGGTATCCAAAACATATGGAACCATTAAAAATCTTCATTTAATAGAAGGAAGTATTAAAATAAGCAACAAAGAGACATACGCCGTTGGAGCTATAACAGGGGTTGGGGATTATTGTAAGATTCTAAATTGTTCATCAGAAATAATAATTGAAACACACGAAATAGGCTCTTATGGAGTCGGAGGTATTTGTGGAATTAGTTATGGTGGGCATATTGAAAGATGTAAAAATAAGGGAAATATATCAGGAGACGGTCAAAATAGTGGAATTTGTGGACAACTATGTAGAGGGACTGAAATATTGAATTGCGTAAACTACGGCGAGATAAAAGGTGGCACTTGGGCAACTGGTATTGGCCGAGACGGGAATACGGATGGAGTTATTAAAGAATGTAGAAATTATGGTAAGATTCAGGTAACACGTGCCAGCGGAGAATGTGCAGGAATCGGAGTTGCCTATATTATCGCCAAATGTGTAAATGAAGGTGAAATTGTGGGGGGAAAGAGTTGGGATGCAGACACAGGTGGAATCGCCCTATTTATGAACAACGATGATATTGTCATTGATTGTGTAAATAAGGGAGCGGTATCTGGAGGTGAACGTTGCGGTGGAATTGTTGGACGTATATTTGAAGGCTTTGTAGGCACATACAACAACAACATTAATGAAGGCACCGTAAATGGTGTTGCTGGCTCAGAAAGTAATGCTATTGGCAAAGACTATAGATAAAGGGAATTTATAATTAACATCAAATATCAAAGTTATGTTATCTTACAGAAAATTAATGCTTGCCATGGCAAGCGCAGTCCTTGTTGCTTCATGCAGCAGCAATGGCGAAGAAGTACGTCCTGAACAAAAGCAGGAGAGTGTATCATTTACCGCTTCTATGAAAACCCTTTCCCGTGCAACGGAAACGAGTTTTGAAGAAAACGACCAGATTATCGTATATGCTGTAAAGGATGAAGGCAATGGAACTGTATTGAAGTCATCGGGTAATTATGCCAATTACGTGAAATACACTTATCGAGGCAACAAGTTTGTCAACGAACAGAACGGCATTGTTCGTCCAACGGAATTTGGTGTACGCTATTTTGCTATGTATCCTAACGCTATAAACTCTGTACCTACTTTCCGTTTCATTGTTAAAACAGCACAGGGCGCAGGAGGACAATATACAATGTCTGACCTTTGTACAGCCGTTTCGGACGTAACAACAGATAAGGATGTAAACTTGGTGTTCAGCCACCGCCTTTCACATGTAGTCGTGAACTTGCAAGGCGAAGCATTGGGTACTGGCACTCCCTCAGTGAAACTGAACAATGTGAATATCGGTTGCGATGTTGACCTCAATGCCAACACCTTTACCGCATACGAGAGCCGTAACACGGTATATTTTGCAGACAACGGCACCAACAGCTACAAGGCCATCATCGTCCCCCAGACGATAGAAGCAGGAAGTCCTTTCCTTACCGTAACACTTAACGGAAAGGAACACACATTGAAGGCTACTTCCGATATTTACCTGGCCTCGGGCAAGCAACAGGTGTTCAACCTGACCATCAACAAGGACGAGATTGTCAGCTTTACCGGCAACATCCTTCCTTGGGGGCAGGAAGACGAACGCATTGAAAGCGTTATCCCAGACGAAATTCGCCAGAAGATGGAACCCTATATTCCCATTTACGATGGTGTAAATCCTCCCAATGTGGAAGGCTGCTATCTGCTTGACCCCTTGGTGGCCATATATATGGAAGATTATGATGGTGACCTTTCTCAGTTGCAATGGATGGGTGAATACATCAACTTGTCAAGCCAAGACATGAAAGCCAATACCATTGACATGGAAGAACTCACAACAGACGGTGAATCATATTCCATTGGTGAAGGTGCAATTATCGTGGGCGAAGGAAACAACTTCAGCATCCTTTTCAACACCGAAGGAACCAGTTCCGGCATTTACAACAGAACCGCACTTCTGCTGTCTGGAACCAAGACCGAAGAAGGCCTGAAGAATCTGCAATATGCCTTTGTAATGGTGGAAAAGGGCGATGATCCCGAGGGCGTACTGATGGAAGAAGGTGTATTCCGAGTATTCAAGGATGGAGACGAAATTTCCTACTATACATCTTGGCCGGCAGAAGAGACAAGAGCGGGCGAATGGGTTCCCGCAGACAAAAGACTTTATAACGTAAAATCACGTCTGTTGAAATAACATAAACAACTAACAAAACAAATAAAAATGAAAAAGTTTAGCAAGTATGCCTTTTTGTTTGCCACACTTATGGCAAGCATGTTCACGTTCACCTCATGCGACGAATTGGAAGAATGGCTTGAGGACAAAGACGAACAGACAACTTACCGTTACTGGAAGAAGTACCCCCAATCCTACATCCAGATGTTTGACCATAGAATGAAATTCCGCCTGTTAAGCGTTGTACGGAAAGGTACAACGGTACAGATTGAGTACAACCTTACAAACACAGGATTTAACCAGGATGTCAATACGGTATTTGTAATGCCCGAAGTGGCAGGTCACGATGACTTGGGCAATGCTTACAAATGCGCCATCAGCGAAGGCAACGCAAACATACTTTCATTCATCAACGGTGGCACATTCTCCATTTACGGATGGGGACGCAACGTGATATTCAAGCCCAATCAGACTATCAAGGGCAGTTTCACCATCAAAAATTTCGACATCAATGCCACCACGGTATCTATCACTTGTGGCGTGTCGCTGAACTCCCCCACCAACACAGCATTCACATCTAACACCCTGGATTTCGTAAATATTCCTGTGGATAACACTCAAGAATATGGGTCTTATGTGCCGTTGTAATAATATAAAAGCAATATTAGCGTTCATTTTATATATTACAAATTAAAAATTAGAATTTATGGTATCATTTACAGAAAAACAAAAGCGATGGAAGACCTATACATCCGTGCTGATGTGGTGTGTGTTTGTCTTCATATTTGGAAATGTTATTTCAAGTGTGCTGGATGTTATAGAAGCCATAATGAGTTTTGTGAGCCAAATTTTGAACCTCTTCGATGAAGGAGAAGTCCCTGTGGAAATAATCAATTTCATGAGTTGGGGTTCTATTGCCAAAATCATCCTGTTCATTTCATACGGAGCCTTTATATGGGGTACTTCTAAGTTGAAAGGTCTACTCCCAGAAGATAGTGCTTCATGGAAGAAAGTGCGCACAGCATTTATTTTGCTACTTGTTGGAGCATTCGTTTCCTGGGCGCTTCATTTCCTTCCAGTTATCAATCTATTGGGATACTTCATCTGTTGGTTGCTATCGGTAATCGCATTCTGTAAGCAGAAAAACGCTTTCGGCAAACTAAGTAATAGCGGACATTATTCCCGCGGAGCATCAAAAGGCTTTAACCACCTAAAAAACGTTGCAGATTCTAACCTTGCACTGCACACATGGATACCATTGGGAACTATTATAACATTGGCGCTTGTTGGCGGTTCAAGCATTTCAAACATCGCATCCTCGGGTGGTCTGAAAGATCTTGAACAATCGCTTTACAGCACTTATGCCGGATTTGCGCTTGTCGGTATTGTATGGGGCTTTATTATTGCATTAACGATTTTACATATCTTCTTTGCCAATATTATAGGATGGATTAAGGTGAAATGTGGTAATCTTGTAGAAACTGAGGTTCAGCAAGAAACGCAGCAAAACGAACCTCTACAATCCGGAACTGAAGAGTCTCATTTGGATAGTGAGACAAAGGAACAAGAGACCAGTCAGGCCAATGATTTCGATCTCCAAAAAACGTCTGTACAAGAAACTATAGAATGTAAATCTGAGGACACGACAAAGGGAACCTCAAAACATAGAAAGTCAAAAATGCTTGTTGGAGGAGCAATATTGCTTGTTCTCATAGGCTGTTCATTGTTGTATTTCTCTGGCGGTGGCAATAGTCCATTGAATCTCCCCTCACCTCAATGGAAGAAATTTGTTGTGCCCACTACAGATGGTGTAAAAGCATACAAAGAGCCAAGCAAGAAAAGCCTTGTCTTGTGTATGGCAGACGAACAATTGGCATCAGAAACAGCTTTATCCGAATATTGTTGGTCTGACAGAAAATCAAACAAAGACTGGACTGTAATGGAATGGAAATTCGGAACACAAGATATACTTCCAGTTCTAGAAGAAACAGACGGATGGTATAAAGTTTTTGTACAATTGGAAAGAGGATGGACAAGTTACTGCGGAGATCCAGCCATAGCCTACATCGAAAAGGCCAGTGTGAAAGAAATTGTACCAAAACCCATTACAACTAAAATACTGGAAGAAAAATTACCTGGCTCAGTCAAGAATTTCATTACCTCAGGTAAACTGAAAGACCTATGTCTGATCAACGATGATTCCAATTTAGAAATGGACGATGCATATTTGCTAATGGGAGAATTGAAAAACAACTCCCTTGTGGTATTTACAACATCTTATAAGATGGATTATATAGAAGATGGTAAACCTATTGAAATTAATCCTGATACAGAATCCAGAAAAAAGAGAAACATCCTTACTTTCAACAAAAGTAAATCATTCCCGCATGAGTATTTAAATGTCTCTCTTCTTGATGTCCGCAAATTAACTGATGAGGAGATTGAGCGATTAATATCGGCAGAAGATTATAAATCAAAAGTTATGACCGCATATTATTACTTTCCAGAAGTCAAGGGCTTAAAGAGGTATCCCGTGCAGCCGAAATGAATTATTCAACAAGCCATATTGAGTTGTTAAAGGCTCAATATGGCACATCTTTCAAACTTTAATAAATGAATGTATATGGTAGAATGGCTTAGAGAGTTTAGCCAGGAGCACATGCTGGCAACACTGATTATCACCATCTTGTTTTGGGGTACGGTATTTTGGTTCTTGTTCAAGTTTTCCATAAAAGTAATTGTATTTGTAATACGTTTTTTTATGCCGTTCAAATATTATAATGACTGGATATGAAAAGGGCAATGGTATATTTAACACTATTATTCCTGACCGTCAAGCTATTAGCAGGAAACTATCAGGTGAATGTAAGTTCGGAACTGAATGTCAGAAGCCATCCTTCCACAGAGAGTCGTGTAATAGGGAAACTGCAGAATAAGACTTATGTAGAGGCAATAATACTGGACAACGGTTGGGCGGAAGTGGAAATAAATGGAGAAAAGGGCTTTGTGAACAGCAAGTACCTGATCCAACCACAAGTGCAGTCTTCTGGTAAGTCAGCATCTATTTGGTCTCCTGGACTCAACTGGGGTGATGAAAGCTACAAATGGATGGCTTACCTTGTGGGTGGGTTCATTCTGGCTGTCTGGATATTCTGCAAGTTCATCCGACATTTGGATGCCTACGATGACTTTTGGGGCACTTCTAACCTGGAAGGTATTGGAGCCATTGTCTCCGGCATCTTGCAAATGGCATGCAGCCTTCTCATCATTTATTATGTTTGGAAAACAGGACAACACGCTCTATGGTTCATCATGCCCAGCCAAGTTGGCGGATGGGGGTTTGCTGTTATGAATTTCATATTCTTCCTTTATGCGCTTATGAATCTGATGGTCGGTTTCCTGAAAACCATGGACGATATTCAATTCGCCTTTAATTCTGACATTCACATGAAATGGGGGGCCTTTTCGTGGATAATTGGTCTGGCTGCCATTGTCTTCTGCTACTTCTTCAAGGAAGAATACATCAAGACCTCCTTTCTAATTTTATTGGCTGCCCAAGCAATACAACTTATCATCATAGCTTTCAATGTATGGGAAAGCGGAGGAATTATTGGTACGTTAATTGCTATGGTCGTTTATTTGATTGGTTCTACGGCTATTGTGGTATTTGTTTGTCCATTACTGGTTATAGCTTGTGTAATTTTAATCGGTGGTACAATCGCTTATTTTGTTCTGAGTCTTGACAAGGGGACATCACACGGTTCCACTTATGTTTCCTCATCTTCCGACTCTGGTTCTTCATCAGCGACAGAATTTACAGGATGTGAGCAATGCAGTAATTGCAAACATTGGAATTGGTTCGGTAGTTATTGTACGCGCACCAATAATACATTTGATAGCGATCGTAATCTAAGCTGTGTATATTGGGAGTGGAACGGGAAAGATTAAAGGATTAGTAGTTGCTTCACTTCACATTAGGGTGTGCCAAATAACAGGCACACCCTAATAAGGTTGTAGACAAACTATCAATACACAAACCCGAACATCCACAATGGAATATTGTTTTGATAGGCGTACTCTACATTATCTTTGACTACAAAGCCTTTGTCTGCGAGAAGAGGGGACAATTGTTTTTTCCCTTTATTCTTTCCACCTACCTCAAAGGTCAATCCATCCACCTCAAAATCTGAAACCGGAGACGAAGACACAAAATGTCCAACACGCAACCAGGCAAAGAAAATGGTCTCACGAATTGTGCCAACGTCTGGCGTACTTTCAGACAAGACGTATGCTTCATTGGAATTGTTCAAATAGATTTTTTCAATCTTTTCCAATAACTTTATGCCTACAGCCTTCTCTCGCAACACACCGATAAGACCAGCCTTTTCAAGATACAGCATATATTGTGGCAAGGTGTTTCTTGAGATTTCCAAATCGCGCTCCAGTTTGGAATAATTGGGTTTGAAAGGAACGCTTTGTGCCAACACATAGAGAAGTTTCTTCAATTTCTGTGCCGATGCCACTTCTATTTCTGCAAATTTGGGAATGTCGTCTTCTACAATCTGTTTGATGATGCCATTCAAACGCATTGAATAATTACCTTCGCGAAAAAACGGATAATACCCTTCTCGCAAATAGTTCGAGAACAAGGGCAATGGACGGTCTGTTGAGTAGGGGAAATCGACTTTCCCTGCCACAATCTCCTCCAATGTATAACGAGGTAAATTCCATCCTTGTGAAATATTAAGGTACTCACGGAAACTTAATCCGGGCAAGACATATTCCAACTTTCTACGGCTCAAGTCCGCACCTCCCTTTTCCAAATCTAAAATAGAGGATCCGCTATACACAACCTGCAAATCGGGCATTTTATCATAGATGTTCTTAATCTCTGTTGACCATCCCTTGTACTTGTGAATCTCATCAATATAAAGATGCTTGCCACCCTGAAGCATAAACTGATGGGCCAATTCTTCCAAACGATGGGTAGTGAAGTAAAAATCATCTGCTGTCACATACAGCGTCTGTGGAGTATTGGCAAACAAACGTATATGCTGTAGCATCATCGTTGTTTTACCTGTACCACGCGAACCAAGTATTGCAATCAGACGACTGTTCCAGTCTATTTCCTGATGCATATCACGGATATAGTTTGTATCAACCCTAATAACGAGTTCTCGGGATGTTGCAAATAAGTTCTCCATTCTTTATATTTATATATTTTGTGTGCAAAAATACACAAAAACAGCAAACTGCACAACAAAATAGCAATTATTAACAAATACTGCATATTGAATTGTGCAGTTTTTGTATTTTTTTGCACATTCAAATATGCAGAATTGTATTTATTAGGTTCATTTGTAAACAATGTCGCATTGATTTGTCAACTACCATAGCCGTATGGTACCAATTTGTGTATTTCACTAGCTTCAAAGTTTAACTTCAGTGAAATTGGTGGCACGGACGGTTAAATTGGTTAAAATGAACAACAATTATTACTTATATTTCATGAAATGATGAAGAAGATACGTAACTTTGCAAGCCAAAACTGGGCGAAGCCCGCAAAACAGGAAATATCATACATCTAACGAATAAATACATTTGCAACAATGAAAAGACTTATCCCGATGACCATTATAGCGTTTGCCCTATGCGCCTGCCAAAAGAGCGAGCCTAAACAGCAAGAGGAAACGATAACCGTGAAGATTGAAAAGGCGGCATTTGGTGAACTGAACTCAGCCACTCCCTATGTAGGCGTGGTAGAAGAGGAACAGAGCACGTTGGTAAGCTTCACAGGCATGGCCATTTTGAAAACCCTTCATGCCCGCGAAGGACAAAGCGTAAGGAAAGGACAACTGCTTGCCACCATTGATGACACACAGGCACGAAACGCCCTGGCAGCAGCAAAATCCACACTGGACCAGGCTAGCGATGCTCATGCACGAATGAAGACGCTGCACGAGAGCAATTCGCTGCCTGATATGAAATGGGTGGAGATTGAAAGCAAGTTGCAACAAGCCAAGGCAAGTTATGACATGTGCTTGAAGAACGTGGAGGACTGCTCTCTGTATGCTCCTTGCAATGGTGTGGTGGGCAGTAAAATAATGAACGTGGGCGAGACGGTTCTGCCCTCCCAACCCGTACTGCACATCCTATCCATTGACCGCGTTAAGGTAAGAGTGAGCATCCCTGAAAAGGAAATCGCAACCATCACTCCGGAGACAGCCACACTCATCATGCCCGACGCCCTTCCCGGAGAGACTTTTGAGGGAGGCACCATAGAAAAGGGCGTGAGTGCCGATGCCGTTTCGCACACTTACGACATCCGTATCGCTTTAGAAAACCCCGGACACAAGCTGCTTCCTGGAATGGTGGCCAAGGTGGCCATGAAGGACAATGCAGAGACAAGAAAAATCACCTTACCCGTAAAGGCCATTCAGCAAACCACAGACAAGACACTTTTCGTCTGGGTGGAAAAGGACGGAAAAGCACAGCGCAAGCCCATCACCGTTGGCGAGACAAGTGGTAACAGAATTGCCATTGAGAGCGGACTGCAAGAGGGCGATAATGTAATTGTAGAAGGCTATCAGAAGGTTGGAGAAGGCACACCAATTAAATTCTGAATACCAACAGAATATCCAATATAGATTAAACAACTTGTTAAGGAAAATTCTGTACATTCTGTAACAACCTGCATAACAAGTTATCACTACCCAGAAACGCAAAGAAAATGAAATCGAATAAACTAACTGGATGGGCTGCTTGGTCCGTTAACAATTACCGCATTGCCACATTGCTAACCGTACTGCTACTGGCATTCGGAGTGTACGGACTGTACGTGATGCCCAAGGACGAATTTCCGCCTTTTGTGGTGAGACAGGGCGTGGTTATTGCCGTGATGCCCGGAGCCACAAGCGAGGAAATTGAAGCACAAGTGGCACGACCACTGGAACGATACATGTTCACATATAAGGAAGTGAACCGCCAGAAAACCACCACCACAAGCAGCAACGGAAT
The DNA here is from genome assembly GCA_017559845.1 of Bacteroidaceae bacterium. Taxonomy (GTDB): domain Bacteria; phylum Bacteroidota; class Bacteroidia; order Bacteroidales; family Bacteroidaceae; genus Physcousia. The sequence goes on along the minus strand of JAFYQQ010000004.1, from coordinate 28,739 downwards.
GTGTATGATGATGGTGCAGATGCACGACAACATCAACAAAAAAGACGAGGTTTGGAGTAAGATCAAACACGGACTCAACACGTTCAAGAGCAGCCTGCCCGGAGGTGTATTGGCGTTAATGGTCAATGAAGACTTCGGCGATGCCTGTGCCCTGCTCATCACCGTTGAGAGCCAACAGCGCAGCTATCGTGAACTGCAACAATACAGCGACGAACTGGCAGACCGTCTGCGCCGAGTGCCCAGCGTGAGCAATGTGAGACAATACGGCGAGGTGAAGGAACAAATCACCCTCTATGTAGACCGCGAAAGACTGGCTGCCTATGGTATCGGTCAGGCCGCCATCATGCAGGCATTGGGCGGACAAGGACTTACGACCATGAGCGGAAGCCTCACAGGAAAGCAACAGCACATCACCCTGCACGTCGCCCCAACAGAAAGGAGCGAACAGGAACTGGCACAACAGATTATATACAGCGATGGAAACAAAAATGTCCGTTTGTGCGACGTGGCCGAAATACGGCGGGAATATGACACCAGCGAGAAGTACATAGAAAACAACGGAAACCGTTGCGTGCTGCTCTCTTTGGAAATGAGCCCCGGAAACAACATTGTGGCCTATGGAAAGGAAGTGGACAAAGTGCTGAATCAGTTCCGTGCAGACTATATCCCAGAAGACGTGCAAATGCGCCGCATTACAGACCTGCCGCAAGTGGTGAGCCAATCGGTATATGACTTCCTGCGCGACCTTGTCATCTCCATGGCCATCATCGTATTGGTGATGATGATTCTCTTCCCCCTTAGAAGCGCCATTGTCGCAGCCATCACCATTCCGCTTAGCACATTCATTTCCGTAGGCATCATGTATGCCATGGACATTCCATTGAACACAATCACACTGGCGTGCCTCATTGTGGTACTGGGCATGATTGTGGACAACAGCATCGTGGTGATTGACGGCTATTTGGAATATCTCGGCATGGGCATGGGACGCAGAGAGGCCGCCATAAAGAGTGTAAAGCAATACTTCTGGCCCATGATGCTTGCCACTATCTGTATTTGTGCCATATTCTATCCGTTGGTGATAACCATGACAGGAGAGGCAGGTGACGTTATCGGACAGTTCCCTGTAACCATCACCATCAATCTGATGGTTTCACTGGCAGTGGCCGTGGTGGTGATTCCCATTCTCAACGCTGCCATCATCAGAAAGGCACCCACAAAGAAAGCCGACAAGAAGGATATTACAGACTGGGTTCAGATTACCTACGAACACAGTCTGAAGTGGACCTTCCGCCATCCATGGCTTACAATGGTCATTGCCTTAGTGATTGTGGCGGCCACAAGCCTCATCTTCCCGACCTTGAAGATGCGACAGTTCCCCTATGCCGACCGCAACCAGTTTGCCGTGGAGATATTCCTTCCCCAAGGTGAAGGGCTTGAACGTACCCGCGCCGTGGCGGACAGCCTACGACACATTCTGGAGAAGGATAAGCGCGTACAGAGCGTAACCTCTTTCATTGGCTGCTCATCGCCCCGCTTCCAAATTAGCTATGCCCCGCAGATGGGAGGACGAAACTTCGCACAGCTCATCGTGAACACCCCTGACATACAGAGCACTTTTGACGTACTGAACGAATACGCCCCCAAATACAGCAACCATTGGCCCCAGGCTTATTGCCGATTCAAGCAGATGGACTTTCTCAATGTGCCCACTTACGAATATCGTTTCTACGGCAACAATCTGGACAGTATCCACGCCGCCGCTGAAAAACTGATGGCCAAGCTGAGACAGATCCCTGAACTGGAATGGGTTCATACTGACTTTGACCGTCCGCATCCCATCGTAGACATTGCGTTGGATCCAGTGGCCTGCGCACAATTGGGCATAAACCGTACTTCGGCACAACTCCAGACCACACTCCAAACTGGCAGCATGCAGGTGGGAAGCATTTGGGAAGACGACTATGAAGTGCCCGTAATCCTGAAGGACGTACAAAGCGAAAACATCACTTACAGCAACGCAAAGGACATTTATCTGACCACAGCCACCGGTCGAAGTGTTCCCCTCAGACAAGTGGCCGAGGTGAAGCCTGCCTGGACACAGACCAATATTGTCCACCGCAACGACGAGCGCTGCATCAGCGTAACGGCCGAAGGCAAGCGTAACGTACTGGCCGCACCACTACAGGCCCGCATCGGCAAAATGATTGAGCAAATGGACCTGCCCCAAGACGTTATGGCCGAAGTGGGTGGTGAAATTGAAAAGAATGACGAGATTGTACCCGACATCATGATGGGTATTGGATTGGCGTTGGTCATCATCTTCTTCTTTATTCTGTTCAACTTCAAGCGTTTCGGCATTACCTTCGTCTGCATGGCAGCCATTTCGCTGAGCGTCCCCGGTGCCATGATAGGCCTTGCCATTGCTGACCGCACACTGGGACTGACCAGTCTTTTCGGTTTCATCACACTGATGGGCATCATCATGCGCAACGAGATTCTTATCTTCGAGCATGCTGATGACAAAATGGCCGAGGGTATGAGCGCCCGAGATGCCGCCTATGATGCCGGACGCCGCAGAATGGTGCCTATTTTTCTCACCACAGCCACCACGGCTGTAGGTGTGATTCCAATGATTATTGCCGGAAGCTCGTTCTGGATGCCCGTGGGCATCACCATCTTTGCCGGTGGCATCGGCACCCTCATTCTCATCGTAAACGTACTGCCCGTGGTCTACTGGAAGCTGAACCAGGGCAGAGACAAGAAAACCCTACTTACCAACACTGAACAACAATGAAAAGGGCACAATTCAATATGACAATAAAAGGTATGACCGCATGGTGCCTTGTCGCATTCTGCACCTTGCCCGTTGCGGCACAAAAACAGCAATTCGCACTGGACAAGTGCATTGAGATGGCACTAAAGAACAATACCGAGGTGAAGAACGCACGACTGGAAGTGGAAGTGGCCGACGAAGACCGCAAGTATGCCTTCACACAGATATTCCCGCAAATCAATGCCATGGGAGCCGGATTCGTGGGAGCAAAGGACCTTATGCGCGGTCAAATGGAAGTACCACAGATGGGAGCCATGCCTCTCTCCATGATAAAAAAAGGCGTTGTAGCCACCCTTACAGCTCTGCAGCCCCTCTACATGGGAGGACAAGTAATCAATGCCAACAAGATGGCCGAGCTGCAGCGCGAAGTAAGGCATCTGGAATTTGAGATGACGGAAAAGGACGTAATACAGAACGTACACGACTACTACTGGCAGTTGGTGGCACTCCGTGGAAACATTGCCACACTCGAGGCGGCAGAAAAGCAACTAAACGAGGTATACGGCCTCACCAAAAAATTTGTGGATGCCGGAGTAACTACAAGAAACGACTTGCTCAGAGTGGAACTGAAAAAACAAGAGACCGCCAGCCAGCGCCTTAAATTAGACAACGGAATTGAGGTGGTTCGTCTGCTCCTTGCACAGCTTTGCGGAGCGGACATGCTGACCTTCGACATTGAGGCACAAAATATACTCACACCGCCTAAGCCCGAGACCTTCTTTGTCCAAACCGACCAGGCTCTTGGCAACCGAGAAGAGATAGAAATGACGAAAAAAGTGGTAGACCTCAACGCCTTGCAAATTAAGATGGAAAGGGGAAAGAATCTGCCTACAGTAGCCGTGGGGGCTGCCGGGCTCTACTATAACATGATGGAAGACAACCAAGGCAATCTGGTAGGACTGGCAACCGTTTCCGTCCCTATCAGCAGTTGGTGGAGCGGAAACCACAAGATACGAAAGGCCAAACTGGCGTTGGAACAAAGCCGCAACAAGCTGCGCGACACCAAAAACAAGCTGGCCATAGAAATCATCACTTCATGGAACGCTCTGGAAGAAGCATACGCCCAAATTGAGATTGCCCGCCAAAGTGTGGAACAAGCCAACGAGAATCTGCGTCTAAGCCGAGACCAATACAATGCCGGAACGATGGACATGACGGAACTGCTGGATGCCGTGACGCTTCACACACAAAGCCATGCCGCGCTTACATCGGCCTGTGCAGATTATCAGAAGCGCATAGCGGAATACCAGCGCAAGACCCGGTAATTGGTCCTAGAAAGCCTAGAATAACTAGAACTTCTAGAACCGCTAGAAAATAAAACTAAATCCCCTTCAGCGCATCAATCAGCTTGTCCGTATTCTCGGGCAAGGTGCCCCAGCTTGTACAGATGCGGATGGTTGTATGTTCCTGGTCGGGCTTTCCCCAAACGGAGAAAAGGAAATCGGCCGAAAGCTTTGCCAGGTCCGTGTCCGGGAGTGTAAAGAACAATTGGTTGGTGGGACTGGCAACCGCCTCGGAATATCCCTTCGTCAACAGTACCTCGCGGATGCGTGAAGCCTCATTCACTGCATGGCGAGCCAAACGCATATAGAGGTCGTCCTGCATCAGCGTTTCAAACTGGATGCCAAGTAATCTGCCCTTGGCAAGCATTCCCCCACCCTGCTTTATACAATAGCGGAAATCCTTTGCCAATAAAGGATTGGCAAACACCACCGCCTCGCCAAAGAGCGCTCCTTGTTTGGTGCCGCCAAGGTAGAATACATCTGCCAAACGTGCCAGCATGGGCAGCGTAACGTCTGATGCCGGAGAAGCCAGGCCATAGCCCAGACGCGCACCGTCAACGAACAAGGGCAGTCCGAATTCCACGCACACATCATGAATTTCCTCCATTTCCTTCAGGCTATACAAAGTGCCAAACTCCGTGGAGTAACTAATGTAGACCATGCCAGGCTGTACAGTATGCTCCGGGCCGTCTTCGGCATAATGTTCAGCCACACAATGACGTATCTGCGCGGCCGTAATCTTGCCATCTTTGGCCGGCAGGGCAATCACCTTGTGTCCACCATGCTCAATGGCACCCGTCTCGTGTACGGCTATATGCCCCGTTTCGGCCGCAACAACACCCTGATAGGGTCGCAAAATGCTACTAATGACCGTGGCATTGACCTGCGTACCGCCTACAAGAAAATGCACGTCGGCCTGCGGAGCCTTGCACGCTTCACGAATGAGACGACGGGCGTTCTCGCAATGCGGGTCTTCGCCATAACCTACATTCTGTTCCATGTTCGTGCGGGCAAGCGCACTTAAAATCTCGGGAGCACAACCCTCGTTATAGTCACACTGAAATTGTATTTTCATGAAAAATATTATGTACTCATTTAGTTAACAAACGATGCAAATATACAACTTTTCCAAGAATTTTGTCTGTCTTTCTGCGCAAATTCCAAAGACAAATGAAAATATTGCACAAAATTGGCTATTACAATTAAAAGTTTTCTTACTTTTGTACTAATTGCACACCAAGGAAAAAGAAATAACACAATAATAACATCTAAAATTTGCAAAACATGAAAAAGAACCTGATCTTAGGAACACTGGCCATTTGCCTGGTAACTGCCATCGGAGTATTCATTGCCAACGGAAAAGACAAGCCAGTCGCCGAGCACGTCATCCTTATCGGCCTGGACGGATGGGGCTCGTACAGTGTGGAAAAAGCAGAAATGCCCAACGTAAAGGCCTTGATGGAACAAGGTTGTTATACCCTGGAAAAACGCACCGTACTGCCCTCGTCAAGTGCTGTAAACTGGGCCAGTATGTTTATGGGTGCTTGTCCCGAACTTCACGGATACACCGAGTGGGGTTCCAAGACACCCGAGATTCCCTCCCGTGTGAAGGGCGACAACGACATCTTCCCCACCATCTTCCAAGTGCTCAGAAAAGCCCGTCCGGAGACAGAAATCGGTTGCATTTACGAGTGGGACGGCATCAAATACCTCGTGGACACCCTCTCCACAAGCCATTATGCGCAGACTCCCGAGGGAAAAAACTACACCGACGAGCTGAAAAACATGGCCTGCGCCTACATTAAGGACAAGAAACCCACGCTTGCGGCCATCATTTATGACAACCCCGACCATGTTGGCCACGCCATTGGCCATGACACTCCCGAATATTATGCCAACCTGAAGGAACTGGACACATACATTGGAGAAATCATTGAAGCAACCAAGGAAGCCGGCATCTACGAGAACACCATCTTCATTGTTACATCCGACCATGGCGGCATCAACAAGGGACACGGCGGCAAGTCACTTACCGAAATGGAAACTCCCTTCATCATTGCCGGAAAGGGCATCAAGAAAGGTGTTAAGATTGAAGACAGCATGATGCAATATGACTGCGCATCCACCATTGCACGCATTTTCGGTCTGGAACAGCCCCAAGTATGGATTGGCCGTCCCATGATGGAAATATTTGAATAACAAAACCTTTCGGTTCCAATCACTGGGCTGTGGACTGCAAACACTATTCCAACTCATTTGTAGTTCACGGCCCTTCGTCTTGAATAGCCGTTGGTTGTGTTTGAAATCGCATAGCAAACTTCAAAAATCTTTACCACCCTCCAAACGCATGGCATGAGAAAAATTATGGCATGGCGTAGCAGAATTTTTTCCTTCGCCACACAAAAAAATACGGCAATCATCACCGAATCAGGCTATTCCAATAAAATTTTACAAAATAGGCGAAAAACCGACAACCAAAGTAAAAGAACAACCGACAACACGACACAAAAAAGGCAGACACAAAAGCCTGCCCTAAATAAACCGCACACACAGAAAAAGCCGTCAAGATAGATTCTGCATGCGTGCTATGTATTTTCCGATGATGTCAAACTCGATGTTCACAACCATTCCCACCTTGATGTGCTTGAAGTTGGTATGCTCAAAGGTGTAGGGAATGATGCACACCTGGAAAGTGTCCGCCGTGGGGCGGCATACAGTTAGGCTTACACCATTGACGGTTACGCTTCCCTTGTCCACAGTGAAATAGCCATGCGCCACATCTGTGGGTTCAACCTCATAACGGAAGGTAAACTGGAAGCTTCCCTCCTGATCCTGCACATCGGTGCAAACAGCTGTGCGATCAACATGTCCCTGCACGATGTGTCCATCCAGACGTCCGTTCATGAGCATGGAACGCTCCAGGTTCACCTCATCACCCACTTGAAGCAGACCGAGATTTGTGCATTCGAGCGTCTCGCGCATGGCGGTTACGGTATAGGTGTTGTCCTCAATTCTCACTACGGTTAAGCACACTCCGTTGTGCGCCACACTCTGGTCAATGGACAATTCGTCCACAAAGGAGCAGGTAAGGGTGAAGTGTACATTGTCCTGATCATGCTCAATGGCCGTTACACGTGCCTTGTCCTCTACTATTCCGGAAAACATAATTCTGATGCTGTCTTTTAATGTTAAACAGCGCAAAGATACATAAAAAAAAACACCTCAGAAAATCCAAAAAGGACATTATTGACTTTTTAGGCCTTAAACGCCACAAAATTGAGGTCTTTGTTTGCGCATGTGTAGATTATTATGTAATTTTGTGTGATTTTAGAATTACAAACAAAAACGGATATAATGAAGAAAGCACTTTTATTGCTCTTTTTTAGCCCTGTATGTTTTGGACATGCCCAGGCGCAGAAGACATGGAGCCTGCAAGACTGCATTGACCATGCCCTAACCCACAACATACAGATCCAAAAGAATCAGATCAGCGAAAAGGAAGGCGAGGTGAACCTGTGGCTCAACAAAGGCCAGTTGTTGCCGAGCCTGCGTGTGAACACAAGCCAAAGCATGGGCTACAGACCCTTTGAAGAGAACACGGCCCTTGTGCAGAACGGCCAGGTAACAAACACCAGCAGCAAGGTGACGTATCAGGGTTCCTATGGCGTAAACGCCTCGTGGACCATCTGGAACGGAGGCATCAACCAGAAGAACATTGAGGCACAGAAGCTCCAGAACGAGATTGCCGAACTGAACACCACCCAGAGCGAGATGAGCATTCAGGAACAGATAGCACAACTCTATGTGCAGATTCTGTACACCCAGGAAGCCATCAAGGTGAACGAGAAGATGCAGGAGACCGCCGAAAGCCAGTACAAGCGCGGACTGGAGATGGTGGAGCAGGGACTGATGGCCAAAGCCGACGCCCTGCAGCTGGAATCACAATTGAGCAGCGCCAAGTATGACGTGGTGAACAGCAAGACACAGATTGCCAACTACAAGCGCCAGCTCAAGGCCCTGTTGGAACTGGGCATAGACCAGAACTTCAACGTGGCAGCGGAAATACCCGACGACGAGAGCGTAACAGGCATGATACCCGACGCGAAGGAAGCCTATGACAAGGCACTGATGACCAGGCCGGAAATCAAAAGCGCGGAACTGGGCATCGAGGCAGCCAACCTGAATCTGGACATTGCCAAGCGCGGCTACCTACCCACAGTAAGCATGAGCGCAAGCCTAGGCGACAGCCACTACAGCGCCAGCCAGAAGAGTACAAAGGCGCAGATGAAGACCAACCTGAACATGAGCGCCGGCGTAACGGTAAGCGTACCCGTGTTTGACAACCGCCGTAACCAGAGCAATGTAAAACAAGCCAAGTTGAAAAAGGCAAGCAGCCAGCTGGATCTCCAGGACAAGAAGAACACGCTGAGCAGCACCATTGAGCAATACTGGCTGAACGCCAACAACAACCAACAGAACTATCTGGCAGCCAAGGACCGCGTGAAAAGCCAACAGGCCAGTTTTGAACTGTTGAACGAACAATTTCAGAACGGACTGAAAAACGTGGTGGACGTATTGCAGGGACGCGACAACTTGATCAAGGCAGAACAGGACCTGTTGCAGAGCAAGTATTTGACGCTACTCAACATCCAACTGCTGAAGTTCTACACAGGCGAACCCATCAAACTGTAACAAGACCGACAAACAACAGTAAACACTATCATATCATTCAATATCACAAACAATGAAAAAGAACAACATAATGACGCTGACAACGCTGCTATTGGCAACTGCCATGTGGAGCGGATGCGAGAAAAAGAGCGAATTTACATACAGGACCGCTGAAGCGGTGGTACAAGACATCACCACCAGCGTTACGGCTACAGGTACCATTGAACCGGTAACCAGCGTAACCGTGGGTACACAGGTAAGCGGTATCGTAAGCAAGCTATATGTGGACTACAACAGCGTGGTGAAGGCCGGAGACGTGATTGCAGAACTGGACCGCACCAACCTGATGAGCGAACTGAGCAGTGCCAAAGCCAGCCTGAACAGCGCACAGAGCGAACTGGACTATCAGAAAGCCAACCACGAGCGCTACAAGACCTTGCATGAGAAGGGACTCATCAGCGCCAACGAATACGAACAGGCCAGACTATCATTCATCAAGGCACAGCAGACCCTTACCAACCACAAGGAAAACGTGAAGAAAGCACAGACCAACCTGGGATATGCCACTATCACCAGCCCTATTGACGGAGTGGTACTGAGCAAGGCTGTGGAAGAGGGACAGACCGTAGCCAGTAGTTTCAACACCCCCACCCTCTTCACCATCGCCAAGGACTTGACGGACATGCGCGTAATCGCAAACGTGGACGAGGCCGACATAGGCGAGGTTAAAGAAGGACAACGCGTTACATTCACCGTAGACGCTTTCCCGGAAGAGACCTTCCAAGGATTCGTAAGCCAGGTACGCCAGGAAGCCGCAGCAGAGAGCAATGTAGTAACTTATGAAGTGGTCATCAGCGCTCCCAACGAAGACTTGAAACTGAAGCCCGGACTCACAGCCAACGTAAACATCTTTACACTAGAGATGAAAGACATCCTTACCATCCCCAACAAGGCATTGCGCTTTACCCCCAACGAAGCCATGCTTTCTGACGGAGAAACCATACAAAATGCTGAGGGAAAGAGCAAGGTATGGGTGAAGGAAGGCGCTGTACTAAAAGCTATGCCCGTGAAGACCGGCATGACCAACGGCACACTGACACAAGTACTTGAAGGGCTGTCACCCGGAACCGAGATCATTACCGAAATCCAGGTTGTAATGCCTGAAGGAGAAATGAAGCAAATGAACGCCAACCCCTTCATGCCACAGCCCAAAAATAGGAACCAAAAGAAGAAATAAAAAGCAGGGAACCATGCAAGAGACCAAGAAAGACGCCAAGGTTGTCATTGAACTGCAGAACGTGAGAAGGGAATTTCGCGTGGGCAGCGAGGTGGTCAAGGCATTGCGCGGAGTCAGTTTCAAGATTCACGAAGGAGAATTCGTCACCATCATGGGAACCTCCGGATCCGGAAAGAGCACACTGCTTAACCAACTCGGATGCCTGGACACCCCCACAAGCGGAGAATATATTTTGGACGGAACGCCAGTACGCAAGATGCGCCGAAGCGAGAGAGCCGTACTGCGCAACCGCAAGATTGGCTTCATCTTCCAGAACTACAATCTTTTGGCCAAAACCACGGCTGTAGAGAACGTGGAACTGCCCCTTATGTACAACAAGAATTATTCTGCAAAGGAACGAAGGGAAGCTGCCATCAATGCCTTGAAAGCCGTAGGACTGGGCGACAGGCTAGACCACAAAAGCAACCAGATGTCCGGAGGCCAAATGCAGCGCGTGGCGATTGCACGCGCACTGGTGAACAATCCAGCTGTGGTATTGGCCGACGAAGCCACCGGTAACCTGGACACCCGCACATCGTTCGAGATTCTGTGCCTCTTCCAAGAACTGCACAAACAAGGCAGAACCATCATCTTTGTTACACACAATCCCGAAATTGCACAATACAGCAGCAGAAACATCGTACTACGCGACGGCAAGATAAGGGAAGATGTACAGAACACCAACGTCATGGATGCCGCAGCCGCACTGGCTGCACTGCCCAAGCAGCAGGACGACTGACCGACATAACACTTTCCCGATTGTAAAACCTAAGAAATCAGCAACAAAGTGAGTATAATAAATTTATTAAAAGTGGCTTTCACTGCCATTCTGAGCAATAAGTTCCGCTCTTTCCTAAGCATGCTGGGTATCATTATCGGCGTGGCAGCGGTCATTATCATGATGGCCATCGGACAAGGCTCCAAAGAGAGTGTGCGTGCCGAGTTAAGCAAAATGGGAACCAACCTACTGACCATACGCCCCGGAGCCAGTATGAGAGGCGGTGTGCGCCAGGACCCAAGCGCCATGCAGACACTGAAAATGGCCGACTATGAAAGCATCATGAACGAAGCCTCCCTGGTAACCAAGGTAAGCCCAGAAGTAAGCAGCGGAGGACAGGCCATATACGGCGCCAACAACACCAACACCACCATTTACGGTGGAAGTTCGGAATACCTCGACATCAAGTTGTGGCAACTGAAGGACGGTGACTGCTTTACCGAGGAAGACATCAAGAAGAGCACCAAGGTGTGCGTAGTGGGAACCACGGTTGTAGAAGAGCTTTTCGGAAGCAAGGATTATGACGCCGTGGGCAAGACCATCCGTTTCAAGAGCATTCCTTTCCGCATTGTGGGCATCCTCAAATCAAAAGGATACAACAACTGGGGTATGGACCAGGACAATGTCATCATTGCCCCTTACTCCACCGTCATGAAGCGTATTGCAGCTCAGACCTATTTCAACAGCATCATTGTGAGCGCATTAAGCGAGGAACTAAGCGAAAAGGCCATTGACGAGTTGTCTGCCATCCTCAGAAGAAATCATAAGATCAAGGACGAGGCCGAAGACAACTTCACAATCCGTTCGCAACAGGAGATGATGGAGACGATGGGAAGCACCATGGACACCATTACCGTAATCTTGGTTGTGGCTGCCGCATTCTCCTTGCTTGTGGCAGGCATCGGCATCATGAACATCATGCTGGTGAGTGTGACGGAACGCACCAAGGAAATCGGATTGAGAATGAGTGTAGGCGCAAGAGGCATAGACATCATGAGCCAGTTCCTCATTGAAAGTATTATGATCAGCCTGACCGGCGCTCTGTTGGGTATTGGCCTGGGCTACGGTGGTAGTTGGCTGGCAAAGAATGTCTTCATGTTCCCCAGTAGCGTTCCTTTGTGGAGCGTAGGCGTAAGCTTCTGCGTATGCGCCTTTATCGGCATCTTCTTCGGCTATGTCCCTGCGCGAAAAGCCGCACGCATGGATCCCATTGAAGCCATCCGTTACGAATAGGAAATCCGCAGAAAAGGAAATTTTCGGATAAAAAAACGGGCAGAAAGAACCGATAATCCAAAAAAAATGTGTAAGTTTGTAGTGTAAAACAATAATCATACAAGAAAAAGAATGAAAAAAATTATCCTATTCCTGTTTTTAGGCATCTTCACCACATTCATGGCAAGTGCCGATGACGACAAAAAATATCTTGCCGGAGCCGTACCCGAAGTAAACGGCATCGTAACCTTTGAAAAATCATTCAAGGTCAAGGACAAGAGCGACGAACAGATTTACCAGACCATGTTGGGCTATCTACAGAACGAGCTTATAGCAAACGCCATTGACGACCTGCGCACACGCATCGTGAGCGATGGAAAGGCGGATGGCGTCATCAGCGCACGTATTGAAGAATACATGCTGTTCAAGAAAAAGCCCCTCTATCTGGACCGTACACGCATCCGTTACCAAATTAACATCAGCACAGGAAACGGTGCAGTTAAAATGACCATCTCACAGATTTCCTACTATTACAGCGAGGACATAGATGGTACGGGCGGCATCACCTACAAAGCCGAGGAATGGATTACAGACAAGGAAGCCATCAACAAGGCCGGCACAAAGCTCTACCCCCGAAGCGGAAAGTTCCGTAAAAAGACCATCGACCGCATGGAAGCCATCTTTGAAGGAGCGATGGATGCCTTTGAAGACAAGCCAGAGCCGAAACCCGAACCCGAAAAGAAAAAACGTTCCAACGTAATAGAATGAGCCATTATCCGTTGAAACCTGACGAATAAGAAAAACACCCTGCAACCCGTTTACGCAAATATTGCAATATAGGATGCAGGGTATTAATGATTTATTAAACGACAGATTGTTTGAATGGAAAACGGCAACGCAGACAAGACTGCATTTGCAGAAGAAATGGTTGGGTTGTTAAACCAAGGAAAGGTTGAGGAAGCCATACAATCCATTCGGGAAAGGCTTGACATGACACCCGAAGACGATTCGCTGCACTACCTAATGGGAAATGCCTATCGCAGACAAAGTAACTGGCAAATGGCACTTGAACACTATGCCGAAGCTGTAGAATTGAATCCCGATAGCCCCGCAAAACAAGCCAAAGCCATGCTGACGGATATCCTAAACTACAGATGCAAAGAGTTATTGAACCCATAGGCAACATATTGATAAGCCAAACAAGAAAACAAGAATATATGAGCAAAATATCAGGTACAATAGTCGTAGACACAGAAAGATGCAAGGGATGCGGCCTATGCGTAGAAGCCTGCCCTAAAAAGATTGTGGAAATGACAACAAAAGCCGTAAACAAGAAAGGTTACCCCTATGCCACACAAAAGGATTCAGACCTTTGCAACGGTTGCACCGCATGCGCAATCGTATGCCCCGATGGATGCATTACGGTGTATAGAAAAAAATGGAAAGAAGAAGAATAGACATGACATCGACAGAAAACAAATATATACTACTCAAGGGAAACGAAGCCATTGCAATGGCGGCAATCCGCATTGGATGTGACGGCTATTTCGGTTATCCCATCACTCCACAAAGCGAAGTGCTGGAGACATTATGTAACGAGAAGCCATGGGAAACCACGGGAATGGTTGTACTACAGGCCGAAAGCGAACTGGCAAGCATCAATATGGTCTATGCCGGCGGAGCTACAGGTAAAAGAGTGATGACCTCGTCAAGTAGTCCCGGTGTGGCGCTGATGCAAGAAGGTATCACCTATATGGCTGGCGCGGAAATTCCTGGCGTAATCGTAAACGTCCAGCGCGGAGGTCCCGGACTTGGCACAATCCAACCCAGCCAGGCAGACTACAACCAGAGCACAAGAGGCGGTGGAAACGGAGACTATGAGGTGATTGTACTTGCCCCCGCAAGTGTGCAGGAAATGGCAGATTTTGTAGAAACCGCTTTTGACCTTGCGTTCAAATACCGCACCCCCGTCATCATCCTAAGCGACGGCATCATTGGACAAATGATGGAAAAGGTGATGCTTCCTCCTTTCAAGGCCAGAAAGACCGCCGAGGAGATTGCCACCCTTTACCCTTGGGCGGCTACCGGTCGCGACATGAAGCGCAAGAACAACATCTTCACCTCGTTGGACCTGGATCAGGAAAGGCACGAAAGGCACAATATCCATTTGCAGCAAAAATACGCCACCATCAAGGAAGAGGAAGTCAGATATGAGGAAATCATGACAGAGGATGCAGAATATCTGGTGGTTGCCTTCGGAAGTGCGGCACGCATTGCCCAAAAAGCCATTGAAGATTGCCGTAGCGAAGGCATCAAGGTTGGCCTGTTACGTCCCATCACATTATGGCCCTTCCCCACCAAGCGCGTTGCCGAACTTGCCGGACAGGTAAAAGGCATTCTTTGCGCTGAAATCAATGCCGGACAGATGGTACAGGACATCCGTCTTGCTGTGGAAGGAAAGACACCGGTATCACACTACGGAAGAATGGGCGGAATGGTTCCCACACCCGAAGAAATTGCCGAAGTGATAAGAAAACAACTCGTTCAAGAATAGTATCACAGATATGACCAGCGTTTCAGATCAACTCAGAAATCAAGAAGAAGAAATCATGCGAATCCGCAACAAGCGGAACCGCAAGTTCAACACGGAGGGAGTCAGGAAATTCCTGAACATAGCCTTTCTGATTGTTGCCGCAATCGGTTGCGTGTTGTATTTTTGCATGCCCGAGAACCACATCCTAGGTATGGTAGTCATTGCCGCTGGCATGATACTGAAGGTGATTGAGATATTCATGCGCATAATAATGTAGCCCATAACAAAACATTTGCAGAAAATGACTAAAGAAAACATTATAGACCCCCAAAATATCGTTTACAAGAAGCCTTCGCTGATGAACGACAGCCCCATGCACTATTGTCCGGGCTGCAGCCACGGCATGGTTCACAAACTTGTAGCGGAAATCATTGAAGAGATGCAACTGACAGACAAGACCATCGGCATCTGCCCCGTAGGATGTGCGGTCTTTGCCTATAATTATCTGGATATAGACTGGATTGAGGCAGCACACGGAAGAGCACCCGCCTGTGCCACCGCTGTCAAGCGTCTCTGGCCCGACCATCTGGTATTCACCTACCAAGGCGACGGCGACTTTGCCTGCATCGGTACGGCAGAGAGCATCCACGCCATGAACCGTGGAGAGAACATTGCCATCATCTTCATCAACAACGCCATCTATGGTATGACTGGCGGCCAAATGGCACCCACCACACTTATGGGCATGAAGACTGCAACCTGCCCTTACGGACGTCAGGCCGACCTTCACGGATACCCTTTGAAGATGACGGAATTAGCAGCCAATCTGGAGGGGACCTGCTATATCACCCGTCAGAGCGTGCATAACGTAGCCGCCATCAACCGCGCAAAAAAAGCCATCCGCAAGGCATTTGAGAACAGTCTGTCTGGCAAGGGCACATCACTTGTCGAGATTGTTAGCACTTGTAGCGCCGGTTGGAAACTCACACCAGTGGAGGCCAACAAATGGATGGAGAAGAATATGTTCCCCTATTACCCATTGGGAGATATCAAGGACACAACAATCGAAAAACAATGAAAAAAGAATTTATCATAGCCGGATTCGGAGGACAGGGAGTCTTGTCCATGGGCAAAATCTTTGCTTGCAGCGCACTGATGGAAGGACATGAGGTAACTTGGTTTCCCGCCTATGGTCCCGAACAGCGTGGAGGAACCGCCAATGTAACCGTCATTGTCAGTGATGAACGAATCTCATCGCCCATTATCAGCCAGTTCGATGTGGCCATAATCCTGAACCAGCCCTCATTAGAGCGTTTCGAAGAGACAATCAAGCCAGGAGGTATCCTCATCTACGACGGATATGGAATCTGCACCCCACCCAAACGAAAGGACATCAGCGTGTACCGCATTGATGCCATGGACATGGCTGCCACCATGAACAACGTCAAGAGTTTCAATATGATTGTGCTCGGCGGTCTGCTTAAGGTGGTTCCCATTGTCAATACGGAAAACATACTTCAAGCGCTTAGAGACACTTTGCCCACACGCCACCACCACCTTATTCCAATGAACGAGGAAGCGTTGCGCAAGGGAATGGAAATTGTCACTCCCCTGCACACATTATAAATATATATAAACAGAAAAGCAATTATCATCATCCATTATGCCCAGGCTGATTCTTTTGATTCTGATTCTGATTGCAAGCATTAACAGCGCTCAGGCCCAAATGCCCATGAGGCTCAATCCCGACGACAATACGGGTGGAAGTTTTGACAATCAGAGCGGACAGTATGAGAATGGTTCAAACGGTCGTCTCACATGGGGACGAGACTCCACTGCACGCAAGAAGGGAAAGCAGATACCCATCGGACAGTTCCAGTGGAGAATAGATGAAAGATTGGGAACCGTCATTGAAGCGGAAAACAACGACACCGTGGTTCACAACTTCCAGAATTTCAACCAGACTGACGGATATACCGGTCAATACACAATATTGGGAAACCTTGGTTCTCCCCGAATCAACCGTATCTTCATGAACCGTGAAGAAGCGGACAACTTCATTTTCGTACAACCATTCAGCCATTTCCGCAACAGTCTTACCGATTTCCGTTTTACCAATACCAAAAGCCCCATCACAAATCTGGCCTACCACAAGCTTGGCAGCAACCAAAGAGGAGAAGACCGTGTCAGAGCGTATTTCGCCACCAATATCAACAAACTTACCGGCATTGGTTTCAAACTAGACTACCTCTACGGACGTGGATACTACAACAGTCAGCAAAACAGCATGTTCGGAGCCACCGTATACGGGTATCACCGCGGTGAGCGCTACAACATGCACGCCTATTTCAATGCAAACCACATGAAGATGGCAGAGAACGGTGGTATAGAAAATGACAATTACATTGAAGACCCGCAAAGTTTCCAGAACAACTACACCTCTATTGACATCCCCGTCATGCTGGCCAGCACATGGAACAGGAACGATGAACGGACCTATTATCTGACCAACAGATACCACCTCGGCTTCAAACGCGACATCCCTGTCCCCGACTCACTGAAACCCAAGCCACCAAGTGAAAAGGAATTGCTTATGGACTTGTCCGACAGCATCAGAAACATCCTTCAAAATGACAGCGTTGCACGCATGGCGGCAGTGGATTCGTTGTTGAAGAACTGGGAAAACTCGCTGACAACACCGCAGGAATTTGTTCCCGTGACCAGCCTCATCCACACCCTTGATGTGCGCAGACTTGAACACGAATACATCGGCCGTAGCGATACCCGAAAATTCTATACCCACCATTTCTATGGCAATCCTCTGGACGTCAGTGACGAGACCAAGGGACTGAGCGTGCGCAACACGCTGGGCATTTCCCAATGCGAAGGATTCAGCAAGTGGGCACAAATGGGGCTGACTGCCTTTGCCAGCCATACCTTCCGTTCATACACGCTGCCCGAATTGGCGGGACCAGATTCCACAGCCATGAAGAAGTGGAAGGAGAACGACATCAGCGTTGGCGGCGTACTTTCCCGTACAAAAGGCAAGCTGATAAACTACAACGTAAACGGAGAGTTCTGGCTCATTGGCGAATATGCCGGCGACTTCAAGGTGGACGGCGATGCCAGACTAAACATCAAGACACGCAAACAAGACTCCATCCAAGTGGATTTGCGAGGCAACATACACCACCGCAAGCCCGGATTCTACATGCGCCACTACCATTCACAGTTCACTTGGTGGGACAACACCAACCTTGACAGAGAACTGCGCACACGCATCCAGGGCCGACTTTCCTACTCGCGCACAAAGACCGCGCTTACCGTGGGAGTGGAAAATGTGACCAACTATACCCACTTTGCCATGGAGAACACCCTTTTGGGAACAGACTCCACAAGCATAAACCCCAACGACTATAGCCGAAACGTCTGCGTGCGCCAGCACGGTGGCAACGTCCAAGTGTTCAGCGCCATGTTGGAACAGAACTTCAAGTTGGGTCCCTTACACTGGGACAACGAGATCACCTACCAGAAGTCGTCCAACCAGTCTGTCCTTCCGTTGCCGCAGCTTAACGCATATACCAATCTTTATCTGCTGTTCCGCATAGCCAAGGTTCTTCGTGTGCAGCTGGGTGGCGACATGCGCTACTACACATCTTACTATGCGCCCGACTATTCTCCCGCCATCGGACAGTTTGCCACACAGGACGCTTCCTTTTCACGCGTAAAGATTGGCAACTACCCCATTGTCAACGTATATGCCAATCTTCACCTGAAGAACTGCCGCATCTACGTGGGTGTAAACCATGTAAATGCAAATGCGGGGCACGCCTTCTGGGCGCCCCACTATGCTATCAATCCGCTTACGTTCCGCTTCGGACTAAGCTGGAATTTCTTCAACTGATTCTCTGCTCTTTTCGCTTGCTGAAATACAACCCCAAAACAGGTATTCGGCATGCGAAAAGAGAACTTGCACATAAAACATTACGGCCGTTGCAATCACACTTGACAGGAAGAACAACAGCCAGAAATACCAAGGCACAAGAGCAATGTCTCCGTTAGCTTCGGCAACATTCACCTGCTGAAGCACAAGCATCTGAACCACCAAGGGAACAGAAGCAATGGCAAGCACAAGCAGCACCATCATGCCCAAAAGGAGGTAAAAAGAGAAAAGCTTGGAAAAGTTTCTCAAGCCTACCTTGTATTCGGCAAAACATTTCCTCACGCTTTTGTCGCTGTAGAGCAGCTGCAGCTTTACCCATTCAAACGGAATAAGGAACACAAACATGAGCAACGCCACGCCTCCGAATACTGCCCAGTGTACCAGGCTTGCAGATAAGCCTATCAAATAAAAGGCGGCAAAACAGAGAGAAGCGACAAAAATGGAAACGCCCAAAAGAGGAAGCATACGGCAGAAAGCCTTCCACGCCACGGGCCATTGGTCCTTCCATGTCATTCTGGGCACATAGCCCATTTCGGACCACTTGGGCATCAGAACGGCAATTGCCACCCATAGGAAGAGGCTTACTGGAAAGTTCACAAACAGGTTCAGCACAAACACCGGCCAAAGGTTTTTCCACACAAAACCCACATTCTCCGTGCCATGAGACAGACCCTGGGAAATACAATTCACATACGAACGCTCTTTACAAACCTCAAAAGGCTGATTCTTTATAATTTTCATATTGATTGCTTTAATTATGCTTTATATATAGTGCAAAGATACGATTTTTTAATGTATCTTTGCATGTAGATACTTGAAATTTATCATCAAAATGGGAAACGAAAAGGAAATACGCTGGGGATTCATCGGTTGCGGAGAAGTTACCGAAAAGAAAAGCGGACCGGCATTCAGCAAAATTGAGGGCAGCAAGGTGGTGGCCGTAATGAGCCGAAGCCATGAGAAAGCAAGCTCATACGCCCACAGACATCACATCAGCCGATGGTACACCGACGCACAACAACTCATTGAAGACCCCGAGGTGAATGCCGTCTATATCGCCACTCCCCCATCATCCCATGCCACATACGCCATCATGGCCATGAAGGCAGGCAAGCCCGTCTATGTGGAGAAGCCGCTGGCAAGCAGTTACATCGACTGTCAGCGCATCAACCGCGTCTGCGAGCAAACTGGGGTGCCCTGCTTCATTGCCTATTACAGACGCTTTCTGCCCTACTTCCAGAAGGTGAAACAACTCGTCCACGAAGGCGGCATCGGACAGGTGGTGAACGTGCAGATACGCTTTGCCGTGCCTCCGCGCGACCTCGACTATAACAGCACCAATCTGCCCTGGCGCGTGCAGCGCGACATTGCCGGCGGCGGATATTTCTACGACCTTGCCCCCCACCAGATCGACCTCCTGCAGGACATCTTTGGCCCCATTGTCCACGCCAAGGGCTTCAGCGCCAACCGTGGCGGACTTTATCAGACGGAAGATTCCGTCAGCGCCTCGTTCCAGTTCCACGACGGATTGCCCGGCAGCGGATCGTGGTGCTTTGTCTGCGACGAGAGCGCGCGCACAGACCGCATCGAGCTTATCGGCGACAAAGGCCAGATATGCTTCTCCGTATTCACATACGAACCCATTGCCCTGCACAACAAGGACGGCAGAACGGAAATACACATTGACAACCCCAAGCACGTCCAGATGCCGCTCATTGAAAGCGTGGTTCGGCACCTGCAAGGAAAGGAGGCCTGCACGGCAGACAATCTGAGCGCCACCAGCGTAAACTGGGTAATGGACCGCATCCTGGGGAAAATCTGACCCCTCATACTTTTTTAAAAGAGATACATGAAAAACACCCTTGTCTCCATATTCAATTTCTATGCCGAAGGATTCAGGAACATGACCTGGGGCAGGCAATTGTGGTGGCTCATCCTGTTGAAGGCCGCCATCCTGTTCCTTGTCCTGCGCCTGTTCTTCTTCCAGCCCGTGCTGGGCGGCAAGAGCGAGGCGGAAAAGATTGAGCATGTGGGCAACGAACTGATGAACCCATAACAAAGAAAGACTATTATGATTGACACCGCATTAACCGACTGGTCCCGACTGCAATTCGCGCTCACGGCGTGTTACCACTGGATTTTTGTGCCGCTCACCCTAGGAATTTCCGTCATCATGGCCATCATGGAAAGCATCTATGTGAAGAAGGGCGACCCGTTCTGGAGGCAGACAGCCAAGTTCTGGATGAAGCTTTTTGCCATAAACTTCGCCGTGGGCATTGCCACAGGCATTATCCTGGAGTTTGAGTTCGGCACCAACTGGAGCAACTATTCCTGGTTCGTGGGCGACATCTTCGGCGCTCCGCTCGCCATTGAGGGCATACTGGCGTTCTTCATGGAGGCCACCTTCTTTGCGGTGATGTTCTTCGGCTGGAACAAGGTGAGCAGGCGCACCCATCTTGCCGCCACCTGGCTCACGGGCATCGGCGCATCCGTCTCCGCCCTTTGGATTCTTGTGGCAAACGCATGGATGCAGCATCCCGTGGGAATGACCTTCAACCCCGACACCGTCCGCCATGAGATGACCGACTTCTGGGCGCTGGTGCTCAATCCCGTAGCCACGTCCAAGTTCTTCCACTCCGTCTTCAGCGGTTGGATGACGGGAGCCATCTTTGTCATCGGCGTCAGCAGCTGGTACCTGCTCCGCAAACGCCACACCCGCTTTGCGCTGGCCAGCATACGCATTGCCGCCCTGACAGGCATCGCCGGCACCCTTGCCGTCATGCTGAGCGGAGACAGCTCGGGCGTCCATGCCGCCAAATACCAGCCCATGAAGCTTGCCGCCATTGAGGGACTTGCCGACGGCGGCACGCGCGCCCCCTTCTCCGTTGTGCCCGGAGTGGAGATTCCCGGCATGCTTTCCATCCTTGCCACGCACAACATTGACGGCTATGTGCCGGGCATCAACAATATGCTTGACGGATACACCACTCCCGAGGGAGAGACATTTCCCTCGGCAGAGAAAAAAATGGAAAGCGGCAAAAAGGCCATAGAGGCATTCAGAACCTATCGCGCCAACAAGGACAAAGACCCGCACACAGCCATGCAGGCCCGAAAGGTGCTTCAGGAGAACATCGCCCACTTCGGCTACGGCTACATCCAATCCCGCAACGAGCTTGTGCCGCCCGTGCAGCTGCTCTACTGGGCCTTCCGCGTCATGGTGGGCCTGGGCGGCTATCTGTTCCTGCTGATGGTGGCCGTCCTGTGGGCCGAACGCAAAAAACGACTGGCAGAGATGAAGTGGCTGCTCCGCATAGCCCTGCTTTCCACACCGCTCGTCTATCTGGCCGGACAGGCCGGATGGATTGTGGCCGAGGTGGGACGCCAGCCCTGGACCATAGAGGGCTTGCTGCCCGTAAGGGCCGCCGTGTCAAGCGTCAGCGTGTCCGCCGTGCAGACCACCTTCTTCATCTTTGTCGCCATCTTCACCCTCTTCCTGCTCATTGAAATCCGCATCCTGCTGAAAGCCATCCAGAAGGGTCCGGAAACAGATAACACACCTAACCAAGCACAGCCATGATCACATACGAATTTCTGCAACAATACTGGTGGTTCCTCATTGCCCTGCTGGGCGGAATCCTCGTCTTCCTGCTCTTTGTGCAGGGAGCCAACGCCCTTATTTTCCTTGCCGGAAAGAGCGAGGAAGAGCGCACGCTTATCGTCAACTCCACCGGCCGCAAGTGGGAACTCACCTTCACCACATTGGTCACCTTCGGCGGAGCCTTCTTCGCCTCGTTCCCCCTGTTCTACAGCACCAGCTTTGGCGGAGCCTACTGGGTTTGGGTGCTCATCCTCGTAACCTTCATCTTCCAGGCCGTTTCCTACGAATTCCAGAACAAGGCCGGCAACCTCATCGGCAAGACGTCGTTCCGCATCTTCCTCACGCTGAACGGCTGCCTGGCCCCGCTGCTCATTGGAACCGCGGTGGGCACCTTCTTCACCGGCTCGCAGTTTGTCATTGACAAGAACGCCGTGGGCAACATCGCCGCCCCCGTCATCAGCCGCTGGACAAGCGCCTGGCACGGACTGGAAGCCGTAGCCGAGCCCTTCAACGTAGCGTTCGGACTGATGGTCATGTGCCTTGCCGTCTGCCTCGGCGCGTTGTATCTCCAAAACAACATCGCCCACGAGCCACTGGCGCCCCGGCTCCGCCGCAGCCTGCTCGTCAGCTTCGCCCTGTTCCTGCTCACGTTCCTCTGTGTCATGTTCCAGCTCTTCACAATGGACGGCTTCGCCACCGACGCACAAGGCACGGTAAGCATCCAGAGCGGCAAGTATCTGCACAACCTGTTGCAGATGCCGGCTGTGCTCGCCATCTTCCTGCTGGGCGCATTGCTGCTGGTGGCAGGCGTTGCGTCAAACCTTCTGCGCCCCGCGTTCCGGCGAGGCATCTGGCTGGCCGCCCCGGGAACCATACTCGCCGTAATGGCACTCTTCATGCTTGCCGGCTTCAACCAGACCGCCTATTACCCCTCCAAGGCCCACCTCCAGTCGTCCCTCACGCTCGCCAACAGCTGTTCCAGCGAGTTCACGCTGCGCACCATGGCCGTGGTTTCCCTCATCATTCCTCTGGTGGTGGCCTACATCGCCTATTTCTGGCGCCAGATGGACAAGAAATCCCTCACCAACGAGGAACTGGAAAACGAAGAAAAGTATTGAAAGGTCTGCGAAAATCTGAACGACAGGTCAGCCAAGACAAAAAACGAGGTGGAAGAGCCAATAACCGGTCGTATTGGCAGTTTTCCTTGAACAAGCCGCCTGGTCTGTTCATACACGAAGACAGAAGGCAAACAAGCAAGACCGTTATCCCCAAATTCCATTTCTCCATATTACGTTTCAAGTTTTTCCCTGCAAAACGCATATTGTAAAGGGATTTACGCTTCCTGCCCGTTGAAAAGAATAAATAAGAACGAATTTTATCTGTTCTTTTTCTTTGCCCAGGTATTTGCAAGAACGATGACAAGCACACAGGAAGCAACAATGGCCGGCGCAAAAATTTCCTTTCCTATTTCCGTTAGGCGCAGCAGAAGGGCAAGTGCCGCAACGAGCACACAGTTTCCGCCAATCAGTCCACGAAGGCGTTTGATATGATACTTCGCTTTTTCCTCTTCTGAAGACGTGTTGTAACCGGCAATCAGGAAATCCCCCTTACCGCAGAGGACAACTGCTCCCAACAACAGAAGGATTGCAGATGTAATATAAGATATTTCCATAAATATAAAATATTAGGTTGAAATCCTATTCCATTGTACCCTCAATGGTGAGTCGTACAATCTCACTCAGGGCATTACTGCGCACGGTAATGGTCTTCTGGAAATGACCGGGGAAACGGTCTTTTCCGTTATAGGTTACGTCAATCTTACCGCGTTCGCCCGGCTTGATGGGAGTCTTTGTAAAGGTGGGAACGGTGCAGCCGCAGCTGGCAAAGGCCTGGTGGATGACCAGCGGTGCCGTGCCCGAATTGACAAACGAGAAAGTACACTTTACCACGGGGTCCAACTTGCTGAACTTGCCGAAATCGTGGCGCAACGTATCGAATTTTATCTCGGCATAGTTCTCGGCCTTTGTGGTGCCGGTAACCTTTACTTTACTTACGCTTACCTTTTGCTTCTGCGTCTGTGCAACAAGGGTCAAACCGCCCAAAAGTAACAGACACAACCATACTGTCTTTCTCATATCTATCCTAAGCATTTATTCAATTTTACAGGGCAAAGATACATTATTATTTTCATACTGATGTAATCCTGCACGATAAAATACGGTTTATTATTGGTATTATGGCGAAAAAAATCACTACCTTTGTACCTATTAAATCATCAAGAACAACAATGATAGTTTACAACACAACCTATACGACACCCATTGACGATGCACGCAACTTTGTGATATGGGTTAACGAGTCCTTCATCAACCGCACCCTTCAGGACGGACGCCTTACAAACGCCAGACTGCTGCGCATCCTTTCCCACAAGGACGACCAGTCGGAATGTTTCAGCCTGCAATTTGACGTAAAGGACACGGCCGAACTGCACAAGTGGTTCGTTTCATTGGGCAAAAGCCTCAATGAAGAGATGAACCAGTTGTTTGACGGACGCGTTGTGGGTTTCAGCACCATAATGGAGACCATTACCGAGGATTGAAACCCATGAGCGAGAAGATAATCTTGGGCATTGACCCCGGCACAAACATTATGGGATATGGTGTGCTGCGCGTCAAGGACAAGAAACCCGAAATGCTGGCCCTTGGTGTGATTGACCTGCGCAAGTATGGCGACCATTACCTTAAGTTGGGACGCATTTTCGAACGCATAAACGGTATTATTGCCGAATACCTTCCCGACGAGATGGCCATAGAGGCTCCTTTCTTCGGAAAGAACGTGCAGAGTATGCTCAAGCTGGGCCGCGCCCAAGGTGTTGCCATGGCGGCAGCCATACATCGCCAGGTACCCATTACAGAATACGCGCCCCTGAAGATAAAGATGGCCATAACCGGCAACGGCAACGCGTGCAAGGAACAAGTAGCCGACATGCTGCGCCGAATGCTCCACATCCAGGAGGAAGATATGGGCAAATGGCTTGATGCAACGGACGCCCTGGCAGCAGCCTATTGCCATTACCTGCAGATGGACCGTCCACAGACCCAAAAGGCATACAGCAGTTGGAAGGATTTTGCAAACAAGAACAGTTCACGAATTTCCGGTAGATGATGCAAGAAATAATCAAAATTGAGCAAGGTGTGGTGCGCAATCCGCAATGGCGAATGGCTGCACCCATAAATCTGACGATATGCAGCGGCGAACAGATTGCCATAGTGGGTGACAACGCCGCAGGAAAGAGCCGCCTGGTGGAGATACTCACCCAACACTATCCGTTGATGCCGCTTCACGAGGCACAATACGATTTCAGTCCCTCGCCGTTAAGGCTTGTGAGCGAAAACCTGAAATATATCAGCTTTCGCGATTCGTACGGCGAAAGCGACGGCACCTATTACTATCAACAGCGTTGGAACCAGCACGACATTGACGAAGGTACCCCCACCGTGGGTGCATTGCTGGACCAGGCCTATGAGAATGCCCGCGCCTCGTTGGGATACCAGTTGGACGAGGCTGCAATGGCCCAGTTGCACCAGCGACAGGACCTTCTCAAGCAGCATCTGACCCAGATTTTCCACCTGGACGAGATGAAGGACAAGTACATCATCTCGCTCAGCAGCGGAGAACTGCGCAAATTCCAGTTGGCCCGCACATTGCTGGCCGTTCCGCGTGCCCTTATCCTTGACAACCCCTTTATCGGACTGGACACAGAGGCCCGCGACCTGTTGCGCACCCTGTTGCAGACCCTTGCACGGGAAATGCAGCTCCTTATCATCGTGGTGCTGAGCAAGGACGACGACATACCCGATTTTGTGACGCACGTCATTCCGGTGAAAGGCCTGAACGTGCTGCCCAAGGTGGAACGCACGGCATACATGGCCGCACAGGGCATGGAAGAGGCAGACGGAATCAGCGAGGAGACAAGAAACTGGTTGCTGAACCTGCCCGCCAAGAATCTTGCCGACGAAGCCTTCTATACGGCCGGAGGCGGAGAAATCCTCCGCATGGACGGCGTACGCATTGCCTATGGCCGGCATACCATCCTGGACAACGTATCCTGGACGGTAAACGAGGGAGAACGATGGGCCCTCAGTGGTCAGAACGGCTCGGGCAAGAGCACATTGCTGAGCCTCATCTGTGCAGACAACCCGCAGGGCTATGCATGTCCCATATCACTCTTTGGACACAAAAGAGGCACGGGCGAAAGCATCTGGCAAATCAAACACCACATCGGATACGTAAGTCCCGAGATGCACCGCGCCTATCAGAAGGACCTTCCCGCCATGGACATCGTGGCAAGCGGCATGAGCGACTCTGTGGGGCTGTACTTCCGCCCCTCGGCAGCCCAACGCCAGACGTGTATGGAGTGGATGAAGGTCTTTGGCATCGACCATCTGGCAGACCGCACCTTCCTCAAGCTGAGCAGTGGCGAACAACGCCTTTGTCTGCTGGCGAGGGCCTTTGTTAAGGACCCCGAACTGCTTATTCTGGACGAACCGCTGCACGGACTGGACGTACAGAACCGCAAACGCGTGAAGGACATCATCAACACCTTCTGCCAACGGCCGCACAAGACGCTCATCATGGTAACCCATTACCAGGAAGAGCTGCCTCCCTGCATAACGCACCACAAACAACTTGTAAGAAACAAATAACAACCCAATTTATAACCATAAAATTCGAATAGCATGTCAAGTAGAAGAGGATTTTTGAAGCAGGTATCCCTGCTCTCGTTGGGCGCAATGATGTTGCCCGAAACAACGTTTGCCGCAGGAAAGGGCAAGAAGGCAAAAAAGTCGGCCAAGGGTAAGATGCTAGGCCTGCAGACGTATTCACTGGGCCCGGAACTGCAGGGCGACAAGGTTGCGCAGGGACTTGTGCGTCTGCGCGAAATGGGATACGGATGCATTGAACTTGCAGGGTACAACAACGGTAAGATATCCGGAATTCCCATGGCCGAATACAAGAAGATGGCCGACGACGCCGGAATCATCATCAAGAGCTCGCACATGAACCCCAACGTGCTGGGACGCGGCGAAAAGTACAGCCGTGAGAACATGGGAAAGCTGCGCGACTTCTGGAAGCGTGCCACAGACGACCATGCCATCCTTGGTCTGCCCTACATGGTACAGCCCGGACTGCCCAACATTTCATGTCTTGAGGACGCGCAGATGGCTGCCGAGGTTTTCAACATCGCCGGCGAAGAAACAAAGAAGGCGGGCATCCGATTTGGCTATCACAACCACGACCGCGAGTTCGGAAAGGTTGTGGCAGGCGGAAAAGGCATCGACATGAACCGCAATGCGCGTGACGGAAGAAGAATTGAGGAAGTCTTCATCACCGAAACCGACCCCGACAAGGTTCTCATCGAATTGGACGTGTACTGGACCGTAATGGGCGGACAAGATCCCGTGGAATGGATAAACAAGTATGCCGACCGCATACAACTGCTCCACATCAAGGATCGCCTTGTCCTGGGACAGTCGGGCATGATGAACTTCGAGCAGATTTTCAAGAATTTCTATGCCAACGGCCACGAAACCTTCTTTGTTGAGATTGAAGACACCCGCAGCGGCAAGCAATTTGAACGCGTGCAGACCAGTGCCGAATACTTGCTGGGCAGCAAGTTCGTATAACAGGCCCTGTTGACGGAAGAAACAGTTGAGCCGCTTGTCCATCACTGGGCAGGCGGCTCAAAACGTTTTTGTATCATTGTGCCAAGGGAGGTGGAACGATGCCGTCCACAAGGTATCGGGTTCCGGCAACCTCAAAGTAGGTCTTCTCCCCCTTTCCCGTAAGGTATAACTTGTATCGGTTGCCCGATTTGCGGTGCTTGAAGTTGCCCGATTGTATCTTGCCCACGCTTGCCCCGCATACGCGCTTCATGTTGCTATGTACTTCCTCAGGGACGGGCAGGAACTTGGCATCGGTAACGTCAATCCGCTTCTTCCCCACAATAAATTCCACCGTCAGGGTATTTCCCTCAAGGCGCAGCTTCCGAGGAATGGAACACAGGACTATAAAGACCACACCCACAATGACAAGCAGATAAGCAATTCCTCCAAAGATTACCAATACATTCATTTTCCTCTTCCTTTTGGTATTATCGCACTTCATATCGCGCTGTTTTAAACATTCTGCTGCAAATATAGGCTTATTTTTCATTGCATGCATGGTCCACACGGCATTTTATCGTTTGTTCGCCACAAAAAAATTCCCTAATATGCCATGCGACCCCCAAAAAACGTCAAAAAAAACGCTACTTAGGCCATAAGTAACGCGATACAAAATTGTAACGGACTATTTATGGCCTAATTAGTCAACCCTTAAAAAGTTCTCACATACGCGCACGCAAGATTTTGTGATACAGCAATACCTCCTCCAAATGCGGATTTAGACCATTGTATCCACCAGCAAATAAGGCGCAAAAGAATCCTCAAGACTCTTTTGAAGTTGAATGCGGCGGCTGCGAGCATGACGTTTATGGAGTCTCCGAAAAGACCCTTATAGAAGTTTCTGCCCAAACGATGGTCGTCCTTGCAATGCCCGATGACAGGC
>JAFYQQ010000003.1 GCA_017559845.1 Bacteroidaceae bacterium | reverse complement strand
CGAAAAACGGACTGCAAAAGTAACTAAAATATAAGAGGTACGCAAGTAAAGCCGTCAAAAACTTGCTTTTCCCGTGTGCTAATACAATTCCACAAACTCGTAGGAATTGCCCACACACTCCAGGTAGCGCATGAAGTCGGCTCTGCCTATGACCACTGTACCACGGCAGTCGTTGGGATGAAAGCTGAGCGATTCGGCGTGTTGCAGACGCTCATCAAGAAACAGATGCACATGGTTCTCGGTATCATTTATCAAGCCAAAAGGACTTACACTGCCCGGCTCCAACCCCAGATAGCGTTCCATGCGCTCTGCCGAGGCAAAACTGAGCTTGCCGGGTGCAGGCAGTCCACGCGATTGGAGATGTGCCTTGAGGCGCTGTTCCAGTTGCCGAATGTCCAGTGTAGCATCACAGTGGAAACATACCAAATAGTGGCGATTTCCCTTATGATTGCGCAGGAAAATGTTCTTGCAATGCACGCTACCGTCGTCTTTCCACCAGCGTTTGGCCTCCTCAATGGTCTTGCCCTCAGGATGGTTGTAGCACGAATGTGGTATGTCATGCGCAGTCAAGTAATCCAGCACTTTTTTCTCTCTTTCCATGTATTTCTCTTTTTGATTACGAAAAGCAAAGGTACATCAAAAGTTTGAAAAATGCGTGCACCGAACATAATAATACCATTCAAAACGCATTTTTCCCTCATCAACTGCCTCATAACACACATTCGGGTCATTGATAGATAGAAGTCATCCCATGCACAACAAAACATTTTCCGTGACGAGACTGTTTTGTTTTCCTCGCGAGGTAAAAAACAAATGAGTCATTGATAAGAACTACGATTTTCACAAAAAATAAAAACAATCTGCGTACAACACGTTATGTCTCTCAAGAAAATCTTATATTTGCAACAGAAAAAGCAATAAATAATAGAGTTACCATACATCTGTAATAAAATATTTGAAACACAAGAATCACAATCAAAACACACAAAAACACATAAAAACATGAAACGCCGCATACTCTCCCTTCTACTAATCATCATGGCCGCGCAACTCTCCTGGGGAACCCTAAGAAACCCCATGATGTGGGCAGACTGCCCCGACCCCGACGTCATTCGCGTGGGCGACACCTATTATATGGTCAGCACCACCATGCACCTGATGCCCGGCGCACCCATCATGCGCTCCAAGGACTTCACCAACTGGGAAACGGTGAGCTACCTCTTTGACAAGCTTACAGACTCTCCGCGATACGAGATGAAGGGCGGCACCGCCTACGGACGCGGACAATGGGCCACCTCGCTCCGCTTTCACAATGGCAGGTTCTATGCGCTCTTCTCCACAAACGACGACGTGAACGCCGACACCTACATCATGACGGCAGAAAAGGCTGAGGGACCGTGGGAAATCCACTCGCGCCTGCCCCACTTCCACGATGCCGCACTCTTCTTTGACGATGACAGCCGCGTCTACGTCTGCTACGGCACGGGAGACATCGTAGAACTGTCGGCCGACATGAAGAGCGTGGTGCCCGGCAGCCGGCGAAAGACATTCGAGCGCGACGCCACAGAAAGAGGCCTCTTGGAAGGCAGCCGCATGATCAAGCACGGAGGCAAATACTATCTGCTGATGATTTCATGGCCTCCAGGAGGCATACGCAGACAGGTGTGCTACCGTGCAGACCGCATTGACGGTCCGTATGAGAAGAAGGTGATCCTTGAGAGCCCCTTTGGCGGATTTGGCGGCGGAGTGGCACAGGGAACCATCGTGGACGACGGCAAAGGCGGATGGAACGGCATCTTTTTCCAAGACCGCGGAGGAGTGGGCCGAGTGCCCATGCTGGTGCCCTGCCGGTGGGTTGACGGATGGCCCGTGCTGGGCGACGAGAACGGACGAGTGCCCCAGGCCATGCCCACGGGTGGAAACGAGCTGAAAGGCAATCCCACAGTGACGAGCGATGATTTCTCGGCCCCCGCCCTGGCAAAGCAGTGGCAATGGAACCACAACCCAATGGACGAAGCCTGGTCGCTGACCGAACGCAAGGGATGGCTGCGCCTAAAAGCCAACCAAGCCCCCAACCTCTATCTGGCACGCAACACCATTAGCCAGCGCATGGAAGGCCCGCGCTGCTCGGCATCGGCAAGGATTGACATCAGCCAAATGAAGGACGGCGACCGCGCCGGCATGGCAGCCTTCAACGGCCATTCGGGCATCCTCACCATTGCACGCGACGGCAAGCGTCTCACACTGGCACAAACTACCACACAGGTACATCTGAGCGACCGCGAAAAGGCGGTGACCAAGGTGGACGAGGAAACCATCGAGGTCATTGACATCAAGGGAAAACACATAGAACTGCGCATTGACGCGGACTTCACCCCCGGGCAAGACATGGCCACCTTCTATTACCGCACAAAGGGCAAGGAATGGGCACCAATAGGCCGTCCCTACCGGATGCGGTTCGACTACCGCCTGTTCTTCATGGGCACGCGCTATGCCATCTTCAACTATGCCACCAAGGAGAAGGGCGGACAAATTGACGTGGACCATTTCAACTACACCAAAGAGAACCATTGACAGGCACATAAGACACCACACAAGAAAAACATAAACGAAAAAGGAACCATGCTGAAGAAACTTTCCATCGCCTTCCTTGCCGCAGCGGCAATGACAGCACACGCACAAAACCCAATCGTACAGACTTGTTACACATCGGACCCCGCACCCATGGTCCATGACGGCAGACTGTACGTCTACACCGGACACGACGAGAACGGAGCCGACTTCTTCTGGATGCAGGAGTGGCGCGTATATTCCACGGACGACATGGCCAACTGGACCGACCACGGCTCACCGCTGGCGCTGGAGTCCTTCTCGTGGGCAGACGACCGCGCGTGGGCCGCACAGACCATAGAGCGCAACGGAAAGTTCTACTGGTACATCTGCGCCCACTCCAAGATTTCGGGCGGCATGGCCATCGGTGTGGCGGTGGGCGACTCTCCAACGGGTCCCTTCCGCGATGCCCTGGGCAAGCCCCTCTTTGAGAACGGCTCCTGGGACCATATAGACCCCAGCGTGTTCATTGACGACGACGGACAGGCATGGCTGTGCTGGGGCAATCCCCAGCTCTATTACCTGAAACTGAACGAGGACATGATTTCATACGAAGGCGGGCTCATCCTGGCCGACATGACGGAAGAGGCTTTCGGCGCACCGCTGATGAAGAACCGCGAGAAAGGGCGCAAGTACAAGGACAGCTATGTGGAAGGTCCCTGGCTGACCAAGCGCAACGGCACCTATCAGCTCATCTATGCCGCAGGAGGCGTGCCCGAACACATCTCATACAGCACGGCATCCTCGCCCACTGGCCCTTGGAAATATGCCGGAGAGATTATGCCCCTCTGCCCCACTAACTCCTTCACCAACCATGCTGGCGTGGCCGACTACAAGGGACACAGCTACTTCTTCTACCACACAGGAAAGCTGCCCGGAGGAGGCGGATTCGGGCGCAGTGCGGCCGTGGAGGAATTCACATACAACGCAGACGGTTCCTTCCCCACCATCATGCCCACAGACGAGGGCGTGAAACCCATTGGCACCTTCAACCCTTACCGTCGTGTGGAAGCCGAGACAATGGCCTTCTCACGCGGACTGAGGACGGAGCAGAACCGCAAAGTGGGCGTATATGTAACCGATGCGCATAATGGCGACTACATCAAGCTGCGCAATGTGGACTTCGGCACCCAATCGCCCCGAACCTTCACCGCACGCGTGGCAAGCGGACTGAGAGGCGGCGCCATAGAGGTGCGCACAGACAGCATCAAGGGGGAAATGGTGGCACGCCTGGAAGTGCCCGGCACTGGCGGATGGGAGGAATGGAAAACGCTGAAGGCTGAGGTAAAATCCAAGGTGGGCGGCACACACGACCTCTATCTTTGCTTTACCGGCCGCAAGGGACCGCACCTGATGAACTTCGACTGGTGGCGACTCAAGTAAAAAAAAATGAGGTACATCTCTCGACGCACCTCATTTCTGGTTTAGCAATATCAGTTTTATTAAGGTAAAAAAGATTGTTTATGTCCTACAAATTTCCACTTATTCCACGAATGAAACAAATTTAATTATATGTTTTTTAGCATAAAATGTAAAAAAAGTTATTTTTCACATGGAACGAGCCTAAAAAACGGAAAAAAAACCATACATTTGCATTAGAAAAAACAGAAATAAGCTAAAAAATTTATGGAAGCAAAAGAAACCACAGGAGTAGAGGAAAAAAAGAGCCTCAACTTCATTGAGCAAAAGATAGAAAACGATTTGGCTGAAGGCAAAAACGGCGGCAAGGTACAGACCCGTTTTCCGCCCGAACCCAACGGCTACCTGCACATTGGCCACGCCAAGGCCATTGCCATTGACTTCGGCATGGCAAAGAGGTATGGCGGCACATGCAACCTGAGATTCGATGACACCAACCCCCAGAAGGAAGACACCGAATACATGGAAAGCATTGAGCAGGACATCCAGTGGCTCGGATTCCAATGGGACAACATTTATTATGCAAGTGACTACTTCCAGCAGCTGTGGGACTTTGCCGTATATCTCATCAAGACAGACCGCGCATACGTGGACGAGCAAAGCGCCGAGGAAATCGCACGCCAGAAGGGAACCACCACTTCACCCGGAACGGAAAGCCCTTACCGCAACCGCCCCGTAGAGGAAAGCCTCGCCCTGTTCGAGCAGATGAACAGCGGAAACATGGAGCCGGGCAAGATGGTGCTCAGAGCCAAAATTGACATGGCACACCCCAACATGCACTTCCGCGACCCGCTGATCTACCGCGTGCTGAACATCCCCCACATCCGCACCGGAAACAAGTGGAACGCCTACCCCATGTACGACTTCACCCATGGCCAGTGCGACTATCTGGAAGGCGTAACACACAGCCTCTGCACACTTGAGTTTGTAGAGCACCGCGCGCTTTATGACCTGTTTGTAACCTGGATGAAGGAGATGCGCGGCGAAACCGAAAACATTGAAGACTTCCGTCCTCGCCAGACCGAGTTCAACAAGCTGAATCTGAGCTACACGCTCATGAGCAAGCGCAATCTGCTCGCACTGGTACAAGAAGGCATGGTGGACGGATGGGACGACCCTCGCATGCCCACCATCTGCGGATACAGAAGAAGAGGTTACAGCCCCGAGAGCATCAACAAGTTCATCAACAAGATTGGATATACTACCTATGACGCGCTGAATGAAATGGAACTGATGGAAAGCGCCGTCAGAGAAGACCTCAACCAGCGCAGCATCCGCGTAAGTGCGGTACTGGATCCCGTGAAGGTTGTCATCACCAACTATCCCGAAGGCCAGACCGAGCAGATGACCGCCGTGAACAATCCCGAGAACGAGGCGGACGGCACACACGAAATCACCTTCAGCCGCGAAATCTGGATTGAACGTGACGACTTCATGGAAGTGGCAGAAAAGAAGTTCATGCGCCTGGCTCCCGGAAAGGAAGTACGCCTGAAGAACGCCTACATCATCGAATGCACGGGCCTGAAGAAGGACGACGAAGGCAACATTGTGGAGATTTACTGCACATACGACCCCGAAAGCAAGAGCGGAATGCCCGGAGCAAACCGCAAGATCAAGGGAAAGACCCTTCACTGGGTTAGCTGCGGCCACTCCATCCAGGCAGAAGTCAGACTGTATGACCGTCTCTGGAAGGTGGAGAATCCACGCGATGCCATGGCAAAGATTCGCGAAGAGCAGGATTGCGATGCCGTAACCGCAATGAAGCAGATTTTCAATGCCGACAGCCTGCATGTACTGAAGAATTGCTATGTGGAAGAATATGTCAAGGAACTGCCCAATCTCTCTTACCTGCAATTCCAGCGTATCGGCTACTTCAACATAGACACCGAAAGTACCCCCGACAACCTCATCTTCAACAAGACCGTGGGTCTGAAGGACACTTGGAAGAAAGGCCAATAAAGAAAGAAAAAAGCGAGACATTTATAGATAAAATGCGCGAAGAAGACATTTCCTATTTCAACAACAGAGAATTCAAGCGGATCTTGCGTTCATACGAGGATGCCCTTCAGCAAAACCGGCCCATCTACATGGATGCCGATGACCTGACGGACATAGCCGAATACTATATGGTAAACAGCCAGGAAGAGAAGGCCAACGAGGCCATCGGCCTGGCTGTAAGCCTGCATCCAGACAGCGTAGACCCGCAGGTATTTCTCTCAAGACAGGAAATGTTCCATGACAACATGGAGCGTGCGCATGAGATTTGCAATGCCATCCCCGACCAGGACGACCGCGAGGTAAAGTTTCTCCGCGCTGAACTGCTCATAAGGGAACAACGGAATGCCGAAGCCCTGGAAATCCTGAAGACAGCCTGCGAGAGCGAGAAAGAAGAACAGGACCATTTCATGTACGACACCATAGGCATCTTCATGGACTACATGCTATATGACTATGCGGATAGCTGGTGTCGGAAACTGAAGAAAACCAACCCGCAGTACAAGGGTCTTCCGGAACTGGAAGCGGAGATCAAGATGTGCCTTGGCGACTATGAAACCGCCATTCGCTTACTTAACGAGATACTTGACATTGACTCATATAACATACAGGCATGGAACATGTTAGCTGAGTCTCATTTCTCCAAAGGGTCATTCGAGGAGGCCATTGATGCTTGCCAGTTTGCCTTAGCCATAAACGAAGAGGACTTCAGGGCAACCGCCACCCTTGCCGACTGCTATTACCATACCGCCAATTACACAAAGGCACACCGCTTCTTCCAGAAAGCGCTCCAGTCCAGACAAGACGACGTGCTCTATCACATGGATGCCGTATGCCTCTATCAGATGGGCGAATATGAAAAGGCCATGGAGCAGCTTAAAAACGCCGGCAACATCATAGGCGATGACCAGGAAAAGCTAATTTACATTGCCATGCAACAGGCCACGGTAGCCAGCAAGCTGCATCGCCTGGATGACGCCCTCTCCTACCTGAAGACTGTAAAATCCCTCATCAGAGAAAAGCGGGCATTGTTGGACTATGAGGTTCTATACGGCCAGGTAATGCTGGAAAATGGCTTTCCAGAGAAAGCGAAGGCACACTTTGAATCAGCATTCTCAAAATGTGAGGACAGCGAAAAGACCGCGCTTGTCATCGGCATTGCCTATTACGAACACGAATACTACCAGGATGCGGCAAACATTCTCTCCAGATTGGCGGAAATCCCAGACAGCATCACAGCCAATTTCGCCCTTCCTTACCTTGCGCTCTGCTACCGCCATCTTGAGGACAGAGAGCTGTATCTGAAATACCTCCTTTTAGCAACAAAAAACTGCACAGACCTCACTGCACAGCTTTTTGAAGAATATTTCCCCGGTGTCAAAGCGGAAGACCTTTACTTCTACGCATTCAAGGACGCCTACGGATATTTCCCAAAGGAATAAAAATAGCTACTTTATTCTATTTCAACCCCTTCCACTGTTTTATATCAAACATTGCTTCAGCACTTCTCTCTATATGTTTTGGGAATTTGCTGAAGAAGTTTATGCCTGTTATTTTCTCCACCTCATCCACTGTCAAGGCATAGGTTGAAAGCGGTTTGTTCTGCTCCGCGTTGTCAAACACAAAGCCAATGGCATGGGCTGACTTACCGGATTCGTTACGCCAAAGCACCTTGAAGAAACGCTCGGGAACAGTTACGCGGTTCTCTCCAATGGTCTGATATGTTTTATCACGTTCAATCACCGGACCACACACCACATAAATGCTGTCGTATCGCAAAGCCCAGTCTCGTGTAAGCTCTTCCAGTTCCTTCCAGTCGCCGGCGTTCAGTGAATGAGTCTGCGGACAGATATTGCTCAACAGGAAGCATTCGTTCTGACTCGTTCTCGTATGCTTGCAGTCGGCAGCCGGACACATATGACCGCGGTCAAATCCAGACCTTCTGTAATCACTGTCCTCGGCAACGGGACCTTTCTTTATGCTGGCATCGGGTTGGAAGTTGTCCGCCCTCTTCTCTTTACCTTTGGTGCGTTCGGCAGTCAGAAGCCAAGACACCCAATTGGGAAGAAGATGCTTGCAATTGTACGAAAGCACAAAACCATCGTGATACACAATTTCTTCGGGCCTGTCAGTAAGATAGGAAGGCAAAAGCAAGTTATCTTTCCTGTTATTCTGTTCATCCGTTCTGACCGGCTTGTCATCTTTGGCAGCAGGCTGCTCAATGTGTGAAGTAGCATCCTTTTGGTTGGACACACACACATTTCTATAGAAAGAAAAGGCACATAAGCACAATGCCGCCAACACTACAGGCAGAGGATATTTTTTCTTCTTGCGTCGGGTTGTCATAATACGTGTTTGTTGAATTCTAAAATAATTTTGCAAAAGTATGAAATTATTCATAAAATAAATGAGTTATCATCTAAAAAAAAACTATCTTTGCAGAGAAAACATGATAAAACAAGTATTAAATTTACAGACTTATGGACATTGAATTGATTAACGCGTGCATAGCCAAGGCACAAAAGTGGATGGACAGCCCTGTATTTGACGCAGAGACCAAGGCCGAGATTAAGACCCTTCTTGACAATGAGGACAAAACCAATCTGGTGGACGCCTTCTATCAGAATCTGGAATTCGGTACAGGCGGTCTGCGCGGCATTATGGGTGCCGGCACCAACCGCATGAACAAATACATCGTAGGCATGGCCACCCAGGGCTTTGCCAACTACATTCTGAAAGCTTTCCCCGGAGAGCAGAGCAGTGTGGTTGTGGGTCACGACTGCCGCAACAACAGCCGACTCTTTGCCGAGACCGTAGCCGCCATCTTCAGCGCCAACGGCATCAAGGTATATCTCTTTGAAAGCCTTCGCCCCACTCCCGAAATCAGCTTTGCCATCCGCCAGCTCGGCGCAATTGCCGGTGTGAACGTAACAGCAAGCCACAACCCCAAGGAATACAACGGTTACAAGGCTTACTGGGCAGACGGCGCACAGGTATTGGCTCCCCATGACAAGGGCATCATTGACGAAGTAAACAAGGTAGAGATTGAGGATGTGAAGTTCCAGGCCGACCCCGAACTGATTGAAATCATCGGTGGAGAGATGGACTATGACTACATGACTGCAGTCAAGGAAGCCATGATTGACCAGGAAGTAATCCTGCGCCAGAAGGACCTCAACATCGTATACAGCGCCATGCACGGAACCGGACGCGTTATCGTTCCCTTGTGTCTGCGCAGCTGGGGCTTCCAGAATATCCATGTAGTACCCGAGCAGATGGAGGTGGACGGCAACTTCCCCACCGTAATCAGCCCCAACCCCGAAAATGCCGAAGCCATGACCTTGGGTATGAAGTTGGGTACCATGCTGAACGCTGACCTGGTGGTTGCCACCGACCCCGATGCAGACCGTCTGGCCATTGTATGCCGAGACAGCAAGGGCGAATGGACCATCATCAACGGAAACCAGACCGCAATGATGTTCTGCTACTACATCATCAAGAACAAGAAGGCTCTTGGCCAGCTCAAGCCCACAGACTTCCTGGTGAAGACCATCGTTACCACCGAGGTAATTGCAGAAATGGCAAAGAAGAACAACGTGGAGCTGCGCGACTGCTATACAGGCTTCAAGTGGATTGCACGCGAAATCGCGCTGAGCGAAGGCAAGCAGAAGTACATCGGTGGTGGTGAGGAAAGTTTCGGCTTCCTGCCTTATGACAAGGTTCGCGACAAGGACGCTCCAGCCAGCATCTGTCTCATTTGCGAGATTGCAGCCTGGGCACGCGACAATGGCATGACACTCTATGACCTGCTGATGCAGATTTATCTGGACTACGGATTCAGCTTCGAGCATACCATCAACGTAACAAAGCCCGGAAAGAGCGGTGCAGACGAAATCAAGGCTATGATGGAGAATCTCCGCACCAACCGTCCCACCGAGATTGCCGGAAGCAAGGTTATCTGCGCAAAGGACTTCGGTACGCTGAAGCAGTATGACGGCGAAGGAAACGAAACCGACATTGATATGCCTGCCACCAGCAACGTACTCCAGTACTTCTGCGAAGATGGCACCAAGGTAAGCGTGCGTCCCAGCGGAACCGAGCCCAAGATCAAGTTCTATCTGGAACTGAAGGACACCATGGGTTGTGCCAACTGCTACCCCGCTTGTGTAGACAAGGCCCGCGCCCGCGTGGAAGAGGTCAAGAAGTCACTCGGTGTCTAACCCAAAGCCGCATGCCGCTGCGCATCGGCAAACCTGTTACCTGTATATATAATATAAATATGTATTATTATATCTTTTGCCAAGGGGATATTCTTCTCACATCCGAGGGGAATATCCCCTTTGGTTCAACTCCCCCAATTGACATCAAACCCTGGCAATTGGTAACCACGCTTTGCAACGGAAACGACACCTGCAAGATTATCCGTTTGGACACTCCCGTAAGCGGAAACAGCCACTTCAAGATGGTCCCCTTGCGCAAAAGCGCAGAGATTCTCTCCCCACAAACCTACCAGTTTGCCGGCAAGTGTGCCGAATTGATCTACTGGGACCGCAACACAAAATATTGCGGCGTATGCGGTTCGCCACTCAAATGGCAAACGCCAATCAGCAAGCAATGCCCAGAGTGCCAAAAGGAATGGTGGCCCACACTTGCCATAGCCACAATCGTAAGGGTGGAACGCGGAGATGAAATCCTCATGGTACATGCCAACAGTTTCAGAGGCAATTTCTACGGCCTTGTGGCTGGCTTTGTTGAAACAGGCGAAACCCTTGAAGAATGTGTGGCTCGCGAAGTGTGGGAGGAAACACACATACGCATCAAGAACATACGTTATTATGGCAGCCAGCCCTGGCCCTATCCTTGCGGACTTATGGTTGGATTCACAGCCCAATATGAAAGCGGAACCCTCCTTCTGGAAAAAGAAGAACTTGGCGGCGGCGGATGGTTCACCCTCAACAATCTGCCCGAACTCCCAGCCCAAGGTTCTATCGCCCGCGAAATGATAGACGACTGGATCTCAGAAAAAAAAATCAGGGAACAATAAGACTAAAGGATGGTTCCAAATCTAAAACTCATTACTCACAGCCCATAACTCACAGCTCATCGCTCACCGCTCACTGTCAAATATTTTTACTTTTATCTA
Organism: Bacteroidaceae bacterium; assembly: GCA_017559845.1. Classification (GTDB taxonomy): domain Bacteria; phylum Bacteroidota; class Bacteroidia; order Bacteroidales; family Bacteroidaceae; genus Physcousia. Next base: position 323 of record JAFYQQ010000003.1, on the reverse strand, counting down.
CAAAACGCATATTGGTTTCAAAATGAACAAAAACCTCTTAAAATAGTTCAAAAACAAACCTAAAAAGCCACCCTATTTTGCCCTACTGCGAAATTTTGATTTTCCAACTGAAAAAAAATAATTTTCCAACTGGGAAATAAAAATTTTCCAACTGGGCACTTTCGACTTTCCAGCTGGATTTATACGAAAATGCGATTTTGTAAAGAATTTTCATTGGCACGCGATGAGCGGTGAGCGGTGAAGAGGTAGGGACGTCTGCGTGCAGCGTCCGAAGAGTACACAAGAGTTATAATCTCACGCGAATCCCACGACTCTCACAAAAT
>JAFYQQ010000035.1 GCA_017559845.1 Bacteroidaceae bacterium | reverse complement strand
CGGATACCTTACGGTGAAGGATTGTGACCTGTCCATGAACACATTCCTGTTGGATTTTCCCAATAACGAAGTACGCAAGGGTTTCGTTACTTTAGTGGCTAACAATTACATGAAGACCAAGGATGACGCAGGTGGTATGGCGCGTGAACTGGTAATGGCTCTCAAGGCTGCCAACCTCGACCGTTTCCGCAAACTGCTGACCGGATTCCTTGCAGACATTCCCTATACCATGCGCCGGAAGGAAACAGAACGGGAACGTGAACGCTACTTCCACTACACGTTCTATCTGCTCATGCGACTGGTCAGCTGTTATACCGTCTACACAGAAAAACAGCAGAGCGAGGGACGTGTGGACTGTATCATAGAAGTGCCCGGTTACATCTATATCTTTGAGTTCAAACTTGATGGTACGGCAGCCGAAGCATTGGTACAGATTGAGGAGAAAGGCTACGCCCGTCCCTATGCCGCCGACCCGCGTCCGTTGTATCGCATCGGAGTGAGTTTTTCTTCCGAAACAGGTACTGTAAGTGATTGGGAAGTGCGGTATCCCGATTCGCTATAAACGGGTAAAATAAGCCACTGCATTGCAACAAGAAACGCACTGCAGTGCGATGGGCATCGCAATGCAGTGCGTTGGCCAATTCAATGGCATGGACTTTTTATCTCATAGGTGAGACCAATTCTAAAGAGGATACTGGTATCTGAAATCGGGCTTCTTTATTGTCTCATCAGATACTGCTCGAAGTCGGCAAAGTCATTGGTCATTTGGATGCTTTGCTTTGTTCCTTCCATGAAGGCGGCCAGTTTGGCGGGGATTTCTATGGGGCGGGAAATGATACCTTCCACTGTTTCCTTGAACTTAGCAGGATGTGCGGTTTCAAGGAAGACGCCGGTTTCGCCTTCCTGCAAGCCTTCTTGCAGGGCACGGTATCCGCAGGCGCCGTGAGGGTCGAGCAGATATCCGGTCTCGCCAAGGCAAAGGCGCATGGTTTCGGCAATCTGTTCATCCGTATAGGCCGCTCCGCTAATGTCTGCACAAATGGCTTCATGAGAGTGGCCGTAGAGGTCGAGGATACGTGCAAAGTTACTTGGGTCGCCCACATCCATGGCATTGGCTATGGTCTGCACGCTGGGACGGGGATTATACTCGCCAGTCTGCAGATAGTTATAGAAGATGTCATTGGCATTGTTGGCTGCAACGAAGCGCTTTACCGGCAGCCCCATACGCTTTCCGAAGAGGGCAGAACAAATGTTGCCGAAATTGCCACTGGGCACGCACACCACCAGATTGTCTGCCAATCCACGCTTCTTCATCTGGGCGTATGCGTAGAAATAATAGAAACTCTGGGGCAGGAAACGTGCCACATTGATGCTGTTTGCCGATGTAAGTTTCATGTGCGCATTCAGTTCGGCATCCATAAATGCACTCTTCACCAATGCCTGACAATCATCGAACACACCGTCTACCTCCAGTGCGGTGATGTTCTGTCCCAATGTGGTGAACTGGCATTCCTGAATGGGACTGACCTTTCCCTTGGGATAAAGCACATAGACATGGATTCCGGGCACACCCAAGAAACCGTTTGCCACAGCAGAGCCGGTGTCTCCACTGGTGGCAACAAGTACGTTCACCAAGCGGTCATTCGCTTCCTTCTGGTTAAAATAGCCCAAAAGACGCGCCATGAAGCGTGCGCCCACGTCCTTGAATGCCAATGTAGGTCCATGGAAGAGTTCCAAACTGAAGATGCGGTCGGTAACCGGCACTGCGGGCACATCGAAAGAAAGGGTGTCATATACAATCTGACGAAGCACTTCGGCCGGCACATCCTCTCCAAAGAAAGCATCCGCCACCTGATAGGCTATTTCCTGAAAGCTGAGATTTTGGATTTCATCAAAGAACTCCTTGGGAAGGGGGTTGATGCGTTCGGGCATATAAAGTCCCTTATCCTCGGCCAGTCCTTTCACCACGGCTTTGTCCAAAGTGGCCACTGGGGCCTGCTGATTGGTACTATAATATTTCATAATCTGTCTTTTTCTATTGTCTATAATCACTAATATTTCATAAATTCACGGATAAACTGTCCCGGCTGAAGCTGGCCGTAACTTCCCAGGCGTGCGGCATCCTCGTCAAAGCTCTGCACGCTGTCCGGTTCGATGCCCCGATGCCAAATGCAGAAAGGAACAGGCTCTGACGTATGTGTACGGTGCAGGCAAGGCGTAGGATGATCGGGCAAAAGGGCTATGCAGACGGGCTGGCCCCATGTGTCCAACTCTGCCATTATCGGCGCCAGCAGACGATGGTCCAGGTCTTCTATGGTCTGCAACTTCAACGGTACGCTTCCATCATGGCCAGCCTCATCACTGGCCTCCACATGCAGATACACAAAATCATCCGTGCGAAGAGCCTCAATGGCCGCTGCCGCCTTGCCCTCGTAATTGGTATCATAAAGGCCGGTTGCCCCATCGACATTAATAACGCGTAGTCCTGCGTAATGACCAATACCACGGATAAGATCCACTGCCGTTATCACTGCACCGGAACGGATTTGCGGATATGTGGCCGTAAGCGGCTGCATGGCCGGACGGTATCCCCCGCCCCATGGCCAGATGCTGTTGGCCGGATCCAGTCCGGCATCCATGCGGCTTTGATTGAGCGGATGATAACGAAGGAGTTCCTGGCTCTTGTACACCAACTCTGTAAGCAAACGTGCCGTATCTTCAGCCTGCGGGCATTCTGCCTTCAGCATATAGGGGCGGAAAGGCTTTCCCGGAATATCGTGCGGCGGTGTACATTGCAAGCGTTTGTCACCACCTTTAATCACAAGCAGATGTCTGTACTGCACACCGGTATAGAAATGCACACGGTCTGAGCCTAAATGTTCCTGCAAATAACGGATAAGCACATCGCCCTCTTCTGTCTCCAAACGGCCGCATGAATGGTTCTTCAGCACATCGCCCTGGATACAGACCAGATTACAACGTAAAGCCAAATCTCCGGGTTCCAGTTCCACCCCGATACTGGCTGCTTCCAAAGGTCCGCGGCCCTCGTATACCAGATTCTGGTCATAGCCCAGAATGCTGCTGTTGGCCACTTCGCTGCCAGGATGGAATCCTTCCTGTACAGTTTGCAAGAGACCGTTCCGCCCCATTTGGGCCAAACGGTCAAAGTGCGGAGTGTCGGCATACTGGAGCAATGTGCGGCCTCCAAGCTCCTCACAATGCCAGTCCGCCATGCCGTCACCCAATATAATCAGGTGTTTCACAACCTCAAAAATTTATAAATTATATTAGCCCAAGCTCATGATGTCGGCAAAGACACCGGCAGCCGTCACACTGGCTCCCGCGCCATAGCCCTGAATGAGCATGGGATACTCCTTATAGCGTTCTGTGGTGAGCAGCACCACATTGTTGCTTCCTTCGAGCACATAGAACGAATGGTCACGGGAGAACTCTTCGAGCGAAACGCTTGCACGTCCGTTCTCCAGTTTTGCCACAAAGCGCCACACCTTGTCATTCTCTGCCAACTGCTGACGACGCTGTTCGAAATCCGCATCAAGCGAAGGAAGCTTTTCCCAGAACTTTTCTATTGAACTTTGGAAGAAGGATTCGGGAATGAACAGATGCGTCTCCACATCCTCCTGATTGATCTTGTAACCCGCCTCGCGAGCCAGAATCACAAGTTTACGGATTACATCCTTACCACTCAAGTCAACTCGCGGATCAGGTTCGCTGTATCCGGCCGCCTTGGCCATCTTCACCGTTTCGCTGAAAGGGACCTCGGCACTGATGGTATTGAATATATAGTTAAGCGTTCCGCTCAACACAGCCTCTATGCGCAGAATCTTGTCTCCGCTGTTGCACAGGTCGTTTATGGTGCGTATGATGGGCAGTCCTGCTCCCACATTGGTTTCAAAGAGGAACTTGACACCACGTTTGTGCGCAATTTCCTTCAGCTCGTGATAATTCTCGAAATCACTGCTTGCCGCAATCTTGTTGGCAGCCACCACATGAATATTATGGTTGAGGAAGTCCTTGTAAAGCCCTGCCACCTCGGCACTGGCTGTACAGTCCACAAACACGCTGTTGAAAATGTTCATGCCAACCACCTCGTCATGCAGACGCTGTATGTCGCTGTCCTCCGCATCGGCCAGGAGCTGACGGAAATTACCCAGTTCCAGTCCGTCGCGAGAAAAGACCGCCTTATGACCGCTGGCAATTCCCACCACATTCAGTTTCAGACCCATCTCATGCATCAGTTTCTCCCGCTGTTGGGCAATCTGTTCGATAAGGCTTCCGCCAACGGTACCCACTCCGGTAATGAACAGATTGAGCACCTGATACTCACTCAGAAAAAAACTGTCATGGATGACATTAAGAGATTTGCGGAGATAACGCGCATCCACCACAAATGAGATATTGGTTTCGCTGGCACCTTGTGCACAGGCTATCACACTGATACCATTGCGTCCCAACGTGCCGAAAAGCTTTCCGGCAATGCCCGGCGTGTGCTTCATGTTCTCGCCCACAACCGCCACTGTCGCCAGTCCGCTTTCGTCCTGTATAGGATACATGGAACCCTGTTCAATTTCCTTGGCAAACTCGATGTTGAGTACGCGGCAAGCCTCGGCGGCATCCACATCGCGCACACCGATGCTGGTACTGTTCTCACTGCTGGCCTGGGATACCATGAACACACTGATGCCGTTGTCTGCCAAGCAGCTGAAGATACGGCGGTTCACACCAATCACACCCACCATACTGAGACCGCTGATGGTTATCAGGCTGGTGCCGTCAATGCTTGAAATACCCTTAATGGCCTTGGAGTCGTCCTCCACATCCTTTTTAATGATTGTGCCAGGCGCCTCGGGATTAAATGTATTTTTTATGCGGATGGGGATATTCTTGATGCAAACCGGATAGATGGTGGGGGGATATACCACCTTTGCTCCGAAGTTGCACAACTCCATCGCTTCAATATAGGAAAGTTCGTTGATGACATAGGCATTGGGAATCACACGAGGGTCTGCGGTCATGAATCCGTCCACATCCGTCCAGATTTCCAACACCTGGGCATTGAGTGCCGCAGCAATGATACTGGCGGTATAGTCCGAACCGCCACGGCCAAGGTTGGTCACCTCGCCGCTCTCCACATCTGTACTGATGAAACCGCCCACCAGACTGATTTGCGGAATGACCTCCCAGTTCTTGCACACCAGTTCGTTGGTCAGTTCAGTGGCCAGTATGTTACGGCCAGCCTTGCGTTCGGTCTTGATGAACTCGCGGCTGTCATACCATTCCGCCCCGTCTATCAACGTGGCCACAATACGGCTGCTGATGCGTTCACCATAACTGACAATGGCTGCCTGTGTCTTGGGACTGAGGTCGCGAATCAGGAACACGCCCTGATAGATACTACGCAACTCTTCAAGATGAGCCTTGACAATGGCCTGGAGTGTCTCCCTGTTGCGGCCGGCCGGAATAACGGCACTTACCATGTCCTCATGACGCTCCACAATCTCCAGAAATGTCTTCTGGTAAATGGGATCGCCAGCCTCTGCCTGCTGGGCTGTCTTTATCAACTTATCTGTAATTCCGCCCAAGGCGCTGACAACCACAATGACGGGCTCGGCCTGGGACTCAACAATCTTCTTTACATTCAGGATACTATCCGCGGAACCTACGGATGTTCCGCCAAATTTCAATACTTTCATACGTGCTGAATTCTTTTGGTCGCAAATTTACTAAGAAATATCCATAAAAAAGGCATTAAGCAACCACATATTTATGCTTAACGGCAGAAAAAGGCTGCCACGGTAAACTTAATCCAAGAAGTTTGTGTACTTTTGCATCATAAACAAACAGACATGACAAAAGATTATACCCTCAGAATCCTGCCAAAAGACGCCTACGATGAAGCGTCTGTTACGGCCTATCTGAAACGCGAGATGCAGATTAAGCCCACTGCAGTGCGCATTCTCAAACGTAGCATTGACGCACGGCAACGTACCGTCTATGTGAACCTTACCGTAAGAGTTTACGTCAACGAGCGTCCAGAGTCACAGACATACCAGTCTACCTTCTATCCCGATGTTGCCGGGCACAAGGAAGCCATTGTCGTGGGAGCAGGCCCCGGCGGACTGTTTGCCGCCCTCCGACTGATTGAACTTGGCATACGCCCCATTGTTGTGGAGCGCGGAAAGGACGTCAGGACCCGCAAAAAGGATCTTGCGCGTATCCGTACCACCCAGCAGATAGACCCCGAAAGCAACTATGCCTTTGGCGAAGGAGGCGCAGGAGCCTACAGCGACGGAAAACTTTTCACCCGAAGCAAGAAGCGCGGCAACAGCGAAAAGATTCTTCATGTCTTTGTGCAGCACGGAGCCTGCGATTCCATATTGGTGGATGCCCATCCACACATCGGTACAGACTGCCTGCCCCGTGTCATAGAGAACATGCGCAATACCATTCTGAGATGTGGAGGAGAAGTGCATTTCGAGACGCGCATGGACCGACTCATCATAAAGGACAACAAGGTACAAGGGATTGAATGTACCCATCTGCCCACCGGCGAAAAGCTGGAGTGGAACGGTCCCGTAATCCTTGCCACCGGACATTCTGCACGCGATGTCTACCGCATGCTCTCTCACGAACAGATTGAGATTGAAGCCAAAGGACTGGCCGTGGGCGTACGTCTGGAACATCCGGCTGAACTGATAGACCGGATACAATACCACAGCAAGGACGGAAGGGGAAAATGGCTCCCTGCAGCAGAATACAATATGGTGAGGCAAGTGGATGGCAGAGGTGTGTACAGTTTCTGTATGTGCCCCGGAGGATTCGTTGTGCCGGCAGCAAGCGGACCAGAGCAACTGGTGGTAAACGGCATGAGTCCCAGCCACAGAAACGGACGCTGGAGCAACAGCGGAATGGTGGTGGAAATACGCCCCGAAGACTTGCAGGCCGAAAGCAACGACCCGTTGCGCATGATGTATTATCAGGAAGAAATGGAACGCGTCTGCTGGCAGCAGGGCAACCGCACACAGACTGCTCCGGCACAACGCATGACCGACTTTGTAAACGGACGGCTCAGCGCAGACCTCAACACCAGTTCCTATGCTCCCGGTCTCATTGCCAGCCCTCTGCATTTCTGGATGCCACAGCCCATCAGCAGCCGACTGCGCGAGGCATTCAAGACATGGGGAAAACAGATGCACGGCTTCCTCACAGCAGAAGCCACCGTCATTGGCGTGGAAACCCGCACAAGCAGTCCGGTACGTATTCTGCGCGACCAACTCACATTGCAACATATCCGCATCAGCGGACTCTATCCCTGCGGAGAAGGTGCCGGCTATGCAGGAGGAATTGTCAGTGCCGGAGTAGACGGCGAGCGATGCGCCGAAGCACTGGCGGCTAATTTCTAACCGATTTGATTAGAATTTGAATCAGATATATTCATTTCCTGAATATATTTTAAGTAATAGTCTTTATCGCTGATCGGTTTATATACAACACAGTATCGTAATGCAGCACCCAATGCGGCCAACCCCGTTGCATTGGGTGCTGCCCCACTCTAAATGTCCTGAGGTTTTCATTTTTGTTCAATGTACAGGCGAGAATGAAAATACACGATTCTCAGCAAAGGAGAGGAGGATTTGAAAAAATGATTAGGTCAATAATGCATCTATTTTATTTTGATTTCCATATAAACACGCGAACCAAAATTTGTATAAAGGAAATATCATAACTAATGCAACTTTTTTACTGAATTTGACCATTAATGTGTAAACGAACAAATTCTTTTGAAGCACTAGTATATACAATCACGGTCTTGGCGAAAAATTCACTATTACGGCCTTTTCCATCATATATAACTCTTATATAAGATGTATCACCTGGCTGTATTGGTTCACGAGAAAAATGTATTTTTGTACAATTGCACGATGTTTTTGCATCTATCACTGCGAGGAGACTTTCGCCTGTGTTTACAAACTTAAAATCGAAGGAATCTATTGGGTTGTCTTTATGTATAATATCGAAGTGATGAATAGTGTCTAAAAATTCAATCTCACCTCTTTTGATGTTATTAAAAGAACTTTCGTGGTTTCGATTTATACATGATGACAATATGGTTATCCATAGTATAACTACCCCCATTTTTGCATGCATATTTTATGAATTTAAAAAGAGGATGTGCCATTTTGCACATCCTCTATAATTAGTTATTCAATTTGAATTGATATAATTCTATTCTCAAATTAATACTCAGTAGGCCATGCAGTTGTGGTCTTTCCGCCTACAACACTACCAAGGGTGTTGACGTTTACAGTAGCACGATGTTCTTCACCGCCAACAGTAAGACGTTCGAACAAACCTCCTGTACAAGTGAAGGTGTCTTCGATTGTAGTTGTTGTCTTAGAAGCAAATTCAGAATATGAGCTAGTGCCAGTCTGATTGAAGTTGCCGCTGATAAGGTTAGCATCACCCTTTGAGATAAACTGACCAGTGTTGTTTACATCTTTAACAACTTTAAACTGTGTTGTAGACTTGAAGGTGCCTTTGTTCTCAATGTTCTTCTTAACCTCGAAATATGTAGCATTGTTTGTTACAGTACCATCATTGTTGATGTTGCCCTGTACAATGATATTTGACTTATCAGCCTGATTTGCTGCGGCAAATAATACGACTGCATCCTTTTCAACGTTAACATTGTTCTTTACAATTAATCTTCCATCAAATACTTTCAGTGTGCATCCATCAAGGACTGTTACACAATGTGCCAAATCACGGAGTTGTGACTTTTTGTCTGTCGTATTGTATGATTTGATAACGATTGTTTCATAATTTATCAATAGGTCTTTGTCACCCATAGCGTCTGCATACTGATACATATTATAGTAAACAACATCATTACCTACGATTTCTACAATGTTTACAGAGGGTTCAATAACCTTATCACTCAAGATTTTGTTCATGCGATCAGTTGTTTCAACCTGAGCGACGTAAATACCGGCATTCTTAATGTCAGTCTTGTATGTCATATTACCGTACTTTTTCTCAGCGCCGGCTTCAGATGTTCCGTTATCAATCATCTTACCACCAACCTGGCCGCTCTGACGGTCTACGAATAAACCAGTGTTAGTCAATTGTGTCATTAAGTTAGAAACACCCTGGTTGTCGATTACACCAGCATTTACTGCTGCACCCAAAATGTCAATACGGCCGTCTGTCTTAGATTTTGCTATTCCTTGTGTCTTGAGGACTGCATCAGTAGAATTTGCAAAACTTTCACCAATAGTTACCATGGACATAGTGTGAATGTCAAATTCCGCATCATTATTAAGAGTGAAAATTTCAACAAAATTCTCACGTTCTGTTGCAGTTTCGGCATCCAAGATTGCAGGGAGTGCAGCCTCTTCTCCAAAAAGTTTATCAAGGTTTACAGAAGTTGCGGCAACAATAGTCTTACCATTTTTGTTGTCAAATTGACCAATTACCAACTTGGCATCTTTTGCACCCATCATATAAACTTCAGCAGCACCTGTAGTCTTCTGTTTAGAAACGGCATAATCATCATATTTATTGGTAAGTATGCCATTGATTTCTATTGTCTGTGCGTTTGTTCCATTGTTATTCAAAGCCAAGGTACCATAGTTGGTTACATCCTTGTTGAATACAACCTTACCATCTTTTTCATTTGCATTACCTACAACCAGAACAGCAGGGGTCTTCTCGCAGCATCCAGCACCTTGAATCACAACAGGAACATCAAAAGAAAGTGTTGCTTCACCATTTACAGAAGCTTCTCTCCATCCCTTGATACTCATCTTTTGTTCAGAAGCCAAGGTCAACGTAGAAATAGGAGTTGTCTTTGAATAAATATTAATATTCTTATCAAAGAACCAAGAGTTATAGTTACCCTTTCCTGACACCTTACCAAGACCCTCTAAGGTGATGTCATTCAGCATCTTGATTTTATTAACTGCTTGCAAATCACTATTTCCATCGGATCCAATTTTCTCCCATGCTGACCACAAAGAAGCCTCGTCAACAACCATGTATTCGTTTTGGAATTTTACACCATTTAAGTTGATTGTCTTCATGTAAGCTTTGTTTGCCTCAAATATTGTGGCATCTGCATTGACCGTATAAGTTTGGTCTTTTTCATTTACCAAAATAATCTGCAGGTCTGAAACAGTCTGTGCAAAAACAGGGAAAGCAACGGTTACATATTCAGCGGGAACACCCTTTGTTCCTTCTACAGTAACAGGGTTCTGTTCGTTAGCTTGTTCATTTGTGTCACTGTTCAAATTGGCATAAATAACATTTGTTTTTGTGGGTTCGCCACAGAATAGTTCAGCGCTTACGCCTTTACCGTTCTTTAACGCATCAATACACTTTCCGGCATTGAGATTCTGCTGGTACATGATGCCCTGGGTCTCAGAGTAGAGCATAACAGTCTTAATTTTTACATCAGCGCCTTGTTTTGTCTTATCTGATGCGTCCCAACTACCAATCTTTACGCCAACTAATGCATTCAATGTCTTGGCCTTGAATGATGATGAAGTATTGCCGCCTTCATAATGGGGTAGATAACCAATAGCAAAAGCAACATCGCTAGCAGAAGCATAAGGATTCTGCAAATACTTGCCAGCCGTGTTATCTTTATCATTCTCAATAACAATGTCATATTCTGTAGGCATCTGTGCTACAATCTCACCCTTTGTGAATGCGTCAGTGTAAGGGTAGTAAACAAGATACTCACCTTCAAACACTGAGGCGTTTTTGGTGCTGAAAATACCACTTGCCAAATTCAGAACACCACTGCTCTGTGCATGGGTTGTTTGATCGTATGCTCCCTGAGGATCTTTAGCAGTTCCTGGATATCCTTGAGTATAGTAATTATTGTAGAAGGTTGCTGGCGCAGATTCAGCCCATGTTGCTTCAGGAGAACCTTCACCTACAATATATGCACCATTTCTCAACTCGTTATCGAAACACTCTTCATCATCAGGATTATCGGCTTTCACATCTAACCAGCCAACATGTTCATACTCATAATTTGTGTAAACATAGCTAGAATTGCCTGTTACTGCATACTCAGGATGAACAGAATTGTTACCAGTCCAACAGAAGCCTACCTTTTGGTTTTTTCTTGCTTCAGTCAGAGCACCATTGTCTTCAAGTTCGGTTGGCATCCATACAAATTGGCCTCGAGAAGTGTAGGCGCGTGTTGATGACTCTTCGCTGTCGCGAACACCTGACAATAAACCAGCTTCCACCAATTTACCATTCAAACCTTGAGCGCTACCATTGCCATTCACCATGAAATCTTCGTCGGCACAACCAACAATCATGGTAGATGCTAATGCTGCAAATAAAATCTTGTTTTTTTTCATTGCTCTTTATGTTTTAATAAAAAATTGTACTCTTTACTCTCTTCTAGTTTAGAGTTCGGGGGCATCTTCACCATTATCTTCTCCGGGGTTGAAGCTTGCAGCAAAACCGCCCTCTACCATCACATTCAGGACCTCCAGTACGGGAGCCTCATAAATCTCATTCATTTTCATTTTCTTTAAAAAATCTAAATTGTTAATAATTAATTGATTTATAATTTTATTCTTTCTTTTTCTTTATTGTATACAACACACCCTCCATGGGCATGTAGCTAAACAACATGCAAAGTAAGACATAAATTTTCCAAAT